>CBFGZY010000020.1:0-55626 GCA_965653375.1 uncultured Pseudoxanthomonas sp.
TACAGCTTGCCGGCGCGGACCTTGCCGCGGCGCTTCACTTCGACCGAGTCGATGACGGCGCTGTGGGTCTGGAACACGCGCTCGACGCCGTAACCGTGCGAAATCTTGCGCACCGTGAAGGCGGAGTTCAGGCCGGCGTTCTTCTTGGCGATGACCACGCCTTCATAGGCCTGCACACGCTCGCGGTTGCCTTCCTTTACCTTGACGTTGACGACAACCGTGTCGCCGGGGCCAAACGCAGGCAGCTCACGCTGGATCTGGGAGGCTTCGAATTCCTGGATGAGATTGCTCATGGTGGCACCGTTACTTGGTTAGCGTGGTTGTGTCGTTCGACAACAAAAACTGATGCAGTCGCCGGATTGCGCTGCACGATATTCTTATGGGGTCCGGCGGCCGGTCGTGGCCTAGGAACCGCGCATGTTACCCGATTTCCGGCCGCTGTGGCTAGGCCGCAGCTTAATTTTGGCCTATTCCTGCCCGCTTTCCCGCCATTGCCGCTGGAACGCCTCCAGAAGGGCGCGGTCGGCCTTGGACAAGCCTGCCTCGTCCAGCAGATCCGGGCGTCGCAGCCAGGTCCGGCCCAGAGACTGCTGGCGCCGCCAGCGGGCAATGGCCGCGTGATCGCCGGATCGCAGGACTGCCGGCACGTCGCCCAGCGCGTGGACGCTGGGATGGGTGTAATGCGGGCAATCCAGCAGGCCGTCGCCTTCGAAACTGTCCTGGACCGCGGATTCGGCGTCGTTCAGGACGCCTTCCTGCAGCCGCGCGACCGCATCGATGACCACCGCTGCCGCCAGCTCACCGCCGGACAGCACGTAATCGCCGATCGAGATCTCTTCGTCCACTTCGGCTGCCAGCAGGCGTTCGTCCACGCCTTCGTAGCGGCCGCATAGCAGGATCAGGCGCGGGCGAGCGGCCAACTCGCGAACCTTCCGCTGAGTCAGCGGCTGGCCTTGTGGACTCAGATACACCACCGGCGCCGGCTCGGGATCCGCCGCGCGGGTCGCCGATAGGCAGGCCAGCAATGGCTCGATCATCATCACCATGCCGGGACCACCGCCGAAGGGCCGATCGTCGACGCGGCGATAGCCGCCTTCGGCATAGTCGCGCGGATTCCAACCCTGCAACGCCAGCAGACCGCGCTCCTGCGCCCGCCCGACCACGCCGAAGCCCGCGCATTGCGCGATGAATTCGGGAAACAGGCTGACGACGTCGATGCGCATGAGGGGCCGGAGGATCGGAATTCGGGAATTGGAGGATACCTGCGCTGCCAATCTGCCTGGAGCGCACGCCGTGCCGTCGGCCATCTGCGATCAGAAATCGGGATCCCAATCGACGGTGACGACGCCCGCCTCGAAATCCACGGACTTGACGAAGTCGGGCTCGACGAATGGGATCAACCGCTCGCGTTCCCCACGCGCCACCAGCACATCGTTGGCGCCGGTGGAAAACAAGTGCGAGACATGGCCGAAGTCGGTGCCGTCCGCATTGATCACCCGCAGGCCTTCCAGGTCCACCCAGTAGAACTCGCCGGGCTTGGGTGGCGGCAATGCCGAACGCGGCACGTGAATTTCGGTACCGCGCAATGCTTCCACCGCATCGCGATCTTCCACGCCAGGAAACGTCGCCACAAGGTGCTTGCCTGATTCCTTGCCACGCACACCGCTCAGTTCGCGCTCTTGGCCGGCGGCATCGCGCAGCGTCCATGGCTGATAGCGAAAAATCGCGTCGCGCGGCTCAGTCCAGGATTCGATCTTGATCTGGCCACGCACACCGAAAGCGCCCACTACCCGCCCCAACAGAACTGTCTTCTGCTGGACGGTGGGGCGCTCGGTAGTCATCAGGTTCGAAGGATGCGCCGCAGCAGCGGCGCAACCACTCAGGCCGAAACCTGCACCTTGGCCGCTTCCTTGTACAGGCTGCGGACTTTCTCGGTCAGCTGGGCGCCATTGCCCACCCAATGATCGACGCGGGCGATGTCCAGCTCGACGCGCTTTTCGTTGCCGGCGGCGACCGGGTTGTAGTAACCCACGCGCTCGATATTGCGGCCGTCGCGCGCGCTGCGCGAGTCGGTGACGATGATGTGGTAGAAGGGACGCTTCTTCGCGCCGCCACGGGTGAGACGGATCTTGACCATGTGCTTTGTTTTCCAGTGTTGCCCAGTCGCCAGAATGGCGAGGTAAGCCGGCTATTCTAAGCCATTGAATGCGGGAAGGAAACCAGGTTCGGCCCGCCTAGCCAACAGCCTGCCAGGCTTGGCTGGCCAAGGCAGCCCTCAGTTGGGCCAGCAGCGTCTCATCGGTTCCGAAGACGGCCCCGTCGATCCCAAGCACCGCCTGTATTCCACTCGCATTGGTGGCAAAGGCAGCGCGGAATCCCTTCGCTTCTTCCACCGTCACCCGGCGGCGCTGCTGTGCCATGCCTAGCTGGTCCAGGCCGGCCTGAAGCAGCTGTTCAGCCACGCCACGCAGCGCGGGCGCCTCCGGCCAGACCGCCCTCTCCCCGTCCCAAAAGACGATGTTCCAGATCGAGCCTTCGGAAACGGCGCCGTCCGGCGTCACGAACAACGCATCATCGGCGCCTGCTTGTATCGCCAGGCGCCGGTAGTGGAACAGCGGAAATGTGCCCACGTGCTTGATATGCGGCATGGAACGCACGAACGGATACGACTTCAATTGCAATGCCGGCTTGTCCGGACTCGCCGGCGGCGACAACGACACCAGCAAGTCGGGGAGAAACTCGCCGGCCGGATGCCGATAATCGAAGCCGCGGGCAAATACGGTGAGGCGAAGCGAGCAGTCCGGCTCGCCTGCATCCAGCGCGATGCGCAGATTGTCCAGGATGCGTGCCGCCGGCAATTCGCTGTCGAACAATTCGCGCGTGGCGTTCTGCAGCCTGCGCAGATGCAAGTCCAGCCCTTGCACCGACCGGCCGCGCACTTGCATCGAAGTGAAGTGGCCGTAGTTGGTCAGCGCCAATGCACGCAAATCATTGGCGCTGGCAGGATTACCGTTGAGGAAGGCGATGGACATGAGGTTTGGTACCGTCTCGGATGCGATCTCAACGTTGTCCGCGGGAGCGATGCCTGCGTGCGGCACCGGACCGCGACGGTTATCCAAGCATCACATCGCGGCTTGGCCAGCCATTGGGCTGTTAAAAACCGTCGCTCCTACACCAGTCAAAGCGAATCAACGGAACGGCATGCCGCCGCGCGCGCCCATCATGCCTTTCATGCCGCGCATCAATCCTTTCATGCCGCCGCCAGCCAGCTTGCCCATCATCTTTTCCATCTGCTGATACTGCTTCATCAACTTATTGACGTCGGCCGGCGTGGTGCCGGAACCACGGGCGATGCGGGCGCGGCGGGAGCCATTGAGCAAGGCAGGATTGCGGCGCTCCTTTTTGGTCATCGAATTGATGATGGCCACCATGCGCGGCACTTCCTTGCCCTGCTGCACCTGCTGCTTCACGTGCTCGGGGATCTGCCCCATGCCCGGCAGCTTGTCCATCAGGCCGCTCAGACCGCCCATGTTCTGCATCTGTTCGAGCTGATCGCGCATGTCGTTGAGGTCGAACTTCTTGCCCTTGGCGACCTTGGCCGCCAACTTGGCCGCTTTTTCCTGATCGACGTTCTGTTCGACCTGTTCGACCAGCGACAACACGTCGCCCATGTCCAGGATGCGGTTGGCCAGGCGCTCGGGGTGGAATACGTCCAGGCCGTCGGGCTTTTCGCCCACGCCGATGAACTTGATCGGCTTGCCGGTGATGTAGCGCACCGAAAGCGCCGCGCCGCCGCGCGCATCGCCGTCGGTCTTGGTCAGCACCACGCCCGTCAACGGCAGCGCTTCGCTGAAGGCCTTCGCGGTGTTGGCCGCGTCCTGGCCGGTCATGGCATCGACCACGAACAGGGTTTCCACCGGCTTGACCGCCGCGTGCAGTGCCTTGATCTCGGCCATCATCGCTTCGTCGATCGCCAGGCGGCCGGCGGTATCGACGATCAGGACATCGGCGAAGGACTTGCGGGCATCGTCGATGGCGGCGCGGACGATGGCTTCCGGCTGCTGCCCGGCGTCGGACGGGAAGAACAGCACGTCTACCTGCTGGGCCAGGGTCTTCAGCTGTTCGATAGCGGCCGGGCGATAGACGTCGGCGCTGACCACCATCACCTTCTTCTTGCGGCGCTCCTTCAGGTGCTTGGCCAGCTTGGCGACCGTGGTGGTCTTGCCGGCGCCTTGCAGGCCGGCCATCAGGATCACCGCCGGCGCCGGGACGTTGAGGTTCAGATCATTGGCGGTGGAGCCCATGACCGTGGTCAGCTCGTCGCGGACGATCTTGATCAGCGCCTGGCCGGGCGTCAGGCTTTTCAGCACTTCCTGGCCGACGGCGCGCACCTTGATGCGTTCGATCAGTGCCTGCACCACCGGCAGCGCCACATCGGCCTCAAGCAGTGCGATGCGCACTTCGCGGGTGGCCTCGCGGATGTTTTCCTCGCTCAGGCGGCCACGGCCGCGCAGGCGCTCGATGGTGCCGGAAAGACGCTGGGTGAGGGATTCAAACATGAGTGCGGACTGCAGGCGGTAAACGGATGCGGATTATAGCCCGGCGATGCGCGCGCCTTTCCGTACCTGTCGCGGATGCCCGGCGGGCGCGGCGTGCAGGCAGCCGCGCCCCTTGAAGGGCAATGCCGATGTGCGACACTTCCGGGATGACAATAATTCTCATCGCAGTAGCGCTCTATTTCGTGGCTACGGGACTGCTGGTCCGGGCCGTGGTCCAGGACAGTGGGAGCAGCGCGCGAATCTGGGTGTGGCCGGCTGCCGTTGCGGTGCTGCTGCACGGCGGCTATCACCTCTGGGTGGCGCGGACCACGGCGGGCGGCCCGGACATGCATTTTTTCGCCGCGCTCTCGCTGGTCAGCCTGGGCATGGCTGCCATGACATCGCTGGTTGGCGCACAAGGCAGGATGGCCGCCTTGGGCGTGGTGGCGTTCCCGCTGGCAGCGCTGCTGTTGTTCACGTATCACGCCAACGGCCATGTCCCTGCCCCGGTTCTGGACTGGCGCTTGCAGCTGCATGCTTGGCTGGCGCTATTGGCCTATGCCACGCTGGCGATTGCCGCGCTGCTTGCGCTGATGCTGTGGGTGCAGGAACGTGCGCTACGTCGCCGCGAATTCCATGCATGGCTGCGTGCCCTGCCTCCGTTGACCGAACTGGAAGACCTGCTGTTTCGCACCATCGCGGTCGGTTTCGCGCTGCTTACGGTGACGCTGCTGACCGGCACCTTGTTCGTCGAGAACTTCTTCGCCCAGCACTTGGCGCACAAAACCGTGCTGAGCATTCTTTCGTGGCTGGCGTTCGGCGCATTGCTGGTGGGCCGTTGGCGCTACGGGTGGCGCGGCGGCAAAGCAGTGGGTTGGACGCTCGCGGCAATGACGCTGCTTGTGCTGGCGTTCTTCGGCAGCAAGTTCGTGCTTGAGCTGGTGTTGCGGCGGGGGTGAGCTCCGCTCTACGTCCTGCTCGGTAACTCCCTACTCCGCCGCCGCTTCCAGCGCCTGCGACAAGCGCTCCACTGCGATCACTTCCAATCCCTTGAACGCACCCGATTTCGGCGCGTTGCCCTTGGGCACGATGGCGCGTTTGAAGCCGTGGGTCGCCGCTTCGCGCAATCGCTCCTCGCCGTTGGGCACTGGTCGGATTTCGCCGGAGAGCCCCACTTCGCCAAAGGCCACCGTCTTTTCCGCCAGTGGCCGGTCGCGCAGCGACGACAGCACCGCCAGCAATACCGGCAGATCGGCTGCGGTTTCCTGCACGCGGATACCACCGACGACATTCACGAACACGTCCTGGTCGCCGACCACCACGCCGCCGTGCCGATGCAGCACGGCAAGCAGCATGGCCAGGCGGTTCTGTTCCAGGCCTACCGCGACGCGGCGCGGATTGGACAGCGGGGAGGAATCGACCAACGCCTGCACTTCCACCATCAGCGGACGCGTGCCTTCGCGCGTCACCAGCACGCAGCTGCCGGGTTGCTGGGTGCTGCCGCCGGACAAGAAGATGGCGGAGGGATTGGGAACTTCCTTCAATCCTTTTTCGCCCATCGCAAAAACACCGAGTTCGTTCACCGCGCCGAAGCGGTTCTTGAACGCACGCAGCACGCGGAAGCGGCTGCCGCTTTCGCCCTCGAAGTACAGCACCGCGTCGACCATATGCTCCAGCACGCGCGGCCCGGCAATACCGCCTTCCTTGGTGACGTGCCCGACCAGAAAAACAGCGGTGCCGGTTTCCTTGGCATAGCGCACCAGTCGCGCCGCGCTCTCGCGCACTTGGCTTACCGATCCAGGTGCGGCGGTCAGCGATTCGGTCCACAACGTCTGCACCGAATCGGCGACGATCAACTTGGGACGCGCCGCGACCGCATGGTCCAGGATCTTCTCGATACCGGTTTCGGCCAGCGCCTGCAGGTCATCCAACGGCAGACCCAAACGCACAGCACGGCCCGCCACCTGCGCCAGCGACTCCTCACCGGTCACATACAGCGCTGGAAAGCTCGCCGACATCGCCGCCAGTGCTTGCAGCAGCAACGTGGACTTGCCGATACCCGGGTCGCCGCCCACCAACACCACGGCGCCTTCCACCAGGCCACCGCCCAACACGCGGTCGAATTCGCCGATGCCGGTGGAAACGCGCGCTTCTTCGCTATGGCGAACATCTTTCAGCGCGGTGATCTTCGGTGCATCCGCTTTACCTGCCCAGCCGGAACGGCGTGCCGCCGCAGGTGCACTGCCCGCGGCTTCCAGCACGATCTCCGAAAGCGAGTTCCATGCTCCGCATTCGCCGCACTGGCCTTGCCATTTATTGAAATCGGCGCCGCATTCGCCGCAGACATAAGCCGTCTTGCTCTTCGCCATCTGGATTTCGCTTCACTCGAATGCCGACAGGATAGCGGTGTCCTGTCGCGCCGTGCGAGACGCGAGTGTTTCGCAGGATCGCCTGGCGAACGGATTGCGTGCGGCGTCGCCCGTCAGGCGAAGCGTATTGCCGCCCGATTCGGGGTATCCGCTTCTTGCTGTTGGGCCAGAGCGGCCTGGCTGCGCGCCTGTTCCGCCTGCTGGCCGGCGACCTCGGCAATACGCTGCGTGCTTTGCGCCAGCGGCGTATTCAGACCTTGCAGGGTGTCTACCGAGGCGCGCTGATGAGAAGGGTCTTCCAAACGTCCCTGCACTGCGAACGTGCGGCTGGCGTCCTGGCTCATCACCACATGGTCGATTCCGGTCATGCCTTCCCGCTTGGCCGCAACCGCCAGATGGCCGCTAAGTTGGTCGCTGCGCAAGTCGGAAACCCGATTGGCGCGCGCATCCAACGCCTGCACGCCGCTCGCCGCCGCTTGGAACAACCGATAGTCCGGGTGGCCAGGCTGATTGAGCAGCATGCCGCTTTCGATCGAATTGGCCGGAACGTATCCGGTGGTGCCCGCCGGAATGCGACGCTCCGGCTCTGCTGCCGGGGCACGCTGCTGCAATCGCTCCTGTTCGGAACGCGCTTGCCTCAGCCGCTCCACCGCTTGATGCTCAAGTTCCATCGTTCGCGCATCCAAGCTGGGGATGGCGGCACTGGTCATGCCATGGCGCAACGTGGCTTCGGAGGCTGCTGCCCCGCCTTGGGTAACCACTGTGTAGGTCTTAAGCGCGTTGTTGAGGCCCATCGGCCCATTGCTGAAGTAGGTCACCTGGGCAGCGCCCAACGTGCCTACCACCGCGCCACCGGCGGCGAGTGCTGTCGGCGCGCGCTCGGTAACATTGCGAAGGCTACGCCCGGCTTCGTCGAAGGCGAGATCGACCTTGAGCCCTGCCTGTTCGCCCATCCGACGCATGTCCGCGCCGGCAGCGTCGGCGGATTGCCGGATTGTCTGCGCGCCTTGGTTGGCGAATCGGCGAATGCCGTCGGCGTCCTCACGCGCCCCTAGGACGCTTTGCGCCGCCTGCTGGCGCCGGTCCTCGCAGTAGGCTTCAGTCGCCCGATCGCTGCGTTCGATGCGTTCCTGGATGCCCGGAAACACACGTTCGGCGAACGGCAGCTGGTTGACTGCCTTCAATAGTCCATTGGTTGTCGCATTGCGCCACTGCGCATCGACGCATTGCGCCATCGGCAGCGCCGCACCGAGGTAGCCGGCTCCCAGGCGAACCTGCGCCACCGCCTCGCCGCCCTGGCGCACCTGCCAACCCGCCACTTGGCCGACGGTCTGTGCGCCGAGTTCGGCGACCTGACCGGTTACGCGGCCGGACAGTTGGTAACCGTCGCCGACTTTATCCAGCGCCATATCGCCAAGCTGCCCGCCCGCCGCGACGACCCGGCCTACTTGTTTGCCGGCCTGTGCGCCTACCAACGTGCCCGTCAGCACGTTCAACAGCGGCCCGCCATCCTTGCCGACTTCGCTGAGCGTCATCGCTGCGGGACGGTCGACCAGATTGCCGCTGGCGTCCCGCATCTTCGCCGGCAGCGTCGGCTGCACCTGGCCGGCGGCGGTCGGTACGCGCTGGAGAATCTGATTGCCGGAATTTTCCGCCAGGTAGTCGATCATTCCCAGCGCATCCTGCTGTGCGCGCTGGCTGTGCGGAAACGATTGCGCGATCAAGCCTTCCATTCGCTCGCGCGCACCGGGGAGGCGCGAGATGTCGGCCGCCATGTTGGCGACCGCACCTAGCTGCATGCGCCGCAGGTCGCCCAGTTGTCCGACGCCGAGTTGCACGTCGGTCAATATTTCGCCTTTCACCTGATACGCGGTGACGGTCTGATTCGTATCGAATGTCGCCAACCCATTGCGCTCGGCATAGCGCTGCGCCGTATTGGCATGCAGACCGGCCGCATTGATGGTGGTGGCGGGAATGCCCGTCACAGCGGAGGCCGCCGACGCCAGGCCGCCACCGAGCGAGTGGCCGGCGATTTCGAAACGATTGCCCAGCGCGCTGCTGTTCAAATCCGCAGCCAACTCCATGGCGCGGTTGTAGTAGTCGCTTTCCAGGCCGCTGCCCTGGCGGCCATTGTTCAGCCAATCCTCGGGAGCCGATTCGCGCAACACCGGATTTCCTTGCTGGTCGCGCGCCATCACCGGTCCGTTGGAGCCCTTGTACGCGACCACGGGTTTCGCGTTAGGACCGAATACGGCCGGATCCGGCAGATAGATTTCGGCGCGGAAATTGGAATCGTCGGGCTGCAGATATCGGCGAACCTGCTCGTCGCTCCAATCGACACCTGCTTGCCGAAGCAACTCCGGATGCTCGCTGGCGCGGCGCCAGCCGATCTGCAGAGCCGGTTCGTGCGCGGCCGAACGGTAGACATCGTCGGCAAGTCCTGCGATCTCGCGGGCGTGGTACTGGCGTTCCAGTTGATCGGCCAGCTGCGGGTCGGATTGCTCACGCAAACTGGCGATCAGTGCCTGCTGCTGTCGCTGCTGCTGAGCCTTCTCCGCAAGCGACCGCGGTTCCTGTGAAGGCAGTTCCGGCTCGACTGTGACGGTAGACGTGGACATGACAGCACTCCTTGCCTTGAGTTGACACGACCGACAACGCTAGCCAACCTGCCAGCCTTGCCAAGCGTTGTCAAACCGCCGAAACCATCACATATCGTTAACCAATTTCTGGAATGCATGCCATGTCGACGCAGCGGACGCGCTTCTCGTTTCTTTTCTTTTTTACCGCGTGCTTGGTGGCAGCCAGTCTCACCGCTTGCCGGGCCGCGCCCTCCACCGAAAGCACCGTATCGCGCTTTACCGCCGAGCGTCATTTCGAAGGCAAGGCACTGGAGCTGGCCAAGGCCGTCGATCGCAACGATGCCGCTGCCATCCAACGGCTTATCCGGCAGGAAGGCGTCGACCCCGACACCATCTTTACCGAACAGGCCATGCCGCTGGTGGCCTGGCCCATCCTCAACAAGAACCTGACCGGACTGAAGTTGCTGCTGGAAGCCGGCGCCGACCCTAACGCGCGCCGCGTGGACGCCAAGCGCCCCGGCGGACAGCAGCGCAACAACGCAATGGTATTGGCAGCCTCTGAACCGGACTCGCGCTATCTGGCAATGCTGCTGGATCACGGCGGCGATCCCAACACCCACAACTCCAACGGCGAGGCGCTGACGCATGTCGCCTTCCTGCGCAACCAATGGCAAAACGTACAGCTACTGATCGAGCGCGGTGCAAATATCAACGAAGGCTTGCATGACTCCGGCAACTACAACACGGTTGTCAGTTGGTATTCCAAGTTTGGAAACTTCGACAAAGTCTATTGGCTATTGCAGAAACAGCCCGACGTCATGCGCACCACTGCGACCCAACCCGGCTCGGCCAATCCCACCCGCATGCCCATCGTCGATGACATCTACTGGCTGCCGGTGAAACCGGAGATGGTCGAATGGCAACGCAAATGCCAGCATTGGCTTCGCGACCAAGGCATCGCGCGGCCACCCATGCCGATATATCTGAAAGAGCGTCGGGCAAAGCTCGGATTGCCCAGCGAAGAAAAAGATATCCCGCTGCTATAGATCGCCCGCCGCGTGGTCTTCCCGAACCGACAACACGACATCAACCAGCAAGGAATCGTCCGGATCGGGCACGATGCGGAAACCGAGTTGCTGGCACATCGCCAGCATGGTGCGGTTCTCGCGCAGCACCTGCCCTTCGATAACGCGCAGCCCTAGCCAACGCGCGTACTCGATCATGATCTGCATCAGCTGCCAGCCGATCCCCTGGCCTTTGAGATCGGAGCGCACCAGGATGCCGTACTCGCCGCGGTCGTAGTCGGCGTCGGCGTGCAGACGCACCGCACCCAGCATCTCATCGCTTGCCGGGTCGATCGCCACCAAGGCGATGGAACGGGCGTAGTCCATCTGCGTCAATCGCGCGATGAACTCGTGGCTGAAGTGCCGCACCGCCTGGAAAAAGCGCAGGCGCAGATCGGCTTCGGTCACCTTGGAAAAGAACTCGCGGAACATCGCGTCGTCTTCAGGACGCACCGGACGGACGAATGCCGGATGGCCGTCGGCGCGAACGATCGTCCGCTCCCACTCCTTGGGATACGGAAGAATGGCGAAACGCGGGTGGCCCCGCCCCTTGTGCAAACGGTGCGGCTTGGAAATCGCAACGCGAGCATCCACCGCGACCACGCCGTTCTTGTCCGCCAGCAGCGGGTTGATATCGAGCTCGCGAATCTCGGGGATGTCCGCCGCCAACTGCGCCAGCTTCACCAGCACCAGCGCCACCGCGCGCTCGTCCGCGGCAGGCATGTCGCGGTAGGCCTTCAGCAATCGGGACACGCGGGTACGGGCAATCTGTTCGTGCGCCAGCCGCAAATCCAGCGGCGGTAGCGCCAATGCTTTGTCGTCGATGATTTCGACCGCGGTACCGCCGCGCCCGAACACGACCACCGGCCCGAAGGTGGGATCGTCCGCGATGCCTACGATCAGTTCACGCGCCTTGGGCCGTACCATCATCGGCTGAACTACCACGCCCTCGATGCGCGCTTGCGGGCGGAGCGTGCGTGCGCGGGACAGGATGGATTCGGCTGCGGCTCGCACCGCCGCCTCGCTGACCAGGTTCAACCGCACACCGTCGACATCCGATTTATGCGGGATATCCGGCGACAGGATCTTGACCGCTACGGCTTCGCCGGCAGCCAGCAACGCCGACGCCGCTTGTACCGCAGCATCGGGACTTGCAGCGACCGTCACCGGCACCACCGGAATCCCATAGGCTTTCAGCAAACGGACGGTCGCCTGCGGGTCCAACCAGGACTGTCCCGTCGCCAGCGCCTCCGCCACGATCATCTGCGCCGCAGCCACATCGACACTGAAATCCTCGGGCAAGCTGGGCGGCGTTTCCATCAACGCCTGTTGCGCCTCGCGATAGCGCACCAGATGCATGAAGCCGCGCACTGCATCGGCCTCCGTCGGATAACTGGGAATACGCGCCGCACTGAGCGTCTCGACTGCGCCTTCGTCGCCCAGCCAGACGGCGAACACCGGTTTGCCACCGGCGTGTCGCGGGCGCTCGTTCGCCACCTGCGCCAACGCGCTCGCCGCTTCCATTGGCGAAGAAAGTGCCGTGGGTACGTTGACCACCAGTACCGCATCGCTGTCGGGATCGGTCAGCACCGCCTCCAGCGCCGCTGCGTAACGCGAGCTACTGGTATCGCCCACGATATCGATAGGGTTGGAACGTGACCATGCTGTCGACAACGTATTGTCGAGGCGACTCACCGTCTCGTCCGACAACCTCGCCAGCGTACCGCCAAGATCGACGAGACGATCTGCGGCCAGCGCGCCGATGCCGCCGCCATTGGTAAGAATCGCCAGCCGGCGGCCGGGAAATGTGCTGAGCCGATGCAGCGTTTCGGCCGCCGCAAACAACTCGTCCAACGCCATTACCCGCAACAGGCCCGCACGCCGGAACGCCGCATCGTAGACGGCATCGGGGCGCGCCAGCGCGGAGGTATGCGTGACGGTCTCGCCGATCACTGGCGCATGCCGGCCCGATTTGACCACCACCACCGGTTTGGCGCGGGCAGCCGCACGCGCGGCGGACATGAACTTGCGTGCGTCCTTGATCGACTCGACATACAAAAGGATGGCGCGGGTGCGCGAATCGGTGGCGAAGAAATCCAGCAGATCGCCGAAGTCGACATCCAGCGAGCCACCCAGCGAAACCGCTGCCGAAAACCCGATCGAACGCGCCAGGCCCCATTCGACCAATCCCGCCGCGATCGCACCGGACTGCGATATCAACGCCAGGTCGCCCGGTGGCGGACACCGCGCCGCGATGCTGGCGTTCAATGCAGCCCGCGGCGCCATGATGCCGAAGCTGCCAGGTCCGACGATCCGCATACTTCTGGATCGGGCCAACATTTCCAGCTGCTCTGCAATGGAGCCAGCGCCCTCGCCAAGTCCTCCCGTTAGCACCACGGCTGCGGCGGCACCCTTGTCCGCAGCAGCACGGATGATGTCCGGTAGCACTCGTGCCGGTGCGGTGATCACCATCAATTCGGGAACCCAGGGCAGATCACCGATGCGCGACACTGCTTTGACCCCGTCAATCTCGCGATGGCGCGGATTGACCAGCCCGATTGGTCCCGCAAAACCACCCTCGTGCAGATTCCGCAGCACGATGCGACCGACCGAACGTTCGCGCGGACTGGCACCGACAATCGCCACCGATTTCGGCTGAAAGACGGACTGCAGTCGATACGTGCTCATCTGAGATACCGATGCGATGTGCGCCAAAGATACACCGCTGCGTCGCCATTGCCACTTGCAGCCAAACGCCGACACTCATAGCGCGCTGCAGACCGACAACAAGAAATCGATGCCGGCGACGTTAACAAGGCGACGACGATCGCGTGTCTCCATTGCACGCGGCTTTCATGCCAGCTGATTTAGCGTGAGCCCGAAACAGAACCGCAAATACTCGAGGTTCTTCACATGCATCGCAGCAGACTTGCGCAGATCATCATCGATTGCGAGGTCACCGACCTCGACGACGCCGCGGAATTCTGGGCATCGGCACTCGGGCACGGCTGCCGGCGCCTGGAAGATCCCGCGGATGCCCACTACCGGCAACTGATTACCGAAGAAGGCCAGCTAAACATTCTGCTGCAGGTAGTGAAACACCCAAGCCGGGTACACTTGGACATCGAATCCACCGACGTCGAAGCCGAAGTACGCCGCCTGGAAGCGCTAGGCGCACGCCGCGTCCAACAAGTACGCACCTGGTGGGTCATGGAAGCACCCACCGGACACCGATTCTGCGTACTACGCCCACAGCTCCCTGGCCTGGAGCAGCACGGCCACCCATGGCCCTGACGACCCGCGGTAACCCCTCGGACGATTGCACTCCCCTCGTAGGAACGACGTGAGTCGCGACCACGCGCCACGGCCCCAAAACGGTCCGCCCGACAAGGCACCCAAGAGACTGGACACCCAGACCCCAATACCACTCCCAAAACAAAAGCCCCGCATCCGCGGGGCTTTGTCTGAACCTGGTGCCGGAAATAGGAATCGAACCTACGACCTACGCATTACGAATGCGCCGCTCTACCAACTGAGCTATTCCGGCGGAACCGTGAATTTTAGAGCGCAGCCCGGCCCGGGTCAATGCGGGGTGTCGGGGAATGGACGGTAAGCCGCGGGGAAGCCGGGGTGTGGGTGGGGTTCCTCGGTAAGGCTCATAGAGCTGAGGCTAGGAAGTACCCCTCGGATGCATGCCCCCAGTGAGTACGCCAGCCCTTAGTTCGTCACGTCTTACTCCGTTTGCGATAACCCTCCCGTCCGTCAACTTCACGCGAAATCTTGTCCAACTCTCTAGCAAGACGAACCAAGCGGTCCTTCAGCGATGCCGGCGAGCTGTTGAACAAATCTTGTTCACTAGCAGGAGGAACGTCCGACCGCTCCCCGGATCTACCGGCAGCTGTGAAAGAGCCGCAAACGTATGGGATCAACTCCACACGCAACTCTCCAGAATGTGATGCCATGAATCGGACATCGGAACCAACCCGCCTGATGATCGACAGCTCTTCAAATGAAATGTCGGCCAAAGGCTTCCCAACCTTGTCTTCGATCAGCAAAAGATCCTTCAGAAGCCGATAACCGAGCGCATTACGCGCAAAGAGAAACTCTCTAGAACCCTGTAACGCCGCGAACACCGCGTACCAAGCCACCAACTCCTGATTGCCCAATGATCGAAGGATATCGAAATGATCCAGTGAGCCGGGCGACAGGCGGGTCGCCAAGAAAGCACATGCTGCCACCAAATCACCGTCGTCCCGCGCACCTTTCGCTGAATGGGAACTAAGAACTTTTAGTGCTCGCTGGAGATGAAGCCCTCTTTCTTCTCTATTGAGAGAATGCAATGTATCAATACCGATTGCCTCGCCCAGCTTGCTCGACAACAGAACCCATGCCTCTTCCTGTGTCGCGCGAGAGCCCCAAAGGAGCTCGTAAGCAAGCCTTCCGCCCGGACCCATCGGGCGAACACCGATCATGAGTTCCGTGCTCAGCTTCAGTAGCGGAAGTAGACTAGCTACCGTGGCCTTGAGCGTTGACGTCGAGGATTCACCATTAAGAAGCGCATGAACGCCAATCCATCGGTCCGGCAGTTCAGCTATTGCCTCGGGTGAGGATCTAGCAGAAAGGGCCTTGCACCATGCGAAAGATAGCGTCTTCCGGCAAAGAGCTGGAGTCATCTGTGCAAGACCGACACGCCCGTTAGCATGCGCGATAGCCTCGACACAGCTGAGTGCGCAGAAGACCGGAAACAATTGCTCATTCAAAGGAATGACGTCGGAGTCAAAATGGACACTTGCGTCTTTCTGGGAAAGGAAACGAGTCAGAGAAGTTAGCGGCGAAGGAGCCTGTGGAGCAGCAACAACTGTCGCTAAAACCTGTACTACCTGACCATCCGGCACCAAAGCAAGAGTCGGAAGACTAAGACCTCGCTTAGGATCATCCTCCCACACCAAAGTGATGGAGTCGCCCTGCGGCGCCCTTAATCCTGTCGAGGAAGTAGCTTTGGCATCAAACCCTTTTAAGCCACCAAGATAGAATTCAAATAGCTCTTTACGACTTAAGGTGATTGACCACATAGTCATTTCTTCCCAAAGATCTGCTTCTTGCTAACTGGGCCCTTCTGAGGATTCGCAAACGCCAAAGCCGACTCCAAGTAACCAGGAATCGAGCTATGCCAGTAGAGCGTCAGAGAGGTCTTTGCACGAGTAATACCCGTATATATCAGGCGCTTCTGTGCGCCACCCATGCGATACAAAAAATCGAGGCCCGCAATGTGAACTGAGCGAAACTCAAGTCCTTTCGCAGCGGTCAACGTGGATAGCCAGACTGGCTTATCCGGATCAAAAGAGCCGGAATTCGCACGAGTAATCATCGCCCCAAGCCCCGCACCAACCAACCCGTTTTGAATATAGTCAAGCTCTTCATTTCTAGGGCAAAGTACGCCAATTAGTTCACCGGGATATGCGAACTTCTGATCATTTATTCGTTGAGCAATCTCTCCCACCTGCTCATCTAAAGACAGACCACCCCTTGGCGTGCACTTTGATGGGTAGTCCGACTCTTTGTAGTTGGTGTGCTTTAGAAGAGAAGTGTAGTTTGCAGAACCCTTCTGCACACCGTCAGCTGCTCGACATATATCAAGCCCATTCCGGAAGTGATATTTCAGCGGGTAGACTTCATCAGTGCAATTTGTAAGCGTATCCATGCAATCTTGCACTGCATATATCCGCTGCCGCGGGTCAGCTGTCGCAATAAAGACATCGGCAAGACTTCGCATAAGATTGATTTCTTGAGGCGTGTAGTCCTGAGCCTCATCAAGCAGAAGAGCCTCGAACTGGACTCCTGTGCCACCTCCATCCACGAGATCCTGCATTCGTCTTACACGCTCTTCTCTCGCCTCCTCCAGCGACATGGATGCTTCGTCCACCCCCATACCTTCGGCGCGAAGAATGTCATTAAAAAGTTTGGCGTGTGTGACTACTTTTTCCGAAGGAAAGCTGTACTGAGCTCCGCCAATCTTGATGAAATGCTTGAGAAGCGAACCAAAAACAACGATATGAAGATTCGGCTTTTCCCCAAGATATAGCTGATTAGCTCGAAGGAGGAGGAGATTCGTTTTTCCGCTACCTGGCGGGCCGCTAATTAACAGACTTTTATTCTCATCAATGTCTAGAAGACCGGCTTGCTCAGGCACCAGATCATCTACATCCTTCCACCAAGTATCCGTCATGCCGCACCCCCTTCAACAACAAGCACGATTTGCTCTTCCTTGAGAGATCCGCCTTTCTCAACAAACTCATACGCAAAGTCTAGCGATTGGACAAAGACCTCTTCGAGGGCAGGCCCATCAAGAAATTCTGGAACCTCTCCGGAGTGCACAGACCGGAGATTGGCAAGGTCGGTAGCGGACAGTTCGTGCAAAGACAAACCAGAGCACACATCGACGACATATATCGGCGCCCCATTGTTGTCATCAAGGAATTTCATTCTTATAAGAACCGAAATTCTGAAAGGAATCCCCTTTGCTTCATCTTTTTCGAAGGTAACCAACGTTGAGCAAACCCCACCCGCCGGATCCTTGAAGGATTGAGTCGTTCTGAGGGGGAAAATCTGCAAAGAATTCATTAGCGCTGCGATTCGCGACTCCAGCCTATTACACACATCATCCAGCGTTCTCCGCGAAGGCTTACAGCTTTCGAGGCTCTGCCCCGCCACTACTTCGGACGCACTGGATTGAAAGTAGGCCTGCCGCTCCCGAATTCGCTCACGCGCAGCCTTTGTCGAGACATCCTCCTCCGAAACAAGTGCTTGAAATCTTTCCCAACTAACGAGCTGGAGTCGGGTGTTCGGATTCTTTACTAGGCAGTGCTTGGCCAAAGCAACGCAGACCGTATCTTGCCCAAAAATCTCCGGCGCTTCCGTCATCACGGCCTCAACCAACAGGGAGAACGGCTCCGAGTGCTCATGAAACAACGGGCGCCTCATCAGCAAGTCATGCAAAACCGCCCCCAGCTGATAGAAAGTTATGGCGCGCCAGCCCTCTAATGTGTCTTGCTCTCTTCGAGTTAAATACTCTGGAGAACTGTACCTAAGCGTCGCAATGAAAAGCCTTTGATCAACGTCCGTTAAATCGGAGTTTCCTATCGGACGCAGCACGCCGAGATCGAGAAGAACTACATGTGAGAAGTCTTGGCTGATAGCAATATTTTCCGGCTTGATGTCTCGATGTGCGAGACCTCTATCCTCCAGAAAACGAGCAGCTGACGCGACCTGCTGGATGATCATAGGGGTGCTCTCAACAGGCACGACCTCAATCACATCATGCAGATTGGGATATGCCAGCAACTCCATTGCTATGAACAAGTGATTTGTTGATGAGCATTCTCCTCCGCCCAGTATCTTTACTAGGTGCGGATGCGATGCACCAACGAGACTTGCTTCTCTGACAATTCGCTCGAGCTGGACTTTTCGACCATACCGCTCGATGAGCTCTGGATGGAAAACCTTTATAGCGGCGACTTCCCCATCCTTCTCTCCACGCATTACAACAGCGGACTTGCCGCATCCGAGATAGCCGGTAATGGCCCACCCATCCACACTCTTCCCCAAGAGCCCTTCTTTTAGAATTTCTGCCTGAGTAGCATCCATTTAACACCCCCTCCTGATGAGGCAAATCTACTCCAATCATGGCCTGATGACACCTCCCAAGTCGTCACTTCTCTAGCACGCTTGAGGCATCGTCTGCGCCCACCACTCAGTAAGAAGCCATCGCGTCGGGGAGGAGCTAGTTGTCCGATACCTAGGCCAGTAGTCTGCTCGAGGATTGCTAGGCCAGTTGCGGCCGTATCGCCTGTATGGAGTGCATCCGCCCTACCCTCCACTTCGGCTCACTCGGGACACCAGTCCCGGCCCCGCTCTAGGACTTCCATGCGCCGTAACGCGGATCGTCCACGTCAGCGCTGAATGATTGGCTTGTTCACCTTTTCCGCCAAGCGCCGCCTTTCCATGAAGCCGGCCGGGGATAGCGCTCGGCAACGAAGCGCATGCACAACATCCGCATTTCTACTTTGCCGGATGCCGACCCGAGTACACGAGTCGATTAATAGGCTTCTTATCAGCTGATAAAAGGAAGTCATCAAGGTAGTCCGGCACATACCAGTCATCCCATGGCATCAAGCCATAGAACGCGTTTGCGAACTCCTCCACGTTTGCGGAGCCACGCACCTTGGCGCCGATGAAGCCTCTGTCCCGTAAACTTTGGTATGGGATCAATTCTGCGGGAATACCAGCACTTTGATCGTCAATCACGACCCATCGGCCAGAATCCAACAAGTCGCGCGTCACATAAATCGCCGAAAAAGCCAGATCGATAGACAACGCTGGAAAAGCGTCGCCGACTGTCCAGGCCTTCTTGCAGTCAAACAAAGCTATCGCAACGCTATTTAATAAGCTCGGTTCAGCGTCCAATAACCTGGCCGAGGCATGAATCACCATCCTTGAGCGGGAGTAGGAAAACATTACCTACTACCCATTTTTGCTTTTTCTTCCTCGACACTACCTTCTCCCCCCTGATTCTCGTTCCGGTCGGCGGCGGCTCTCCATCTCCGGATGATCTCTCCGTACCAAGGAGCGTCGCATAACGTATGCGTCGCCCCAACAGCTGGATCAGTCCCTTAACCCTATGCGGATCAAGCACTACCGTACCCCAACCGACGCCCCACTCCATAGCGGGACACGTCCCTTAAGCCGATCCCGACACACCCCACTCCCGCAGCGCATGGTTACGCGCGCACGCCATGCACTTGCGATATGGCCCAAAGCGCCCCTCCTGCTCCCTGCCTAGCAGCCCGCCATGTGACCGAGGCACACAACGCGACCTTTAAAGGCGGGCCATACGGCGCATCTTTTTAACTTCTTTTCCTAAATCAGGGTCGCTTCGCAATTCCAGTAGCGTCATTTTCGCCTTGGATGATTTTGATCTGACCAAGGCAAGAAGTAGTGGAGCTCGATCAAAGCCCAGTCGCTTGTCGCTGATCAATCGAATGATGTCATCTAGTACAACGTCATCAGCCGCACCACTCAAGGCCAGCGCTGCCAGATATCGGATCGAAGGCGAGAGGTTCACCGTGTTATGCTCAAAAATATCCATCATTTCATTCCAACGACTCCGAGCATCTGACGTTGCCAGCGCTCGCAAGATGGCTTCACGTACGTGATCCGGGTAACTCTTCTTTAGCTCTTCGAACAGAACAGGAATTGCAGCGGGGTAGGTCTTTTCACCACTGCTCATATCCCATATCGATCGCACTTCAACACCTGCTGATGCAAGGGCCCGCAGAACAGGAGCGGCTTCTCTTGCTCGATCAGCGAGTAGCTTCTGACGTGCCTCTTCTCGCGCTTTTACCCGGGCCAGATGATCAGGGTCCGAGTTCAGTTCCGTCATTAGCTCTTCGGCTGTTTTTTTGCGAGTTGTCATGGGATAGCGCGCGGGGTGATATCACCGAATTTGAATTTCGGCCTCAAGTGATTGCTGATACTTAGCGACGGGATTATTTAGAGATTGAACCTTAATCACAACAAAAACCGCAAATGCTCGGCCAAACGCAGGCTCATGGAGACCAAGGTGAAGGTAGGAAACGCCCAGCCTCCGGTGGGAAATACCGAACTGCCGGCGACGTAGAGATTGCTTATGCCGTGCACGCGGGAATTGAGGTCGACCACGCCTTGGTTGGGATGCTCGGCCATGCGGGTGGTGCCTATGTGGTGGGCGGTTCCTTGGACTTGCGGGTTTTCGTCCTGCTCGCTGGCCAGCCAAGGTTGGAGTTCGAATTGGCCGTTGCAGGCTTGCGCCAGTTCTATGCCGAACATCATCGCGGCGGTCCGATAGGTGTGCCAGTCCAACGAGGTCAGCCGCCAGTCGATGCGAGCTTTGCGCTGGCCTAGTGCGTCGGTTTCTTGTCCAAGCATTACTCTGCTATCGGGATTAGGGGCTTGTTCGAAAAAGCCCACGACATCGACGCGCTCGGTTTCCACGACCGATTTTCCGGCTTTCTTGCGTCTCATTGCGCGGACGATGTCTCCCATTCCCATGCCGAGCTGCAGAGCCAGCGAACCCATTGTCCGCATCGTCGGTTGCGGCTCACCGTAGCCCGCCATTCTCGATGTCTTGGTATCGATCTTTCCTTCCAACGCCATCGAATCATCGCGCGAGGGCTTACTCAGTGCTTTGCGGAAATTGCGTAAAGACTCTACTCCCCGTGGGATAGGACCTTCCACCGCAATCGGCCGAACTCGGCCGCTCAACAGGCGATGTTGGCGCTGCACCGGCTCGGATAAGCAAAGCTCCGGGAAGGCGGGAGCAATGCCTTTTCTGCCGGTGCGGTCATACGCTCGCGTCACTCGCTCGGGAGTGCCCGTAGTCAGCGTCCCTAGCAGTCCGCTGGGATGATCCATGAAGTAGCGGCCCACCAGATCATGGTCGTTACCCAGTCCTGCCATTGCCACCGAATTCGAAAGCAACAGCATCCGCGCATTTTCTATTCCACCGCCGGCCAGCACGTACTGTTTGGCGCGTACGACGCCGCGTTGTCCATGAAGCGAAGAGACATGCAGCTGGCGAATGCTGCGCGCATCCGGGCAGCTTTCTAGTTCCAGCGCGTTGACATGCAGGAATACTTGGATATTGGATGCGCGCCTTAGTTCGTCGCCATAGGTTTCGGCGAAGTAAACCGGACTGATGACGAAATTGCGATTGACGAGTTTGTCGTCGTCGAACGACGGAGGCTTTCGCGCAGGCGACGTTACAAAGGAACCTTCGCCAAACTCGTGACTGTCTATTTTCAGTACCGAGCGCGCACGCGAGTAGAAAGGCGCCAGCTGTTCATAACCCAACGGCCAACCGCTATGCGGTACCCACTGGCGGGATTCGAAATCGAGGCGGGATAACGGAATGCACCCACCGCCCCACACATTTGTACTGCCGCCGAAAGTGCGCAGACGGCAGGAGGCAGCATTGAAGGGAGCGTGCCCGACCGAAATTCCTTCGCACAGCATCTGGCTGGTTGCTTCCGCCTGCATGCCGCCGCTTTCCAGCACGCATACGGTCACCGAAGTATTGAGGAATTCGCGGGCGATGGTGATGCCTGCCGCACCGGCGCCGATGATGCACAGATCCACGTCGATCTTCGAAAACGGATCGTCTCGATAGTCGATTATCACCACGCCTCCGTTCGGATGACCGAGTAGCTTCTGGCGGCTCTAATCAACGGAAACGAAAAAGCCGGCGGACGCCGGCCAGTGGATGCATGAGGGCAATGTGTGGCCGGCGGTGAGCGCGGCGAAGTGGTTGGATGGCGGGTAACCGCGGGAAGCTCTGTCCGGAAACTCTCCGTCCCCTGTCGATACGGCACGACCGCGGGGCGCAGCCTTACCCGGGCTACCAACAGCTGGTGGAATCAGCTCACCAACCGCAACCGCAGCTCTTTGGGCAGCGCGAAGACCATGTCTTCCGGCTCGCCTTCCAGTTCACCGACCCCGCTGGCGCCCAGCTCTCGCAGGCGCTGGATGACGCCATCGATCAGCACATCGGGGGCGGAGGCACCTGCGGTTACGCCAACGCGCTGCTTGCCCGCGACCCAGCTGGGGTCGATTTCGTGGGCGCCGTCGATCAGATAGGATTCTACGCCATCGCGCTCGGCCAGTTCGCGCAGGCGATTGGAGTTGGAGCTGTTCGGCGAACCGACCACCAGCACCAGATCACACTGCTTGGCGAGATCGCGCACGGCATCCTGCCGGTTTTGAGTGGCGTAGCAGATGTCGTCGTTCTTGGGCCCCTGCATTTTCGGAAACTTTTCCTGCAGCGCCCGGATGATGCCGATGGTGTCGTCCACCGACAGCGTGGTCTGGGTGGTGTAGGCCAGGTTTTCCGGCTGACTGACCTGCAGCGAGGCGACCTTGTCGATGTCTTCGACCAGATAGATGTGGCCGATGCCGCCTTCGGCACTCCACTGCCCCATGGTGCCTTCGACTTCCGGATGGCCGGCATGGCCGATCAGCACCACGTCGCGACCGGCACGGCAATGGCGCGCCACTTCGAAATGCACCTTGGTCACGAGTGGGCAGGTGGCGTCGAAGACCTTCAGGCCACGCCGGTCCGCTTCCTTCCGCACGGCCTGCGACACGCCGTGCGCGCTGAAGATCACCGTGGCACCGTCCGGCACTTCGTCCAATTCTTCCACGAAGATCGCGCCGCGCTGCTTCAGGTCATCCACCACGAAGCGGTTATGCACCACTTCATGGCGCACATAGATCGGCGCCCCCAGCGTCTCGATGGCACGCTTGACGATTTCGATGGCACGGTCGACGCCGGCACAGAAACCGCGGGGATTGGCGAGCAGGACTTTCATAAGGGACCGTCCAGTCAGGGCTGGTGCTTCAACGGGGGGATTCGCACGCCATTATCCCGCTTTCTTACGGTGCTTGCCGTCGAAAAGCCCAAACAAGGCGATACCGACCGCGCCGGCCACAATCGCGGAGTCGGCCAGATTGAAAGACGGCCAGTAGTGATCGCGCCAATGCCACTGGATGAAGTCGATCACGTGGCCATGTATCAGCCGGTCGATGACATTGCCCAAAGCCCCGCCAATAACCAGCGAATAAGGCAGCGCCTGACGCCAGTCGCCGCGGGCAGCGCGGGAGAGCCAAAACGTCAGCAACCCGCTGATCGCCACCGCCAAACCGGTGAAGAACCAGATCTGCCAACCACCGGCATCGCTCAGGAAGCTGAACGCAGCGCCGGTGTTGTAGGTGCGGAACCAGTTCCAGAAACCTTCGATCACCGGGATCGCGGTGTATTCCGGCAGCTCGCGCAGCACCCAGGCTTTCGACCATTGGTCCACGGCAATGACGAGGACCGACAAGACCAGCCAGATCAGCGCATTGGGTTTGGGATGTTTCGACATGAAGGCCTTTGTTTTTAATCCTTCTCCCGCCGGGAGAAGGTGCCCCGAAGGACGGATGAGGGAATGGATCGTTGGAGCACAGGGCAACGTTGGCACGGATAGCTCATTCGCTCATCCGTCGCTTCGCGCCACCTTCTCTCGATGGGAGAAGGAAAAAGCCTAGAACCACTTCCTGTCTTCTCCCGGCCCTTCGACATTGCTCACGCAACGGCCGCACAGTTCCGGATGCTCGGCATGCACGCCAACGTCGGCGCGATGATGCCAGCAGCGTACGCACTTGGTCTTCTTGGTCGGTTCGGCCAGGACGAAGACTTCGTCCGCATCCACCGCCGTCACCGCGACATCGCCGCTGATGAAGAGAAAACGCAGCTCTTCGGCCAGTGGTTGCCACTTGGCGGCTGTCGCCGCATTGACCGATATGGCGATCTCCGCTTCCAACGCCGCGCCGATCAAACCATTGGCGCGCATCGGCTCCAATATCTTGGCGACCTGCTCGCGCAATGCCAGCAATTGATCGAAGTCTTCCGCCGACAACGCGGCATTCGCCGGCATCGGCGCCAGACCCTCGTACCACGTGGCGAACAGCACGTTGCCGACGTGTTCGCCGGGCAGATAACCCCACATCTCGTCGGCGGTAAAGCTGAGTACCGGCGCGATCCAACGCACGAAGGCTTCGGCGATACGGTACATCGCACTTTGCGCCGAGCGGCGGCCGCGCGAGTCCTCGCGCATGGTGTAGAGACGATCCTTGGTGACGTCCAGGTACAGCGAGCCCAGGTCGACACTGCAGAAATTCAGCAGCGCCTGCACGATCTCGGCGAAGTCGTAGCGCTCATAAGCCGCGGTGATCTTCTGCTGGGTTTCCCAGGCGCGGTGCACGATCCAGCGGTCCAGCGCCACCATGTCCTCCAGCGGACACAGATCGCGCGCCGGCTCGAAGCCATGCAGGTTGCCCAACAGGAAACGCGCGGTATTGCGCAGGCGGCGGTAGGCGTCGGCATTGCGCTTCAGGATTTCCTGCGACAACGACATCTCGTTGCTGTAGTCGGCCGAAGCGATCCACAGGCGCAGGATGTCGGCGCCCAGGTTCTTCATGATGTCCTGCGGCTCGATACCGTTGCCCAGCGACTTGGACATCTTGCGGCCGTGCTCGTCCACGGTGAAACCATGGGTGAGGCATTGCTTGTACGGCGCATGCTTGTCGATGGCCACGCCGGTAAGCAGCGACGACTGGAACCAACCGCGATGCTGGTCCGAACCTTCCAGATACAGATCGGCAGGCTTGCCCAGCCCGCGTTCCAGCAGCACGCCTTCGTGGGTGACGCCGGAGTCGAACCAGACATCCAGGATGTCGGTGATCTTGTCGTAGTCGGCGGCTTCCGCGCCCAATAGTTCGGCCGTATCCAGCGTGTACCAGACATCCACGCCGCCCTGCTCCACTTTGTCCGCGACGGCGTGCATCAGCTCCACGCTGCGCGGGTGCGGTTCGCCGGTTTCGCGATGCACGAACAAGGCGATCGGCACGCCCCATGTGCGCTGGCGGGAGATGGTCCAATCCGGACGGCCCTCCACCATGCCAGCGATGCGGGCTTGTCCCCATTGCGGGAACCAACCCACCTGCTTGATTGCATTCAGCGCATCGGCGCGTAGGTTGGCCTGCTCCATCGAAATGAACCACTGCGGTGTGGCGCGGAACGCGATCGGCGTCTTGTGGCGCCAGCAGTGCGGGTAGCTGTGCTCGAACTTGGCGAACGCCAGCAGCGAGCCATTCGCGCGCAACACTTCGACGATCGCGTCGTTGGCTTTCCAGATATGCAGGCCGGCCAGTTCCGTGCCATTCGCAGGCGGTGTCGAAGGCAGATACACGCCGCGGCCATCCACTGGATTGAGCTGGGCCGCGGTGTATTTGTCGAGCAGGCCATATTGCTTGCCTACCACGTAGTCGTCCTGGCCATGGCCGGGCGCTGTGTGCACAGCGCCGGTGCCGTCCTCGGCCGACACGTGGTCGCCAAGAACAACAGGAATATCGCGCTCGGAGTAGAACGGATGCGCCAGCAACTGGTTTTCCAACGCAGTGCCGTTGACGCGCGCATGCACCACGGCTTCCTGCATGCCGTAGCGTTGCAGCGCGCGCGCCGCGAGTGCATCGGCCAGGATCAACCAGCGACGATGGCCTTCATGCGGCGGACCTTCGACCAACGCATATTCCAGATCGCCGCCCAACGACACCGCCAGCGAAGCCGGCAGCGTCCAGGGTGTGGTGGTCCAGATCGGCAGCGCGATGGCCACGCCCGCCGGCAGCTCCACGCCGAAGATCTTCGCAAACGCCTGACTGTCGCGCGCGGCATAGGCGACGTCGACGGCAGGCGAAACCTTGTCCTGGTACTCGATCTCCGCTTCAGCCAAGGCCGAGCCGCAGTCGAAGCACCAATGCACCGGCTTCACGCCACGCGTCAGATGGCCGTTGGCGACGACCTTGGCGAGCGCGCGGATCTCATTGGCTTCGAAACGGAAATCGAGCGTTTTATAGGGGTTTTCCCAATCGCCGATCACGCCCAGGCGTTTGAAGTCCTTGCGTTGGATATCGATCTGGCCGTTGGCGTATTCGCGGCATTTCTGGCGGAACTCCACCGCGTCCAACTTGACGCCCACCTTGCCGTATTTCTTCTCGATGGCGATTTCGATCGGCAAGCCATGGCAGTCCCAGCCCGGAATATAGGGCGCGTCGAAACCGGCCAGATATTTGGACTTGACGATGATGTCCTTGAGGATCTTGTTGACCGCATGGCCCAAGTGGATCGCGCCGTTGGCATAAGGCGGGCCGTCGTGCAGCACGAACAGCGGACGGCCTTTGGCGTTGTCGCGCAATTGCGCATACAGCCCATCGGCTTCCCAACGCGCCAGCGTGTCCGGCTCGCGTTTGGGCAGATCGCCACGCATCGGGAATTCCGTTGCAGGCAGGTTCAATGTGGCTTTGTAGTCCTGAGTCACGCCGTTGCTCGTTGTTTTTTTGCAGAAAGGAGACGACGCGCGGTTTCGGCGTCGAGTTGCATCTGCTCGGTGAGGCTGGGCAGATCGGGGAATTTCAATTCGTCGCGCAACTTGGCGACGAATTCGACTTCGATATGGCGGCCGTACAGATCGCCATCGAAGTCGAACAGATGCGCTTCCAGCAGCGGTTCCACGCCATCCACCGTAGGACGGGTGCCGAAGCTGGATACCGACGGCCACGGATGCTCGCCCACGCCATGTACCCAGGTCGCGTAGATGCCGGACAAGGCCGGAGTCTTCGAATAGCGCAAATTGGCGGTCGGGAAACCCAATGTGCGGCCCAATTGCTTACCCCGCACCACTCGCCCGCCGATGGCATAAGGGCGGCCCAGCAATCGCGCCGCGTCGGCGAAATCGCCGCCGCGCAGCGCCTCGCGGATGCGGGTGCTGGAGACGCGTTCGCCTTGCACGTGCACCGGCTCGATTTCACCGGCGACAAAACCAAGTTCAACACCCATGCGCTGCAGCAGCGCCAGGTCGCCTCCGCGGCGATGGCCGAAGCGGAATTCGGGACCGATCCAGACTTCGCGCGCGCCCAGGCGTTGCACCAGCACCGTCCGGACGAAATCCTCGGCGCTCATCGCCGACAGTGCGGCGCTGAAACGCAACAAACCCACCAGATCCGCGCCCAACGCGTGCAGCCCTTCCACCTTCGCCCGCGCCAGCGTCAATCGCGGCGGCGGATCGTCCTTGGCGAAGAACTCCCGAGGCAGCGGCTCGAAGGTCAACGCCACGGCCGCGACGGCTTGCTCCCGCGCACGCGAAACCGTGTGGCGCACCAGCGCGCGGTGACCCGAATGAAGGCCATCGAAGGCGCCGATGCAGACCACGCTTCCCTGCGGACACAAAGGCCCGCCGTCGACGTCACGAAACAGCCTGCTCATTAGGGCCTGTTAACACTTAGGGAGCATGCCGCGCCGGGCCTGTGGGCGTGCGAGGCAAGGAAGAACGAGGGCGCGTATGTCGATACGCAACCGAGTGATGACGCCGCCACGCGCGTCCACAGGCCCGGCCCTTCGGGTTGCTTTCCAATGGCCACCATGCGGCGGCGGGCCGCGTTAACGTGCCACCCCCAACGCACGGCGCGGCGCCACACCACCAAGCGACCAAAGGAAAAAAAACCGGCATGCTCCATAAGTGTTAACAGGCCCTAGACGCTTGGTTGGTTTGGTGCGACCTGAAACGGCCGAACCGGTGCGAAATACCCACATCCCACGAAGTATAGCCGGCCCGTCCAGTCTCAATGCCCCTTCAGATCGCGCGGGCGGATGCCCTGCAGCCAGAGCAGGCCGCCATAGACGCCACCGCCCATCCCCACCAATGCGGCCAGCCGGATGCCGCGTTCCCACCAGGCCCAAGCCGACCAGTCCGTCCAGAAGCCTCGCAGCAGCAATACAACCCCCGCCATTGCGAACGCCGCAATTCCGATCTGGCGCAGGAACCTGCCCCAGCCCGGCTGCCTGCGGTATACGCCGGCCCGGCGCAGGTACCACGCCAATTGCAGAGCGTTCATCCAGCCGGCCATCGCGATCGCCAGGGCCAGCAAGGCATGCGCGCCTGGAATATGCGCCAGGGCGTCCAGCGGATCGCCGGCCGCCTTCGCCATCGCCGCTTGGCCGGCGTCCGACAGCAACAGCAACCCGGCGAAGAACAGCACCGTGCACACCACGTTGGTGATCACCGATACCACCGCCGACTTCACCGGCGTACGGGTGTCCTGGCGTGCGTAGAAAGCCGGCGCCAGTACCTTCACCAGCAGGAACGCAGGCACCGCGGTGGATTGGGCGATCAGGCTCCAACTGCTCATGCGGACATCGAGCTCGTCGAAATTGCGGTACTGAAACAGCGTCGACAGCAGCGGCTGCGCGCACAGGATCAATCCCAGGCATGCCGGGATACCGATCAACAGGCAAAGCCGGAAGCCCCAGTCCAGCCCCTTCGAGAACCCTTCCGGATCGGTCGCCGCGTGACGGCCGGACAGATGCGGAAGGATCACCGACCCGATCGCCACGCCGAACATGCCCAGCGGGAATTCAAGCAGGCGGTCGCTGTAATAAAGCCAGCTGACGCTGCCGCTCAACAGGAATGCCGCCGCCCAGGTATTGAACAACAGGTTGAACTGCACCACCGACGATCCGAACAAGGTCGGCACCATCAGCTTCATGACCTTGCGCACGCCTGCATGGGCGAAATCCAACCGCGGCCGCGGCAGCAGCCCCAGCCGCGCCAGCGCCGGCAGTTGGAAAACCAATTGGAGGATGCCAGCCGCGAAGACACCCCACCCCAGCGCGATCACCGAGCCGCCCATCAGCGGGGTCAGCCAAAGCGCGGCCGCAATCATTGCCAAGTTGAGCAACACGGGTGAGAGCGCCGGAATGGCGAACCGCTGGTAGCTGTTGAGGATGCTGCCTACCAGTGAGGCAAGCGAAATGAATAGCGCGTACGGGAAAGTGATACGCAGCAGGTCCGTCAGCAGCTGATGCTCTTTTCCAGTCAGTTTCGACGCGATCATTTGCGCCAACTGGGGCGCGAACATCAGCACCAACGCCGTCAACACCAGCAGCGACGCGGCCAGCGCACCCGTTACTCGGTCGACCAACTCCTTGACCGCCTGCGGGCCGTGTTTTTCCTTGTACTCGGCCAGCACCGGAACGAAGGCCATGGAGAAGGAGCCCTCCGCCGAGAGCCGGCGCAGGAAATTGGGGATCCTGAACGCGATGAAGAACACGTCCATCGCGGCATTGGCGCCAAAAACCATGGCGTAGATCTGGTCGCGGACCAGCCCTGAAACCCGCGAAACGAAGGTCATGGCACTGAAAATGGCCGACGACCGCAGCAGACGGTGCCCGCTCATCGGGGGTTCTCCGCAGCCGACCGGTCCAGGTTGACGCAAACCCCTGAATAGTCCATACTTTTTTGTCTAATTTCCCGCAACCTCATCTCTACCCCAGCTTTCAGGAACCCACCGTGGCCAATATCAAGTCCGCCAAGAAGCGCGCCAAGCAGACCGTCGTGCGCAATGCGCGCAACGCAGGTCAGCGTTCGATGCTGCGCACCGCCGTCAAGAAAGTGCTCAAGGCCCTTGACGCCAACGACGCCGCTGGCGCCCAAGCCGCCTTCGCCGTGGCCCAGCCGATTCTGGACCGCTTCAGCTCGCGCGGCCTGATTCACAAGAACAAGGCTGCTCGCCATAAGAGCCGTCTGACTGCCCGCATCAAGGCCCTGCAGGCCGCCTGATACGGCATTGACGGGAAAACAAAAAAGCCCGGCTTCGGCCGGGTTTTTTGTTGCCTTCGCATTGGTGTAAGTACGACAAGCGCCATCAACGGCCGAAAGCCGGCTATTCGCTATCACCTGCCGTTGCGACGGCCTGATTGTTACCGACTTGGCAGCATCGCGAAGCGCGCTCCGCTCTGCGCGGCATGAGGACAGGCTCTTTCCAGCCATCGCCTCAACCATCGTTCCGCGCGGCCTCTTGCGCTTCCTCGCGCTGACGATCGAAGAATGCCATCACGTCCTGCATGATCGGCCAGGTACCTTCGCGCGAGATCGCCGAGACCAGGTACCAGGGACCGCTCCAACCCAGCTCGTCAATGATTTCGCGGGCACGTGCCTGCGCTTCATCCTCGAACATCAGATCGGCCTTGTTGAGCACCAACCAGCGCGGCTTCAACAGCAACTCCGGATCGTGCCGCTCCAGTTCGCGCTCGATGGCGCGCACCTGCTCCGCGGGCGATGCGATCACACCGCTTTCGGCGAATTCTTCCGAGACCGGCGCCATATCCACCAGATGCAGCAGCAAACGAGTGCGCTGCAAATGGCGCAGGAACTGCGCGCCCAAGCCCGCACCGTCAGCCGCACCCTCGATCAGCCCGGGAATATCGGCGATCACGAAGCTGCGGTGCGCTTCCACGCTGACCACGCCCAGGTTCGGGTACAACGTGGTGAACGGATAATCCGCAACCTTCGGCGTCGCCGCGGATACCGCGCGAATGAAGGTGCTTTTGCCGGCATTGGGGAAGCCGAGCAGCCCCACGTCGGCCAGCAGCTTCAGTTCGAATTTCAGCAGTCGCTGTTCGCCTTCTTCGCCGGGCGTGGCCTTGCGTGGCGCACGCGTCACCGAGCTCTTGAAGTGCATGTTGCCCAGGCCGCCCTTGCCGCCCTTGGCCACCAGCAGGCGGTCGCCATGCCGGGTCAGGTCGCCGATGACCTCGTCGGTCTCGACGTTGATGATGACCGTGCCCACCGGCACGGTGATGGTCAGGTCGTCTCCCGCCTTGCCGTACATCTGCCGACCCATGCCGTTCTCACCACGCTGGGCGCGGAACTGCTTCTGGTGGCGGAAATCGACCAGCGTATTGAGATTTTCGTCGGCAATGACCCAGACGTTGCCGCCGTTGCCGCCATCACCGCCGTCCGGCCCACCCAGAGGAATGAACTTCTCCCGCCGGAAGCCGATGCAACCATTGCCGCCGTTGCCGGCGATGACCTGGATTTCTGCTTCGTCTACGAGTTTCATTGGTAAAAGGCCGGTGAGCGGTGAGCGGTGAGCGAAAAGAGGATAAACGGTGCGCGCAGCTTTTACTGCTCACTGCTCACTTCTAGCCGCTCACTTCAAGAAACGAAAAACCCCGCCGAAGCGGGGCTTTCCAGTGTTCAGCGCGAACCGGAGGGCTTACGCCTCGGTAACGACACTGACGGTGCGGCGCTTCTTCAGACCCTTGGTCGAAAACTCGACCTTGCCATCGACCAGCGCAAACAGCGTGTGGTCGCGGCCCAGGCCGACGCCCGGACCCGGATGGAACTGGGTGCCGCGCTGGCGCACGATGATGTTGCCGGCATCGATGGCCTGGCCGCCGTAAACCTTGACGCCCAGCATCTTCGGGTTGGAGTCGCGGCCGTTGCGCGATGAGCCTACGCCCTTTTTATGTGCCATGACTGCTTCTCCTTACTTGCTATCGCCACCGGCAATGCCGGTGATCTCGATTTCGGTGTAGTACTGCCGATGCCCCTGCTGCTTCTTGTGGTGCTTACGGCGACGGAACTTGATGATGCGGACCTTGTCGGCACGACCTTGCGACTTGACGGTAGCGGTGACGGTGGCGCCCTTCAGCGCGTCGCCCAGCTTCACGCCTTCGCCATCGCCCAACATCAGGATGTTGTCGAAGGTGATCTCGTTGCCGGCCTCGACGTCGAGCTTCTCGACGCGCAAGGTTTCGCCCTTCATCACGCGGTATTGCTTACCGCCGGTGACTAGAACTGCGTACATGGGTGTTTCCTCTTCTGTAGTTATTTTATGCCCTGCCCGCCATCGAGGGCAGACAGGAGCGGAATTGTAGAGCTTTCATGGGGTTAGGGTCAACACACCCCAGGATTGGGGATGGGGAAACCTGTTCAGGCCCGCGCTTTTGGCCGGACCAGGGGCCGGAATCCGCCATTCCCAGGTGAAAGGGAGCGAAAGGCAGGCCTCCGCTAGCCATTGAAGATGGGCCCGCCGCGCCGCCGCTCGAAGAGCCATACCCGCCCCTTTCACGACCGATGTCCTCGGCCCTGATCTTCCCCAGCCGATCCTGACTGCCAGGTTTTTACTTGCTGGTAAATCAGGTAATTGCCCCCAGATCGTGAGACCGCTACGCTTCCTTGTTCGCTTTCCGGACCCCCACCCGATGGCTATGGATTTCATCCGCATTCGCGGCGCTCGTACGCACAACCTGAAGAACATCGATCTCGATCTGCCGCGCGACAAGCTGATCGTGATCACCGGCTTGTCCGGGTCCGGCAAATCGTCGCTGGCGTTCGACACCATTTATGCCGAAGGCCAACGCCGTTACGTCGAGTCGCTGTCGGCGTATGCGCGGCAATTCCTGTCGGTGATGGAAAAGCCCGACGTCGACCATATCGAGGGCCTGTCGCCGGCGATTTCGATCGAACAGAAATCGACCTCGCACAACCCCCGCTCCACGGTCGGCACCATCACCGAGATCTACGACTATCTGCGCTTGTTGTACGCACGGGTAGGCCTGCCGCGCTGCCCCGATCACGGTTATCCGCTGGAAGCCCAGACCGTCAGCCAGATGGTTGACCAGGTATTGGCGCTGGGCGCATCCGAGGAAGGCCGCGAACAACGCTACATGCTGTTGGCGCCGGTGATCCGCGAGCGCAAGGGCGAACACGCGCAGGTGTTCGACCAACTGCGCGCGCAGGGATTCGTGCGCGTGCGGGTGGACGGCGAGCTGTACGAGATCGATGCCGTGCCGCCGTTGGCGCTGCGCCAGAAGCACACCATCGAAGCGGTCATCGACCGCTTCAAGCCGCGCGAAGAAATCAAACAGCGCCTGGCCGAGAGTTTCGAGACCGCATTGAAGCTCGGCGACGGCATGGCTTCGGTACAGTCGCTGGACAGCGCGGCGAGTGTGCCGCTGTTGTTCTCTTCCAAATACAGTTGCCCGGTTTGCGATTACTCGCTGCCGGAACTGGAACCCCGCCTGTTTTCGTTCAACTCGCCGGTCGGCGCCTGCCCTACCTGCGACGGCCTGGGCGTTGCGCAGTTCTTCGATCCTGGACGCGTGGTCGTGCACCCGGAACTGTCGCTATCCGCAGGGGCGGTGCGCGGTTGGGACCGGCGCAATGCCTATTACTTCCAACTGATCGCCTCGCTGGCCAAGCACTATCGGTTCGACGTGGACGCACCTTGGCAGTCGCTACCGGAGAACGTGCAGCAGGCTGTACTGTATGGCAGCGGCAACGACATCATCACCTTCACCTACCTCACCGAGTCTGGCGGCCGTACCCAGCGCAAGCACAAGTTCGAAGGCATCGTGCCGAACCTGGAGCGGCGCTATCGCGAAACCGAATCGTCGGCAGTGCGAGAGGAACTGGCCAAGTACATCAGCGAGCAACCCTGCCCGACCTGCGGCGGCGCTCGCCTCAACAAGGCCGCGCGTAACGTCTTTGTTGCCGATCGTCCGTTGCCCGACCTGGTGGTGTTGCCGGTGGACGAGGCGCTGAAATTCTTCCGCGAACTGTCGCTACCCGGCTGGCGCGGCGAGATCGCCGCCAAGATCGTCAAGGAAATCGCCGAGCGCCTGGGCTTCCTGGTCGACGTGGGCCTGGATTACCTGACGCTGGAACGCAAAGCCGATACGTTGTCTGGCGGCGAAGCCCAGCGCATCCGTTTGGCGTCCCAGATCGGCGCCGGACTGGTTGGCGTGATGTACGTACTGGACGAACCCAGCATCGGCCTGCACCAGCGCGACAACGAGCGCTTGCTCGGCACGCTGACTCGCCTGCGCGATCTGGGCAACACGGTGATCGTGGTTGAACACGATGAAGATGCGATCCGAGCGGCCGACTACATCCTGGACATTGGTCCCGGAGCCGGCGTGCATGGCGGCGAGATCGTGGGCGAAGGCCAACTGGCCGACATCCTGAAATCGCCGCGCTCGCTGACGGGCCAGTATCTGTCCGGCAAGCGCCAGATCGAAATCCCGAAGGTGCGGCACAAGCCGAACCCGAAGATGTCGCTGCATCTGCGCGGCGCCAGCGGCAACAACTTGAAAGACGTCGATCTGGAAATCTCATCGGGACTGTTCACCTGCATCACCGGTGTGTCCGGATCCGGCAAGTCGACGCTGATCAACGACACGCTGTATGCGCTGGCCGCCAACGAGATCAACGGTGCTTCGCACAAGCCGGCGCCGTACCGTGAAGTGAAAGGGCTGGACCTGTTCGACAAAGTGGTCGATATCGACCAGTCGCCGATCGGCCGTACGCCGCGTTCCAATCCGGCGACCTACACCGGCCTGTTCACGCCATTGCGCGAGCTGTTCGCGCAGGTGCCGGAATCGCGTGCACGCGGCTATTCGCCGGGCCGTTTCAGCTTCAACGTTCGCGGTGGCCGCTGCGAGGCCTGCCAAGGCGACGGCCTGATCAAGGTGGAGATGCACTTCCTGCCGGACGTGTACGTGCCTTGCGATGTATGCCATGGCAAACGCTACAACCGCGAGACGCTGGAGATTCTGTACAAGGGTTTCAACATCAACGACGTACTGGAAATGACCGTCGAGGATGCGCTTAAGCTGTTCGAGCCGGTGCCCAGCATCGCGCGCAAACTGGAAACGCTGATGGACGTCGGCCTGAGCTATATCAAGCTGGGCCAAAGTGCGACCACGCTATCCGGCGGTGAAGCGCAGCGCGTCAAACTGTCCAAGGAATTGTCGCGCCGGGATACCGGCCGCACGCTCTATATTCTGGACGAGCCCACCACGGGCCTGCATTTCCACGACATCGAGCACTTGCTGGCGGTACTGCACAAGCTGCGCGACGACGGCAACACCATCGTGGTGATCGAACACAACCTGGACGTCATCAAGACCGCCGACTGGGTGGTGGATCTGGGGCCTGAAGGCGGCCATCGCGGCGGCCGGATACTGGCCACCGGCACACCGGAGGACATCGCCGCGCATCCTGATTCGCATACCGGTCAGTTCCTCGCCAAGTTGTTGCCGGCGTCGAAAGCGGCCAAGGCCAGCAAACCCGCAGCCATCGCCAAACCAGAAGTACTTCCGCCCAGGAAGTCCGCCACCAAGAAGAAGGCTGCACGATGAGCCCTGCCGTCGACGATACCAATCCGCCACGCAAACTGCTGGCACGCGTTCCGATCAGCGTGCGCTGGCGCGATATGGACAGCATGGGGCACGTCAACAACGCCAAGTACATTTCCTACCTGGAAGAAGCGCGTGTGCGTTGGATGCTGACCGTACCGGGCGTATCGATGACCGACCGGGTCGCGCCGGTGGTGGCGGCCAACAACATCAACTACAAGCGTCCGCTGACCTGGCCCAACGATGTGGCGGTCGAGCTTTATGTGGATCGCCTGGGAACCACCAGCGTGACCATCGGCCATCGCATCGTGTCGGCGAGCGACGAATCCGTGCTGTATTCGGATGGCAATGTGGTCGTGGTGTGGATGGATACCCAGACCGGGCACGCGGCGCCGCTGCCGGATGCGATTCGCGCTGCTTCTGTTTAGAAAGCCGTCGATCGGTTTCCTGTAGGAGCGACGTGAGTCGCGATGAAGCTTTACCGGTAGAGCTTCATCGCGACTGACGTCGCTCCTACAAGGATCTGCAACGGTGCGTGTTAGCCAGCCTCAGGGCTTGGCTTTGCGAACCGCAAAGGTGACCGGAACCGATCGCCCGTCCTGCAACTTCAGAACGATCACCGTTTCCTCGCCTTCCTTTAGCGCTTGATACGGGCGATAAAGCATCAGGTGCATGCCACCGGGTTTCAGTTCGACCGCTTTGCCTGGCTCGATGCGCAGCTGCGCCAATTCCCGCATTTTATTGACGCCATCGACTTCACGCGTTTCGTGGACGGTCACCTCTTCGAAAGAAAGGCTTTCCGCCGAAACCACCACCGCTGCCTGGGCGCATGGATTTTCGATCCGCACGAAGCCGGCCATCATCGGCATCGCTACCGGCGGCAGCCGTATCCAGCCCTGCTCGGCCTTGGGCAAACAGTCGGCGGCATGGGCAGACGCGGGAAGAATCAGCAACAGCGGAGCCAGCAGCAGCGTGGCGGCGAGGAGGCGACGGACGGGATGACGGTTCATGGGCCTATGATATCTGTCTGCGAACACGGAGAAGATAAATGACCGACCTTATCGAGATCGTCGTCCATGGCGACATCCGGGAAATCAGGCTGGCCCGGCCGCCCGTCAATGCGCTCAATACCGAATTGTGCCGGGCGCTGATTGCCGCGCTGAACTCGGCCATGGGCGAAGGCGTGCTGGGCATCGTGCTGTCGGGCAACGAGAAGATTTTTTCCGCCGGCATGGACGTGCCGTACTTGATGTCGTTGGGCGAGGACCGGCACGCGCTGATGGACGGCTGGCAGGCGTTCTTTGGCGCGGCCCGCACGCTGGCCGAATCGCGGATTCCGGTGGTGGCCGCCGTGTCCGGACACGCGCCGGCCGGCGGTTGCGTACTGGCGCTGTGCTGCGACTACCGCATCATGGCACGCAGCATCGACCCCGCGCGCCCCTTTGCCATCGGCCTCAATGAAACCCAGGTCGGCCTGGTGGTTCCCGAAGGCATCCAGCGGTTGCTGCGCCGCGTGGTGGGCCCGTATCGCGCCGAACGGCTGCTGGTGTCCGGCGAGATGGTGCCGGCCGAACGCGCACTGGAAATCGGCTTGGTGGACGAACTGGTGGACCAATCCGAGGTGGCTGCTCGCGCCGTCGCCTGGCTGCAGGATCTGATCCGCCTTCCCCACCACCCCATGCTGCAGACACGTGCCATCGCCCGCCGCGACCTGGTGGAGGCGATGAGTCCCGATCTCATCCAGCTGGATCGTTTCATCGATGCATGGCACGCGCCGGATACCCAGGCGGCATTGCAGGCACTGCTGGCCAAACTCAAAAAATAGCAGCGCGAAACAGCGGCTTGCTTGGATAATTCCACACCGCGCGAAATTTCTCAGCGAATGCTGACTGCGCCATACGGTGGTTGGCACCGATGCCATTCAGCCCGTTGTAGGAGCGACGTGTGTGGCGATGGGGCTTTCAGGGGGAAGCCTCATCGCGACTAACGGCGCTCCTACAGATCGGGGGGGGAACTCCCCAGCGCGATCGGGCGCGTTGGATCGCTGATCCAGCCGCTCCACGAGCCCGCGTAAACGCGTGCGCCGTGCAGCCCGGCATGTTCGAACGCCAGCAGCAGGTGGCAAGCGGTAACGCCCGATCCGCACATCAGAACCGTATCGGACGGGTCGCGGCCTGCCAGCATCGGAACCAACTCTTCTCGCAGTTCCACTGCAGACTTGAATCGTCCGCCTTGGAGATTTTCGGCATACGGGCGATTAAGCGCGCCCGGCACATGGCCGGCAACCGGATCGATAGGTTCTGCTTCGCCACGGAATCGCTCCGCCGCTCGCGCGTCGAACAACCATCCGCTGTCTTCATCCAACCGCTCACGCACCTCGTCCGCTGTGGCGACGCGGCGCCAGTCGAAGCGCGCCGGATAGCTCGGCACCGGTTCCCGCTCTGACACGACGCCGGTCTCCGGCAGGCCCTGTTCGCGCCATGCCACCAAGCCGCCATCCAGCACCGCGACGCGGGAGTGTCCCAACAGTTTCAACATCCACCACAGGCGCGCGGCGGCCATGCTGCCGTCGCCGGCGTCGTAGACCACGATCTGGTTTTCGGGGCCGATACCCCACTCACCCAGTTGACCGGCAAACGCCGCGTCATCCGGCAAGGGATGACGCCCAACGCCGCGCTTGCCCAGATCGGAAAGATCCTTGTTGAGGTCGGCATAGATCGCGCCAGGCAAATGCGATTCGGCATAACCCTTCCGGCCCGCACCCGGATCGGACAACGCGAAGCGCGCATCGACGATACGCAAGCCGCTATCGCCCAGCATGGCCGCCAGATCGGCCGCGCCCACCAACGTGGTCCAGTTCGTAGCGAGCCCTTTCATGGCGAACCCTCCAGACGTTGCCGCAAGTTGAACAAAATAGCCGCTGTCGCGCCCCAGATGCGTTGGCCGGGCCAATCGTATTCCAGCACCACCCGTGGGCGTCCGCGATAATCCATTTCCACTTGGCGCAGATTGCCCGGCGACATCAGGTATTCCAGCGGCACTTCGAACACATCCGCGACCTCGCCCGGCTGCGGTTTGGCGACATAGGTCGGGTCGATCGCGGCCACCACCGAAGTAACCCGGAAACCGCTGATGGTCGTGAAAGGATCGAGGAAACCCAGCGGCGCGGCCTGCGTTGGGGTCAGGGCGATTTCTTCCTGGCTTTCGCGCAGGGCGGTAGCGACTGGGTCGATATCGCTGGGCTCGACGCGTCCGCCCGGGAAACTCACTTGCCCGGCATGGTGGCGCAAGCTGTCGGTACGCCGGGTCAGCAGCACGTGGGTGCCATTCGGCCGCGGCACCAAGCCAACCAGCACCGCCGCCTCGGCAGGCTCGCCCGGCGGCAGCAGGTCGGCTAGTTCTTCATGATTCCAGCCGCGGCCCATGGGCATCGCGTTGAGCGGATACAGCGCCTTCCGTAAGACGGGGCCTTCGGAAAGCTGCGCGGCGAAGGGCGCCCGCGCGTATTCGCGGGTCGGCAGGACTGTTTCCATCAACCGCAGGCGTTCGTCATCGTTCATTTGCGACCAGCGCGCAATCTCGGCAGTAGTGCGTAAACAACCTTCGCACAGCCCGTCGTCTCCCAGCGTGCAAACGCCGATGCAGGGACTGAGCACGGCGCGGAAAGCGGTATTCATGGACTTTGACACCTGTGGAGTGCAACGCGCAACGTCGCGCCCCTTCCCTAAAGCATTACGCCGGCACTAGGCCGGCGCAATGATTGACTATGTTGAAGCTGCAAGAATCTTCGTACCAGCACTGGCACGGGGATGACGCAACGGCAAAGGCGGGCGCTTTGCGCTTCAGTGCCGAGGCGCTGGATCCCCGCCTGCGCGGGGATGACGCAACGGCAAAGGCGGGCGCTTTGCGCCCGCGCCGTTGCGTCACTTGACGCTGATTAGCTTGATTTCGAATACGACCGCCAGGTTGGGCGGGAATCCGGTGCGCGGGTCGGCGCCGTATGCCTTATCCGGCGGCAGGGCGATTTCCCACTTGGAGCCGGCCGGCATCTGCAGCAGGGTTTCGCGCATGGCCGCCATTTCGACCGCGCTGACCTTCAGGTCCTTCATCTGCTGAGCCGGACGCGCTTCGGTCGGACGCTGGCCGAAGGGGAACGGACCGGCGACTTCCAACTCGACTGTGCTGGCCTGGGTCGGCTTGGCGCCCTTGCCGGCTTCGATCACGCGGTACTGGACGCCGCTGGGCAACGTCTGCACGCCAGCCTTGGCCTTGTTCTGGGCCAGGAACTGATCGCTCTTGGTCTTGTTCTCGGCGGCGACCTTGTCGTAATCGGCCTTGGCCTTCTGGGCGCGAGCCTGCTCACGCTTCTGGAAAGCTTCCAGCGCCGGACGCAGTTGGTCGGCGGTCAGGGCCGGCTGCTTCTTGCCATAGGCATCCTGCAGACCCTTGATCACCGTGTTGATGTCGAGCTGTTCGCCACGGCCGGTCAGTTCGGCGAGGTTATTGCCATAGTCGTAGCCGAAGTAGTAACTCAGCTTGCCTTTCTCGGACGTGGTGTCCTGAGCCAAGGCACTGCCGGCCATGGCGAATGCCGCAACAGCGACCACTAACGAACGCAACTTCATCAAACGATTCTCCGTGTGGGGCGGACTTACCGCCTGGATTGACGCGCTAGGATAGCCGCCGAAGCGCTTAACCGCCACTGCACGACCGGTCTTTACGACAGTGGGCAGCCTGAAAGAGTTCCTTTTTACTTAATATTTACAACTTGACCGAGATTTCCCATGCCCGATTCCCCTATCGCCGTTTCCGACCAAGGCGCGATCCGCCGTATTACCGTCAATCGCCCAGAGAAACTGAACGCCTTGAACGCCGCCACTTTGGAAGCGCTGACGCAGGCGTTCGAGCAGGCCGCAAACGATGCTGCAGTGCGGGTTGTCGTGTTGACGGGGGCAGGACAGAAGGCTTTTGTAGCCGGTGCCGACATCGCCGAGATGGCGGATCTCAGGCCCACCGAAGGCCGCGACTTCTCATTGCGCGGCCAGCGCCTGATGCGCCGCATTGAAACTCTGCCCAAGCCCGTGATTGGCATGATCAACGGGTTTGCCCTGGGTGGTGGGCTGGAATTGGCAATGGCCTGCCATTTACGTATCGCCGCCGATAACGCCAAGGTCGGCCAACCCGAAATCAACCTGGGCCTGATACCTGGTTTCGGCGGCAGCCAGCGGTTGTTGCGGCTGGCGGGCCGTGCCGCGGCATTGGAGCTATGTCTGCTTGGCGCGCCGATCACCGCCGAACGGGCGTTGCAACTGGGCATCGTCAATAAAGTGGTATCCGCCACCGAGTTGGAAACCGAGACCCAGAAACTGGCTGAGCAACTGGCCAGTGCCGCGCCATTGGCACTGCGCGGCACGCTGGACATTATCAACGTGGGCGGCGAATGCGGTATCGAAGAGGGACTACAGTACGAGTCGGCGCAATTCGGCCTGATGTTCGCCACCGATGACATGCGCGAAGGCACCCGCGCCTTCCTGGAACGTCGCAAGCCGGACTTCTCGGGACGATAGAATCGCATCGCGATAAATCAGCATGAGCGAAATACCTACGCATCGTTGCCAGTCCGGTCCATCAACGGAAACTTTGCTGCGTCTGTTGCAGAGCGACGATTTGGATGCCGCTATCGAAGCCGGCCTGATGCGTTTCCATGCCTGCGCGGCTTGCGAACGCGAAGACCCTACCTATGCGTCACTGTGCGCGCCAATCCTGGAAGCGCAACAACGCTTGAGTCGCGCGTGGGCAGCGCGTGATCGCTATCGCGCGCGTCAGGCACGGCTTGCCCAACGGGCGGCCGAACGTGACGCGCGCCGGGCGCCGCCGGGGCCTGTTGAACAGGCGAAAACTGCATTGCCGCCCAATGCTGCCGCAATCCTGGCACGCGCCAAAGCCAAGGCTGCGGAACGCCGATGACGGTAAAGACCAAGCGCAGCAAGACGCTGTCACGGGAAGAAATCCGCGAACTGTTCTCGCGTCTTTCCGAACTCAACCCCAAGCCGACAACGGAACTGGCTTATTCCACACCGTTCGAATTGCTGGTCGCGGTGATCCTCTCGGCGCAAGCCACCGACGTCGGCGTCAACAAAGCCACCCGTCGGTTGTTTCCCGTCGCCAATACGCCGGAAAAAATTCTTGCGCTCGGCGAAGAAGAACTGAAGCGCTATATCTCGACCATTGGCCTGTTCAATGCAAAGGCCAAGAACGTGATCGCTGCCTGTCGCATGTTGGTCGAACAACATGGCGGCGAAGTGCCCCGTTCGCGGGAGGCCTTGGAAGCCCTGCCCGGCGTGGGGCGTAAAACCGCCAACGTGGTGTTAAATACTGCATTCGGTGAGCCGACCATCGCCGTGGACACGCATATCTTCCGCGTGTCCAACCGCACCGGCCTTGCACCGGGGAAGGATGTGCGGGTGGTGGAAGACAAGCTGTTGAAGGTGGTGCCGGACGAGTTCAAGCAGGATGCGCATCATTGGTTGATCTTGCACGGCCGCTACGTCTGCAAGGCGCGCAAGCCGGACTGCCCGCAATGCGTGATCCGCGACATTTGCCGGTTTCCCGACAAGACGATCGCCTAGCGCTTTGATCCCCTGCCACGGCATCGGAAGTCTCGGTGTTGGTGTGGCGTCTCGTTGGGGGTCGGACGAGTGCCGCAAGGAGAACATTCATCCGCGCATTTGTGCGCATGAACGAGTGCTGGTTTCCACGAAATACGCGAATCCGTCATCTGGGCGTCATAGAACCGACAGATTGGGCCTCCATGCTCCCGCGGACTGGCAACGCTGGCGCTGCATCGACGGGTCGCAGTGTTTAGCGCCGGTGGCGCAATCCTGCCCCGCGAAATGACAAATAAGACAAGTTGTCACAATAACGCAATCTTCACGGATTAGCCTGCGCAGCGTTCTCCACCTGCGCCCAAAGGGCTGACCGATGAAACTAACCCGCCATTCTCTTGCTGTTGCTCTGCTCGCCGCCATCGCGGCGCCCGCCGCCCATGCTGAGATCGCCATCGACGTGATCGGCGGTTCCGAAGTCAGCTTCGAAGGCCTGGTGCAAGCCGATTTCTATAAGTTCGACACCGATGGTATCGACTACGGTGCCGACTCCGCCTCCGATCTGGACGGCGACGACTACCTGCAGGAACTGCGCCGCGCCGAGCTGGTGCTGAAAGGCAAGGGCCCGGGCAACATCGAATGGGTGCTTGGCTACGATGCCAAGGACGACAAGTTCCTGGACGCCAACGTCAAGTACAAGTTCGGCAACAACGCCAACCACTTCATCCAGGTCGGCCAGTTCAAGCAGCCGGGTGCGACGCTGGAAGAACTGTCCAGCACCAAGAACAACGACTTCATTTCCAAGTCGTCGATCACCAACAGCCTCGGCACTCCGCGCCGCGTGGGTGTGCAGTACAACATCGGCGACGCCAACTGGGGCCTGACCGGGAGCTACTTCAGCCGCGAACTGACCCGCAACCGCGAGCACGGCAACGGCTACGCCGTGCGCGGCTACTGGGCTCCGATCAACGAAGCCGGCAACATCCTGCACTTCGGCGCTTCGTACACCGATAAGGACACCGACGCCGACTTCATCCGTCTGCGCGCCCGCCCCATGGCCGACATGGTCGGCACGCGCTTCGTCGACACCGGCAGCAGCGGTCTGCGCGCCAGCGATCGCAACAGCGTCATCGGCGTCGAAGGCATGTGGGTCACCGGCCCGTTCAAGCTGCAGACCGAGTACATGAAGACCGACGTCAAGCGCTACGGCAATTTCGACGATTTCAGCGGTGACGGCTTCTATGTATCCGGCTTGTGGAACATCACCGGCGAAACCTGGGGCTACAAGGCTGGCGTGCCGACCACCGGCTTGCCGGATGATCCCAGCAAGGGCTTGTGGCAGCTCGGCCTGCGCTACGACACCATCGACCTGACCGATGGCGCCGTGGTCGGCGGCGAGATGGACAGCTGGACGGCTGGCGTCAACTGGTACTGGCGCTCCAACTTCAAGTTCATGCTGAACTACGTGGCCGTGAAGCAGGAAAAGGGCGTACTGAACGACGACCCGAACGTTATCGAAGCCCGCGCCCAGTTCTACTGGTAAGCAACAGCAACTCGTACGTAGCGAAACGAAGCGCGGCTTAGGCCGCGTTTCGTCTTCCGGGAATATCAGTTGTCGTCGTTGCTGTCATTTTGTCGTCACAAACTCGACATGCCGCTGTCACGAAAATGTCGTGCAATGTCGGCATCGAGCTCACCTGTCTGTCTCACCTTTCATTAGGAGCTTCCCGTGTTCAACTCGCTCAAAACCCGCGTGGCCGTGCTTGCCATTACTGCGGCGTTCTCCGCCAACGCTGCGGCCGCCGACGTGACCGGCGCCGGCGCTTCGTTCGTTTACCCGGTGATGTCCAAGTGGTCGGCGGACTATTCCGCTGCCACCGGCAAGAAGGTGAACTACCAGTCCATCGGTTCCGGTGGTGGCATCGCCCAGATCAAGGCCGCCACGGTCGATTTCGGTTCCTCCGATGCGCCGATGAAGCCGGAAGAGCTGTCCAAGTTCAACCTGGCCCAATTTCCGTCGGTGATCGGTGGCGTGGTGCCGGTGATCAACGTACCGGGCGTGGCTTCGGGTGCGTTGAAGCTGGAGGGCTCGGTGCTGGCCGACATCTTCCTGGGCAAGATCAAGAAGTGGAACGATCCGGCCATCGTCGCCCTGAACGGTGGCGTGCAGCTGCCTGACCAGAAGATCACCGTCGTGCACCGCTCCGATGGTTCGGGCACCACTTTCAACTTCGTCAACTACCTGTCCAAGGTCAATCCGGAGTGGAAGACCAAGGTGGGTGAAGGTACTTCCGTGCAATGGCCGACCGGTATCGGCGGCAAGGGCAACGAAGGCGTCGCGGCTTACGTCAAGCAGATCAAGGGCAGCATCGGCTACGTCGAACTGTCCACCGCGCTGCAGAACAAGATGGCCTACGCACGCTTGAAGAACGCTGCCGGCAACTACGTGCTGCCCAGCGACGAGACTTTCGCCGCCGCGGCTGCCAGTGCCGAATGGGGCACCGCCAAGGACTTCTACCTGGTCATGACCAATGCACCGGGCGACAAATCCTGGCCGATCACCGCCACCAACTTCATCCTGGTCAGCAAGCAGCCGAAGAACCCGGAAGGCGCCAAGGCCGCCAAGGAATTCTTCAAGTGGGTGTACGCCAACGGCGACGCCCAGGCCAAGGCGCTGGATTACGTGCCGCTGCCGGACGCGCTGGTCAAGCAGATCGACACCTACTGGTCGCAAAGCCTGAAGTACTGAGTTACAGGGAACCCGTCTGCGCACCCTCCCTCCGCAAGGGCGGGTTCCTTACTCTTTGTTGCTCCAAGGCGGGCCTTCTGGCCCGCTTTTTTTATGCGCGTGGCGTTCTCGACACAACAATTCCGCCGTTCACCCTACTGAACGGACGCGACCGCCGTCACTGTCTGGGCCGCTGTCATGACGCTGTAACAAAAACATCATTTCATAGCGGCATCCAAATCCATTCCCGTGGAAACCGCCATGTCAGCCGCCAAACCGGTCCGTATCGCCCTGCTTGCCATCGCCGCAGCTGCCTTCGTAGCCGGCTGCAAGCCAGGTACCGATGCCCCCCTTCCTGGTAAAGACACGACCGCTGCCACCGCTCCGGCCACTGGCGAGCGCGTCACCGCTGAGATCACCGGCGCCGGCGCCACTTTCATTTATCCGCTGCTGTCGCGCTGGTCGGCCGATTACAACAAGACCACCGGCGCCAAGATCAACTATCAATCCATCGGTTCCGGCGGCGGCATCGCGCAGATCAAGGCCGGCACCGTCGATTTCGGTTCGTCCGACAAACCGCTGCCCCCGGAGGAGCTCGCCCAAGCCGGCCTGGGCCAATTCCCATCCGCGATCGGCGGTGTCGTTCCGGTGGTCAACCTGGCAGGCGTTGAAGCCGGCAAACTGCGCCTGACCGGTCCTTTGGTCGCCGACATCTTCCTGGGCAAAGTCGCCAAGTGGAACGACCCCGCGATCGCCGCAGTCAACCCGGGCGTGGCGCTGCCGGACAGCAAGATCACCGTCGTGCACCGCTCCGACGGCTCGGGCACTACCTTCAACTTCGTCAACTACCTGGCCAAGGTCAGCCCGGAATGGAAAACCAAAGTCGGCGAAGGCACGTCGGTCAACTGGCCTGCCGGCGTGGGCGGAAAAGGCAATGAAGGTGTCGCCGCTTACGTCAAACAGATCAAGGGCTCGATCGGCTACGTCGAACTCGCGTACGCCACTCAGAACGGCATGTCGTACACCAGCATGCAGAACGCCGCCGGCAATTGGGTGCAGCCCAGCGCCGCCAGCTTCCAGGCCGCGGCCGCGACAGCGGATTGGGCCAACGCCAAGGATTTCAGCCTGATCATCACCAACGCCTCCGGCGCCGATGCCTGGCCTGTCGCGGCGACCAACTTCATCCTGATGTACAAGCAACCGAAGGACGCCAAGCGCTCGAAGGATGCACTGAATTTCTTCAAATGGGCGTTGGAGAATGGCCAACCGCAGGCCAACGAGTTGCACTTCGTGCCGTTGCCCAAACCTCTCGTCGACCAAGTCGAAGCCTATTGGGCTTCCGAGTTCAAACTGTAATCGTCATGAAATGGAGCGCCGGCGATCATGATCGCCGGCGCTCACGCATTCCTCGGCCCATGCGCGCTGCGACACACGGGTCGGCTTCTCTCACGAATCGGTCATTGGCCCTACGATGAATGCCGCAACACTCCCGGTAGCGAAAATCTCCGACCGCGATACCAAGGACACCCGCGCCGACAACGGCTTCCGCTGGCTGGTGACCGGTGCCGGCCTGCTGGTGCTGCTGTCGCTGGCCGCGGCTGCTTTCTCCATGCTGTGGGGCGGCCGCGCCGCTTTCCAGAAATTCGGCCTGGAATTCCTGTGGCGCGATGCCTGGGATCCGGTGCTGCAGGATTTCGGCGCGCTGGTGCCGATCTACGGCACGTTGGTCACTGCCTTCATCGCCATGCTGATCGCCGTGCCCATCAGCTTCGGCATCGCGATGTTCCTGACCGAAATTTCGCCGAAGTGGCTGCGCGGGCCGATCGGCTCGGCGATCGAGCTGCTGGCGGGTATTCCCTCGATCATCTACGGCATGTGGGGTCTGTTCGTGCTGGTGCCCTTCCTGGCCGAACACGTTTATCCGTGGGTCGACGAGAACATGGGCCAGCTGCCGCTGGTAGGCACTTTTTTCGCCGGCCCGCCGCTGGGCCTGGGCATGGGCACCGCCGGCCTGGTGCTGGCGATCATGGTCATTCCCTTCATCTCATCGGTGATGCGCGAAGTCTTCCTGACTGTGCCGGGCCGCTTGAAGGAATCCGCCTACGCCTTGGGTTCCACCCGCTGGGAAGTGGTCTGGGATGTCGTGCTGCCCTACACCCGCTCGGCGGTGATCGGCGGCATCTTCCTGGGCCTGGGCCGCGCACTGGGCGAAACCATGGCGGTGACCTTCGTGCTGGGCAATGCGCACAGCCTGACCATGTCGTTGCTGGAACCGGGCAACTCGATTGCCGCCACGATCGCCAATGAATTCGCCGAAGCGGATTCGCCGATGTATCTGTCTTCGTTGATCGCCTTGGGCTTCGTGCTGTTCCTGGTGACCTTCGTGGTGCTGGCGATCGCACGCCTGATGTTGCGCCAACTGTCCAAGCGGGAGGGCAACTGATGAGCGCTTCGCTTTACGGCATTCGCCGCGCAAAAAATATCGCGGCCCAGGTACTGGCCATCATGGCCACCATCTTCGGGTTGTTCTGGCTGATATGGATCATCTGGACCACGCTCAGCAAAGGCGTGGGTTCGCTCAACGTGGCGCTGTTCACTCAGATGACGCCGCCGCCAGGCGACACCGGCGGCATGCTCAATGCGTTCTTCGGCAGCGTGGTGATGAGCCTGTTGGGCATCCTCATCGGCGCTCCCGTGGGCGTCCTGGCCGGCACCTTCCTGGCCGAATATTCGCAGAAAAGCTGGATCGGCGAAGCCGTGCGCTTCGTCAACGACATCCTGCTTTCGGCACCGTCCATCGTGCTGGGCTTGTTCGTCTACACGCTGGTGGTAGCGCAGATGGGCCACTTCTCCGCCCTGGCCGGCGCCATCGCATTGGCTTTCATCGTATTGCCGGTGGTGGTGCGTACCACCGACGAAATGCTTCGCCTGGTGCCCTCGCAGATGCGCGAGGCGGCGCTGTCGCTGGGCGTGCCGCAATGGAAGGTGATCGTGCAGGTGCTGTACCGCTCGTCGCTGCCGGGCATCGTCACCGGCATCCTGCTGGCGCTGGCGCGCATCAGCGGCGAAACCGCACCGCTGCTGTTCACCGCCCTGAACAATCAATACTGGACCACGGACGTATTTTCGCCCATGGCAAACGTGCCGGTGGTTATCTTCCAGTACGCCATGAGCCCGTACGAAAACTGGCACACGCTGGCCTGGGCCGGCGCCTTCATCCTGACCATGTTCGTGCTGGTCGTCAGCCTGCTCGCCCGCGCCATCGTCCTGCGGAACAAGATCACTCATGAATGACCTAACCAATCCTATCCCTGCCCGGACCCCGGCCATGAACGACGCACGCTTGAATCTCGCGACAACCGAGCGCATCCAGCCGGCCGAAAAGGCACCGGTCAAGCTCGCCGCACGCGACCTGAACTTCTACTACGGCGAATACCAAGCGCTGAAGGACATCAACCTGGAGATTCCGGAAAAGCGCGTTACCGCGCTGATCGGCCCTTCGGGTTGCGGCAAGTCGACGCTGCTGCGCATCTTCAATCGCATCTACGCGCTGTATCCCAAGCTGGAAGCGCGCGGACAGGTGTTGCTGGATGGCCAGAACATCCTGGACCCGAAGTATCCGATGAACCGCCTGCGCAGCAAGGTCGGCATGGTGTTTCAGAAGCCGGTGCCGTTTCCCATGACCATCTACGAAAACGTCGCCTACGGCATTCGCCATCACGAGCGGCTGTCCAAGGCCGACATGGATATGCGCGTCGAACAGGCACTGCGCCAGGCGGCGCTGTGGGAAGAAGCCAAGGACAAGTTGAAGCAGAGCGCGCTGGGCCTTTCAGGCGGCCAGCAGCAGCGTCTGTGCATCGCCCGCGCCATCGCATTGCGTCCTGACGTGATCCTGTTGGACGAGCCGACCTCGGCGCTGGATCCCATCTCGACTAGCAAGATCGAACAGCTGATCGAAGACCTGAAGCACGACTACACCATCGCCATCGTCACCCACAACATGCAGCAGGCCGCACGCGTTTCCGATTACACCGCCTTCATGTATCTGGGCGAACTGATCGAACACGATGCCACCTCCACCATCTTCTCCAAGCCCAGCAAGCAGCAGACCGAGGACTACATCACCGGTCGGTTCGGCTAAGCGCTGGGAATCGGAAATGGAGAATCGGGAATCGATTCCCTCCCGATATCTCCTTCCCATTTCCTACTCCCCATTCCCCATTCCCGGCATTTTCCTATGAGCACTCAACCGCACGATCACATCGTTAAAAGCTACGACGAAGAACAACGCCGCCTGGCCGGCGAAATCGTGCGGATGGGCGAAACTGCCGTTGCGCAATTGGAAGCGGCACTGGATGTTGTGGAGCGCCGCGACGACCGCGCCGCACAGCGCATCATCGCCAACGACGAAGCCATCGACGGCATGGAACGCACGATCAGCCATGACGTCATGCAGTTGGCTCTGCGCGGCCCATTGGCGCGCGACCTGCGCGAAATACTGGCGGCGCTCCGGATTCCCGCGGATATCGAACGAATCGGCGATTACGCCGCCAATGTGGCCAAGCGCTCCATCGCCCTCAATGTCTCCCCGCCGATGCCGCAGATCCTGGGATTGCGGGCGCTGGGCAAGCTGGCTGCGCGCCAGGTCCGCGATGTGCTCTCCGCCTATCACAACGGCGACGCCGCCTACGCCCTGCAGGTGCGTGAGCGCGATGCGGAACTGGATGCCCAGTACACCGCGTTGTTCCGCGAGTTGCTGACCTACATGATGGAAGACCCGCGCAATATCACCCCTTGCACGCACCTGCTGTTCATGGCCAAGAATCTGGAACGAATCGGCGACCATGCGACCAACATCGCCGAAAATGTCTGGTTCTTGGTCCATGGTGACCAACCGCTGCCGCCCCGCGACAAACGGGACGAAACCAGCACGACCGGTATGATCTGACCTGACTCCCCGGTACCCAGAAATTGCTCTATCCCTGGCGTTCCAGCCGGTGATGTGTGACACCCCAGGGTGAATACTGAATAACCGGCCCCGGTAACGGCGAATCCTTTCGCCTACCCACCCTCTCTTTGGTACTGGCAGGCACGGCGCAGACGCGCCATGCTCTTATCAGGAGAGGGAATGAATAACGCAATAGCTACCGACATCGACGATATTGTTGCAGCGCGCGATGGCGACATTGCTGCACTGCAGCGCGTATTGATCTCCTCTCGGCAGAATCTGCGCCGTTATGCGGAATATCACTGCGTCGTCAATGATGCGGAAGATGCCATCCAGGAATGCCTCATCCAGGTTTCCCGCCGCATTGGCGATCTCCGGGTGCCGGAATCCTTTGCTTCCTGGATATTCCGAATCGTCAAACGCGAGTGCAACCGGCTCAAGCGCGGGCTGCGCATGTTGACCGGCGACGCCATCACCGACGATATCCAGCCGCTGAGGCATTTCGAGCCGGTGGACTTGCGCCACGACGTCGCCGCGGCGCTCGAGTCGCTTCCGATTCACTACCGCGAAATCATCCTGTTGCGCGACGTGGAAGGAATGTCGATCCAAGAGATCGCGAGCCGCCTGGAGATAACGCCGGAGGCCACCAAGTCGCGTCTGCATCGCGCCCGTATGTTGGCCCGCGAATACCTGGAATCCTGATAACCACTTTCGATCAAGGCCAGATCAACCTGGCTTCACACCCCGTGCGGACAACCGCACTTTCCAATGGAGAACCACAGATGTCCAAGTCAACCCACAAACCCGTCGCCTTCGCTCTGCTCGCTGGCGGCATCGCCTTGGCTGGTGCGGCCTTCGCCATGCAGCCGATGGCCCAGGGATACCTGTTGTCGGCTTCTGCGGCAACCGAAAAAGCCAAAGAAGGAAACTGCGGCGGCGACAAGAAAGCAGAAGGCGGCTGCGGTGCGAGCATGAAGTCGGCCGAAGGCAAATGTGGCGAAGGCAAGTGCGGCATCGCCAAGGCCGATACCGACAAGGACGGCAAGGTGTCGCGTGCCGAGTTCGACGCTGCTCATCCGAACAAGGCCGAAAAGTTTGCCGGCATGGATACCAACAAGGACGGCTTCATCGACGCCACCGAGGCCAAGGCCCACAAAGAGGGCAAGTGCGGTGAAGGCAAGTGCGGAGCCGACAAGAAAGCCGCCGGCGGCGCCACGGCCGACAAAGCCAAGGCCGAAGGCAAGTGCGGCGAAGGCAAGTGCGGCGGCAGCGTCTAAACACGATGTCCAGGTCTCTGGCCAATGCCAGTGCCGGCCTCGGCCTGCGGCGCGCCCTGATGGGCGCGCTGCAGGACGCGGCATCCGATGCATTCGATTTCCTCGAATGCGCACCGGAGAATTGGATCGGCGTCGGTGGCAAGTACGGCCACGCGCTGGCCGAACTATCGGCACGTCATCCACTCACCTGCCATGGCCTGTCGCTGTCGCTGGGTGGCGTGGAGCCGCTGGATGAAACCTTCCTGGCCCGCGTTCGTCGCTTCCTCGACCAACACCATGTCCAGGTGTACAGCGAGCATCTGAGCTACTGCGCCGACGATGGCCATCTCTACGACCTGATGCCCATCCCTTTCACCGACGAAGCCGTGCACCACGTCGCCGCACGCATCCGCCGTGTGCAGGACATGCTGGGCCGCCGCATCGCAGTGGAAAACGTCTCCTATTACGCCGCGCACGCTGCTATCGAAGGCGCCCAGGCGATGGACGAAGTGGATTTCGTCAACGCCGTGCTGGAAGAAGCGGATTGCGATCTGTTGCTGGACGTCAACAATGTGTACGTCAACGCCATCAACCATGGTTACGACGCACGGACATTTATCGCGCGCATGCCGACGCCGCGCATCGCTTCCTATCATGTCGCCGGCCATTACGATGAAGCCGAAGACCTGAAAGTCGATACCCACGGCGCGCCCGTCAAGTCCGACGTGTGGTCGCTGCTGGAACATGCCTACCGGCTGCATGGCGTGCATCCCACGCTGCTGGAGCGCGACTTCAACTTCCCGCCATTGCCGGAACTGCTGGGAGAGGTCGAGCGTATCCGCGCATTGCAAGCCGCGGCACAGTCAGGCGCGAGCCGCTCATCTCATGGCTGACCTCCTACGCCAGCAACAATTCGCTCTATCGCGCCATCTGCGAGATCCGGCTGCGTATCCACCGCCTGCCGGCATCGAAGAACGCCGGCTGGCGATCTATCGCGACTTGTTCTTCAACAATATCGCCGGCCTGCTGGCAGGCAATTTTCCGGTCATCCACGCGACCCTGGGCGAATCCACCTGGCTGCAGTTGGTGCGCGCGTTCTATGCGCAGCACCGTAGCCATACGCCACTGTTTCCCGAAATCCCCCGCGAATTCATCCGTTTCCTGGAATCGCGTGCCGAACGTGATGGCGAGGATCCGCCGTGGCTGGTGGAGCTGGCGCATTACGAATGGGTCGAACTTGCGCTGCAACTCGCCGACGACCAAGCGCCCGCGCATGATGTCAACGGCGATCTGCTTGCTGGCATTCCCGTCGTCTCGTCCACTGCCTGGGCACTGGCCTATCGCTGGCCGGTGCCACGCATCGGCCCCGATCACCAACCCACCGTGCCGCCGGAATCGCCGACGTTGCTACTGGTGCGCCGCGATGCTCAACAGGAGATCCGCTTCGCCGAATTGTCGCCACTGGTTTACCGCCTACTGGCCATGCTCGCTGAAGAATCCAACCGCACCGGGCTGCAGACTTTGCAGCGCCTGAGCGAAGAAGCCGGCCTACCCGCCGATGAAGATTTCATCGCGCAAGGCGCCGCGATGCTCGAACGCATGCGCGAGGAAGGTACGTTGCTGGGTACACTCGCGCCCTAGCCGCGTCGCTCGCGAATCCTTTTTGCTGCAACAGGCCTCTTTAGTTGCAACGCAGGTTTCCTGCATCAGCAACGAGTGCGCAATGAACAGCAAACATCATTTCTGGCCAACCTGCCGTGGACAATTGGAAGGCATCGGCCGTTGGCTGGCACCGCTCGGATTGCGGCTGGTCCTGGCTTGGGAGTTCTACGAAGCCGGAATGGAAAAGCTGCGTGGCGAGAATTGGTTCCCAAGCATCATGGAAGCCTTTCCGTTTCCGTTCGACCGCATCCCGACCGGTTTCAGCTGGACGTTGGCGACCTGGTTCGAACTGATCGGTGGCATCGCACTGCTGTTGGGCTTCGGTACACGCTTCTTTGCTGCCTCGCTGTTCGTACTGACCATCGTCGCCACCGCAGCCGTGCACTGGCCGCAGGACTGGATGGGATTGTCGGAACTTGCGATGGGATACGCGATCACCGACAACGGTGGCGGCAACTACAAATTGCCGCTGATCTATTTGACGATGTTGCTGCCGTTGATCTTCCAGGGCGCAGGAAAACTCAGCGTGGATGCTCTGATCTCATGCCGCACCAATACCGCACTACCGTCCGCCGATCGGTCGGGCTGGGGCGTTTTCCTGGTCGCTTTCGGGCTTCCGCTATCGATGTTGCTCCCATTACCGGGCCTGGTGGTCGCCGCCACCGGCCTGGTGTTGTCGGCGCTCGCACTACGGCAACGCGCCGCGTGAGGTGATACCGCAACCGGCAATCGCCGGTTGCGGCAAACTGCTGGAGCCGCCGGAATCCGCTCGCTCTGCTACGCTTGTCGGCATGACCGATTCCAGCGCAACGCCCATTCCCACGCCGATGGCTCGCCGTTTCCGCGGCTATCTGCCCGTTGTGGTGGACGTGGAAACCGGTGGATTCGATTGGAACCGACACGCGCTGCTGGAAATCGCCGCGGTACCGATCGACCTGGATGAGAACGGCCTGCTGGTCATGGGCGAAACCTGCAGTGCGCACCTGCATCCAGCGCCAGGCACCGAGATCGATCCGAAGTCGCTGGAAGTGACCGGCATACGCCTGGATCATCCCTTCCGTTTCGCCAAGCAGGAGCGCGAAGCGCTGGATCACGTGTTCGCGCCGATTCGCGCCGCGCTCAAGAAACACAGCTGCCAGCGCGCGATCCTGGTTGGCCACAATGCGCACTTCGATCTGAATTTCCTGAACGCCGCCGTTGCCCGTGTCGGCCACAAACGCAATCCTTTTCATCCCTTCAGCGTGTTCGATACCGTCACGCTCGCCGGCGTAGCCTATGGCCAGACCGTGCTGGCACGTGCCATCCAGGCAGCCGGGTTCGATTGGAACGCCGAGGATGCGCACTCGGCGGTTTACGATGCCGAACAAACGGCGCGGCTGTTCTGCAAGATCGCCAATGCGTGGCCGGCGCCTAGCGGCACGAGAAACCCGACCGTCGAAGACACTGTTCTCATGTATCGGCCCACAGGCCCGGAAGAACTGGAACTTGTGCGCCAAAGCGGATATCGGCGGTGGCCACCGCGCCTGCCTGAGCAGCCGATCTTCTATCCGGTCACCAACGAGAGATACGCTGTGGAGATCGCTACCCGCTGGAATATCCCGGACAGCGGCGTCGGCTACGTCACCCGATTCCGCGTGCGCAGCGAATTCATGCAGCGCTACGAGATCCAGAAAGTGGGAGGCGAAGACCACACAGAATGGTGGGTGCCTGCCGATGAATTGGAAACGCTGAACGACAATATCGTCGGCACGATCGAAGTCATCGGCGAATATCGAAGCAACACCTAAGGCCATTCCATGCCCCGTCTGCTTGCCATACAAGCCGACATCACCACGTTGCCGATGGACGCCATCGTCAATGCCGCCAACTCGTCCTTGCTGGGTGGCGGTGGCGTCGACGGTGCGATCCACCGCGCCGCAGGACCGGAGCTCGTAGCCGAATGCCGGCTGCTGGGCGGGTGCAAAACAGGCGATGCCAAGATCACCCGCGGCTACCGTCTGCCGGCCAAGCTCGTCATCCACACGGTCGGCCCGGTCTGGCACGGCGGTGATCAGGGCGAACCGGAATTGCTGGCCTCATGCTATCGGCGAAGCATCGAAGTGGCCGCGCAGCACGGACTACGAACGCTAGCCTTCCCAGCCATCAGCACTGGTGTCTATGGTTATCCCTTCGATAGCGCCGCTCGTATTGCGATTGCGGCTACACGTGCGGCGGTGATTGATCATCCAAGCATTGAAGAGGTGATCTTTTGTTGTTTTTCTACGAAATATCTATCCATCTACCAACAACTACTTTAGCGAAACCATGTAGAGTCCTGCAGTTCGGCTTAGCCGCGCGGAACTGCTGCCCCTGTGGGAGCGACGTAAGTCGCGACGTTGATGCTTCCGGTCGCGACTTACGTCGCTCCCACAAGAACAGTGCAGCTTCGTCTCTGGACTACTGCCGCTGCCGTACCGCTTCGAACAGCGTGACGCCTGCGGCAACGGAGACGTTGAGGCTTTCGATATCGCCGGGCATCGGAATCTTGACCAGGCCATCGCAATGTTCGCGCGTCAAACGGCGCAGCCCATCCGCTTCGCCACCCAGCACCAGCGCCACGTTTCCGCGCAGGTCGATGGAATACAGCGACGCGTCGGCCTCCCCGGCCAAGCCATAGATCCACACACCCAGTTGCTGCAGATCGCGCAGACAGCGGGAAAGATTGGTGACCGATACCACCGGAATGCGATCCGCCGCACCGGCGGAAGTTTTGCGAACCGTGGCGTTCAGCGTCGCCGACTTGTCCTTGGGAATCACCACCGCGGTGACGCCCGCCGCGGCAGCGCTGCGCAAGCACGCGCCCAGGTTATGCGGATCCTGCACGCCATCCAGTACCAGCAGCAGTGCCTTGCCTTCGGCGGCCTCCACCAGTCCTTGCAGTTCGTTTTCATCCCAGGTCTTGGCGGCGGCATAGCGAGCAGCCACGCCTTGGTGACGCACCGAACCTCCCACACCGTCCAAGGCCTGCCCCGTCACCCGGCGTACCTCGATACCCTTGCGGCGCGCGTTTTCTTCGATTTCGGTCAGGCGTGCATTCTTGCTGCCGCCTTCCACCAGGACTTCACGCACGTTCTCGGCATCGTTTTCGATGGCGGATGCCACGGCGTTGACGCCGACGATCCACTGGCTTTGTTTGCTCATTAGGGAATTTTAAGAAATAGACGGGAGGGTAGCTTTTTCCTGTAGGAGCGACGAGAGTAGCCATATAGATTGTGGTGGTAAACAACA
>CBFGZY010000021.1:0-55243 GCA_965653375.1 uncultured Pseudoxanthomonas sp.
CGATGCCGTTGAAGAAGATGTACTGCAGGTCGTGGTTGCGGTCGCGGCCCCAGCGATTCTCGTAGTTGATCATGTGGCGCGGTTCCAGCCACTTGAACTTCGCCACCGGAGGAATCACTTCGTTCGGCGCTTTCTTGCCCCAGCTCTGCACGTTCCAGATCAGGTGTTCTTCGGCACTGATGGTGGATTCCGGCTGCACCACCACCGGCCGGCCAAGCGCATCGCAGGCATCGAAGAACGCACGCGGCACGCCGTTATAGGTGTCGCCATTGATGCCATCGGCGCCGACTTCCTTCACCAGCTTGGCTACCGCGTGCCAATCCGTTTCGCCCTGTTCGCGCGTGCCGTTGTCCCAGGGCATCGTCGGCAGGAATACCTTGACGCCGCGGCGGTGAAAATCGTTCACTGCGCTGCGCAGGCCCTTGATGCCGCCAGGCAGATCGCGCGCCATGTCGAACTGGTTGCGGTCGTCGATGCCGATGTTCGGGTAGACGTACCAGATCAACACGCTGTCCAGACCACCGAAACGCTGCTCCAGATCGTCCAGGTAACGATCCACGGTGTAGCAGCCGGCCTCTGCGTCGTAGAAGTAGCGGTCCTCCACCATCATCTGCGCATGTACGAAATTACGCTGCGCCCATTGCAGTTCCGGCCGGCGGTAGTTCGCGTCGTCGTAGCCGATCCGGGTGAGATGTTCCCGCCGCCAGTCGCGCAACTCGCTGATCCAGTCGGCCGAGGTGGCGTTGACGTCGATCTTCCAATGGCCGATCTCGGCAAACGGCCATCCCGGCGCCTTGCCGGGTGTCGGCAGATAGCGGCCGGTGGTGACGTGGGAAAACTTGTATTCCGTTTTTACCGGCGGATGGTCGGAATCGGGCGTGGGGTCCGTGGGGGAGGTCATATCAGGGATTTCTTTGGGTCAAATGTTTGCGTAGCCGAGTTCGTCTGCCATGCCGCAGTATGCGGCCAGCGCGAGGTAGGCGTCTGGTGAAGGGGCGGGCGCGGTGCGCAGGAATTCTTCGACCTGTGCCTGGGTGGGAATGCTGGATTGCGCTCCCAGGCGGGTGCATGCCAAAGCGGAAGCGGCGCTGGCATAGCGCAGCGCATCGGCCAAGTCCGCGCCCTGCCCCAGATGAGCCGCCAGCACGCCACAAAAGGTGTCGCCTGCCGCGGTGGTGTCCACGGCATCGATGGCGAAAGCGGGCTGCAGAATGACTTCGTCCGCTACCCGGGCATAACTGCCTCGCGCGCCCAGAGTCACTACCAGGCAAGGCACGCGGATGCGCGACAAGCCTTCCGCCAAATCATGAGTGCCGGTCAGCGCGGCGAGTTCGCCCTCGTTCACCACCAGCACGTCCACCGCTTCCAGCAGCGCTGCCGGCAAAGCGTGCGCAGGCGCTGCGTTGAGCAGCACGCGCACGCCCGCGGCGCGTGCACTCAAGGCGTAGGCCTGCACCGTTTCGAGCGGTGTTTCCAATTGCAGTAGCAGATGGCCGATGCCTTCCAGCGCCGGCAGGTTCGCGGCACGCAGCAAAGCATTGGCGCCGGGGGCCACGGTAATGGCGTTCTCGCCATCGTCCGCCAGGCAGATGAAAGCCGTCCCGGTGGCGGTGCCTGGCGACCGGACAATATCCAGCGCCACATCGGCCTCACGCAGTGAAGCCTCCAACGGCACAGCGAACGCATCGTCGCCCAGCGCCAGCAGCATGCGCGTCGGCGCGCCGCCGGCGCGGGCGCAAGCGACCGCTTGATTGGCGCCCTTGCCGCCGGGAAAAGTCGCAAAATCGCGCCCCAACACGGTCTCTCCCGGTGCCGGCACATGTGGCGTGCGCACCACGAAATCCAGATTGGCTGAACCGGCGACCAAAATCTCGCGAATGCGGGAAGCGGTCATGGCAGGGACTGATTAACGAGGTTGAAGAACCGCACCGACAAGCGCGGCAGTTCGTTGGCACCATCACGCGGCAGATGTTGGGCCATCAGTATGGCCACCAAGCGTTCCTTGCGATCGATGGTGAAGTAGGTGGAAGCCGACCCCGACCAGCCGAACTGTCCCAGCGTTCCCAAACGGCCGCGCGCCGTCACATCTATCACCACGTATCCGCCCAGGCCGAAGCCTTCACCCGGCGCTGGCCCGGCCAAACGCGGTTCGGAGTCATCCAGGTGGTCGCTCATCATCAAATCGACGGTCTTGCGCGATAGCAGGCGCACGCCATCGAGCTCACCGCCATTGGCAAGCATCTGTGCGAAACGGAAGTAATCGGACGCGGTGGAATACAGCCCGCCTGCGCCGTTATCGTAACGATTCAGGCGAGCGCCGGGCGTTTGCGCACTGACGGTGTCGGCGAGGACCAGCCTGCCCTGCTCGTCCATTGTGCTCATGTCGACCACTCGGCCGCGACGTTCCTCAGGCACTTCGAACCCGGTGTCTTGCATGCGCAATGGCAGGAAGATGCGTGTTTTCAGGAATTCCTCAAGAGACTGTCCGCTGGCCACCTCGACGACCCGCGCCAGCACCTGCGTATTTACGCCGTCATAGTGGAAATGCGTCCCCGGCTCTTCGGCCAGCGGCGCACTTGCGACACGTCGAACGTATCCAGCGAGATCATCGGCGCTTTCGGCCGCGGCGCGTTCAAGCAGCTGTGCCGCCACCGGATGCTGCGACGCATCGGTTGCAAAGCCGGCGGTATGGGTGAGCAAGTGACGCAGTGTGGGTTGCACCTGTAGCGTGGCGCGCAGGGGTGCGTCAGCGGTGCCGCCTGAGATTCTCTGTAACGCCGTGAATTCCGGCAGATAGCGGGAAATCGGATCGTTCAACGAAATCCGCCCTTCTTCCAGCAACATCAGCGCGGCTACCGAAGTGATCGGCTTGGTCATCGAATAGATCCGGAAAATATCGTCCTGTCGCATAGGCCGCCGACGCGCCAGATCCGAATGGCCATAGGCGCGCAGGTCCACGATCTTTCCGCCGATGGCGATCAGCGACACGGCCCCCAGATAGCCATCCTGGCCGGTTTCCGCCTGCAGGTAATCATGCAGGCGCTGCAGCCGTTCCACTTTCGGCGCGGTCCGTTCTGTGCCGTTTCCCGGCGATGGCGAAACTGTCTGCTGCGCAACGGCCTGGTTGGACAACCCAACCCAGCACGCCAGTACCGCGCCCAGAACGAAACCTCCGCTGCGCCTCCAGGCGAAGGCGCAGCGGAGATGCGTAGCGTGGCTGCCTGCCATCTTTACGCGCTCAAGAATCAGAACGTGTACTCATAGGTGATGGAGTACATGCGGCCGCGACCAGCCCAGTAGTTGCGGAAGCCCGGCACTTGTGACCAGCTCAGGATGTACTGCTTGTTGAATAGGTTCTCCACGCCCAATGAGAAACGGCCAACCTTGTCCACGCGATAGTTCACGCCCAGGTCGTACAGCGTGTAGCCCTTGGTGTGTTCCTCGTAGGTGAACGTACGATCGTCGTACGCCCGATGGTCGCTGCCACTCAGATCACGCGACAACAGCGTGGTCGATCCCAGTGTTGCATCGCCGTTGGCCGAGAATTTCCAGCGCAGCGACAGCGCGATCTTGTCGGGGTTCACGTCCAGCGCGCCCATCGGCTTGTTCAGGCCACCGGCACCGTAGTTGCCCGCGGGATCCTCTGTCCAAAACGCAGTCTTGCCGCGAATCCGCGAGTAGATGCCGCTGATCTTCCATGCATCGTTGATGTTCCAATCGCCAGACGCCTCAAACCCCTTGATTTCGGTGGGCGCGCGGAACAGCACGTAGTCGTTGGTCGCCGGATCGATGGCGAACGAAGTGCCGTAATCGGACTCGGATACATAGTACGAGGTGCTGAAAGACGTCTTCTCGCCACGCCAGGTGACACCGAACTCGCGGTTCTCCACCACCACCGCCGACAGCTCGCGGAAGGTGGAATCCACCGACGCCGGCGGATCGCCTGGGCAGCCATCGGGCTTGGTGTCGTTGGGATCATTGGGGCAGGAGATATTGCGCAGCGGAATGCCCACGTTGGGCAGACCGAAGCCCTCGCCATAGGCGACAAACGCCGACCATTGATCGGTGATCCGCCAGATAGCTCCCAGATTCACCAGGTTCTCGCTGTACTCGAGTTTGCCGCCCTCGACGAAACGGCGGTCACGGAACCAGGTGGTGGTGTAGTCGTCGACCTTCAGCTCACCGTCTTCGCGGCGGAAGCCGCCACTCACGGTAAAACGGCCGATGTCGTAGCTGAGCTGCGCATACGGCGCGACGCTGGTGTATTCCATGGGTGGCACCCAGACACGATCGGTCAGCGCCAGGCGCTGATCCGCCTTGTCGCGTACCCAGTCCACGCCCGTGCGCAGTTCCAGCCCTTCCACGCCGAACAATGACGAACGCACCCACGACGGACGCAGGCCGACTTTGTCGGAATTGATTTCCGATTGGTCCCAAATGGTGCCATCCGGCCCATTGGGCGGAATCAGCGGGTCTTGGCGATCACTGCCGTTCTCCGGCGGATAACGCATGGCTTGGTCGGCCCAGTAGGCGTTGATGTTGAGCGTACCGCCGAAGAAATTTCCGTCGCTGTACTGCACATTGAATTGCTTGAAATCGTTGAACTCGGCTTCGCTGCCGAAAATGTGCCCCTTCTCGGAGGTATTGGGCCGGGGATTGGGACACGACACCGGATCGAAACGGCAGCCGTCGATCTGGATATAGCCGCCGTTGCCTTCGATCTTGAAATGGCTGTAGCTGGCCTGCAGGCGCTTATCCAAGTTCTCGCCGAAGTTGATGCCACCCTTCAGGAACACGTTTTCCGCCACCGAATCGTTGAGCGAGCCGCTGGTATTCATGCCCAAGCGCACGCCATCGGCGTCATAGCCCATGCCGCGCTCGATCCGGGACAGACCGACGACCATATCGTAGTTGTCCTGTTTGTGGGCCATGTTCAAGCCGACTTTCCAACCAGCGCTGTCGTCCTTGAATTGTGTGGAATAGCGGGTAAGGAGGCGGAACTCGGTACCTTCCTTGCTTGGCACCGTCGAGATGTAGTTGATGATGCCGCCAGCGGCACCGATGCCTTCGGATGCCGACGGGCCGTTGATGACTTCGACGCGCTGGACGATACCCATGTCGGTGAAGGTGGCGTTGCGACTGCCGTCCCGCAGCGGCGAGCCTTGCGGTACGCCATCAAACAGGCGCAGCGCGACGCGGCCACGCAGCGTTTCGCCACTGTTGCTCATCGCCTGCGAAGCCTCCGCGTACCCCGGCACGGTGCGGGCCAGTACGGCGGTGGCGTCTTCGGTCAACAGCAGGGTGTGTGCAATCTCTTCTTTCGAGACCAGCGTGATCGCGCCGGGAATCTTGTCCACGGCCTTGGGCGCACGGGTACCGGTCACGACGACATGATCGAGGTCGACCGCTTCGGAGTTCGATTCCTCCTTGGACGAATCCTCCTGTGGTGCGCTTTGCTGCGCATGGACGCTGGCGCTGACGGCGGCGGCCAGCAGGAATACGCCGAATGCGGCGGGGACTTGCTTCATGGTCTTTGTCTCGTGTTTTTTATGATGGTTGTGGAGACGCAGATAGCTGAGGCGCGTCTCACCAGTGCGGCATGCGTATGCGCATATCCAGGCGGCAATAAGCGCCTGCGTACCCAGCGTTCCTCCCAGACGCTTGAGCGTGGTGTCCCGACGATGCGCAGAGACTAGGTATTCGCATGAAGTAAAAGAACTGGCCGCGCCTATGTTCAGAGGCTAGTTTTTGTTGCTAACGGTTGCACTGCAGCATTATTTGGCGGAGTCGGCGCCTGCCCTATTCCACCGCCATGCCGCTCCCGGCGGTCAACGCCTCGCCTGCTCGCGCATCGCGGCGCGGCTTTCCTGCAGCAACACCGTCACCAGGCGGATGCGAACGGTGGACCGCGACCACACCATGCCTATCCGTCGCGGTACGCATTCCTCCGGTAGCGGCAGGCGCACCAGGCGCAGGCCTTCGGGCCAGGGCTGCGCCCAGTCCGGTACCAGCGATACGCCCAAACCGCGGTCGACCATCACCGCGATGGCGTTCAAAGCATTCAACTCGAAGCGCTCGTGCGGCACGATGCCCACCTTGCGCAAATACTCGTCCGCCTGCCGCCCACCCCATTGATAGCGGTCGTAGCGGATCAACGGCTCATTGGCCAGCAGCTCATGCGGGTCGCGGTGCGCCATGCTTTCCGGCGCCAGTACCACTAGCGGTTCTTCGCGCAGCAACTGCCAATCGCAGGTCTTGGGCAGCGGGAAAGGCGCCTGCAGCACGATGGCCGCATCCAGTTCGCCGGATTCGACCGCGCGGTACAGATCCGCCGAGTAGCCCGGCTTGATGAAGACGTTGATCTGCGGAAACTTATCCACCATCCGCGCCAAGATGTCGGGAAGCATGCCGGCCAACGCGGTCGGACAAGCGCCCAGGCGCAGCTCGCCGGATACCGAACTGTCGTTGGCCACGCTGCGCATGTCGGCGACATCGCGCAGCAGATCGCGGGCGCGCTGCAGGATGCGGTCGCCTTCCTCGGTCACGCTGACGGTGCGTCCTACCCTGGCGATCAACGCCACGCCCAATTCCCGCTCCAGCGTGCGTATCTGTTGCGCCACGGCGGCGGGGGTGATGTTCAGCAGGCGCGCCGCCGCCGCCATCGATCCGCGATCGACGACAGTGACGAAGGTATTCAGAAACTGGGTATCCACGTTACTTCCTTAGAGCCAGTTCACGATCCGTCGCAAGCGAAGGCAGGCGGCTGTTGGCGGAGCGGAACAAGCGCAGCGTATGGGGATACGCGAGCATTGCGAGCACCGCACGCGGGCCGACTGCCAAGCGCAGCAGGATCGCGAACAGGCCCCTACCCTTGCGGAACCTGCCACACAGAACCTGCCGGCGTGCGGGGCAGGCTACACGAGGTCCGAAGCCCGCGCGACAGGACCTTTGGCCCATTGCATGCTGGCCACCCGTAGGAGCGGGGCACGCCCGCGAGCTCTTCGGTCGGATGTGATAGAAGCCTGCCTGTTTGCCATCCGGACGCGCTGCGGCGCGCTTCTGATCACCGGCGCCGAGTGGATATCGCGGCGCGCCGTCGCCACACACTAAGCCGCCGGCCCGAGGTCGCGATAGATGGTCAGCCCGTCCAGCGAGCGACGCGGCGCCGGGAACAGCAGGCTGGCGCCGTAGCCAATGACGATGCACAGCAGGATGGAAATAGCCAGATAGAAATACGGATGCACCAAGTCGATGGACCATGCCAGCGTGGTCAGCACGATGCTGCTGCCGATGCCGATGGCCACGCCGGGCGAGTTCGCGCGTCGGGTGAACATGCCGAGCGTGTAGGCACCCGCGAATCCGCCCCCCAGCAATCCTGCCAGCTCGATCGATACGTCGAACAGCGAGTGGATGTCATAGCGCGATAGCAGCAATGCAATGCCGATGCCGAACAACCCCACCAGGATGCCCATGATCTCGGCGAACAGCACGCTCTTCTTCGGGGTCGGGTTCTTCGCCAGCTTCTCGTAGAAGTCCACCGACGCCAGCGTCGAGACGCTGTTGATGATGCTGGACAGCGTGGACATCGCGGCGGCGAAGATGCCGGCGATGATCAGGCCGGTCACGCCCATCGGCAACTCGGCGGCGATGAACAAAGGGAACGTAGCGTCGATAGGCAATAGCGGGTTCATTCGCTCCGGGTGCGTCTTGTAGTACACGAACAACGCTGTGCCGATCATGTAGAAGAAGAAGCCGCCTGGAATCATGATGGCCGCGAACATCCAGATCGAGCGTCCCGCTTCCTTGTCCGATTTGGTCGACAGCACACGCTGCATCAGCACCTGATCCTTCGGGAAGGTCAGCACCACGTCGAACACCACCAGGAAGATGAAACCCCACACCGTTGCCTGGGTCAGATCGAAGCTGAAATCCAGCACTTTCATCTTGTCTTCGGCAAGTGCGGTGGTCAGGAATTCCGGGATGCCGCCATTGAGGTGGTAGATGATGAATCCGATGGCGAAGATCGCACCACCGAACATCACGAACACCTGCACGAAGTCGGTCCAGATCACCGCTTTCATTCCGCCCAACGTGGTGTAGATGATGGTGAAGACACCCATGATCAGGATGCTCCACACCACATCGATACCGGTGATGGTGGCAATGGCCAGCGAAGGTAGGAACAGGATCACGCTCATCCGGCTGCCGATCTGCATCAGGATGCATAGCGCACTGGCCAACATGCGGATGGCGGGATGGAAGCGCGTTTCCAGATAGGAGAACACCGACATCAGATCCAGCCGGCGCAACAGCGGCACGATCCAGATGGCGACGAACATCAACCCCAAGATGGCGATGAGGTTGTTGGTCAGATATTGCCAGTTGGTTTCGAACGCCTTCGCCGGAATCGCAATGAAACTGATGGAACTGGTGTTGGTGGCATAGAGGCTCACGCCCGCCGCCCAGAATGGAATGGAGCGGCCGCCGACAAAGAAATCCGATGTCGAATTGCGCTTTTCGCGCATGTAGAAGTACAGGCCAATGCTCACCATGGCGGCCAGGTACACCACGATCACCAGCCAATCCAACCACTTCAACAGATACTTGCCCGACTCCAACTCGGCATAGCGAAATTCGACTTGGCCCGGCTTGTCACTACGCGCGGCCCATAGCAATCCATTGCCCCAGCTTGCAGCCATGGCCGCGCCGCCCGTTTGCGCATCGGGCATCGCCGCCCAGGCATTGGTGATGGAATGGAACGACATCAGCATCGGTGCGGCGCCCGCTCCCTTCTTCACCATGTACAGCACGTGCGCCTGGCCGATGGCGCGCGCCGAACCCGCCATCACCTGCCCGGGCACGGGGGCTTGGCTTTGCCAGCCATCGCTTGCCGACCAACGCCACAGCCGTTCGCCTTGTGCTTTGCCGCCTTGCGGCTGGGAATCCGGCACGGTTGCGAACAGGCTGCCTTTCTGGGCTACCAATGTGCTTGCCGCGCCACCATCCGGCCACAGAGGAGCCACAGCCCAAGCATTACCCGACGGCGCGGCTTCGAGACGGAGCAGCCGTGGATGCCCGTCCGTATCTCGTCCCGCCAGATATGCAACGTCTCCCAGCGTTGTCATGCGGACTAGCGTCAGCGGCGAAGGCAGCGCCGGCAAATCGGTCGTCTTCACCGATCCACCCGCTACCTGCAGGCGCTTGACGGATCGCACCGCATCGTCCGTCGCGTTTCCAAGCAGCAAGTAGGCGTGTCGGTTATCGCCGCTGATGCCCTTTATCGCTTGGTCCGCCAGGCTGGCCTGGTCAGGTTGCCAAGCGGCGGGCTGCCAGGATTGTCCGACGAGAAGCCATGCTTGCGTTCCGATCAGCGCCACCGGCACACCGTCGACGTTAGCCAAACCCGTCAAGGGCATGTCGGTTTTAAGATCGGGCAGTATTCCGGTTCGCACCGACGACAGGTTTTGCGCGGCCGCCGGCACGACCAGCCAAAGCCATAGCAACAACAACAGCCAGCGTATGTATCCGAGCCGGGTATGTTTGCGCGACGCAGGCTGCTGGGACCGTGTCGGAATGTATCGGGCTTCTCGGAAAAAGTTCGTCATGCGGTCCGCGCAAGGTTCCTGGTCGCAACGCGGTGCAGCATTACGATAAAAGGTAGAGAAAGGAAGATTCGGATGGTCATGGTGCTTGGTTCGTTCCGCCGGCGGCATCGGTCGCAGGTGGCTTGGCATGCGTCTGGTTCCCCGCTGCCAACACGGCCTGGGCCCGCTTGAGGAAAGGCAAGTCGATCATGCGTCCATCCAGGACGAAAGCGCCCCGCCCTTCTGAAGCGGCCGCACGCGATGCCTCGACGATACGCCGTGCGGCTGCGATTTCTTCTTCGCTAGGCTGAAAGACCGCATTGGCCAATGGAACTTGACGGGGGTGGATACAGCTCTTGCCGATGAAACCCAGGCGCCGTGCCATCTGCGCTTCGGCTCGGTAGCCCTCATCGTCCTGGATGTCGCCGAACGCACCGTCGCAGGCGAATACGCCGGCCTCGGCCGCGGCCATGCGCACGGCGAACATGACCGCATGCACGTTGGCCGCATCGCGGCGCGCCAGCCCGAACGGCTCGAACAGATCGCCCAATCCCAACTGCAAGCCCATCACGCGTGGATGTGCACTGGCGATTTCCGCCGCCGCTCGCAAGGCGCGTGGGGTTTCGATATTGATCAGCAGCCCGATCGGGTTTTCTACCCGATTGGCTGCCTCCGCGCATTCGATCTCCGCAACGGCGGTGAGCACATCGTTCGCCGATTCGATCTTCGGAAGATTGATCAGCCCCACACCGTCTACGGCGATCGCCCCCAAGTCTTCGGAAAAGTGCCGCGTGGCGATCGGGTTGGTGCGCGCGATGATCAGCTTGGCAGCCCCACGCACTTCGGAGCGGCGCACGAATGCCGCCACCTGATCGCGCGCTTCTGGCTTCAACGCCTCCGGCACCGAATCTTCAAGATCGAACGACAAGGCGTCGGCTGCGCTCGCCAACGCCTTGGGAAACAGCTCCGGGCGCACGCCGGGCACGAACAGTTTGCTACGCATGGGCCGCGCTCTTCATGGCGCGCAGTGTGAGCGAAGCAAAAACAAAGAAAAGTCGCCACAGACATATTCAGACGAAACTTTTCCTTGCGACCGCTACGCAAGGCCATGCTGCGCTGCAACTTGATCGCACGACGGGGACCTCGGTGGGAGCGCCGTCCCGGCGCGAGCTCTTTCCCACCAGATCGAGGCGGAGCCGAAGAGCTCGCGCCGGGACGGCGCTCCTACATTCGGTGAGCCAATCAGCGCTTGACGTCGAATCCGCCTTCGCTCAGGAACGCCGTCACGTCGCCCACGCCGACAAGATTGAAGTCGCCGGGTAGCGAATGCTTCAGGCACGCGGCCGCCATGCCGAATTGCAAACCATCGGCCGCGCTCATCCCTGCGATTTCCCCGTGCAATACACCGGCAGCGAATGCATCGCCGGTGCCGATACGGTCGACGATGGAGGTCACTTCGTAGGTAAGCGTCGTATGCAGTTGCCCATCGCGCAATGCCGTGATTGCGGACATGGCGTGATGGTCCACATTGCGCTGTACGCGAATGGTCGCGGCCATCTGGCGCAAGTGCGGGAACGCATCGAAAGCAGCCGCGGCGCCGGCGGCGAAGCGCTCTTGCGCGGTGGCTTGTTCGAAAGTCCGCCCCAACACCACTTCGATGTCGCGGTGACTGGCGAACATGATGTCGGCTTCGGCCATGATGCCGCGCAGAATGCCGGGGGCATCACCGTTCCACGCCTCCCACAACTTGGGCCGGAAATTACCGTCGAACGACACCCTCACGCCCGCCGCCCGAGCTGCGCGCATGGCTTCCAAAGTGCCCTGAGCCGCCGCTTGCCCCAGTGCGGGTGTAACGCCCGACACATGCAGCCAGTCCGCACCCTGCAACAACGCCGGCCAGTCGTGCCGCCCACCGCCTGCGCGAGCGAAGGCAGAGTCGGCGCGGTCGTACAGCACCTCACTGGGACGCTGGATGGCTCCCGGTGTCAGAAAGTACAGCCCCATCCGCCCGTCCAGTGCCTGGACCGCACGCGCATCCACTCCATACCGGCGCAGTTCGCCGCGCGCGGCTTCGCCCAACGGATTGGTCGGCACCACGCCGACCATGCGGGCGTCATGCCCGAAACGTGCCAACGACACCGCGACATTGGCTTCCGCGCCGCCCACTTGTACTTCCAACAGCGGAGATTGCAGCAGCAGCTGGCGACCCGGGGGTGCCAGGCGTAACAACAATTCTCCGAAACAAACGACCTTTCCCGACATAACTCCGCTCCCGTAATCCTAGTGTGTGCCCCACAAATACTCGCCTATTTGACTGATCCTGGCCCCGGTCCTGTTGCACCTCAACCGATCCGTCTTCGTCGTCCCCATGGTGCCGCTATGCCTTCTCCTGCGCCTTGGCTCGGGGGGCCAATCCACAGCGCCGCATAGGCAAGCTATTTGCGGGACACCACACTGGCAATGGCAATAGCGGCGGCCGCGCCTCTGTTGTCCTGGGGACACGATACGGCCACCCAAGGAATAGTTGTTGCTGCACTGCACACTCTGTTAGCGTTTCGTTTGACCAGCGGTGTCATTCTATCGCTAGGCGACCTGCAAAAGGTGATTGAAACTCGATTTACGCATTCAAAAACAGCCGTTTTAAGCGGCCATGGTCCCTTGAGGAGGGGAAGACATGTCAACTCGCAACACTCGCCGGAAGACACCGGTTACCTTGCTCGCCCTTTCCATTGGATTGGCGCTGCAGATGAGCGTCAATGCATCGGCCCAGGAAACCAGCCAGGCGCCCGCTACCGGCACCACCGAGGCGCCGCCGGCCGTCGACACGCTGGACACCATCAGCGTCACCGGCTACCGCGCCAGCGTGGAAAAGGCCCTGGATATCAAGCGTGGCGAAGCGGGGGTAGTCGATGCGATCGTCGCCGAGGATATCGGCAAGTTTCCGGACCTCAACCTGGCCGAATCGCTGCAGCGTATTCCCGGCGTGGTGATCACGCGCGACGCTGGCGAAGGTCGCAATATTTCCGTACGCGGTTTGCCGCCGAATTTCACTCGCGTGCGCATCAATGGCATGGAGGCGCTGACCACGGTCGGCTCTTCGGACCAGTCGGGTGGTTCCAATCGCAACCGATCCTTCGACTTCAACGTTTTCGCATCGGATTTGTTCTCGCAGCTGATCGTTCGCAAGACCGCATCCGCCGAACTCGAGGAAGGCTCACTGGGCGCCACCGTCGACCTGCGTACGGCACGTCCGTTCGACTACGACGGCTTCACTCTCGCGGCCAGTACCCAGGCCAGCTACGGCGAAATGTCCGAGAAAGCCGATCCGCGCCTGGCGGCTCTGGTTTCCAACACCTGGGCCGATGGCAAGTTCGGCGCCTTGTTGTCGGTGGCGTACTCGGATCGGCGCACGCTGGAGGAAGGTACCGGCAGCGGGCGCTGGGCCAACGGCCCGAGCAACGGAGGATTCAATGCCGCTTCACCATTCGCCGCAGCGCGATTGGCCGATACTTTTCACCCACGCTTTCCTCGCTACACGCTGATGGAACATGACCAGCAGCGTCTCGGTGTAACGGCTGCATTGCAGTTCAAGCCAACCGACCGCACGCAATTCTCGCTGGACGCGCTGTACTCCAAGATCGATGCGATTCGCGACGAGAAGTACATCGAAGCGATCTCCTTCAGCCGCAGCGGCACCGGCAAGCCGCAAACCATCGTGCGCGATGGCGTGATCGAGAACAATGCGCTGGTCTATGGCCTGTTCGACGATGTCGACATTCGCTCTGAAAGCCGCCACGACGAATGGAGCACCGTCTTCAAGCAACTCGGCCTGGAAGGCGAGCACGAGTTCACCGACAACTTCAAGATCTCCGGAAAGATCGGCACCTCAAGCTCAGAGCACGAGAACCCGATCCAGACCACGATCATCATGGACAAGTTGAACGTCGACGGCTACAGCTACGACTACCGCGGCAATCCGTACTCGCCGGTCATCAACTACGGCATTGACCCGACCGATGGCACCGGCTGGACGCTGGCCGAGATCCGCATCCGCCCGCAGTTGGTGAAAAACGATTTCGACACGGCGCAGTTGGATTTCAACTGGAATATCAGTCCCAGCTTCCGTCTGAAAGGCGGCGTGCAAGCCAAGGATTATGAATTCGCCACCAAGGAGTGGCGCCGCGGAACGGAAGGCGTAGCCGCGAGCGGGACCACGCCGGCCGTGCCGAACTTCAGCAACGGCACTCGTATCGTGCCGGTCGACATGACCCAGTTGGCCAGCCTGCAAGGTATCTCTGGCTCGCCGGGCACCTGGGTTGTTCCCAATCTGGATGCGGTAGCCAGCTTCTTCGACATCTACAGCAACAGCGGCCCGTTTGCCCTCACCGAACGCGCCGTCAATACGCGTGGCGTCAAGGAAGAAGACCGCGGCGTCTATCTGCAAGGCGACTTCTCGCTCGATCTGGGCCCGATTCCCTTCTCCGGTAACGTCGGCGTGCGTTATGTGCGTACGAAACAGATCTCCACCGGCATCGCCACCACCAGCGGTGCCCCCGTGGCATCCACGGTTTCCCGCGAGTACAGCGACACGCTGCCGTCGATGAACCTGGTGGCCGAGATCACGCCGGACTTCCTGATCCGCTTGGGCGCGGCAAAGGTGATGGCGCGTCCCGATCTGGGCTTCCTGACGCCGGGCGTGACCGTCAATGTCAGCGGCGGCGCACGTACCGTCACTGGCGGCAACCCCAATCTCGATCCGAACCGTGCCAAGACCGTCGACCTAGGCTTCGAATGGTACTTCGACGAAGGCGCCATGCTCGGCCTGGGCTTGTTCTACAAGGACATCGAAAGCTTCGTCCAGAACACCCGCGAAGTACGCAGCTACGCATCCAGCGGTTTGCCGGCCAGCCTCCTTGAGGGCACCGGTGCGACCGTCAACGACGAGTTCGTCTTCACCGTGCCGGTCAACACGCCAGGCGGCCCACTGAAAGGCTTCGAAGCCACCTACGTCCAGCCGTTCACCTTCCTGCCGGGCCTGTGGAGCAATTTGGGTGTGCAGCTGAACTACACCTACGTCGAATCGCAGATGCAGTATGTGAACTCAAGCGGCGCCGCGACTCTGAAGGAAGACTTGTTGGGTTTGTCCAAGCATGCGTGGAATGCGACCGTGTTCTATGAAGGCGATCGTTTCTCCGCCCGCGCTTCGGTCACCAACCGCGACGATTTCCTATTGCAGGTGACCGGCACCGAAGCTGGCTTCAGCGAAACCGGTATGCACGGCCAGACCGGCACCACCACGGTCGATGCTTCGGTCCGCTGGAAGATCGACGACCAGTGGGAAGTCAGCTTGGAAGGCATCAACCTGACGGACGAGGTTGCCGAATCGTGGGTGACCCGTTCGGCATCGAGCGCGCACCTGCCGCTCGACTACAGCGAAACCGGCCGCCAGTACCTGCTGGGTCTGCGTTACAAGTTCTAAGTTGTTCGGCCCGGGCGGGCAATCCGCCCGGGCCTAGTGGTTTCCCGCCATGGGTGCTCGTCCTGCTTCAGCTGACGAGCCGACGGCCTTCTCACTCCGATTCGCGATCCGCTTGGCTATTCGTTCCCGCACGCATCCGCGTTGCGTCCGTTCAGAAGGAGCTTCTCATGCGTCGCTTTCATTCTTCGGTTCTCGTCGTTCTGGCCGCATGCTCGCTGCCATCGGCGACTGTCCATGCCGGCCACGTCCCTGACCTGAGTCGCGAAACGTTGCCGGCGGGTGATGGCTGGGCTTCGCTACCTACTTCCACGCTGCCGCAAGGCACGACGGGCGGATCCGCCGCTACCGCGGCGCGCGTGCATACCGTTCGCGATCGCAACGCCTTGGTGGCCGCGCTCGCCTTTCCCGACGCCACGCCGAAGATCATCCTGATCGAGGGGGTGATCGATGCCAACGTCGATACCGACAACCAGCCGCTGACGTGCAGCGATTATCAGCGGCCAGATCCGCAAACCGGCACGCCGTACTCGCTGGAATCGTTTTTGGCAGCCTACGATCCGGCGACCTGGGGCCGGATTGCCCCCAGCGGCCCACTGGAACGTGCACGCCTGGCTTCCGTGGCCGCACAGCAGGCGCGCGTACGGATCCGTGTACCGGCCAATACGACGATTGTCGGCGCAACCCGTGATGCGGGATTACGCGGCGCTTGGCTGGATATCCGTCCCGGCACCAGCAGCGGCAATCAGCCGATGAACGTGATCATCCGCAATCTGAGTTTCGAAGACACCTACGACTGTTTCCCGCAGTGGTCGCCCACCGATGGCGCGCAAGGCAACTGGAATGCGCAGTACGACGCCATTTCGATACGCAACTCAACTCACGTGTGGATAGACCACAATCGCTTCCGCGACGTCGCCACCGCCGATGCGTTGCTGCCGACCCACTTCGGCCGGCTTTACCAGGTGCACGACGGTCTTCTGGATGTCACCAACGAATCCGACCTGGTCACGATTTCATGGAACCGCTTCAGCCATCACGACAAGACCATGCTGGTCGGATCGTCCGACAGCGCCGTGGCCGACCGCGGCAAACTGCGGCTGACACTGCATCACAACCTGTTCGAAGACGTGGGTCAGCGCTCACCGCGCGTGCGCTATGGGCAGATCCATCTCTACAACAACCACTACACCGTCGGCACGCAAGCCACTGGGCACTACGGCTATAGCTGGGGCGTGGGCGTCGAATCGCAGATCTATGCGCAGAACAACCATTTCCGCGTGGACGACGCCGTGCTGCCGGAATACTTCATCGATCGCTTCAACGGCCAGCGGATCCATGTCGCCGGCACGCTGTTGAACGGCGTTTCGGCGAACAGCGCCATCGATCCGTTGGCGGCATTCAATGCGGCCAACGGCAATACGCTGGACGGCACCGTGGACTGGACGCCAACGCTGCATGGCCCTATCGAGCCCACCGGCGCTGTGCCGGTATCGGTGAAACAGGGGGCGGGGCCTTTTAAGTAAGCGGTGAACATCTTGCACTGCCCCGCTTTTTCTAGGGGCCACCGGGGGTTTGCCTTTGCTTTTTCTTCTAGGAAAAAAACAAATTCCCCTCAAATGCTTTTCAACCGCCGAATGGCGGGTCGTCCCCCATCAAAAAGGGAGAGGTAAAGCAGTTTTGCTATTCATCGCTCACTGCTTACCGCTTACCGCCACATATCTGATTGTTCCATTCGAAGTTTTTCACTGTGCATCAACCCTGGGAGGGGAACCAATGCCAATTCGGCACTACTCGCATCAAAAAAAGACACCGGTTACCTTGCTGGCCTGCGCGGTCGCGCTGGCGCTGCAGATCAACGTCACCGCCGCCGCGCAACAAGCCACTGCGACCGACGGCGCCCCGCAGGCAGCCACCGAGTTGGATCGCGTCGAAGTCAAGGGCAGCTATCGTGCGAGCCTGCAGCAATCGCTCGACGAGAAGCGCTACCGGGTCGAACAGGTCGATGCGATCTTTGCCGAAGATATCGGCAAGTTCCCCGATCAGAACCTGGCCGAGTCGCTGCAACGCGTCGCCGGTGTCTCGATCGATCGCGAGGGTGGCGAAGGTCAACGCATCTCTATCCGCGGCCTGGGCGCCGACTTCACCCGGGTGCGCCTGAACGGTTTGGAAGCCCTCTCCACCGCCGGCAATGGCTCCACCGGCCCCAACCGCAGCCGCGGCTTCGACTTCAATGTCTTCGCGTCGGAACTGTTCAGCCGAGTGACCGTCAACAAGACCCAATCGGCACAGATGGACGAAGGCTCGTTGGGCTCCACCGTCGATCTGCGTGGCTCGCGTCCATTCGACTTCGACGGATTCCAGGCATCGCTCAGCGGCCAAATCGGCTACAACGAACTGTCGGAAGAAAACGATCCGCGCATCTCGGGGCTTATCAGCAACACCTGGGCCGACGGCCGCTTCGGCGCCTTGCTGTCGGCCTCCTACAGCAAGCGCAATGTTTACGAAGAAGGCTACAACCCGGTGCGCTGGGAACACGGCAATCACCGCAACTCCAATCAGGCTACCGCCACCAACAACGGCACATACGGTTTCTGCAGCCCGGTGGGCTACAACCCGCAGACGCCACGCAATCCGCTTAGTAATGAGAACAACGCGAACCAAGCCAATCGCGACCGCAACAACGGTTGGGGTCTGTACGGCATCAGCGCCACTCATTGCGGCACCGGCCTGCCCCGCCCCGCCAACACACCAGAGAACATCGCAGCCTACGAGACCGCGACCAACGCCTGGATCCCGCGCTATCCGCGCTATATCCGCACTGCGCACGAGATCGAACGATTGGGCGTGACTGCCGCACTGCAGTTCAAAGTCTCCGACGACACCTTGCTCAACTTCGATGCCCTCTACTCCAAGTTGGAGAAGGACCAGCGCGAGGATTCGTTGGGCGCCAACCTGCATCGCGCCGCAAACCTGGGCGGCAAGACCCAGATCACCGTGCGTGAGGCGCAGGTGGACGATCAAAACCGATTGGTCTACGGCGTATTCGACAACGTGGATTTCCGTACCGAATCGTCCGACATCCAGGAAAGCACCGAGTTCAAGCAGTTCAGTCTGAGCCTCGAGCACCAGTTCAACGATGACGTGCGCCTGGACGCGATCGTCGGGCATTCGTCGTCGGACTATGCACGCCCGGTGTTTTCGCTGGTCAGCTTCGACAATTCCAACGTGGATGGTTTCGTGCTGGACATGCGCGGCGGCGGCGACATGCCCAGCATGACGTTTCCGTTCGCACTCAACGATCCGAATGCTTGGTCGTGGCTGGGCTACGGCAGCGTACCGGTCAACAGCAACGGCACCGCGCGCGGAGCCAACATCAGTGAGGTGCGGCTCAATCCGAGTTATGTCGAGAATGCCTTCGACACGGCCAAGATCGATCTGCAGTTCAACATCAATCCCACCTTCACCTTCCGCGCCGGCTTATCCTACAAGGACTACGACATGAGTTCGGAAGAGTACCGCCACATCAGCTACGGCCGACTGGCGCAGGGACTGCCGGCGGGCGTCACCGTCGCCGATCTGAGCACCACGTTGTCCGGCTTCGGCAGTGGCCTGGACGGCAATGTTCCCAGCAGTTGGCTGATTCCGGATTTCGACAAGATCGCCGACCTGCTGGACATCTACTGCAACTGCAATACCGGCGTGCAAGGTGGCGATTACCGGCTTGCGGGCGTTGGCCATTTCGGCTCGTCAAACAACAACTTCGAAGTCAACGAAAGATCGTTGGGCGCCTACCTGCAATTGGACTTCAACACCGATCTGCTGGGCCGCGCCTTCCGTGGCAACGTGGGCGTGCGCTTCGCCAACACGCAGATCACGGCCTCGGGCTACGCGCCGTGCACCGCCGCCAATGCGGCCAACAACTCCAGCGCCTGCGAGCCATTCTTCGGCGTAGCCAGCGCCACCGCCGCGGCGGGCGACCGGTTCCTGGTCAAGAGCGATGTGTCGCACGATTACGACGACGTGCTGCCATCACTGAATATGGCGTGGGATATCGCCGACAACGTGGTGCTGCGCTTCGGCGCGGCCAAGACCATGGCACGCCCGACCCTGACCCAGATGTCGCCGGGTGTCAGCGGGGGTCCTACCGGCTACTTCGACGATGGCCGTGTGTTTTCGATCAACCTTGGCAATCCCAAGCTGGAACCTTTCCGCTCGACCAACTACGACTTGAGCGCCGAATGGTATTTCAGCGAAGGCGCGCTGCTGTCGGCGGCGGTGTTCTACAAGGACATCGAAAGCTACATCCAGCGCACCCGCCTGCTGACCACGTGGGGCGACCTGGGCTACTCGCTGGATCTGCTGCCGGCTGGCTTCACCGCCGACACGCTGTTCAACGTGCAGAGCTACTTCAACACGCCCGGCGGCCCGTTGAAGGGCTTCGAACTTTCCTACCAGCAGCCGTTCACCTTCCTGCCGGGCTTCTGGCGTCATTTCGGCGTGCAGCTGAACTACACGCACGTCGAATCGCAGATCAAGTACGTATTCAGCACCGCGGCCAACAACAACACCACGGTGGTAACCACGCTCACCGAGAACGACTTGATCAACCTGTCGCCCAATTCGTACAACGCGACGCTGTACTTCGACAACGACAAGTTCAGCGCTCGCGTTTCCACCAGCTACCGCGATGGCTACATCAACGAGATCCTGAGCCAGGAGAACGTCTGGGACCTGGATGGCAATCAGCTGACCACTGCCGACGTGACCGGCAAATACGACGTACGCAACGTCGACTTCAACATGTCGTACCGCATCAACGACAACCTGTTGCTGACGTTCGAGGCCATCAACCTGCTGGATACCGAAGACAGCCGGTATGTGGATTCGAAGCTGTCGCTGCAGGACAGATACACCCACACGGGACGGCAGTACTACATAGGGGCGCGCTACAAGTTCTGACACACGGTCGGCCGGCACGCTCGTCGCGACAACGACGAGCGTGCCGCTGCGACTTCCAATTTTCCAAAGCTCTGGGGATGAGGGCGGTGCCGAAAACGTAACGCGCTCCATCAGGACGGTGCGAGCGACAACTGCCAGGATGGCATGGCTGATTGCTAACCAAAGAGAGGGACCGGATATGAAGGCATCTGCATCGCATTGTCTGTTGGCGGCTTTACTCTGGATCGGAACGGTTTTCGGACTGGGAGCGGTAACGCCGCTTCCCGCTTACGCCCAGAGCGGCACGAATCTCAGTTTGGGGGCCGGCAGCGACGGCTCCAGCAAAGCTAGCGGAACCAGCTACGGCAGCGTGCTCGACGGCAACATGAGCACTTACTGGTCACCGGCCGGCTCGACCGGACGCATATCGATCAAGTGGGGTTCCGCCGTCACCGTGGGTACCGTGGTGATCCGCGAGCCATCTGGGCTCACCGGTCGCATCGGCACATGGCGGCTGGTGAACAACGGCAACGGTGCGGTGCTTGCGACCGGATCGGGGGCCGGCACGATCAGCTTCACTCCGGTATCGCTGACCAAGATCAATTTCGAAATCACGGCCTCAAGCGCAACCCCGGCGGTAGCCGAGTTCGAAACCTACGCTGCCGGCGGCGGCACCACGCCCACACCACTCAGCGTAGCCCTGAGCGCGGGAGCATCCGGCACCAGCGCGAACCTGAGTTGGTCCGTGAGTGGCGGCACTGCCGCCAGCCAGGAGGTCTATCGCGATACCGACAACAATCCTACCGGGCGCGTGCGCATCGCCAGCGGCGTGTCCGGCACCAGCTATACCGATAGCGGACTGGCCAGCGGCACCTACTACTACTGGGTCAGAGCCACCAATAGCAGCGGCACCGGTTACGACTCCAACGCGGTTGGCGTCACCATTCAATCGACCGGCGGTGGTGGTGGCGTGGTCGAGGCCTGCCGGACACTGATCAACGACCCCAACGTGAACTGGCGCGAATCGACGGTGCTCACCACCGATCAGCAGATCGTCGCCTGCCTGGCCGATTCGCTCGGCGGCGCAGTGGGTTTCGGCTATAAGGCAACCGGTGGCTACAACCCCAACGGCGGCAGCCGTCTGGTCGTGATAACCAAGAACGGATCCGTCACTCCGGAAAAGCAGATCCTCGATGCGATCAGCACGCCGGATTACAAATGGATCGTGTTCGACAAGCGCAACTTCGCCGCCGCAACCGATGTGGCGATGTACCGTAACGGCTGCACCAACTCGGCTGTGCTGGCTGCGCTGGACAACGCCACGGTGGCCGAATGCATGGACCACCGCCTGTGGTGCAGCAACCATGGTGTGTCGAGCGCGAACTGCGAGAACACTTTTTTCAACACCCGGCTCAACAACAGCAGCCTGAATGCGATCAAGCTTCCGATGATCGACTCCAACACGACCATCGACGGTCGCGGCAGCAACGCCACTTTCCTGTTCAGCGGCTTCAAGATCGGTGCCGACAGCGAAGGCGCCAGCACGCACCTGAGCCAGAACGTGATCATCACCAACAACCGCTTCATGGGGGTTGGCCACGTTGAGGACCACAATCTCGATCCGGACATGACCCGTTCCACCGGCGCATCCCGTGACATCTGGATCCACCAGAACACGTTCGAGAACACCGGCGACTCTGCTTTCGACGTGAAGGTTGGCGCGAACAGCATCACGGTGTCGTTCAACAAATTGCTCAACGTGAAGCGTGCCTCGCTGCATGCGTCGGGCGATAGCGAACCCATGGCCGCCAACATCACCACCACCATCCACGACAACCTGTTCGTGACCACCGATGCACACTATGGCGAAGCTGCCTACAACGGTCTACGTCGGGTGCCGCTGCTGCGTCGCGGTCAGTCGCATATCTTCAACAACGTCTTCTATGGCTACCGCAAGGACCTGTTGAGTATCCGCGTGGGCGGCCGGATCGCATTCGAAGACAACATGTTCCTCAACAACGTCAACAACAGCCAGGGCGACGACATGGCGTATTGGGTCGCCACCCTGATCCGCGACTACACCGGCGGCAACATCAAGACCAGCGGCAGCTATGTGTGGTACGCCAATGCCGCCTGCCAGGCGAGCGGTACACCGGGCGACCTGACGCTTTCCTACGGCACCACGCCGGATATGTTTGCCGGCTACGACGCGCTTTCTAAGGATCTGATCACCACCAACCGGTTGCCCGCAGGCATGGACCTGGCGCGCTATGTCTTCGCCACCGCGGGCAAGGGTGGCAAGGTGCCATACGTTTCGCCAGAGACGGCCGGAATCGCCGCGATCATCGCGGCGGCGCCGACGAGTTGCCAGTAGCGCCAATCCAGAACCCCGGCATGTGCCGGGGTTCTCTTTGCGTAGGATGGGTCGAGCGCAGCGACACCCATCGCTCGCGTCAAGCTACCCAAGCCGATGGGTGTCGCTGCGCTCGACCCATCCTACGTCACCAAGCTGGTGCGTAGCTCAGCGGCCGCGTGAAGCGGTCAGGGAATCAACTGCTTGCGCAACTGCGGCACCGCACGCGCAAGCTCGTCGGCGACGATGGCGGCGAAGAAATCCGCGCCTTCCGGACCTAGATGCGTGTAATCAAAAGCAAGCTTGGCTTGTCCCATTGGCTCCGCCGCCGCATTGTCCTGCGGTGTGGCCTTGGCCGCTGACGAAGCCGATGTCTGGCCTCCCGCCGCAGCAGTCGGTGTATTGCCGATGGTAGTGCCGTTCTGCGCGGCGGCCACTTGCTCGGGTGTCGCCGGCGCCTGGGCGAAGCGCATCGCCTGCACCGGACCCATGCCCTGCACCGCATCGCGACTGCGCGCATGCAGATCCACCAAAGGAACCTGCAGCTCACTGGCAACCTTGCGCACGGCGTCCGCCCATGGGGCCAGGTCGTCGATCAACTGTCCGTCCTTGAACTGGCGCCGTGTCAGCGGCGTCAGCAGGACCGGATGCGCGCCAGCGGCACGGATGTCTTGCACATAGCGGCGCAGATTCGCCGGAAATTCCGTGACCAGGTCGGTGGAACGCCCCGGCTTTCCGGGCTGGTCGTTATGGCCGAACTGCACCAGTACCCACACCTTGCCATAGCCACCCGAACGCATCTCGTGTTCGACGATCTGCCACGAGCCCTCGGCCCGATAGTTGTAGGTGCTGCGGCCACCGCGCGCCAGATTGACGCAGGCAAGGAATGAAGTGACGTGCCTTGCGCAGAAGCTCGGGCCCCAGCCGCCCAGCACGGCAGTGGTGGAATCACCGACCAGCACGATCTTGTCCGCCTTGATCGGCTTGACCGGTGGGCGCGCTTCCTGCGCAAAGGCGAGACCAACGGCGGATATCGAACTGAAGAGGATCAGAAATGAAAAGCCAAGTTTTCTCATGAAAGGATTCACTCAGCGGGAAGGGCTGGTGGCAGCCGATCAAATTCGCGGCCACCATAAATTTTCTGCGAACGTGCCGGCTGGAGGAGAGTTGCACCCTGCGATAGCGTCGATAGCGGACAGCCGACCCGCATGACCTCAGCGAACATTGCCTTGCGACTCGGCGAGCGGTGTCCGCAGCGACGACATCCACGCCAATGCCAGCCTCGGCCATTCCGCCAGCGGCAATCCGCGCGTGCCGCGAATACCGAAGCCATGGCCGCCATGCGGATACACATGCAGTTCCGTCGGCACGTTTGCACGGCGCAGCGCTTCGAAAAAAAGCAATCCGTTGTCCACCGTCACCACCTCATCGTCGCTGGCATGCAACAGGAAGGTGGGTGGCGTAGTGGCCGTGACGCGGTCCTGCAGCGAGTATGCGGCGAGATTCTTCGACGCCGGCAATGCACTTAGTAACCGTGTGCGAGAGCCGGCATGCGCGTGCTGGCCCATGTCGATCACCGGGTATATCAGCAGCATGAAGTCCGGACGCGCGCTGGCACGGTCCTGCGCATCAATGGGCGCATACGTGCGCTCATCGAAGCGGGTACCAAGACTGGCGGCGGCATGCCCGCCTGCGGAAAATCCCATGACTCCGATACGTTGCGGATCGATGCCCCATTCCTTCGAACGTGCGCGTAGCAGCCGCATGGCGCGTTGGGCGTCGGCTAATGGTGCGTCCGCGCCTTCGGCATGCGCAGGATCGGGCAAGCGGTAGCGCAGCACGAACAGGGTGACGCCACCTTCGTCCACGAACGGGGGCACCAGCACCGTGCCCTCTTTGTCCAGCACGATGCGTTCGTAGCTTCCTCCTGGCGTCACCAGCAGGGCAGTTCCGTTCGGCTTCTTGGGGCGATAGACGACCAAATACGGCTGGCTGACGCCGGTGATGATGCGATCAGGTGCCGAAGGATCCCGGCTGCGTTCGGTGATCGCCTGCGTTTTCTCGAAATCTAGCGAACCAGGGGCGGTGCGTCCCGGCCATAGGTAGATCTTCTCCTCGCCATCGTCCTGAATGTTCGCCGCGCCAGCGAACGGCGCTGCCGCCGTCGCCAGCACGGCGAACAACACAGCGGTCAGGCATCGGCTAGTACGTTGTCGTAGGTGTTTACTCAAGGTCAGTAACCATCGTTTTTTTGATGCATTGGAGCAGCGGAGCAAGCTCCGCTCTACGTCAAATCGTGGCGGTTTCTGGTAGAGCCGAGCTCGCTCGGCTGCTCTTCGTTCAACATGCAAGGTGCGAAACCGGTGAGGACCTAAGGCGAAAATTCTCTAGCCGTGATGAAGCAGCGCTCAGCGCAGCGGCTCGCCGCGCGCGTACGGCTTCAGCGGCTCCATCGTGTCCAGATTCCAATCCGACTCCACGAAGGCTTTTCGCGTTTCCTTGTGTTTGGGATATCCGCCCACTTCCTGCTCGCTGTCGATGATGTCGCCGCGCCCCTCGATCACGTCGGCCACGATGCGGCGGTCGATGGGGTCGCGGTCCCACGGCCGTGCGCCGGCGGTTGCGATCACCGCGTCCTGCACTTGTGCCGAAGGCAGCAGCTGTACGCCAAACGGCAATGCGGGTGCGCGTTTGAGTTCGGTCAGCTTGATTGGCGCGGTGGTATAGCGACCCTGTTGAGGCAATGGGTTACCGATGCGGTCGAGTGCGAGGTTGTCTTCTGCGTAAAGATCCATATCGCCGGAGCCGCCGATCATGAAGAACGCCAAGGTCTCGGTGTCCTTGCCGGCACGCATCACGTTGCCGCGCAGGATCATCTGGCCTGTGGAATACGGCGTGTGTCCCAACCACTCCTCGGCAATCAGGTTGTAATGCACCGCGCGCTGGCCAGGGTTGTAGATCAGGTTGTTCAGCACCTGGCCACGCGCGCCGCCCTTGAACAGCGGATTGCGTTCGTAGTTGTGCGCATACAGGTTGCCGACGATCAGTACATCGTTGACATGGTCATGGATCAGCGAACCCTTGGAATGCTCGCCTTTGCCGTGCGTCGCATTGGCCAGGCCCTCGGCCAGCAGGTTGTTGCTGAACGTGATGCGGCGCGAGGCATTCTGCATCCAGTCCTGCTCGCTCTCGCCGGCGAACCGCGTGCTGGAAGCTGACAGATTCTCGTCGGTGGCCCAGGTCAGCGAACAATGGTCGACGATGACGTTGTAGGCGCCGCGCACCGTGTTGATGGCATCGAAGTCGACCCCGGCGCGCTTGGGCAGGCCGGCTTCGCCCGGGCGCACCGCGATATGCCGGATGACCACGTCGTGCGCCGCGATGGTCAAGCCGCCGCGGATGAAAGTGACCCCGGGCGCAGGAGCGGTTTGTCCGGCGATGGTCAGGAACGGCTCGGTGATCTTCAGCTCCTTGCGCTCCAGATCGATGACGCCGCCGACCTCGAACACCACGGTGCGCGAACCGGGGGTTTTCACCGCCTCGGCAAAGGAACCGGGACCATCGGCCTTCAGCGTGGTGACTCGGATGATCTTGCCGCCACGCCCGCCCGGCGTATGCGCCGCCCAGCCCTGCGCGCCCGGAAATGCCAGGGGTCCAGCCGACTCGGCCGCACAGGTGGCGAAGGCTGCGCAAGCCAGGAGCACCGAAGAAACGATGCGGACGAATCGGCGGCGAGTCGCCCCAACGGCGACAACGGAACAGGACATTGGCTCCCTCCCAGGAGGTGTTGGCGCTTCCGCGCCAGGCAAAGGATCGGGCACTCGATTTTGCGGCAGTGCACATTGTAAATGACACCGGTTTACCATATACCTTCCACAGGACTGCGTTGTCACTCGGCAGTGCAGCAAACTGAATTACGGGGAGAGCCCACTTGAGCATCAACGATCGTGCCATGGAAGCGCCGCACGGAAACCCGCCAGAGGAATTGGCCGCCATCGCGGATCGATTCGTCAAAGCCAGGCTGCAAGGCCGTTCCCTGCCCGATTTTCCGGGCCAAATCCCCGATGACCTGGTAACCGCCTACCGCGTGCAGGACGCCGCCATAGCGCAATGGCCCGACCGGGTTGTCGGCTGGAAGGTCGGCTATATCGCGCCGGAGCGCCGGGATGCTTCCGGCGACGAGCGCCTGCTGGGTCCGATATTCGAGCGCGCGCTTCAAATGGCTACCGGTGGTCATCTGGAGTTCCAAGTGTTCTCCGGGGGATTTGGCGCGGTAGAGGCCGAATACGTTCTGCGCCTGGACGCCGATGCGCCTGCCGACAAGGTCGATTGGACGCCAGAGGAAGCCGCCGCGGTTCCTTCCACCTTGTACACCGGCATGGAGGTGGCGAGCAGCCCGCTGGCCACCATCAACATGCTGGGTCCACGCGTGGTGATCTCGGACTTCGGCAACAACAACGGGTTGATCCTCGGCCAGGAGATTTCCGATTGGACATCCCGCGTGGAAAGCGAGCTGACCTGTCAGACCTTCATCGACGAACAACAAGTCGGTAGCGGTGGCGCCACGACGCTGCCGGGTGGATTGCGGGCCGCATTCGCTTTTGCGCTGTCGCGGTCGGCCAAGCGTGGACGACCGCTGAAGAAAGGCGACCTGATAGCCACCGGCAACGCCACCGGCATTCACGACATCGTGGCCGGCCAGCAAGCGCGCATCCAATTTGCCGGTTTCGAGGACATTGTCTGCCGTGCCGTCGCCGCCGCGCCGCAGGACAATGGAGACGCCAACGCATGATCAGCCGCCGCACTTTCCTTACCGCAAGTGCGGGCGCGGCGGTCACCGCCTCATGGGGCGCGATGTCGTCGACATCTGCTACCAACGCGCGGGTATTGACCGCCACCGATGTGCACGTGAAGGATTACCCGACCGTCGAAGCGGTGCGCTGGATCGGTGAAACGCTGGAGCGCGAAACGGGCGGGCGCCTGAAGATCCGCCTGTATCACGCAGGCCAGTTGGGCCGCGAATCCGAAGCCATCGACATGGCGCGATACGGCGCCATCGACATGACCCGCGTCTATTCTGGCGCATTGAACAACGCATTCCCTTTGACCCAGGCATTGTGTCTGCCGTACGTGTTCGATTCGGTGGAACACATGCGCCGCGCGATGGACGAAGGCGTGGGCGAGGCTGTGCTGCGCGGCTTCGAGAAGCGCGAACTGGTGGGGTTGGCCATCTATGATTCCGGCGCACGCTGTTTCTACAACACCCGCCGGCCGATCCGCACTCCCGCCGACCTGCACGGATTGAAGATCCGCGTACCGGCGTCGGACATCTTCATCCGCATGATGCGGCTATTTGGCGCCAACCCCACGCCGCTGTCGCTGGGCGAGGTGTTTTCCGGCATGGAGACGCACATGATCGACGGTGCGGAGAACAACATGCGCAGCTTCCATTCCAGCCGCCATTTCGAGGCGGCGCGGTATTGGTCGCAAAGCGAGCACTCCTACGCGCCCGATGTGCTGCTGATTTCGCGCCGGAGCTTCGATTCGCTGTCACCCGCCGACCGGCAACTGTTGCTGGAAACCGCGCGGCAGTCGGTGTCGATCATGCGCAGCCGGTGGGACGAATCGGAAAGCGCCGCACGCAAGGCGGTCGTCGATTACGGCGTAAAGACGAACGATGTCGATCTTGCTGCGTTCCGCAAAGCCGCTGAGCCGCTGTTGGCGGATTACACGCAGCGCGCGGACATATCTCCTCTCTACCGTCGCATACGCGACTTCGCCTGAGACCATCGCGATGTCCGAAGACACGGCAATCACTCCGCCCGCCAGCGGCGCAAGACGCGCACTGGATCTACTTTCCAATACTGTCATCGGCATTGCCGCCACCGCCCTGGTGGGCTTGGTGCTGGTGCAGGGTTGGCAGGTCATCGCACGCTACGTGCTCAACGATTCACCCAGTTGGACGGAGCCCGTAACCCTGGTGCTACTCAGCACCGCCATGGGACTGGCCGCCGCAAGCGGCGTGCATACGAACCGGCATTTCGGCTTTTTCCTGCTGGCGGAGGCCCTGGGCCCGCGATCCAAACGCCTGGTCCATGCGTTGTCGCCACTGGTGATCGTCGTCATTGGCGCGGTGATGGCGTATTGGGGATGGGTATTGCTGTTGGACGGTTTGGATATCCGCATGGCCGGCGCGCCAATTCCACAAAGCCTGCCGTACTTGCCGCTGTCGGTGGGTGGATTGCTGATGGTGGTGTTCGCGCTGAACCGGCTGGTGCAGGCATTGACTGAATCCCCCGCCAAAGGAAACAACTGAATCATGGCGATCGCACTTTTGTTCTCGGTTTTCGGGGTACTGCTGCTGATCGGCGTGCCGGTGGCTTATGCGCTTGCAGCTGCCGCGCTGGCGACGTTGTTCTATTTGGACCTGCCATCCATCGTGTTGGTACAGCAGATTTCGGCAGGCGCGGGCTCGCCCTCGCTGATCGCGATTCCGCTTTTTATTTTCGCGGGCGAAATCATGTTGCGTGGCGGCATCTCGGAACGATTGATCAGCCTGGCGGCTTCCCTGGTCGGACGCCTGCGCGGTGGCCTGGGCCAGGTCAGTATTTTGTCCTCGTTGTTCTTTGGCGGTGTTTCCGGGTCGGCGATCGCGGATGTGTCCGCCGTCGGTGGAACCATGATTCCGCAGATGGTCCAGCGCGGCTACGACCGTGATTTTGCGGTCAACGTCAGTATCACCGCCGCACTGGTCGCACTGCTGGTGCCGCCTTCGCACAACCTGATCCTGTATTCGGCCGCGGCGGGCGGCGGTCTTTCCATCGCCGATCTTTTCGCAGCCGGCATCGTACCGGCGCTGCTGATGACCGCCGTGCTGATGTTTACCGGCTGGACGGTCGCACGTCATCGCGGCTACGGCGTGGAGGCGTTCCCCGGCATCCGCGCGGTGATGACGCGGCTGATCTCCGCCCTGCCCGGCCTGGGATTGGTGGCGTTGATCTTTTTCGGCATTCGCGCCGGCATCTTCACTGCGGTGGAGAGCGCGGCCATCGCCGTGGTCTATGCGCTGCTGGTTACCGGCGTGCTGTACCGCCAGCTCAAGTTGCGCGATTTCTTCGCCACGGTCGCGCATGCGGCGCGCACCACCGGCGTCATCCTGTTCGTGATCGCCACCGCCGCGGTGTTCGGCTGGCTGCTGGCGTACTTGCAGGTACCGGCGGCGGCAGTCGAAGCATTGCAGTCGATTGCCCACAACAAGTATCTGGTGTTGTTGCTGATCATCGTCGTGCTGTTGCTGCTGGGCACCTTCATGGATCTGGCACCAATGATCCTGATCTGCACGCCGATCTTCCTGCCGGTCGCCAAGGCTTACGGTATCGACCCAATCCACTTTGGGCTGGTGCTGGTCCTGACTGGCGGCATCGGACTGGTCACTCCGCCGGTCGGCTCGGTGCTATTCATCGGTACGGCCATTGGCAAGATTTCCATTGGCGAGAGCATGCGCACGATCTGGCCGTTCTGGTTGGCCGGATTGGTGGTGCTGCTGATCGTGGCGTTCTTCCCGGGACTGTCGCTTTGGCTGCCGGCATTGCTCAAATGATCGGCAACCGGCGAGTGGCGGCTGCACTGCTGGCGATAGCTATTGCCGCATCGGCCAGTGCGCAGTCGCCATCGGTCGCCCGCCCGGCGCTGGATGGCTTCGAAGACGCCATCCATCACTGGCAGAACACGCGTGGCGACGATTATCCCCGCTACGCACCCGACCAAGTGGCGCAGATCGCCGACAACATCCTGCGCTACCAGCGCCAGGATGGCGGCTGGGTACAGAACCAGGACCCTACGCGCATTCTGGACGCCGACGGCTTGGCGCAATACGCGGAAGAAGCCAAGAAGGCCGGCGGCAGTTTCGACAATCGCAACGTCTATACCCAAGTCGACTATCTCGCCATCGCCTATGCACTCACCGGCGATGCGCGCTACCGCGACGCCAGCGTGCGTGGCCTGGAGTTCATCCTGGCCTACCAGAACCCACGTTGCGGCGGCTGGCCGCATAGCGTGCCCGGCTCCGAGTCGTATCACCCTTACATCACCATCGCTGACGATGTCAGCGCCGGCGTCCTGGGCACCTTGCGTGCCGCCGCAAGCGACGCGCCGCGTTTCGCCTTCGTCGAAGCGTCGTTGCGCGAACGCATCCGCAAGGCCGTCGACAACGGAGATGCCTGCCTGCTGCGTCTGCAGGTTCGCCAAGGCAAGACGTTGGCGGGCTGGGCCGGGCAATACGACCACCAGACGTTGCAGCCGACCCACGGCCGCCGCTTCGAGTTGCCGGCCATGGTGACGCAGGAAACCGTGGGTGTGGTGCGTTACCTGATGAGCATTCCGAAGCCATCGCCCGAAGTAGTCGCAGCAATCGAAGGCGCTGTTGCCTGGCTGCGGCGCGTAAAGATCGAAGGTTGGCGGATCGAAACATTCGATGCCGAACCCGAGCAGTACCGCTACCACGCTTCGAAGACCGATCGTCGGCTGGTACGCGACCCGTCCTCAGCGGGCTTATGGGCACGCTTCTACGATCTGAGCGACAACAGCGTGGTGCTGGCCACGCGAGAAGGCGTGCGCGTGAAGGACTATGCGCAAATCCCGCGCGAGCGCCGCACTGGTTACGAGTGGTACGGCCAATGGCCCAAGCAACTGCTATCGAAAGACTATCCGAGCTGGAAAGCGCAGCGGCCGCAGTAACACCGCCGCGCCTTTACGTCCTATCCATCAAGCAGCCCTAGAAGCACCAGATAGACGAGGAACGCAAACGCATGCAAACGAAGCCGTGGTATGTCATCGCCGCCGTCGCCCTGCTGTCCATGGCGCCAGCTTCCGCCGGCGACAAAGCAGTCGACTGGAAGCGTGGTATCGAGAACCAGCGCCAAGCCGATCTGGGCGATGGCCGTTTTCTCAATCCGGTGCTGGCCGGCGATCATCCCGACCCTTCCGTACTGAAAGACGGCGAGAACTACTACCTCACGCTGTCTTCGTTCGACGCATATCCCGGCCTGCCGCTGTGGCACTCGCGTGACCTGGTCAACTGGAAGCCGATCGGTCACGCGATTACCCAGAATGTCGGCGCGATCTGGGCGCCGGATCTGATCAAGCACAAAGGACGCTACTACATCTATTTCCCGGCGCGTCGCGGCGAAACCGGCACACGCAGCAATTTCGTGGTTTGGGCCGACAACATCCGCGGACCGTGGAGCGAACCCGTCGATATCGGTTTGAGCAAGCACATCGACCCAGGCCATGCGGTTGGTGAAGACGGCAAGCGTTACCTGTTCCTCAGCGCGGGCGACTACGTGCCGCTGTCCGACGATGGTTTGAAAGTGGTGGGCGAACCCAAACACGTCTACGACGGCTGGCGGTATCCGGAAGAATGGGATGTAGAGGGTTATGCGCAAGAAGGTCCGAAGATCACCTTCCACAACGGCTGGTACTACATGACCACCGCGGTCGGCGGCACCGCCGGCCCGCCCACCAGCCACATGGTGATCTCTGCGCGCTCGCGTTCCATCCACGGCCCGTGGGAAAACTCCCCGCACAATCCCATCACCCGCACCCGCTCGGCGAAGGAGCCCTGGTGGTCGCGCGGTCACGCCACGCTGGTGGAAGGCACCGATGGCCGTTGGTGGATGATCTATCACGGCTATGAAAACAGTTACTGGACACTGGGCCGGCAAGCGCTGCTGGAACCGATCGAGTGGACCCACGATGGCTGGTTCGTCGCCAAGGGCGGCGATCTAGGGCAGCCGCTGGCAAAACCCAGCGGCAAGTCCGTTGGCCAGCATGGCATGGCGCTGTCGGACGACTTCCGCAGCGGCCGGTTGGGACCGCAGTGGTCGTTCTTCAATCCGGCGGCCGATGAAATGAAGCGGTTGTCGTTCAGCGATGGCGTGATGACCCTGCAAGGCAAGGGCAGCGCGCCGCGGGACGCGTCGCCGCTGACCGTCATCGCCGGCGACCAGGCCTACCAGTTCGAGGTGGAAATGGAAGTGGAGCCGGGCGCGGTCGGCGGTGCGTTGCTGTTCTACAGCGACCGTCTGTACGCAGGCGTCGGAAGCAATGGCGAACAGTTCGTCATGCACCGCTACGGCGATGAACGGCCCGCCAAGCTGGCCGCCAGCGCGCGTGGCGGCAAGCTGTGGCTGCGGGTGACCAACAACCGCCACATCGTCACCATCCACTCCAGCCAGGACGGCAAGCAGTGGACCAAGTACCCCGTGCAGATGGAGGTATCGGGCTATCACCACAACGTGGCGGGCAAGTTCCTGGCGCTGAAACCGGCCATCTATGCCTCCGGCTCGGGCGCGGTGCGGTTCCGCAATTTCCGCTATCGGGCGCTGGACTGAGCGCGTAATCAGGCAGGGCCTCTGCCGGTAGGAGCGCCCCATGGGCGCTCCTACCGGCGGGCGAACACGGCATCGCGCAGCAGACAAACCACGCATCTCAGCCCAAAGTCCACAACACGCTCTAGAATCCCCGCAGTTACCACCCCCTTTCCTGTAGACGCTCCCATGCCCGTGCGCAAGAAGCCCGAAAGTCCCGCCAGCCCGCCGGCCTCCTCCGGCAAGGCGGCGACCATCAACGACATCGCGAGGCTGTCGGGCGTTTCCAAGAAGACGGTCTCGCGCATCATCAACCACTCGCCGCTGGTCCGTAAGGACACACGCGAGAAGGTGGAAGCATTGATGCGCGAGGTCGGTTACGTGCCCGATCCCATGGCGCGCGGCTTGGCGTTTCGGCGCTCGTTCCTGATCGGCATGGTCTACGACAACCCGACCGCGCAGTACATCGTCAACATGCAGTACGGCGCGCTGGATGCGCTGCGCGATTCGGGCTTCGAACTGGTCGTGCATCCCTGCGACAGCCGCAGTCCCGGTTATATCGATGGCGTGAGGCGGTTCGTGCAGCAGCAGAAGCTGCACGGTGTGATGCTGGTGCCGCGCGCATCGGAAGACCAGGCGCTGGCCGACATGCTGGCGGAAATTGGCGTCCGCTATACACGCATCGCTTCGGTGTCGATGGACGAACCCTCGCGCATGGTGGTGACCCACGACCGCAACGGCGCCGCCGAAGCGGCCGAGTACCTGTTGTCGCTGGGCCATACCGACATTGCCCTGATCACCGGCCCCAGCGCGTATCGCTCCTCGCACGAACGCACTTCCGGCTTCCTGGAAGCGCTGGCACAACGTGGCATCGAGCTGCCGAAGTCGCGCATCATCGAAGCCGGCTATACCTTCGAGTCCGGCGTAGCCGCTGCGGAAAAACTGCTATCGGGCAAGCAGCGCCCCACCGCCATCTTCACCGGAAACGACGAAATGGCCGCCGGCGCCTACAAAGTCGCCCTGCGCGCCGGCATCAACATCCCGCGCCAGTTATCCATCGTCGGCTTCGACGACAGCCCGCTGGCCTCGCGCCTGTGGCCTGCCCTGACCTCCGTCCGCCGCAATACCCGCGATACCGGCCGTATCGCCGCCGCCATGTTGATCCAGCCCGACAGCAACCCCCTGCCAGCCGCCAGCATCCGTCCGCATCTGGTTATCCGGGATTCCTGCCAGCCGCCGGAGTGAGACCCGGTAGCCGGTAGCCGGTAGCCGGTAGCCGGTAGCCGGAAAATGGTTTTCCGGACGCTTTGACATTCCCACCCCAGCAAGACTTCTGCACCTCCGTACTTTTTTTGTTCCCTGCTCCCGGTTCCCCGTTTCCGGTTCCCTTGCTCTTACCGCACCGCGCAATGACACCGGTTACCAAAGCCGCTAGAATCCCTCCACCCCATGTCGCGGATGCGCTTTCCGCGCCCGCCTGAGCCTTCACGGAGCCACGCCATGTTCTGCAAGACCTACCACGCCACCCACCCCGACATGATGGACGGCGCCAGCAACGACCAGTTGCGCGACCGCTATCTGATCGGCGGGCTGTTCGTCGCCGATACGGTGCAGCTCAACTATTCGCACAACGAGCGCTTCGTGATCGGCGGTGCCGCGCCCGTGTCGAAGAAGGTCGAGTTGCCGCGCCAGACCGAACCCGCCTCCGCTGCAGGCAAACCGTTCCTGGAACGCCGCGAGTTGGGTGTCATCAACGTCGGCCAGGGCGCCGGCAAGGTCACGGTGGACGGAACGGTCTACGCGCTGGGTCCGAAGGATGGCTTGTACGTGGCGATGGGCAGCGCCGACGTGGTTTTCGAATCCGACGATGCCGCCACACCCGCCAAGTTCTATCTGACGTCCACGCCCGCACACGCCCGTTTCGAGACCAAGCCGCTGGCGATCGCCAATGCGGTGTCGCTGGAACGCGGTGCGCTGGAAACCAGCAACGAACGCACCATCTACCAGTACATCGTGCCGGCCACCTGCCAGTCTTCGCAGTTGCTGCTCGGCCTGACCGTGCTGAAACCCGGCAGCGTCTGGAACACCATGCCGCCGCATCTGCACGATCGCCGCTCTGAGGTCTACTTCTACTTCGACCTGGGCGACAACGATCGCGTCTATCACTTCATGGGCGAACCGGAAGCGCAGCGCCACATCGTGGTGCAGAACGACGAAGCCGTCGTGTCGCCGCCGTGGTCGATCCATATGGGTTCCGGCACCAGCAATTACTGCTTCATCTGGGCGATGGGCGGCGAAAACCTGGACTACACCGACATGCACGTTTTGGATATCTGCCAGCTCAAGTGATTGTGGGTGCTCGTTCTCCGCATCACAAACCGCTTTTCGTAGAGCCGAGCTTGCTCGGCTAAAAGTTACCGCAGTCGCCAGCAAAAGCAGCCGGGCAAGCTCGGCTCTACAACAACGCCGCACCACCACCAGAGGTAAACATGGCAAGCAACGCATTCAGTCTGCAAGGCAAGGTCGCGCTGGTCACCGGCGCCAACACAGGTTTGGGACAAGGCATTGCGCTGGCGCTGGCGGAAGCGGGCGCAGACATTGCCGCCGCCGGTATTGTCGCCGCAACCGAAACCGAGGAAAAAGTGAAGGCACTGGGCCGCCGCTTCCTCAACATCGAAGCCAACCTGATCACGATCGAACCGGTAGAGCGCATCGTGGCCGAGACGGTGAGTGGCCTGGGCGGGCTGGACATCCTGGTCAACAACGCCGGTCTGATTCGCCGCGCCGACGCGGTGGAGTTCAGCGAGAAAGACTGGGACGACGTGATGAACGTCAACATCAAGAGCGCGTTCTTCATGTCGCAGGCCGCGGGCAAGCATTTCATCGCCCAGGGCTCGGGCAAGATCATCAACATAGCCTCGATGCTGTCATTCCAAGGCGGCATACGCGTGCCTTCGTATACCGCCAGCAAGTCAGGCATCGCCGGCATCACGCGCCTGCTGGCCAACGAGTGGGCCAGCAAGGGGCTCAATATCAACGCGATCGCGCCCGGCTACATGGCCACCGACAACACCGCTCAGCTGCGTGCCGACGCGGAGCGCAACAAATCCATCCTGGATCGCATTCCAGCCGCGCGCTGGGGCGAACCTTCCGACCTGGGTGGCACCGCGGTGTTCCTGGCCTCGCGCGCCTCCGATTACGTCAACGGCGCCATCATCCCGGTCGACGGCGGCTGGCTGGCGCGCTGAATTACCAATGTCCCCTGTAGGAGCGACGTGAGTCGCGATGAAGCTCTACTAGGAAAGCTTCATCGCGACTCACGTCGCTCCTACACGGACAGTCTGTATGCCGACGAGACACCTTCCATGCCGAAATGGTCCGTTGTCGTTTTTGCTTGCGTCTTCCTCGCATTGAATGCGCAGGCCAGCAATTCTTCACGCCAAGTCTTCATCGCCGGCGACTCCACCGCCAGTGAATACGGCCCCGACCGTGCTCCGCGCCAAGGCTGGGGCCAGGCGCTGGATTCCTTTCTCGACGACAGCTTTGTAGTTCGCAACCACGCGAAGAGTGGACGCAGCGCGCGCAGCTTCATTGAAGAAGGCTGGTTCGACGGTATCGCCAAGGGCATTCGTTCGGGCGACATACTGCTGATCCAGTTCGGCCACAACGATGAAAAGATCGAAGACCCGACGCGCTACAACGAGCCAAGGGAAGCTTTTCCGCAATGGCTGATGCGCTACATGGCATTGGCGCGCGACAAAGGCGCGACGCCCATCCTGATCACACCGGTGGCTCGCCGCACCTTCGATCATGGCAAGCAACTGCTGGACACGCACGGCCTGTACTCCCAGGCCGTACGCGACTTGGCGCAACGGGAGAACCTTGGCCTGATCGATCTGAACGCGCGCAGCATGGATTGGTTGCGTGTGCTGGGCGATGCGCCGTCCAAGGCTTACTTCATGCACGTGCCCGAACAACAGCAAAGCGACGACACGCATTTGTCCTCCCATGGCGCCGTGGCGGTGGCCTGCTTGGTGGTGGACGAATGGAAACGCCTGGACGAAACGCTGAAAACGCATGTCGTGCGCGACACCGATTGCGGTGCCTCGCCTACCGCCCTAGCGGATCTGCGTGGTCAGGCTCATCCTTCCCTGATCGCACACGAGCGCGACATCGCCACCGAGCAGGTGGGGCCGCACGGCGGCGCAGGTACGACCACCGCCTATCCCTTCTTCCGCGATGCGCCCGCGCTTGGTTTCGAGTTCCGTAAGCGCGTGCTGCACAAAGGCGCCGGTATCGGCCTGCACCAACACCATAAGGACGAGATCTACTACGTGCTCAGCGGACGCGGAATCTACGTACTGGACGGCAAGGCGCACGACGTGAAAGCAGGCGACGCCATGCTGACCCGCCCCGGCAGCACCCACGCGATCCGGCAGACGGGCGAAGAGGATCTTGAGTTGCTGATCATGTATGGGAAGAAGGGTGAGCGGTGAGCGGTGAGCGGTGAGCGGTGAGCGGTGAGCGGTGAGCGGGAAAAGTATGTGGCTTTTGCCTCCCCCTTTTTTAAAGGGGGATGACCCGCCATTCGGCGGTTAAAAAGCGTTTGAGGGGGATTTGTTTTTGTTTTTGCTCTTAAAAAAACAGCAACAGCAGAAGCAAATCCCCCGTAGCCCCCTTTACGTTTTTAACAGCCGAATGGCTGGTCAAGGGGGCAAAAGCCACATGCTTTTCCCGCTCACCGCTTCTAACCGCTCACTAGCGCCAGCCTCCCCGCTCCATCAGGGAGAAGGCCTAGCCCAGCGCGCGTATGTTTCATCGATGCCTTTGCGTAGGCGGCGGTATTGAGAAGACCCTGGCTTGACGTCCAGGCGTTCCGCCACCGACTTCCAGCCTTCGCTGTGGTCGCGCGACCACTCTCGCACCACCGCCCGGCAGGGTTGCCCTGCCACCAGCGCCAGCGCGCATGCCATGTAGATGTCGCCTGCGGTCCAATCGGGTTGCTGCAGCATGGCTTCCACGTAAGGGCGTGGCACGGTGTAGTAACGCGCCATTTCGTCGACGAAACTGGCGGGATATCGGTGGGCGTAATCGTTGATGTCGGCCAGGTGGCGATCGATCCTGGCATCCCCAGTGCGTGGCGCGTACTGCTCGCTTGCCGTCTGCGCCGTGGCGGCTGCCGTGACGAACAACAGCGCCAGCAGGCAGCACGTCTTCATCCAGTGCGGGCGGAATATCAGCATCGGAGCATTGTGCCGTACTCCGCCCGCACTTCCCAACTCCCCCGGTTTACCCGGCGTCGCTGTCAGTCGTCGTAGTGGCGACGGCCCTTCTTGTGGTGGCGGTCGCCGCGATAGTCGTGCCGGTCGTCGTCCCAACGATCGCGATCATGACGGTCGTAGCGGTCGTAGCGGTCGTAGCGATCACGGTAGTCGTAACGATTGCGGTCGTAGCGGTCATAGCGGACGTAGCGATTGTCGTAGCGTGGCGAATTGCGGTAATAACCATGCGCACGGCCGTACGGCGGTGCCGAGTAGTAGACCGTCCGCGGGACGTACCGGTAATAAGTGGGGCGATGGTAGCGATCGCGCACGATGATGATGCGGTTGTCGTATCCGTAACCCCGCCCGTGCCGGTAGTAGGGCTGGCCCGAGTGATAGATGACGTCCGCCACATCTACCAGGACGCGGACCAGATCGTCGCTGGCGCGCGCGGTCGATGGTGCGAAGGCGGCCAGGCCCAGTCCCATGGCGAGCACGGCGGGAGCGAAAAACCGCGTGAGGGAAAAGCTTGTCATCTCATTCTCCGTTCTTCCGCAACTCGCGGACATGTGAGGAAAATGACTCGCAGCGAGTGAACCTCGATTTAACCTTTCCTACTGGAAACGTTACCAAGGCGGAAGCGTACAACTCGCGTTAATCCAGCTACGCCGGGCCCCAATTGCGCCGGCACGCTATACCCGAAGGCCGGCAATTTTTGTCAGTGCGGCAGGTATCTGCGCCGGCAGTTCGACCGTCACCAACCGGGGTTCACCATCGAGCACGCTGTGTTCGGCCTCGTGCGCCCACGTCACGTGGTAAGGCATGTGAACGCCCCAGCCTCCCAGCTCGATCACCGGCGCAATATCCGAACGCAACGAGTTGCCCACCATCACGAATGCGTCCGGCGTGGTCCCCAGTTCGCGCAGTACCCGCGCGTAGGTCGGCGGGTCCTTCTCCGATACGATCTCGACGCGGTGGAAGATATCCGCCAAACCGGATTGGGCGATCTTGGCTTCCTGATGGAAAAGATCGCCCTTGGTGATCAGCACAATCTCGTAACGGCCAGCGATCTGTTGGACCGCTTCCCGCATGCCGGGGATCAGTTCGACCGGATGCTGCAGCGTCGCGCGACCGATCTCGATCACTCGATGCAGATCGCGCGCGCTGATGCGCTCTTCGGTCAGCTCGATGGCCGCTTCCAGCATCGACAGCGTCATGCCTTTCACGCCGTAGCCAAAGATCTTCAGATTGCGTCGCTCCACCGCCAGCAGGTGTTGCTGCGTGCGCGAATCGCCCAGGTCGATGTAGGCGCTCAGGATATGCTCGAAATCTTCTTCCGCTTGGCGGTAATAGTCCTCGCTCCGCCACAGCGTATCGTCGCCGTCGAACCCGACCCACCTTATGCCGCCACGCACGTCGCCGCCGCCCATCTCGTTGTCCTGTTCAAGCAAGGCGCAGCAGCATACCAGCGGCTGGATGTCTTGGCTTAGACGAGTACGGCGTCAGTTGTCGTCCAGCTCAACAGCGACCCAGTGCCACAGCGCGCGCAAGCCACATGCACAAGGCGCAGCACATCTGCCCCTTCCCGCTTGAGAAGGGGCAGATGCCCGGCAACATCGCGGCAGCAGATAGGCCAACTCGCCAGTCTACTGCTTCGGATCACCGTTACCCGTTAGGCGGCGTTCCACCATCCGCCGGCGGCGGCGGTGTTTCGCTCGGTGTGGTTTGCGGTGCGTTGGGATTCGCCGGTGCCGGCGGCGAATTTGGGTCGGTCGGCGGCGCATTCGGATCGGTGGCCGGCGGTGTCGTCTCTGTCGGCGGCGGCACGGTATCTGTCGGAGGTGGAGTGGTTTCGGGTGGCGTGCTTTCCGTCGGCGCAGGCGGCTCGACATTGGTATCGTCAGCGGAAGGGCTGCAGCCGGACAGCAACGTGGCGCCGGACAACAGCGCACCTAAGGCGACGACCAGGCTCAGCGACTGGGTCTTGATGATTTTCATGATTCTTCTCCTTAGTAGGACTCTCTTCTGGATGATCTTCTTTTTCGATCGGATCAGGCGCGTGCGCAAGCTTCACGTAAACGCCATTAAACAAATGTCGTCAGAAAGATAGAGGCGCGCAATTTCAGGTGTTATCTCCCGCCCGCTACGTTATAGGCCTCGTATTCGGCCGGCGATAATTGACCATCGGCATCTTTGTCCAATGTGTCGAATGCTTGGGCCAAAGGAGGATCTTTGGCCGCTTCTTCCTTGCTGATCGCATGGTCGCCATCGGTGTCCAGCTCGTCAAAGCCGATAGGCGCAGGGGTGGTGCTGTCACGAGCGGGCGATGTCGATTCGGGGCGAACGGTTTCCGTCGCGGTCTGCGCGAACGCGACCGAAACCGCGAAGGCGCCGGCCAATGCGGTGAGGATCAGCAGACGAGGTTGGCGTTGCTGCATGTCACCGCTCCTCTTAAAAAATGCCTACGAATCCTTGCTCAAGCGTTACGTATGCTCCGAAAAGGAAGGGCGGCATCGCCGCCCTTCCCTGTCCGACGTGTCTACTGCCGAACGAACATCATCATTGCATCGTCCGCACTTACTTCTGCGGCTCGCCGTAGTTCTTGCTTACATAGGTGTTGTATTCATCGACAGTCAGCTTGCCGTCGGCATCGGCGTCGGCTTTATCGAAAATCTGCGCCAAGCCAGGATTTCCTGCGGATTCTTCTTTGCTGATGCTGCCGTCGGTATCCGTGTCGAGCGAAGCCCAATCATTTTTACCGCCACGCACGTTACCCGATGCACCCGACTCCTGGGCCGACGTCGTGGCGGCACCGGTTGCGCTGGTCGAGTCGGTCGATGTTGCATCTTGAGTCTGGGTCTGCGGCTCGGCGGTCTGAGTCTGGGCCGATGCACTGCTGTCAGTCGTTTCCTGCGCAAGCGCCAATGGCATCGCCAGGGCGGCGGTGAGAGCGATCAGGCCAATCAGCGGTTTACGGTTTTGGTTCTTCATCGTCTTTGCTCCGTCGGTTTGGGAGTGCGTTCCGTCACGCACGGCCCAACGATGCAAATGTTCGCCTGAATCGCCTATGCGTGACGAAATGAACGTGCACATCGGCTTAACCACACGATTGAATTTTTCTTATAAACCCCCGTTATCGAATCGTGACGACTAAGTGATCATCGCATCTGTTGCGTGACGCTTTCGGAATTTTCCCGTTACGGCCCTGTCGTTTCATCGCTGTGCGAAACATCCTCTTCACGTCGGCGATGACTGAACCATTGCCAACCCATCACGACACCCGACAACGCGCCGACGATTTCGCAGATCACCCGCGAACCCAACCCATCGGGATCATGGATGCCTTGCAGCGCCAAGCGTGCATACAGAGGCGACTCCAGCTTCATCATGCCCAGATAGAACATGCTCCACGAATCCAAACCCGCGCCGATCACGACAGCCATCACGCATGCCCAACCGATAGCGTGGCCAATGGACCAATCCAGCAAACGGCATAGCCATTGCCAAAACGCATAGCAGAGCACGCCAATCACGAAGGCGATGAGGCCGGCCTCCAAGGCGCCGAGAAAACCGAAATGCAACGGAAGATTCATGGGAACGCGCGCTCCAGCCATGCAGGCACAGGCAGTCCTTTCGAACGTAGGAAAACAGGATTGAACAGTTTGGCTTGGTAGCGTGTGCCCGGATCGCACAACAAGGTCACGATGGTGTGCCCTGGACCCAGTTCCTTCGCCAGGCGAATGGCGCCTGCGATGTTGACCCCACTCGATCCGCCAAGATTCAGGCCTTCCACGACCATCATTCCATGCACCCACGGCACCGATTCTTCGTCGGGAATCGACCACGCCATGTCGATCGGCGCACCATCGAAGTTGGCGGTCACGCGGCTCGAGCCGATGCCTTCGCTAATGGAGTTGCCTTCGGCTTTCAACTCTCCGGTCTTGACGTAGTGCGCCAAGGCCGAGCCTGCAGGATCGGCCAGAGCGATCGCCACTTGAGGGTTCCGCGCCTTCAACGCGCGACCGATACCCGCCAGCGAGCCTGCAGTACCGGTAGCGCAAACGAATCCGTCGATACCGCCACCCGTTTGCTCCCAGATCTCGGGGCCGGTGGTGGCTTCGTGGAAATCGCGGTTGGCGGTATTGTCGAACTGGTTGGCGAACCAGGCACAGCCCGGATCCGCTTGGTTCAATGCTTCGCACATACGGCGCGCGACGTGCGCATAGTGGTCGGGGTTGGCGTAAGCAACCGCCGGCACCAGATGCAGTTCCGCGCCAGTCACGCGCACCGCATCGATCTTTTCGCGGCTCTGCGTCTCCGGCATGACGATGATCGTGCGATAGCCGCGGCTGGCGCCCAGCAGCGCCAAGCCGATACCGGTGTTGCCTGCCGTGCCTTCCACCAAGGTGCCGCCTGGGCGCAGCAACCTTTGCCGCTCGGCATCCAGCAATATCCCCAGCGCTGTGCGGTCCTTAATGGACCCGCCAGGATTGAGGAACTCGGCTTTACCTAGGATCTCGCATCCGGTCAGCTCGGAGGCTTGCCGCAGACGCAGCAACGGCGTGCGGCCAATCGCATCGGCTAGGTCGTTATGAATATCCAATCAGGGTTCCCAGAAAGCCAGCGCATGCCGGCGCATGAATCTGGGGAAGCGTAACTCAAAGGCAGGGAGGCGGGAGGTGAGAGACGATGCGGTGAACGGCGAAGACGCTGTTTGCTTCCCCCTTTTTAAAGGGGGATGGAGAGGGATTTGCTGTTGCTCTAGAAAGCGATAACGCTATCGGTCAATGCAGCAATCCGTGATGCACCATCTTCAGCCGTTCCGTGCCGGTTGCCGCCACGGCTTCGCTGGCGCGCTCAAGGACGGTTTCGTCTTCTTCGTCGATGACCACCAACAGCCGGCCGGCTTCGATTTCTTTTTCGTAGTCGCGCCGGATATCGCTGGGTACCGCCGAGCCGGCCAAGGCTGCGGACCACCCGCCCACCGTCGCACCGACCAAGGTGGTCAGGACAACGCCGGTGACCGGAATGGCCACTGCGGGTATTGCCATGCCCAGCAGTCCGCCTAGCAGTCCGATCGCGCCGCCGCCGGCGATGCCGCGCAGTGCTGCCGGGACGAAGTCGGTGGGTGAGGCTTCTTTCTGTGAATCGGGCACTAGCGCCATCTCTACCGCCGACTGTCCAACCAGCGCAGTGTGGTCAGGCCGGATGCCGGCCCGGATGGCGGCGTTCAGCGCCTCTTCTGCGGTATCGATATCGGGCGCACTGAATACGCGTCGAGTTTTCATGACGAGCCTCCTCTGCATCTGCATGCCGTGGTGGAGCCATGCGGCCACGATAGGCTCATTACGTCGTAGCGGCGTGAAAAAAGCCTTAAAAGAAGGTGTTTTTTTAGGACCGCCCCCAAGTCTTAATGCGCTTGCCACCTGGCGCGCTTGGTGCTCGAAATGCTCATGTACCGGTACGTGCACGTCGCTTTTTTGCGCTCCGCCTACGCCACGCAGCTGCGCTCGCGACTGACTTTGAACAGGGCTCTTAGTCCGAGGATCCCGCCACAACGCTGTCCGCCGGTTTTTCCACGATGCGCTTGCCCATGGCTTGCAGGTAACGCTGATGCAGCGCCTGCACCTTTTCCACATACGCTTGTGTCTCGGCGTAGGGTGGAACGCCGCCGTAGCGCGTTACCGTGCCCACACCAGCGTTATAAGCCGCGGCCGCCAGCTTCAGATCGCCTTTGTAGCGGCGTATCAGCGATTTCATATGTCGCGCGCCTGCGCGGATGGATTCCGATGACGAAAACGGATCGCGGACGCCATATTCTTTCGACAGCTCGGGCATCAGCTGCATCACGCCCTGTGCGCCCTTGGGTGAAACCGCTTTGGCGTCGAAATCGCTTTCGGCGTGCGCCACCGCGCGCAGCCAAGCATCCTCCACGCCTGTCTGCCTTGCCGCGGCCGCGAATTCCTTGGGATACATGTTCAGCCGCGGCGGACTTACCTTGCCCAGGCCCGGGTGCGCGGGCTCTCCAGGCGGTGTCGCCACAGTGAACTTCAGGTAGGGCCGCGAGCCCGGCAGGTTGCGGGTGCTGTAGACCAGTTGGCCGTCTTGTTCCCGTTCGTACAAGGTGCCACTGAATACCCCCATCGAACCCCAAAGATTGGGAGTCTGGACGGCGTTGTCATCCAGTTCCTTGGCGGTGCAGCGAGATCCGGGTTCCGGCGCGGTGGCCAGGCTGACCGTGCCTTCGCGTACGCAGCGATAGACCGTCCGCGCCTCCACATCGGCGCTGGAGGCGAGGGTCAGTCCGGCAAGCAGTGGCAGCAGGCAGCGGAGACGGGGGTTCATGAGCCTGCGGATTGTGGGGCCTGGAAGCTGACCGATTGGCTATATCCACGCCGTCCGCAGCCGCTCCACGCCGTTTTGGCCGACGAACGGCCGCTTTTGGGGCCGCGAACCCGGCCCTGCTGCGGCGCAGCAGGCATGTGCGTAAAATACCCGGCTTCTTTCATCTGCATGCCTCTGGAGCGAGCGAATGGGCCTGGACCTGGTCACTTCCGGCAAGAACCCGCCTGACGAAATCAACGTCATCATCGAAATCCCGAAGGACGCTGAGCCCGTCAAGTACGAAGTGGACAAGGCCAGCGGCGCGATCTTCGTCGATCGCATCCTCTCCACGCCGATGCGCTACCCCTGCAACTACGGCTACGTCCCCAACACGCTATGCGGCGACGGCGACCCGGCCGACGTGCTGGTAGTACTGCCGCTGCCGCTGATCCCCGGCTCGGTCATCCGCTGCCGTCCCGTCGGCGTACTGCGCATGAGCGATGAAGCCGGCAGCGACGAAAAACTGCTCGCGGTTCCGGTCGACAAGGTTTTCGCCGGTTACACCCACATCCATGACATCCATCAGGTCAGCCCGCACTGGCTGGAGCGGATCGGCCATTTCTTCGAGCACTACAAGGACCTGGAGAAAGGCAAGTGGGTCAAGCTGGACGGTTGGGGCGATGCCGCCGCCGCCAAGCAGGTGTTGGTGGAAGCGATCGAGCGTTGCAAGCAGGAAGGCTGACGCCGAATCTTAGGCTTCCTTCTCCTGGAGGGAGAAGGAAGCACCAGCTGAGTCCGGCATCTGAGTCAGCCTGCCTTTGCGCTTTCCACCGCTCTGCGAGCACGCTCGATGGTGGGTGCCAGCTCCGGCATCAACGGCTCGATGAGCTCGGCATGCCGGCGCCATTTGTCTGGCTCGGGCCGAGTAAGGGTGTAGCGCGATAGCGGCAGTGCCTGACTCAATTCGCGGTCCCAGTTCAAATCCAACGTGCTGCAGATGCGCTGGATTTCAGTCGTCGGATCCTTGAGAAAATCATCGTAGTCCAGCGCCGTCCAACGCTCGCGTGGCAGCGGTTCAAGCTGGTCGAGGATATGGTTCAAAGTACGCTCCCACTGCAGGCGTACCACGTGATGCAGCGGCTTCGTAATCAAGTCGCGCCAGCCAGGCACCAGCAGCAGCGACCAAGGCTGTTGCGCGGGCCAGCCGGGAAGACCGGGATAGGTTCTAAAACGACCCGACTTCCACGCGTCGATCATGCTGCCCAATGTTTGCCGCGCATCCCGGTACAAAAAAACGAATCGCGCTTCCGGGAACACCGACTGCAAGAACCGAATCCGCAGTGCGTTCTTGGGCGTCTTTTCCAGCATCCGTATCCGGCCCGTTGTCGGCGGCCGCCCCGCACGATCATGAAGGCCGGCCCAGAAGCGGCTTCGCAGTAAATCCACGGTCTGCGGGGAGGCGTCTGCTTCGGTGAGTACGTTGGAATCGAAGCCTCGGTCCCTCGGCGCCAAACCGGGAACCTGCTCGATCAGCAAATGACTTTCGCCGCCGATGGTGAAAAGATCCGGCGCCTGTGCCAGCGTCTCGAACAGCAGTGTCGAACCGGACCGCGGCGAGGACAGGATAAAAACCGGACGGTCGAACAAAGGATCCGTCACAGGCCAACCGGGGTTTCGGACTGATGTGCCGGTGCCGGTGCTGCGAGACCGCTCGGCGCAGCTTTCGGACAGTTCAACGCCACGGTAAAGATGTGGGCATTCAGCGCCTGCATCAGCCGGCCACCATTCCGGAGTCCCAGCTGGCCCACGCCCTTGCCGACAAGCTCCTGCTGGGTCCGTTCCAACAGTGCGCGATAGCGCGGAAAGCCTTCAGGATCGGTGCCATGGCAGGACCAGAGCGCATGCCAGCAGCGCGCGAATCGCTGTAGTGCGATTTGGATCGACGCCAACTGCGGGCCCTGCTCCGCATCATTGAGAAGAAAAGCGATGTGTTCGCGCAGCTCCCAGGGGCTCATGACCGTTGGTACGTTGAACGATTCGAAATCCAACGCCGGCACATGGCCCGCGTGCGGATCCAAGCGTTTCGGCCGCCAGTCCGGCTCCCGCTGTTCCGGGGTGCGGCCCTGCGACAGCAGATCCCAGAAACGTTCGCCACCGACCGTGTCCGCGACCAGATGGATGCGAGTGTCGTCGCTTTCGTTAAGTACGCGGTGCGGGCGCCAGGTGTCGAAAATCCAGCACTCGCCAGCGGCCATGTTGATTTCGCTGCCGCCGCAGTGGAAGCGCACAGAAGGCGTCGTGATGATGGGCACATGCACCCGCATGCGCTCACGCCAGTAGTAGTTGACGTCCACATGCGCGGACACTTCCGACTGTCCGGAGAGCCGCATCAACCGCGACCGTCCCCAAGTGGCGCCCAACGCTTCCAGGACCTGCATCAGATAGGGCAAGCGCAGCAGCCACGGGGTTGGCCGCATCCTTCCAGAGGTCTCGTCACTCTCCGGATCGCCATCGGTGGTGATCAGCGTCAGCGCGCTATTCCCCGGCATGCCGCCCGGATGCGGCCGCCAGTGGACCTCTTCGACCTGGGAAATTTCCCGCGCCAAGGCATCAGCGTCGAAGCTGATAGGCAGCTGGATGAACGGGGCCGGCAGTTTCATGGGTATCCCAACAGCGGAAAATCACCCAATCAAGTGTGAAGCGGGTATTGGCAGGAGTAAAGCGTGAGGCAGTTTGACCTACTGGAAGGTACTTCAGAGTGCGGCAATGATTGGCCAACAAGCGAAGATCCTGCCGCTTTAAAAAACTACGGCCCCAAAACGGGGCCGTAGCAACACACTTCTTCCGATGGATCAGAAGCTCTGCTTGTACTGCATGTAGATGAAGCGGCCGATATCGAAGCCACCGTAGTACGAGAACTGCGAGTTCGGGGCCGAATACGCCGGAGCGGCGTAGTGGTCGAACACGTTGTTGGCACCGATAGCGATGGTGGCATTCCACGGGGCATCCCAACGAACCTGGACGTCGTGGAACGTGTTGGCACCCATGCGGTTGGCGCCATCCTGCGGCTTGGTCGGATCCGGCGACTGATAACCAGGAATGTTGCAACGGTCGTCGTAGTAGCATGCTTCCTTCGTACCGGAGTAGTAGCGCATGTTCCAGCCGATGCCGAAGTCGCCCATCGTCCAGTTGGTGCTCAGGTTCGAACGCACGCGGAAGTAGCTGCCCCAGCCGTTCTCGATGTTGACCGGTTGGTTGGCATCGTTGGTGGTCTTGAACTCGTACTTGGACACATAGGTCGTCTGCCAGTTGAAGTCGAAGCGGCCGAAGCCCTCCGTCTCCCACCGGTAGGTGGCTTCCATGTCGTAGCCTTCGGTATCCAGGTAGCCGGCATTGCGGCCGCCGTACGACAAGTTGTTGACGTAGCCCAGGGCGGCGTCACGCGTAAACGTGCTGCAGCGCTCGGCGATGCCCAGGATGTAGCAGTCGTTCAACTGGTCGGTCGGCGTATCGTCGACGATGGTGTTTTCCACCTTGACGGCCCACCAATCCAGCGCGATGTTCAGCCCCTGCGCAAAACTCGGGCTCCAGACCACGCCCAGCGTCTTGGAGGTAGAGGTTTCCGGAGTCAGGTTCGGATTGGAGCCCGAAGTGAACGGCACCGGGCTCTGCTGGTCGCGGCCGTCGACGGGCACGAAGCCCTGCTCCAACTGACGGTAGGTGGATGCGTTGGCGATGTCCTGTGCACAGCGGGCCAGCGTCTGGGCATTGGTAGCGGCACTACCGTAAACCGTGTCGCAGGGGTCGGTGAAGTACTCGAACGACTGTGAGCCGCCGCCATAAAGATCGGCGATGGTCGGAGCACGGAAGCCTTCGGACCACGTCCCGCGAACAAGCAGCGAATCCAGCGGTTTCCACTTGAAGCCGAACTTGCTGTTCGTGGTATCGCCAAACGTACTGTAGTCCGAGTAGCGACTTGCCAAGTTGAAGCTCAGCTCCTGCGCGCCCGGCAGATCGGACAGAACGGGAATGTTCAACTCGGCATAGACTTCATCGACGCTGTAACCGCCGCCGGTCGGGCCGGCAGCCAGGTCGGTGGAGTCGCCCGTCTGCGCCAGCGCGTCGGGTTCGAAGCTACCCTTTTCATTGCGGTGCTCGTAACCCACCGCAAAGCCGAGGTCACCGGCCGGCAGCGCAAAGAGCGAGCCTGCCAGGTTGGCAAAGTAGCTGGTCGATTCCACTTCGCCAGTGGCGTGCGAAGTCGGGAACAGGAACGCCATCAGATCTGCGTTGCCCGTGATACCGCCATCACCCGAACGGCCAGCAGCGATGAACGGGTTCCACGGCACACAGCCGCCTGCGCCGGCGCCATACGCCGGATTCGTGCCCGCAGCCAAGCCGGCTGCGCTGCCGCATTCCACGCGGCCGGTATTCGGGTTGTAGAACGATTCACCCGTGGCTTGTTCCACCGCCGAGACGCGGAAGTTGCCGGTCTGGCGCTGAACCAGCTCGGCGTTGTTGTACAGGTAACCGACATCCCAATCGAAGTAGCGCTCGCCGACTTCGAAGCTGCCTTCGAACGCACCGGTGAAGCGATAGGTGGTGAGCTGGTTGTTCGAAACGCGCGGCACTTCCCAGCCACGATGGACGAAGCCCACGTCCTGGCCTGCGCCCGGATTCCACTGATTGCCCAGCGGATTGTAGTAGCTGTCGGCGGACATCCTCAGACCGTACGCAGCGGACTGCAGCGGGTAGCCCGCCACCTGAGCCTGACTTTCACGACGGGTATAAAGTACGTCGGTGTTGAAACGAACGTTGTCGGTGATGTCGAACTTGCCGTTGATGAAGACCGAGCGGCGTTCCGTCGGCGTCAGCAGGTGCATCTGTTGATTGGAGTTGCTGACATCGCCCGTGACCGGAGTGGTGTCCTGCACATGGAAGTTGGCGAAGTCGTATGGATCGGCGCCACGGTCCAGCGAGTAGTTGACGCCGCCGAACTGCAGCGTTCCCCATTGGCTGACCGGAGTCCAGCCGTCATTCGGGTGGCGGTTGGTGCGCGAAGACTGCGAGAACCAGCGGTCCTTGGCCCACACGCCCTCTTCCTTCGAGTACTCCACGCCCAGCGTCAGCGAACCGCGGTCACCGCTGAAGCCCATGATGAAGTCGTAGGTTTCCTTCTGGCCGTCGCCTTGGCTGTACTGACCCAGGTAGGCACTGGCCTCGGCGCCTTCAAAGCCGCTGCGAGTGATGATGTTGATCACGCCGGCCATCGCGTCGGAGCCGTAGATCGACGAGGCACCGTCCTTCAGCAGTTCGATGCGCTCGACCATCACGGTCGGGATCTGCGATACGTCCTGGTAGCCGCTGACGCTGGCGCCTAGACGCTTGCCGTTCACCAGCACCAACGTACGTTGCGTGCCCAGATTGCGCAGATCGATGTAGTAACCGCCGACCATTTCGCCGGACGACAGAGGCTGTGCACGGCTGATAGCCGGCGAACCCGCTGCGGTGACGTTCTGAAGAATGTCGGCCACCGACTTGAAGCCCTGCTTCTCGATTTCGTCACGGCCGATGGTGAGCACTGGCTGTGCAGTTTCGGTATCCACAGTACGGATACGCGAACCAGTCACTTCAATGCGATCAAGCGTCGTCGGATCCCCTTGGGCCTGCTCCTGCGCGCCAGCAAATGCAGGAGCCAGTGCGAGTGCGATACCAGCCGGCAGCAGGCCGGCTCGCACCGCGAAACGCGGATTGCGATAGTTCATGAATCTCTCCTCCGGAATAATCGTTATGGGCGTGTTAAAACACCCTGCAAACTTACGTTCCGGTGAGAATCTCTGCTTTGCGTGCGCGGCCCGGTGACTTTGCCGAGTCTGTCCTGGAGGAGCCGAGCGCACTTCGGTAGCGTGTTGCCGACACTCCGAAGCGTGCGCGGAAGGCACGGGCGAAACTGCAGCAGTTGTCGAAACCAGACGCGGCAGCAACCTCGCCGATCATCATCGAGGTGCTGCCCAGCAGCTCCGCTGCACGTTCCAACCGCATGCGTGCAGCGGCGGCCTGCGGACTTTCTTCGTACAAGGTGTAGAAGGTGCGGGAAAAATACCAACTGGAGAAGCTGGTCAGCTCGGCCAACTCGCTTATCCGCACTACCCGGTCGCAATTGCCCTCCAGATACAGCCGGGCCCGCTGCAGTCGGCCGAATACCTGCCGTTTGCGGTTGCGCGAGCGGCCCGGGCAACGCTGGATGTAGGCGTTCATCTCCTGCTGGATGCTGGCCAGGTGCAGCAGAATCGGACGTAGCGCGGTAGTGTCGCTGTTGTCTTTCCGGTCGGCCATGCGGCGCGCGGCTTCGCGCCAAAGTTTCAATGCGATGCGGATGTCTCGTCGAGGAATACGTCCGCGGCCTGCATAAAGAGTGCTATCGGCGAAGGGAACCATGCCGCGCAGCACTTCCGCGCTTAGGGTCAGCCCTATGCAAACGCCATGACGGTCGGTCTGGATCAGAGGCTTCGAGTCTCGTTCAAGCGCAATCCATTGGCGCGGGCGCAGACGGAACTTGCCTTCTTTCGCCTCCACCCAAGAGGCGCCACGCAACTGTATCCAGACCGAGAACAGATCTCCGGATACTTGGACGCTGCCAAGACGGGAAACACCTACACAGCTGCTTCGGCCGTTCGGTTCGGACTGCTCCAGCCGAAGTTGCTGGCCACGGTCGCTCCACTGCTTTTGCTCCATCGCTCATTCCACTTTGCACAAACTGGGCACTCCATGTGCCCGAGTAGCGAAATCAGTGCAGGAAATTTGCGAGAGACTTGTACGAAATCTGCGCGAAAGTCGTTCCGATGAAATTACGAAAGAAGTTTTTCTTTACGGATCAGTAGTTTGACCTTGCGCCGCAGCCGGCTCCGTAGAAAACGCCGAAGGCATGAAGCCGATGTCCGCGCCATCATCCTGCGCCATCGCCACGTACGCAGCCCGATTTCGCGCGCTGCTGCTGAACCCGTTGACCGATGCCAGATGGGCAGGCTGGATGCAACGCGGAACCGGATGAGAGCGGCCGACGCCGATATGACGCAAGCTGACGAAGCATCCAGGGAGTTGCTCCAGATATTCGACATGCCCGTCTTCCGAGACGGTCCAGGTGCGGTAGCGCTGGCTGGCGGGATAAAGGTCGTCCACCCGGCGCAGGCTGTCGGGCGACAGTGTCAGGTCTATTTGCCACAGACCGTCGCGCGCGGCATAGGTGAACAGGATGCGGCCTTGCGACTGATCCAGCTTCGCCAGCGAAACGCCTTCAAACGTCGCGAGCGACCGCCACTCATCGCCACGCTCGAACAAAGTCAGGCGCTGGCGCCCGTCTTTGCGCCCGGTTATCACCAGCATCCGGTTCCTGTCAGGCAGATAGGCCGCCGTCAGCAAATCGCCCGCAGTGGGCGGAACCTGCAGCAGCGTCACCTGTCCATTCGTGGGATTGACTTCGTACAGCCCGAAATTTCCGGCGGCGTTGCTTCCCACCACCAGCACGCTTTGATTGTCGGTAGACCACACCGGCAGATAGCGCGACTCTGGCCGGATGCCTTCTATCAGTCGCAAGGAATCCGGACGCTCCATGTCGGCCCACCACAATGCAAAGTCGCCCGATCGGTCGGAAGTGAAGACGATCTGCCGCCCATCCGGCGCCACCGCAGGCAATGTATCTCGACCGGAAGACGCGAACAGCCGCTGTGGTTTGTAAGGCTCGCCTGGATCGAGGCTGACGCGGTAAATACCGAAATGCGGCTTGCGTTGCACGAACGCCAGGGCGGCCGTACGCGCAGCGATGGTCGGAGCCTGTGCATCTTCGATACCCAGATCGTGGATTTCTCCACTTGCCAGCGGCATCCGGTACAGCCGTGTATGGCCATCGACTCGCCGGCCGAACACGATGGCGCGACCGTCCGGCGTCCAATCCCAACCTCGGAGTTCCGCGTACTGATTGGTCAGTCGCTCGGCACGACCCCCATCGGCCGGCATCCGCCAGAGATCTCCCAACGGGGTGTTGCGTATGAAGACAATCCAGCGGCCGTCAGGCGAATAGCGCGGCGCGAAGTCCACATCGTCGGCCTGCGCGCCGTACTGAAGATGCCGCCATTGCCCCGTCGTCAGGTCGAGCACCCGCAGACCCGGCGGGCCTTCGCCGGGAGCCAGGCTACTGAAGATCAACCCGGTGCCATCAGGCGTCCAGTCGAAACTGGGACGATTGCCTGGCTCGCAATTGCCGAGGACACGTTCCGCGCCACCACTGACAGACACTGCCAGGATCCTGCAGTTTTCGCCGGGCACTCGCCGAATAAATGCGATTTCCCGACCATTGGGCGACCACTCGGGATTGCTGTCCCAAGCGCCTGTCGGCGGATGCGTCAGTGCGCGCGGCTGGCTCTGATCGGTGGTCTGGATCAGGATCGCCGACCCCACGATTTCTTCGGCAGGACTGGACAGATAGGCCACCATCGACCCGTCCGGCGACAACGTGGGCGAAAACTCAAAACCGGGCGCGGAAGTGATCAGCTGATACGGCCGCGGAGGCGCCGTAACCTGTTTTGGAATGCCTGCGGACCGGCCGGCCGGCCCCGTGGACTGTCTCCAGTACCAACCGGCCCCGGCAATGATCGTCGTCAGGACGGCACCCGCGATCAACAGTGCCCATCGCTTCCAGCTTCCGGCACGTGTTTGCCGGGCGTGCTTGGGCGTGGCGACGGCATCGTTCACGCGCAAGTGCAAACGATCCGCCGTTTCCTGCGGTTTGTCGGCATCGGTCGGCGCCGCAGCCGATGACGCTTCGACTACATCAGTGGCTTGCCATTCGACTGGAGCCAGCAAACGGTACCCGCTCTTGGCGATGGTCTCGATGTAGTTGGGATTGTCCCGATCTTCCGCAAACGCTTTGCGCAACTGGGTAATCGCCTGGGTGACGACGTCGTTGGTAGGCATCGTGTCTGGCCAGACATCGGCGAGCAATGCATCGCGACTGACCACCTTGCCGGAGTTCTCCACCAAAACCAACAACACGCCCATCGACTTCGGGGTTATCCGCGTAGGCCTTTTCAAACCCGGGGCTTTCACCTCGCGAAGAGGAACATCGACCAAGCAATCCCCTATCTGCAGGCGCTCAGACAAAGGAGATGAAGGATCGGTGGGTTTTGCCATGGGGAGATATGGTGCATACGCGCATCCCCACTCGTCATGTGTCTGAATGCCTATCGGCAGTCGATACAGCAAACTCGGCAAACCCGGACAGCGATAGGGGGAAAGCGCCGCCGGCAGGCGCATTTTACAGTGCCGTTTGCGCTCCCCCCCTGAACGGGAGCAGCACACCAGGCACCCTCTCTCTCGCCGACGCCCTATTACAAACGTTTCAATATTCGCGCCCTGGCGCGAATTTTTTTGCCTGGATGTTTCCTATGCCGGCGCAGCAACTGCGAAAGTCTTCGAGAAATCCGGCAAGGGCCCGCTCACTTGAAGTGGTAGACCAACGCGTAATAAACCACGTAGACCCATGACAACACGCCGTGGATGATCGCCCACAGCAGAGACTTATTGGCACTCCACGAGATCGTGATGGCCAAGGCCGTGCCGAAGCCGATTCCGGCCTTGGCGACAGAAGCTCCGCCGCTCATGGCGTCACCGCCGGTACGCCGGAACCGGCGCGGTAAGGAAAGCGCGCGAAGATATCGGTGATCGCGGAATCGATGCGCGCAGCGCGCTCCTCCGGTTTAACGCGGGAAACCCGCCCCACCGCAACACCTTCCCACACCAGCTGGTTCTTGCGTGCGTCGACCAGATCGACGTTGAGCGTGCCTTCGGTATAACGATAAACATCCGTGCGGTCACGCCAGTAAGGCACCGCCACATAACGCCGCGCGCGGTAGCTGTAGTAATAGTCGTAGTCGACTTCCGGCGTACTCACCACATCGGTCTTTTCCTGCATGAAAGCATTCAGGTTGACCCATAAGTCCGGCGATTTCTCGCTATAGACATAACCGCGAGATTCCATCTGCGCGCGTGCGGCTGCTTTCATTCGGCCACTGACCAGGGTGGTATAGCCCTGGCTTTCGATAGCAAGTGGCGAATAAAAAGCGAACGTGCGATAGCTCGAGAAATCAGCCGATGGATCCACATCGCTGCTGACGCGCGGACCCGTGGCGCAACCGGCCAGCAGCGCCGCAGCCGCGATGGCCAACCAGCCCACAATGAAACGGTATGAGATGCGCATGATCTTCATCCTTCTATGGAATGGATTTCCCTTCCCGGCACGCGCCGGGAAGGTCGACATCATGACAGCCTTCACAACCGGAAGATCGGCGTCTGCCGCCCCGGCTCAGCCGGGACGATACACCTGCGCGCCCTGGGCCAGGAACTCGGCGGATTTTTCCGCCATGCCGGCGTCCAGCGCAGCGGCTTCTTCCACCCCGTGCTCGGCCGCATAGTCCCGCACATCCTGGGTGATTTTCATGGAACAGAAGTGCGGGCCGCACATCGAACAGAAATGGGCGAGCTTGTGCGCGTCCTTGGGCAAAGTTTCATCGTGGAATTCCTGGGCTTTTTCCGGATCTAGGCCCAGATGGAACTGGTCTTCCCAACGGAACTCGAACCGCGCCTTGGATAGCGCGTTGTCGCGCACCTGCGCGCCCGGATGGCCCTTGGCCAAATCGGCCGCGTGGGCGGCGATCTTGTAGGCCATGATGCCGTCGCGCACATCCTGCCGGTTGGGCAGACCCAGGTGCTCCTTGGGCGTGACGTAGCACAGCATCGCGGTGCCGAACCAACCGATCATCGCCGCGCCGATCGCACTGGTGATGTGGTCGTAGCCCGGCGCGATGTCGGTGGTCAGCGGCCCCAAGGTGTAGAACGGCGCCTCGCCGCATTCGCGCAGCTGCTTGTCCATGTTCTCCTTGATC
>CBFGZY010000022.1:0-54636 GCA_965653375.1 uncultured Pseudoxanthomonas sp.
AATGCCCCACCCCCCGTGTGGGGGGGGGGGGTGGGGGGTGGGGGTGTACCTTAAACGCCCCCGGGCACCCCCGGGCGCTCCTACCTGTCACGAAGCTACGGGTTCGCCGGCTTGTTCCGCAGCAGACTGAAAGCGAAGCCCGCCACCAGCAGCGCACCGCCGATCAACAGTGCCCACAGCAGCCAGCTTTTCCAATCGCGCTTGGGCGGGGCGGGTTTCAGGGCCGCTTCGCCTGCCAAGGCTTGCGCTTGCCCGAGATAGGCAGGCGATGGCTGCCAATCGCTGCCGCGTTCACGCCGCAGCGCTTCCACCAGCTGCGGTAACGGCGCTTCGGCCCGCCGCGCACGGGCGCTTCCAGCCAGCAAGGCGTACGGCGGTTGGCCCTGCGCCAGGAAGACCACCACTTCCGGCCGATAGCCCAACCGCAGCGTCGGCAACCGGCCTTGCAGCGGCTGCTTGGAAAACAACCGCCAGTAGCGGTGGCGCGAGGTCCGGTCCAGCGTCTGCGGCGCCGACCGGTTGGCTGTGGCGGTACCTTCGACCTGGTAGGTCAGCCACGGTGCCGCAGCGAACTGCCACTCCGCCTTGGGATCGTCGCGGCTCTTCAGTATCCACTCGTTGGCGCTGTTGCCTGGCAGCGAGACGTCGGCCACCTGGAAGGGAAACCGGCCCTGCACCTCGAACTCGTAATATTCCGCGCCAGCTTCCTGCACGCGCCGTGCCGACAACTCCTCCCATTGCCATTCGGGTGCCGCCACCCGCTCTGGCAGTTCCGCCAATACCCGCGTCAACTGCAAACCGCTTCGGTTATTCGCCAACGGCAGGACGCGCAGGTATTTCGCTTCCACGCGGTCCAGTTCGATACGATTGTTGCTGATGGGCTGGCTGGCGCGCCCCAACTGAACATTCTCCAGTTGGATCAGCCGGCCGTTCGTCTGCACGGTACGCCAGGTCTTGAGATCATCCGAAGCAGCGACTTGGTATGCACGTTCGAACGACGGCTGATCCGCTTTCCACTCGAAGCGCAATGCAGAAACGGGCTCACGCAGCCGGCTGACGTCGATCAGGTACTCATCACTGTCGCCAGGCGCTTTCGCATCGGCCATCACCACTCGACGCAGGCTGCCGTCGCTGGCGATTTCGCTAATGGAAGAAATATTGGACGGCTGTCCGTCGTTGCTGCGTGGCAATGGAAACCAAGGGACTTCGACGGCATCCGCCGCTTGCGCCAACGGTTGCTCGGGGCCGAACAACGAAGCTGCCAGCACGACGCCGTCGGAGCTGACCACGTCCAGATCTTCCAGCGTTGCCGAGCGCAATTGCCGGTAGACATCGCGATTGAGCACGACCCGATAGGCACCGCCATCGTCGCGACTCAGCGTCAGCGGCCACTGCTGCGCGTATTCGTCGCGAATGCCAGCCATTGCGACTAGCGGCACCAGGACAAGCCAAGCGAGCTTCTTCATGCGGCGGATTCCTCAGGAACGGTACGCGGCGGTGCCGGCGCCAAATAGCCCACAACGGTGCACAGCAAGCCGTAAGCGATGAAGGAAGCAATGCCCAGCACATCGCCCAGGTTGCCGCGGTCGATCAATATCAGCTTGCCCAGCACGATACCCATCAGCACCGCGCCGGCCAGCCACAGCCCGCGCTGGCCACGGCGCGAACCGGTCACCCAGCCCAGCACGCCCAGTACGCTCCAGACCACCGTCAGGCTGGTTTGCGCCAGGCTGGTCGACAACAGGCCGTCGGTCCATGCCACGCCGCCCCAGTGATGCACCGCGTGCAGCACGACCGAGGTGATGAAGATGAAGGCGATCACCGACAGCTTCATCAGCCGAATCGACTGCAGCAGCTGCGGTGAATGTTCCGACCACAACCAACGCGCTGCCAGCACCAGCACCGCCAGCTGCGCCAACTCCATCGGATTGATGATCGGCAGCCATGGCAACGGCGCACTACTGCCTGCCTGCGTCAGCGAGTACAACCACCAAGCCGACAGCACGGCGAAGTACACCATTTGCAACGCCGTGCGCAGCGGATCGAACCGCTCGCCCAGCGGCGCGGCCAACCATGGCCAGCGGTACAGGCTCATTGCCGTCACCAACAGCCACGGCAACACGATGCCGACCAAGCGCCAGCCATCGTCCAGGGCGAAGTATTGGCTCAGCCAGTCGAACAACATCGAGGCCACGAGCGGCCATACCAGCAGCCAGACGAACTGCGCGCCGGCCGCCAGCCGATGCTCACTGTTACGCAGGCATATCAAGCTACGGACACCGAGAACGGTGTAGACCAGCCACGCCCACAAGCCGTACTCCGCGAACGGTTGCCGGTGCACTTCAACCTGCACCATTGCCAACGGTGCGGCAGCGGCCAGCGCCAGCAGCGTCGTCACAACCAACGCAGTACCGGGCCGGCGACGGTGCACTTCCGCAGCCAACCAGCCAGTCAAGGCAACGAAGGCAAGCAGCGCATCCACGCGGCTGCCGTGGACGACAAAGCGTTCGATTTCATGCACGCCGTTACCGAGCCACCACAGCAGCCCCCACAGGTAGAACACGACCGCCAATACCGTATATCCGGCACGGCGGTAGCTCCACGCGCTGGCGAAGCCGGCCAAGGTGATCAACAGCCCGCCCATGAACGTCCCATTGGCGATGACTGCATTCGCGGTGGCAGCATCGGCAGTCGAGCCGTTGACGTGCCCGATGGCAAAAGCGAATGCGGCAGCCAACTGCAATCCCATGCCGGTCAGCTGCGGCAATAACCGCTGTTGACGCAGCCCCAGCCAAACCAGAGCGGCGCCTTCCAACGCGAACACACAAGCCGTTGCTTTGGCCGACAGCGCCAACGGCACCGCCAAGGTGGAGAAGCCGACCGCCAACAGTGCATACGACTGTCCCAATGCGCCGAAATTGAGGCGGCGCAGAAAGCTCCAGGCCAATCCCGCGTACAGCACGCCGAGTCCCAGCGCACAAAATGCCAGCGGCATCCGTTCGCCACGCAGGAGACCGGCCTGTAGCGAGAACGCGATCAGCGGCGTTCCGAATACCAGGCAACCGTCGATGAAATCGCGGCGGCTGGCCGGCTGCCGGCGCGCGTACAGCATCGGGATGATCAGGTAGAACGCGAAGAACAGCAGCAGGAAAGGTTCGGTGCTGGCGAAGTTCGCGGGTTTGTATTCAAGAACGCCCCACAACGTGCCGATGCCGAAGGTGAAGACAAACCCCAAGAGGTTGAGCACCCGCCACGCACGCCACCAGGCGATGCCCAGAATGGCCGCGTTCAACACCGCGTAATAGGAAAACAGCGCCACGTAGTTGCCGCTGCCTGTGGACAACCAGATGGGCGCCAGAAAGCCGGCCAGGACTGCGAACACCGCCAGTGCTTTCGCGTTCTGCAGCACCGCCAGCACACCGGCGCCGGCAATCAATCCTACGCTCAGCGCGAACGCGCCTGCGGGCAGCATCATGCCCAACTTGAAGGCCGCGAACACCGTCAACAGCAAGATGCCGATCGCGCCGCCCTGCATGCTCAGCGCAAAGACGCGGTTGCTTTCGCGCTTGCGCCAGGCGAAGACCAATGCCGCCATGGCAGCGGCGGCCACACCTGCCAAGCGCAGTTCCACCGGCACCACCAGCATGCCCTGGTCGCTGGCGTACTTCAGCAGCGCGGCGACGCCGGCGAACAACACCAGGATGCCGATCTTCACCGGCACGTTGCCTACGGTGAACCACCGCTTCACCGCGCGCGCGGCGAGGGTCAGGATGTCCGGCTGCGAAGGCGTGGCCGGCCGAGAAACCGGGCGGATGGGTGGAGGTGGCGCAGCTGTGGCGGGAGCTTCGGCAGCGGCGGGACGCGGTGTTTGCGGCGGCAGCGGTGGTGGTGACTGGCTGACGCTGGCAGGCGGCGGAGCCGTTTCGCGAGCCGGTGCCACGGCGGGCGGTCGTCTGGTGAGTTCCGCCAGGGTGGGTTCGGTGGCGACATCGGCTTGGGGCTCGGCAACACGGCCGGCCCTGGCTTCCGTCGGCGCGGGCGAAAAGGAAGCCGCGCTCAAGTCGGCGACCTGGCTTTCCAATTCGGTCACGCGTCGCTTCAAACCGCTGATGCCGACCAAGGCGGCGATCAGCAACACCGGTACGGCCAGCACCGCCAGACCCAATAGAACCAATATCCCTTCCACGCTCTCTCCCCAGATCGATGGCACTTCCCTACTTGATTCGGAACCGTTCGGATTGCAATCCGCCGAATCAATTCCCTTTTGCAGCAAACGGCAAAGGTGCCGCCAGCGGGACGCCGATGCAGCCTCGGCCAATCACCGAAGATTTGCAACAGAATTAGCCGCCAGTACCGCCCTAAGCGCCCCAAGGTAGCGAAAAGCGATACCCGAAGACGACAAAGGCGCCTTGCGGCGCCTTTGTCTTGCTTCGATGCGGACACCCCGGCGGGGCGACCGCTTCCATCGCGGCGGCTTACTTGCCGGCTACCACGCGCACCATTTCCAGGCACTTGGTGGAGTAGCCCCACTCGTTGTCGTACCAGCTGACCAGCTTGACGAAGGTGCCGTCCAGCGCGATGCCGGCGTCCGCGTCGAAAATCGAAGTGCGGGTGTCGCCACGGAAATCGGTGGCGACCACCTTGTCCTCGGTGTAGCCCAAGACGCCCTTCAGTGCGCCTTCGCTCTGGGCCTTCATTTCGGCGCAGATCTCGGCATAGGTGGCGGGCTTTTCCAGTTCGCAGGTCAGGTCGACCACCGACACATCGCTGGTCGGCACGCGGAAGGACATGCCGGTGAGCTTCTTGTTCAATTCCGGGATCACCACGCCGACCGCCTTGGCTGCGCCGGTGCTGGACGGAATGATGTTCTCCAGGATGCCGCGGCCACCGCGCCAGTCCTTGTTGGAAGGACCGTCGACGGTTTTCTGCGTGGCGGTGGTCGCGTGCACCGTGGTCATCAGACCTCGCTTGATACCCCACTTGTCATGCAGCACCTTGGCCAGCGGTGCCAGGCAGTTGGTGGTGCACGATGCGTTCGAGATGATCGCCTCGCCCTTGTAGGTCTTGTCGTTGACGCCGTAGACGAACATCGGCGTATCGTCCTTCGACGGCGCGGACAGGATGACCTTCTTGGCGCCAGCGTCGAGATGCTTCTGCGCAGTGGTCTTGTCCAGGAACAAGCCGGTGGATTCGATGACCACTTCCGCGCCCACTTCATCCCACTTGAGGTTGGCCGGGTCGCGCTCCTGGGTCAGGCGAATCTTCTTGCCGTTGACGATCAGGGTATTGCCATCGACCTTGACGTCGCCCTTGAAACGGCCGTGCACGGAGTCGTACTGCAACATGTACGCCAGGTAGTCCGGTTCCAGCAGGTCGTTGATGGCGACGATTTCGATGTCGTTGCCGAAATTCTGCACGGCGGAACGCAGCACATTGCGCCCGATGCGGCCGAAACCATTGATACCAACCTTAATCGACATTGCTCAAAACTCCTGCATCCGCGCAACGCGCGGTGGGGTTGACGGGGTGGCCATTCTAGCAGGCCGTAGCGTGATGGCTGGTCGCGGCGCTGGCTCCTTTTCCTGGACGCCATGGGAGCCGGCCGGCTGGGAATCACGCGCTAGTGGGCGGCGAAGCGCCCGCCGCCGATGCGTGCGCGCTTGCTCCTATTGATCCGGATCAAGATGCGGGCGCCCGGGGCGGCCGAAACTGGCGCCCGTCCCCTCCAACAACATAAAAGACCAAATGAAAAAGACCGCGATTTCCGCAAGCCTCGCCATCGTACTGGGCGCCTGCGCCTTGCCTGCCCTGGCCCAATCGCAAGGCGACTGGACCCTGGGCGTCGGCGCCCACCAAGTCAATCCAAAATCAGACAACGGCACCCTGGCCGGCGGCACGCTGCCGCTGGATATCGACAGCGACGTCAAGCCGACGATCACCTACGAATACTTCCTGCGCGACAACCTGGGCCTGGAAGTGCTGGCGGCGCTGCCCTTCAAGCACGATATCGCCGTCGAAGGCGTGGGCACCGTCGGCAGCGCCAAGCAACTGCCCCCCACCGTATCGCTGCAGTACCACTTCAACGGCAAGGGCAAGGTGTCGCCATTCCTGGGTGCCGGCCTGAACTACACCACCTTCTTCAGCGAAGACACCAAGGGCGCGCTGGCGGGAACGAACCTCAAGCTCGACGACTCCTGGGGTCTGGCCGCACATGCCGGCATCGATTTCGCCGTCGGCGAACGCGGCGCCATCCGTGTCGACGTGCGCTGGATCGACATCGATACCGAAGTGCAAGTGAACGGCGCCAAGCTCGGTACCGCCAACATCGACCCGCTGGTTTACGGCGCCGCTTATGTCGTGAAGTTCTGAGCCTGAAACCAGAAGGTACGACCATCATTACAAGCGTGTAACTCTGGATTCCGGTCATGTCGGTTAAAGTGCCGGCATGAACCGTATTCTTTTCCTTCTGCTTGCCGCCGCCATACTTGCTCCTGCCCCCGCGCATGCGTGGGGCAGGCTTGGCCACCGCTTGGTGGCTCGCCTCGCCTACGATCAGCTGACACCGCAAGCACGCGCCGAGATTGCCCTGCTGCTCTCCGATGAAGCCGAACCCACTTTGGCCGGCATCGCCAACTGGGCCGACGATCTTCGCGACAACAATCCCGATCTGGGCAAACGCACATCGCGCTGGCACTACGTCAACATGGCCAGCAAGGATTGCGTGTACGAAGTCGCGCGCGACTGCCGCAATGGCGATTGCGTGGTCGAGGCCATTCGCCGCCAGAGCGCGATCCTGGCCGATCGCAGTAAGCCGAAAGCCGAGCGTCTGCAGGCTTTGAAGTTTGTCGTGCATTTCGTCGGCGACGTGCACCAGCCACTCCACGCCAGCAACACCAACGACCGTGGCGGCAACGATTTCCAAATCAACTATCGTGGCGAAGGCAGCAATCTGCACAGCCTGTGGGACAGCGGCTTGCTGAAGTCCGCAGGCCTGGACGAGGACGCCTACCTGCGTCGTCTGCAAGCGCTCCCCACGCCATCGGACGCCGCCAAACCGCTGCTTCCCTCCGCGCCAGTCCAATGGGCCGAGCAGTCGTGCAAGGCGGTGACGCAACCCGGCTTCTATCCCGCACGCGCGAAACTGGACGATAGCTACTACGTCCGCTACAGGCCGGTGGCCGAGCAGCGCCTGCGCGAGGGCGGCGCGCATCTGGCCCAATTGCTCAACGCTACGCTGGGCAAAAGTTGACCAACTCACGCAGAGGTTGAACCCATGACTGTCCTGCCGCATCGCTTTCTTACCGCACTGCTGTTGATGCTGGCGGCATGGCCGCTGCACGCCGCCGAACCTGCTCCGCCACTGACGGTCTTCGCCGCCGCCAGCCTCAAGGAATCGTTGGATGAAGCCGCCCGTGTCTACGAAAAGCAGACCGGCACGCCGGTGCGGGCTTCCTATGCCGCCAGTTCCGCACTGGCCCGGCAGATCGAACAAGGCGCGCCAGCGGATGTTTTCTTTTCCGCGGACTTGGAATGGATGGATTATCTACAGCAACGGGGGAAGATCGATTCGGCCAGTCGCCACAATCTGCTGGGCAATCAGCTGGCATTGGTGGCACCGAAGAACAGCCGCGCGCAAGTCGACTTGAAGGTACCGGCATCGCTATCGGCCGCTCTCGGCAATCGGCGCCTGGCCGTAGGCCAGACCCGCAGCGTTCCGGCGGGCAAGTATGCGCGTGCCTCGCTCGAATCGCTGGGCGCGTGGGACAGCGTGAAATCGAAACTCGCCGAATCCGAAAGCGTGCGTGCCGCACTGATGCTGGTGGCCCGCGGCGAAACTCCGCTCGGCATTGTCTATCTTTCGGACGCGAAGGCCGAACCGGCCGTGCGGGTCGTGGCGGTGTTCCCGGAAGGCAGCCACCCGCCTATCGTCTATCCGGTGGCGCCACTGCGCGCCAGTCGGCACCCGCAGGCCGCGGCTTTCGTCCAGTGGCTTTCCTCACCCGCCGCGCGCGCTGTTTTCCAGCGCCGCGGTTTCACCGTGCTTCCCTAAAGCGTGCTTTTCTAAAGCACGCTTTCCTAAAGCATGCTTTCCTAAGCATGATCCCTCATTGAAGTGCGCCGCCCGAGCGCGCGCTTTCCTGAAACCTGCCTTCCCAACTAGGTGGCCCTCTACAACGTGTTGCCCTGGTTCTCGCCCGAAGAAATCACCGCCATCGCACTGAGCCTGAAAGTGGCGCTGGTGGCATCGCTTGCCAGCCTGCCTTTCGGTATCGCGCTGGGCTGGCTACTGGCGCGCCGCCGCTTTCCGGGCAAGGCTCTGTTGGACGCGCTGGTGCATTTGCCGCTCGTGCTGCCGCCGGTAGTGATGGGTTATGTGCTGTTGGTGTCCTTGGGAACGCAGGGACCGGTAGGCGCGTTCCTGGAGCAGCATTTCGGCATCGTGTTCGCTTTCCGCTGGACAGGTGCCGCGCTGGCTTCCGCGGTAATGGGGTTTCCACTGATGGTGCGCGCGATCCGGCTTTCATTGGAAGCTGCCGATCGCCGCCTGGAACAAGCCGCATCGACGCTCGGTGCAGGCCCATGGCGCGTTTTCTTCACCATCACGCTTCCGCTGGCATGGCCGGGATTGGTAGCCGGTGCCGTGCTGGCGTTCGCCAAGGCGCTGGGGGAATTCGGTGCCACCATCACCTTCGTATCCAATATCCCCGGCGAAACGCAGACGCTGTCGTCGGCGATCTACGGGCTGATGCAGATTCCAGGCGCCGAAGGCGGCATCTGGCGGTTGGCAGCCGTCGCCGTCAGCATTTCGCTGCTGGCGCTGATGTTGTCCGAGTACCTCGTGCGGCGCCATCGCGGAAGCGAGGAACACTGATGCTGCGGCTGGACATCCAACTGCGGCGTGGGGGATTCAGGCGGCATGTCCGACTGGAATCCGATGCGCGCGTCACTGCGTTGACCGGGCCTTCCGGTGCCGGCAAGACCACGGTCTTGAATGCGATCGCCGGATTGCTCAAGCCGCATGCCGGGCGCATCGAAATAGATGGGCGTTGTCTGTTCGACAGCGCGCAGCGCATCGACGTGCCGGCGCATAGGCGCCATGTGGGCTATGTGTTCCAGGACGCTCGCTTGTTCCCGCATCTGGATGTACGCCGCAACTTGCTTTACGGGCGCCATGGCCGCGACCGCGCGCCGCAATTCGGTTTCGACGCCATCGTGGAACTGCTGGGCATCGGCGCGCTGCTGAAGCGCCGGCCGACTCACCTCTCCGGCGGCGAAGCGCAACGCGTCGCCATGGGCCGCGCGTTGCTTTCCCAACCTGCCATCCTGTTGTTCGACGAGCCCCTGTCCGCCTTGGACCAAGCCCGGCGCGAAGAGCTGATCCCCTATCTCCAACGCGTGCGCGATGAGATCCGCCTGCCTATCGTCTACGTCAGCCACCATCCGGAAGAAGTGCGCCGGCTGGCGGATGAGATACGCACGTTGGAATGAGCTCATCCGGCATCGCCTGGCGGTTGCGATGGCTTTGAATTGAGATGCTTGCCCGCCGGCACTTCCGGCGGGGCCATTGCTGCGACGCCGCAAAGCGACGCATCAGCGGCCATCGCAATTCCCCAAAGTCCACACACGCTCTAAGCTGCGCCCATGACGCTCCTACTAGAAAGCCTCGACGACGCCGTCGACTTCATCCTCCAGCACACGCCGGGCACTCTGCGCATGGGTGCTCCGCTGGGCATCGGCAAACCGCATCGCTTGTTGAATGCGCTGTATGCGCGCATCGAAGGCGACGCCACCCGGCGTTGGCAGCTGTATACAGCGTTGTCCCTGGATCCTCCCACCGGCAGCGAAAGTCTGGAGGGGCGCTTTGTTGGCCCTTTCGCCGAACGCCATTTCGGCGCCGACTTTCCGCGACTGGCCTATGTGCAAGCAATGAAACGCGACGCACTGCCGGCCAATATCGAGGTCGAAGAGTTCTACATGCAATCCGGCGCGCTACTGAGATCGGCGCAGGCGCAACGCCGCTACGCCAGTCTCAACTACACCCATGTCGCGCGGGCGCTGGCGGAGCGGGAAGTCAACATCATCATCCAGAAAGTGGCACGCGAACCAGGCGGCACACGGCTGTCTTTGTCCAGCAACAACGATCTCACCCAGGACACTGTGGACGCCATCGTCGCGCACGGTTTGCCGCGCCCGTTGCTGATCGCCGAAGTCGACCCAAAGCTACCGTGGATAGGCGGCACTGCTGTTGTCGAAGCGGCCTTCTTCGATGCCGTCATCACCCCGCCCGGGCCTTATCCCGAACTGTTCGGCCTGCCGCGCCAGCCAGTAGCGGACGCCGAGTACGCCATTGGTCTGTATGCCAGCACGCTGGTACGCGATGGCGGCACCTTGCAGATCGGCATCGGTGCATTGGCGGACGCGCTTTGCCATGCGCTGGTGCTCCGGCACGTCGACAACGGGACTTATCGCCGTGTATTGGCCGTGCTCGATCCGGATATCGAGCAGCATCCCTCGGTGATCGCCAGCGGCGGACTGGGGCCGTTCGAGATTGGCCTGTACGGCTGTAGCGAGATGATCAACGAGGGCTTCAAGCACCTGGTGGAAACCGGCGTGATCCGGCGCAAGGTGGTGGACGATGAACTGCTGATGCGCCGTATCGCCGACGGCGCCGCCAATCTGGGCGACCAGGCACGGCTGGAGCGCGACGGCGAGTACCTGCATGGCGCCTTCTATCTGGGGTCGCCGGAGTTCTACGAATGGTTGCGGCAGTTTCCTGACGATCAGCGCCGCGCCATCGGCATGCGCCGGATCAGCGAGATCAACCAGCTGTACGGCGGCAACGAAAACCTCGAACGGCTGCAGCGCCGCGATGCGCGTTTCTTCAACTCCTGCATGATGGCGACCGCACTGGGCGCCGCGGTATCCGATGGCTTGGAAGATGGACGCATCGTCTCGGGCGTCGGCGGCCAATACAATTTCGTCGCCATGGCGCATGCGCTGGATCAAGCCCGTTCCGCATTGATGTTCCGCGCCGCGCGCGAGGACGCCGGCAGACCGCAATCCAATGTTCGCTGGAACTACGGCCACACCACGATCCCACGGCACCTGCGCGATATCTACATCGACGAATACGGCATCGCCGACTTGCACGGCCGCAACGATGAGGATTGCGTGATCGCCATGGCGTCGATTACCGACGCGCGATTCCAGTCGGAACTGCTGGAAACGGCAAAACGGGCCAAGAAACTGAACAGCGACTTCGTCGCGCCCGAGCGTTGGCGCAACAATCTCCCTGACCGTTTGAGCGCAAAGCTGGCGGCTTTCCGCCGCGACGGCACACTGCCGGATTATCCCCTGGGGAGCGACTTCACCCCGGTGGAGCAGCGCCTGGTGAAAGCACTGGGTTGGTTGAAAGCCGAAACCGCAACGCCCTGGCGCAAGCTACGAACCCTCTGCGCCGCGGCACTCACCGGCAAGCCGACGGATGCCGAGGCATTGCAGCGAATGTCGTTGGACAAACCTGCGAATACGGGCGAGCGCTTGTATGCGCGGCTGGTTTCGCATGCGCTTTCGAAGACAGTGAATTAGTCGGCCGTCAACGGCTCTCCGCTCACCACTCTCCACCCTGCAAGATCACATCGGCCAGCTTGTCGTAGGCCCCATCGAAATGGTGTCCGCCGGCCAGGGGCTGTGCGCGCACATGTCCGGGTGGAATCTTCGGGCAAAGCGAATCGTCCTCGTCCACGCCGTAGAGGCATAGCGTGTCCGCTTCGTTCAACCTGATCGCCTCCGGCAGTATCGGCAGGCCGTCATCCTTGCCGATCCAGTTGGCGAGGTGGAATTCGAAGGAAGCGTTTTGTCCCAGCCCCATGAGCACCGTCCGTGCCACCAGCGCTCGGGAGCCTGCGGGCAGGCGATTGACCGCGAAAGGCAGCACGTCGGCGCCTTGCGAATAACCGATCAGCAGGACGCGTTTCTTGCCCCAATGTTCCGCGTAGTAACGCACGATGCGGTCGATGTCGGCCGCCAATCCCTTGGGATCGCGCGCCTTCCAGAAATAACGTAGCGAATCGAAGCCGACAACGGGAATGCCTTTGCTAGCGAGCGAAGCCGCCACTTGCTTGTCCAGCCCGGCCCAGCCGCCGTCGCCACTGAGCAGAATGGCGAAGGTGTCGCGGTCGCCATCGGCCGGTATTTCTATCAGCGGAAGATCTACCAGCTTCGTTGGCGGCGGCGGCAGTGCGCTTTTGTGGCGTGCAGCCAACACGCGATAGCTGGCCAATAGCGCAGGCAATGCGGCTTCTATCTCGCCACCAGGGCGGGAATCGGGCAGCATCGAAAGCGCCGCGCCATGGCTCCGAGCGACAAAGTCGCGCACGCCGGCGATCGCACAACTCGCGCCGTTCGTTCCCTGCAACACAAGCCATGGTTGCGGCATCTCCGAAACCGGCGCCAGCATTGAAGGCACATCTTTCGCGTCCTTGAGGAACGGTTTGCCGGCGCGCTCGCACAGCGGCTTACCCAGGTCGAGCCGCGGACAGAACGAGAGCGAGATCGCACCGGCGAACATGTCTTTTTCGGCTACCGCCTGTATGGCATAAGCCAATGCCGCACCGGATCCGTGCCCGACCAGCAACGGTGTGCGATAGGTCGGTTGGCGTGCATAGCCTTGCAGGTAGTGCGAAAGGTTTTCCAGATCGCCGTCCGGCAGTACGCAGTCGCCACCACTTTTGCCGAGCGCCGCGCGCAATCGTGGCGTATCGATGCCCGCCACCAGCGCACCTTCCTTGGCCAAGGCACGCGCGGCGACGTCCATATTCCTGTCCCAGCCACGTTCACCGGAAAGGAACAACACGAATTGCTCAGCCTCGCCGGCTGGGCGATATAGGGCGACGCGATCGAAGAAGCCATGCGAAATGCGCTCCTGGGCATTCGCCGGGAAGCCGGCCGATAACGCAAGCAACAGGACAACCATGAATTTCCTGATCATTTCGCGACAACGCCCTTCAAGCCGCCACTAATCAACGTGGCGATATCGGCCAGCAACAGCAACGGAGTAAAGCCGCCTGTGGACGCCAAGTAACGGGCTTCCCATTGCGGATCGAATTTTTCCTTGAACGCGCGCAGCCCGCGAAAGTTGTAGAAATTCTCGCCGTGCGCGAACAACAGCCGGCCGCCACGGTGCCAGAACGGGGCGAGCGGATGCCTGGCCATACCGGACAGCGGCGCCATGCCAAGCCCGAATCGCTGGAAGCCAAGCCCACGGAAATGCAGCATCAACTCCGCGAACAGAAAATCCATGGTGCCGTAGGGCATTTCCGGCAGGTGCCGCATCAGGTCCACACTGACTTCGGCTTTCGTATCGGTGGTCAACAGGGTGGCGAAGGCCACGATGCGGCCTTCGCGGCGCACAATCGCTACCGGCTGCCGCAGCACATAGTCGTCGATGAAGGCACCAACGGAAAAGCGCTTCTCGGCGGCGCGGTGCTCCGCCAGCCAGGCATCGGAAACGCCGCGCAGCTCCTCCAAAATCGTAGCTACACCTTCCACCGGCACCATCTCGAACTCCGCACCTTCGCGCGTCGCGCGCTTGACGCTGTAGCGCAATCCGGAACGTTGCGCACCTTCCAAAGAGAAATCCGCCAACGGCACGTAGGCATACTCGCCCAGTTTGAAAAGACGCAATCCCGCATCCAGATACATCGGCAGCGACTGTGGCCGCACTTGGTAGAAACCCGCGCGCGCGCCCGCTTCCCGTGCACGTTCCACGAAACGCCACACCAGTTCCGCCCTTTCTTCCTCCGGTCCTATCGGGTCGAACAGTCCAACCCAGGAGCGCCGCTGACGTCCGAACATCACCAAGGCTTTGCCGGATTCGGAAAACAGGAATTGCTTGTCGCCAGTCAATGCCAGGACAGCATCGGCGTTGTCCTGCCGGCGGATGACCTGATCGGCGCGGGCCATCGCGGTGGCATCGGGCGACTCCCACGCCGACGATGCGGGCCGCAACAACTCGCGCACCGCCAGCACCAGTGCCAACAAAGCGATACCGACCAGCGCACGCAGCGATCGTGGCGCATCGCCGTTGAATTCGAACTGCCACCACAATTCGTGGCTGTAATCCACGCTCTGATAGGCAAAGAACAGAAGCGCGGTCAGGGCCGCAAGAATGCCGCCGACCGCCAGCCACCAGCCACCGGTAAACGCTACCGAAAACAGCGAAGCCTTGCGCTTGAACTGCTTGCGCGACACCGCCAACGCCGTCACCAGCGAGACAAGCAGCGCGGCCTCTCCCACGGCTATGCCTTTGGGAAGCGCCATCAGCAGGCTCATCACCGCCAGTCCCAGCCCTGCCCACCATGCCGCATCCAGTCGCGACAACATGCCGCGCGCGACGAACAACAGCGCAAGCCCCGCGACACTGCTAAGGAAATGTGCCGCCTCCACCAACGGCAACGGCACATGCAGCGCCAACAGCGCCCTAGCTTCCTCGCTGGCTGGAGTCACGCCCGACACCAGCACCACCACCGCGACCACCAGCGTATAGGCAGCAAGCAACAGGGGCGCCAGACTGCCGATCGCCCGTGTCAGCGGCGCGGCGATCCCACTGCGTAGTTCATGCAGCAGCATCAGCAACAACGCCAGCACCAGCGGCAGTACGTAGTAGATGAGCCGGTAAAGCACCAGCGCACCCGCCAGCGCCTCGCCAGGCACCTGCCCGCCCAACGCCACCAGCATGACCGCCTCGAACACGCCCAATCCGCCCGGCACATGGCTGATTACGCCCAGTACCAGTGCGGCAGCGTAGAAGCCGATAAAGCTCGGAAAGCCGACGGCGCCGTCGGGCAACAGCACCCACAACACGGCCCCTGCGGCCGCGATATCCAGCACCGACCACAGCAGCTGGCGCAGCGCCAGCGATACCGGCGGCAGACGCAACGACAAACGCCCGAACAATCGGCGCTCGCGACCATCCCGACACCACACCAGCAACGTGCCGATCACCAGCAAGACCAGGCACGCGCCGACCGACAACAACCACGCCGGAACCCGCGTCAACGAAGCAAGTTCCTGCGCATCCCATAGCAAGCCCACCGCTCCGACGGTGCCCACGCCAAGGCCGAAGGCAACCGCGTTGAACGCGATGGCTCGCGAGATCAGCGCCGCGTCCACTCCGGCCGCGCCATAAAGACGCATGCGCACCGCACCGCCAGTGAAGACGCCCAAGCCGATCGTATTGGTCAACGCGTAAGCGATGAACGATGTCTGTGCGACCAACCGGTACGGCACCGATACGCCGACATAGCGAAGTGACGAATGGTCGTATCCGCTCAATGCGAGGTAGCTGACGGCGGTAGCCAACAACGCCAGAGCCAGATCGCTCCCCTCGACCCCGCGCACCGCGGCGACTACTTGGTCGTAGCTGATTTCCTGCCACAACCCCTTGAATGCGAACACCAGCAACGCTACCAGCGCAACGACACCGGCCGTCAGCAACCACGGCTTAGCGCGCTGCCACCAGGGCAGCCACGATGCTGTCTTGAAACCGATGGCCCACTGTCTAGGCGACATGACCGCTAGAGAGTGCTATGGACTTTGGGGTGACACGCGTTGCCCGTCGGCGACGCAGCAAGAGCGGCGATGTGAGCGGGTAATAATCCTTCGGAAAGGCCAACGTTGCGCCGCTGCGCGCCATTGCAAGCCTTGCCTGGCGCTGCCGCCCCGAACCCTGCAAAAGCCGCCTTCGCTCCCGTTCCAAAAGCCATGACACCCTCTAACCGTTAAGACGGTACCTATGCGACAGATTTCATCTGTCGCAGTTCCCTTTTCCAACAATCATCAGGCAAGCGGCGAGCTTCCGGTGGAAGTCGCCGCCAGCTGCTGTCTTTGGGACAGCTTGTTTTTGGACAGCTAGGACAGCCTGCTTGCGATCAACCCAGCGACTTCGCCGCTTCGACCACTTTCTCGACGGTAATACCGAAATGCTTGTACAACGCCTCGGCCGGAGCGGACGCACCGAAACCAGTCATGCCGATCACCGCGCCGTCCAGGCCAACGTACTTGCGCCAGAAGTCGGTGATACCGGCTTCCACCGCCACGCGCTTGCGTACGGCGTTCGGCAGCACGGATTCGCGGTATTCGGCCGGCTGCCGGTCGAACACATCCGTCGACGGCATCGACACCACGCGCGTCTTGAGGCCTTCCGCATCCAGCACCGACTTGGCCTGCACGGCCAGCCCGACTTCCGAACCGGTCGCGATCAAGATGATGTCCGGAGTGCCTGCGGCATCGGCCAGCACGTAACCGCCGCGGGCGATGTCTGCCACCTGCGCCTGACTACGCGGCTGATGCGCCAGATTCTGACGCGAGAACACCAGGCAGCTCGGCCCTTCCTTGCGCTGGATCGCAGCCCGCCACGACACCGCCGACTCCACTGCATCGCAGGGGCGCCATACGTCGTTGTTGGGGATATAGCGCAGCGACGCCAGGTGCTCGATCGGCTGGTGGGTAGGACCGTCTTCGCCCAAGCCGATCGAATCGTGCGTGTAGACATGGATGTTGTGCGCCGGAATCAACGCGCCCATGCGCACCGCATTGCGGGCGTAATCGCTGAACACCAGGAAGGTGGCGTCGAACGGAATGAAGCCGCCATGCAAGGCCAGGCCATTGCTGATCGCGGTCATGGCGAACTCGCGCACGCCGTAGTACACGTAGTTGGCGTCGGGATCGTCGCTGGCGACGGACTTGCTCGCCTTCCACAAAGTCAGGTTGGAGTGCGCCAGGTCGGCCGAACCGCCGATCAGTTCCGGCAACAACGGCGCGAAGGTCTCGATGGCCATCTGCGATGCCTTGCGCGAGGCGATGCTCGGGCCCTCGGCCTGCAGCTTGGCGATGTAGGCATCGGCGGCAGCGGCGAAGTCTTCCGGCAGCTCGCCGTGCGAACGGCGCGACAGTTCGGCAGCTTCATTGCCGTATTGCGCGGCATACTTGTCGAACAGCATGTTCCACTGTTCCTCGCGCACCAGGCCGCTGTTGCCGGCGCGCCAGCCGTCGTAGATTTCCTGCGGGATCTCGAACGGGCCATACGGCCATTCCAGCGCCTTGCGGGTGGCTTCCAACTCGTCCATGCCCAACGGCGCACCGTGCGAGGACTCCTTGCCGGCCTTGTTGGGCGCGCCGAAACCAATCGTGGTACGGCAGCAAATCAGCGTGGGCCGGTCGTCGGACTTCAACGCGGTTTCGATGGCGGTCTTGATTTCGACCGGATCGTGGCCGTTGACGTTACGCACCACCTGCCAGCCATAAGCTTCGAAGCGGGCCGGCGTGTCGTCGGTGAACCAACCGGCCGTATTGCCGTCGATGGAAATCTTGTTGTCGTCCCAGAACGCGATCAGCTTGCCCAGGCCCCAGGTACCGGCCAGCGAAGCGGCTTCGTGGGAAACGCCTTCCATCAAGCAGCCGTCGCCCATGAACACCCAGGTGCGGTGATCGACGATGGCGAATTCGGGACGGTTGTAGCGCTGCGCCAGCAGCTTTTCGGCCAGCGCAAAGCCGACGGCGTTGGCGAAGCCCTGCCCCAGCGGGCCGGTGGTGGTTTCCACGCCCGGGGTTTCGTGGCGTTCCGGATGGCCGGCGGTTTTGCTGTGCAGCTGGCGGAAATTCTTCAGTTCTTCCAGGGGCAGGTCGTAGCCGCTCAGGTGCAGCAGGGCGTACTGAAGCATCGAGCCGTGGCCGTTGGACAGCACGAAGCGGTCGCGGTTGAACCAGTGCGGGTTCTTCGGGCTATGGCTCAGATAATCGTTCCACAGCACTTCGGCGATATCGGCCATGCCCATTGGCATGCCAGGGTGGCCGGATTTGGCGGCTTCCACCGCATCGGCGGCGAGAAAGCGAATGGCGTTGGCAAGCTGGCGGCGGCCAGGCTTATGGGAGGCAGGCGTCGTCATAGCGGATTGGGGTGTTCAGGCGGCACCCGGCGGTCTGCGGGCGGCACATTGTCCCACAGTCTTCCATCGGGACAGAAACCCACGCGCGGCCACAGGCGCGAAAGTCGGCACAGATCCAGCCGCGCATGAGAAATCAAGCCGCTGCCTTCACATGTTTCCTACATCCCAAACGACGACGCCCCGCATCGGCGGGGCTTCGACGGAAAGGAAATTACGAGGTCTGATCCGCGGCGGGCAAGCGGGTGTCGCTTTTTTCGCCTTTGGCCACCAAGGTCGCCAACGTCAGATCGCCGGTGACATTCAGCGTGGTGCGGCACATATCCAGGAAATGGTTGACACCCAGAATCAATCCGATGCCCACGGGATTCACCCCCACCATGGCGCAGATTAATGCCACCACGGGCAACGAGCCGGACGGCACACCGGCCGTGCCGATACCGCCCAGGATGCACACCAGCATCACCATGAATTGCTGGGTCAGGCTGAGGTCCACGCCGAAGAACTGGGCCAGGAACAACACGGTCACGCCTTCGAACAGCGCCGTACCGTTCTGGTTGGCGGTGGCGCCAACGGTCAACACGAAGCGCGAGACCTGGCGCGGCAATCCCAGTTTCTCGTCGGCCACGCGCAGGGCCGTCGGCAAGGTGGCGTTGCTGGATGCCGTGGAGAACGCCATCACCATCGCTTCCTGGCTGCCGCGGAAGAACTTGACCGGCGAAAAACCGGCCAGCTTCAATGCGATCGAATAATTGACGAACAGATGCAGCGCCAACGCCAGCACCACGACCCCCACATAGGCGCCCAACCGAAGCAGCAGGTCGAAGCCGAAAATAGCCGCCAGGTTGAACATGAAACAGGCCACGGCGTAAGGCGCGAGCCGGATCACCAAGCCGATCAGCGTCATCGATATCTCGAACACGCCTTCGATGACCCGCTTCAAGACGTCCGTATTCTTCGACGGCGTCAATACCAGGCCGATGCCGAACATCATCGCGAAGAACATCAGCGCCAGGATCGAGCCGTTATTGGACGCCGCGCTCAGGACATTGTCCGGCACGATGGACAGCAGCATGTCCAGGCCACGTGGCTGTTTGTCGACGCTCGCAACGATCTGCTGAGCTTTTTCCGCATTCTCGGTCAACAACTGCTGCGCCAGCTCCGAGTTCACACCGGCACCAGGCTTGAATACATTGACCAGCACGAGACCCAGCAATACCGCCACCGCCGACAGCACCACCGTATAGGCGAGCGTCTTCCAGCCGATGCGGCCCAGCGCGCGAATATCCCCCATCTCGGCGATGCCGACCACCAGCGCCGAGAACAGCAGCGGCACGATCAGCATGAAGATCAGATTGAGGAACGTCTTGGAGAACGGCGTGGTGACGTACGCGGTCAACTTCTGGACCCAGCCGGCATCCGCATTGCCGGTGATATGTACGATCAAACCGAACAGCAGACCCACGCCAAAGCCGATGGCCATCTTCCAATGCAAGGGAAGTTTGGATCTGGGGTTCTTGGCTTCAGTCATGGCTCTGCCCTGCGGATGAAGACGGAAGCTTAGCAAACCCGGCCGGAGCCGCCGTTGCGCGGCGCGCCACTAGGCGGAAAAGCCCAACGCAGGGTTGACGTGTTACTTCTCACGAAGCAAGTGGTGGCTGCTCTGTTCCTGTTAGGAACACCGTGGCGACACGGCCTGAGCCTCCACAACGCTGCGCAGTGGTGAATGCCCCGTCCCGCTATGCCCGCGGATACAGCGGCGGAAGCGGTTCTTGTAGCGTCTTGGGAGCGGCTTTCCACACCGGACCTTGGCGAAAGGCCTGCCATACCGCGGCGCGGGCTGCGGAAATGTCACCGCCAGCCCAACAAGCCCGCCGCAGCTGCTCCACCGCGTCGCGTTGGCCTGGGTTGTCCAGGCGCGCGATCAGTGCATCCAGATCCTTGGCCGGAGGCGACGCCATCGCGCAAAGTACTTCTCCGGCTTCGGTCAGGTCGCCGGTATCCAGGACGCGCTTCAGATCGCTGAGCGTGCGAGTGGAGGCGGATGGATGTGACGCAGCATCGCCTGATGGCGATGCTGTCGCACGCAAGCGTGGCGATGGCGCGCGCTTCTGAAGCGCCCATACCAGCGTCACCAGCCATAACAAACCGAAGCCGGCGGCTAGCCAGGGCCAAAGCTGTGAAGGAATGTTCCGCTGGCTGTCGCCGGTGGTGAAGACATCGTCCCCGCCGGCGGCAGTCGAGGCGCCCGGCACCGTTACGGCCGGGGCAGGAATACCACCGGTGCTTGCCGCCACCTGCAAATCGAGGTCGGGCAGCGACGCTGTCTTGCCGGCGCCTGCACGCACATCCCACCACGCCATCGACATCCCCGGAACCGCCAGCTTTCCAGTCTGGGACGGTACTACCGAGTAGCGCCGAGTCAGCTTTACTTGCGGCGTGCCGCCCACGAATGTCTCGTCGTATTGCGGCGGCTCGGCGAACACCTGAGCACCTGGAATGGAAGGCGTAGGTAGTTCGGCCATCTGCGCCTGCGTGGCTCCCAGTGCAGTGACCTCAACGGCCAGTGTGGCCGCTTCGCCAGCGCGCAACGACTGCGGCGCCGCGATATAGCGAAGACGCAAGTCCCGCAGCGGCAGCCAAGGCTGTGGTGCACCGTCCGGCTGCGCGCGCACCTGCAATGTGCGGGGTGCGCCTTGAGTGCGCACCTCTCGGCTGTTTCCACCCAGCAGCTCATCCATCCAACCGCCGGCACCACGGCCTTCGAAGCGTGGCCCAGGAATGGTCAGGGCTCCGCTGCGCTCAGGCACCAGCAAGTAACGGCGTTCCGCGGTGTTATAGCGGCGGCCATTGATCTCGCGCGTGGATTGCGTGATCTCGCCGACCCGTTGCAGCAACGCTCCTTCCGGTGGATCCAGATCCAACTGACCAGATACCAGCGGAACCACGTAGTTCAAACGAACGGTCACGCCAATCGACTGCTGCACATACGGATTGGCGTCGTCGATTTCGGTTTCCAGAAACACCGTGGCATTGCCGTTGGCGCCAGCCGCCGCTGTCGTGGAGCTGGCGCTTACCGACAAGGTCAACGGCGCTGTTTGCTGCCTGCCGATGCGCAACGATGGAATCCGCAACTCTCCGGCGCGCTTGGGCGCCAGGGTCACCGCGTATACGGTTTTCGAGGTCATCTGCCCGTTGATGAGACGCACGCTGCGGCTGTTGGATTGGCCTTCCAATGCGAAGTCGGCCATCAAGGGAGTGAGGTCGGGCTCCGCGGTCACTTCATCGGTCTCGACGTTCAGCGTCACCGATTCGCCGAGTGCGATCTGCGGCTGTTCCAGCCAGGCTCGCGCGGCCGCCAGTGCAGTGCTGGAGAAAAGGGCCAGCAGCAAAAGCATCGCGATGGCAAAAACGCGCCTCATTGTCCTTCCCCCTGTTGACGCTCATGCTGTCGACGCTGATGCTCCAGCCGGAATTTTGCTTTCAGCAAGCCGCCTGGTTCGTCCGGCACGCGCCGCAGCCAGGTTTCCAAGGCTTGCCGGCGCTCGCGCTCTTCGGCGGTTTCCGATTGCACGGCTTTATCGGTGAATTGCTGGCCTTCCTGTTCCTTTCCCTGCTTGCCCGCCATGGCCTGCCGCATGCGTTCGCGTTGAGCGGCGTCGGCCGCCTGCTGCGACTTTGCATCCGATGGCGCGTCTTGTTGTGGAGCATCCTGTTTTGGAGCAGCGGGCGCACTTGAAGCCGCTTCGCCGTTCGACTGTTCTGGTTTGGGCGGCGATGGCGATGGCGAATCTTTATCTTGTGGCTCAGCTTCCGAGCCCTTGTCGTTTTTACCGTCAGCGGGAGACGGTTGTCCGCTCTGATCCTGGCCAGGGTTCGGTTTCTGATTTTTACCGTCGCCCTTCTGTCCTTGGCCACCTTGCTGCTGACGTTTACGCGCCGCCTCGACAGCTTGGCGATTGGCCACGGCATCCTGCATACCCGGTTGCTGGGCGAGTGCTTTGTCGTAGGCGGCGATGGCGTCGTCGTATTTGCCTTGCTTGGCCAATGCGTTGCCACGGTTGTACCAGCCTGTCGCCGTATCGACATCGCCGAAGGCCTTTTCGGCTGCAGCGAAATCGCCTTTTCGATATGCCTCCGCGCCCGACGCGATGCGTGCATGCTGCTGTTGATCGGGACGCTGCCACCAATCGCGCTCGGCGGCCTTTGCCGGCATGGATAAAGGTAGCACTAGGCAAAGCGCCCACGCTGCGACAGCGCCACCACGGCGGAACGCGAATAGAGAAAGCGCAAGCAATGGCAATAGCAGCCAATAGCCTTCGTCCCGCCACGTCTTGCCGGCTGTGCCGCCGCCCGTGGCTTCGGTGGCCTGCGGATTCAATACACCCAGCGCGCGCAGATCACCATCGTCGCGGCTCAGCACCTCGAACTTTCCGCGTCCCGCTGAAGCCAGCGTACGCAACGAACCGTCATCGCGCGAAGCACGGCCTATAACCCCTTCGGCATCACGATAGGCGGCACCGGCAGGCGTACCCACGCCCAGCACGGATACGCGGAATCCTTGCGCAGTAGCGGCTTGCGCAGCATCGCGCGCTGCCGCGTCGGCACGGTCGGTCATCACCAGAATATCGCCGCTGTCATAGCCGCCCTGCTTCAGCAATCGCACCGACCATTCGATCGCGCGATCCGCGCGCTGTCCGTCGACGGGCATCACATCGGGCGACAGATCGTCCAAGAAAAGCGACACATTGGCGGGGTCGTCGGTCAGCGGCGTCACTGTGAATGCATCGCCCGCATAAACCACCAGTCCAATCTGCCCGCCCGCGCGATCGCGCAAGAGATGTGCGAGCTTGGCGCGTATCTGTAGCAGCCGCGACGGTGGCAGATCGGCCGCGCCGATGCGGCTGGAAAGATCCAGCGCCAACACCAGCGGCGCGCTCGATCTCCACAGCGGTTGTTCTTCCTGTCGCCAACTAGGGCCGGCCAGCGTCACCACGGCCAGCACATAGGTGAGTGTCATTCCCGAGAGGGCACCATGAACACGGCGATCACTGCGCGCCAGCAGGTGCGGCAGCAGGTGCGGATCGACCTGCTTGCGCCATACGTTCTGGCGCTGCCGTCGGGCTCGCCACAGCGCCCATAGCAACGGCAGCGCGAGCAATGCCCACAACCAGTGCGGACGCAGAAAATGAAGCGCGGATAGCCAATCGATCATGGCTGACGCCTCGACCAACTCGACCAGGCGAATCCCAGCAGCGCGATCAGCAGAGCGCCGGCCAATGGCCAGGCATAGCGTTCGATGCGCGGGCGAACGACCTGTCCGGCGCGCTCCACCGGTTCGATGCGATCCAGTTCGGCATATATCTGCACCAGTTCGTCGGTATCGCGGGCCCGAAAAGAACGCCCGCCAGTGAGCTGTGCGATCTGACGCAGCGTCGCTTCATCGATCGCTTCGGGTGCGCTCTGCGGCATTGGCAATCCGAAAATCGTCATCGAACTGCCATCGCTGCCGAACGCGATGGTGTGCACGCGGACGCCTTCTTGCTGCGCGAGCTCCGCGGCCTTCAGTGGCGTCAGTGTGCCTGTGGAGTTGACGCCATCGGTCAGCAGAATGAGCACACGCTGGCCTTCAGGCTGTTTGCGCAAGCGCTTGACTGCCAATCCGACGGCATCGCCGATAGCAGTTTCGCGCCCGGCCAGGCCGGCTACGCTGTCGCGCAACTGTTGGCGCACGGTGTCCAGGTCCAGCGTGAGTGGCGCCATTACGTAGGCCCGTTGGCCGAAGACCACCAGCCCGACGCGATCGCCTGCGCGCCGATCCAGGAAGTCGGCCAGCACTGCTTTGGCTGCGGTCAGCCGGTCCACAACTGCGCCACCCAGTTCCATGTCCGCCTCTGTCATGCTGCCGGACAGATCAAGCGCCAACATGAGATCGCGTCCACTTTGCGGCGGCAGGACCGCTTCGCCAAATTCTTGCGGACGCGCCGCTGCCGTGCACAGCAGAAACCAAGCCAGCCAAGCGATCGCCGCTGCACGCTTCGTTCGGCCAAGGCAGCGCCCTGCTCCGGCGATGGCTTCCAAGTGCCAACCGGAAGGAACCTTCAGCGCATCGGAATCGCTTCTGCGTGCCGGCAACAACCACCGCGCCAACCAAGGTAGCGGGAATGCCAGCCACAGCCACGGCCAGGCGAATCCCGCAAAGCCCGGGTAGAGGTTCTGGATGTCTGGCAATGGAAGATTCATCGCTTGCCTGCCATCAGTTCCAGAAACCGAACTCGCGCAATGGCGGCCGCTTGTGCGAGCTGGCGATGGTCGAGTTCGCGGCGATATCCCCCATCCAGCAGCACACGGCCAGGACCACGCGAAAAGTCGGTTCCTTGTTTGCCGTCCAGAAAACGGAGCCATTCCTCGCCATGCAGACGATCAGCCCTGGCATCCACCCGCCGCGCGGCGCGGCGCAGCAGTTCGGATATCGCCGCCGCTTGCTGCGCCGACTCTGGTGTATGGCTCGCTTGATCGAACATGCGCTGCCAAGCGCGCAATCGCTGACGGCGTCGCCATAACAGGAAAGCGCCTATGGCCAGCAGCAGCGTCACCAGGCCGATGACCCACCACCAGCCGGGCGCAGGCGGCCATGCCGGCGGTGACGGCGGCACATGCACATCGCGCAGGACCAAGGTTTCCGCTTGCATCAGGCCACCTGCGGTTGTGCACGACCTAGCAGCGGCAGCCACGATTCGCTAGGCGCATCATTGGCCAGCGAGTAAGTGCGGACGCCTCGTTGCGGGAGCTTCTCCAATGCGGACTCCAATGGCCGCACGAATTCATCACGCCACTGCTGGCGCTGCGCGGCGACACTCAGGTCGAGTTCCACCCGGCGATCACCGATGGCGAACGGCAACACGTCCACCGGCGGCTCGCGTTCCAACGCATCTGTCAGCAGGAGCACGACGACTTCGTGATGAGCCGCCAGCGCCGGCCAACGCGTCTCCGGTACCAAGTCAATGCTGCGAGGATCGGCCAGCACGATCAGCCGTGAGCCGGGGCGCAACAATCGGCTGGCGTTGTCGAGCGCCGCCGCCAGGCCTGCGTCGTCGCGCGGCGGCTGGGAATACCAGCGTACCAACGCATCCAGCACCCGCAATGCGCCGCGCGGACCGGAAGCCGGAGGCACCGGCGCTTCTTCGATGCTGCCACGGATGGTCGCAACGCGATCTCCATCGCGAATCGCCGACCACACGGCGACTGCGCCGGCACGCGCTGCCTGCACCGACTTGAAGCGCACTCGGGTTCCGAAGTACAGCGCTGGCGAGGTATCCGCGACAAGCAACGTCAATCGCTCGCGCTCAGCCTGGAAAAGCTTGGTATGAGTCCGGCCGCTGCGCGCGGTCAGGCGCCAGTCGATGTGGCGCACGTCGTCGCCGGCGACGTATTCACGCGACTCTGCATATTCCATCCCGCGGCCGCGCAGGCTGGAGGCCGATGGTCCGGACAAGTTGTGGCGACCTTTACGCGCCGGTGCACGACGCTGCGCTACGCGGCGTAGCGCCGTCAATTCGGCCAGCGTCGGCTTCAGACCCTCGGCCACCCTGCACCTCTCCGAACTGCGCCTCGCGATAGCACCGAGTCGGTGTCAACAAGACCGTCGCAACGGCCGGCGATAACCCGGCGGAGCAGGCTCCGCTCTACGCGCCTTGAGGAAGATCGCGAGCGCGCGCTCATGGCAACGGCACGATATCGAGCAAGGCCGTCGCCAGCTTGTCGCCGTCCCAGCCCTCGGCGGTGGCTTCGTAGCTCGGCAGCACGCGGTGACGCAACACATCGGGAGCGACAGCACGGATGTCGTCAGGCGTGACGTAGTCGCGTCCGGCCAGCCACGCCCGTGCGCGTGCGCAACGCTCCAGCGCGATCGAGCCACGCGGGCTGGCGCCCCAGGCAATCCGCCGCGCCAGCTGCGGGTCGTAGCGCCGCGCATCGCGCGAGGCCAACACCAGTTCGATCAGATAGCGCTCCAGTTGCGGCGCCATGTGCAGGTCCAATACGGCGGCACGCGCGGCGAAGACGTCCTCGATCGGCATCTTTTCCGATACAGAAGCCGCCGGCTTCAACGTGTCACGAGCGCGGGCGCGGGCGAGACTCAGGATTTCCGCCTCCGCTTCCGCGGCCGGATAGCCGATGCGCACATGCATCAGGAAACGATCCAACTGCGCCTCGGGTAGCGGAAAGGTGCCTTCCTGTTCGATCGGATTCTGCGTGGCCATCACCAGGAACAGCTGCGGCAGCGGATAGGTCTGCCGCCCTACCGTCACCTGGCGCTCACCCATCGCCTCCAACAACGCCGACTGCACCTTGGCGGGCGCGCGGTTGATCTCATCGGCCAGCAAAATGGGATGGAAGATGGGACCGGGCTGGAATTCGAAACGGCCATCCTGCGGACGCCAGACTTCGGTGCCGGTCAGGTCGGCCGGCAGCAGGTCCGGCGTGAACTGCACGCGCGCAAAATCGGCTTCCAATCGGGACGCCAACGCGCGGACGGCGGTAGTCTTGGCCAAGCCGGGTGCACCCTCCACCAGCAGATGGCCGTCCGCCAGCAATGCGATCAGCAGACTCTCGACTAGCGCCGACTGTCCCACGATCGTTTGCGACAGGCCATCGCGCAGCGCACCGAACGCCTGATGCAGGCGGGCGTGGTCCGAATCACGCACGGGAATTACTGGGCTAGGGGAACTGTCCATCGGCAAGGCTTCGTTGCGGTGACCAGCCGATTTTGACCGATGTGCGCGGCAATGGTTCAGGTATTTCGCACGGTAGCGCAGTGCGATTCAGGCTTGGTCGCCGTGATCGAACAGAGAACGGGCAGCGGAGCAAGCCCCTCTTTGCGTCTTTCATAAAAAAGGAGGCGTTTCCGCCTCCTTTTTTTCAACGTAGCTTCCAGGACCGTTAGGGCTTGGTGGCCGCGCCGCTCACTCGCAGCACCTTCGGCGTAATGAAGATCAGCAGTTCCGCCTTGTCTTTGGCGCGACCCTTCTTCTTGAACAGGTTGCCGAGGAAAGGAACATCGCCCAGGAACGGCACCTTGGCAACGCTGCTGCGGTCTGAGAACTCGTACACACCGCCGATCACCACCGTCTGGCCGTCATCGACTAGCACCGCGGTGTTGATTTCGCGGCGTGCGAGTTCCGGCACCGAGCCGAAGTCGCCCAGATCGATGAATCGCAGCACTTCGTCCTTTTTCACGTTCAAGGACAGGAAGACGCGATTATCGCTGGTAATCGTGGGAACGACCTTCAGTTCAAGCAGCGCTTCTTTGAATTGCACGGTTGGCGTGGCGACACCGGTGCCGCTGCCAGTGACCGTCAGATAGCCGACTTCACGGCCCTGTTTGATAACTGCTTCGCGCTGGTTAGTAGTGACCAGGCGCGGGTTGGAAATGACTTCGCCGCGGCCTTCTTCCTGCAGTGCAGAAAGTTCCATATCCAACGAAAAGTTACTGCCGAGCAGCGTGTACGCAATGGTGCTTGCGGCGCTGCTGGTAAATCCGCCTGCCGGCAAGTTGACGTTAAAGCCACCACGGTTGTTGCCGGTAGCAGTATTGTCAGCCGCGGTGTCGCCGATGATGGCGGTGTTGTCACCGTACTGTTTCTTGCCAGAGATGCCAAACCGTGCGCCCAGATCCCGTGCGAAGGTATCCGTGGCGATCACGATCCGGCCTTCGATCAGAACCTGATCAACGGGACGATCGATGACAGCGATCAGTTCGCGCATCTGCGCGATCTTCTTTGGGATGTCGCTGATCATCAGCGTGTTGGTGCGCTCGTCGGCGACGATGCGACCACGTGACGACAAGAAGCCGTTTTCGTTCTGGGTGTTGCCGGTACTGCCGCCGCCGCCACCGCTGTTACCAATGCCTTTGGCTTCCGTCAGCGCTTTGAAGATCGCATTGGCGTTGTGATAGTTGATCTGGATGTAGTCCGTGACCAAGTCTTCCCGGTTCTCGATCGCGATGCGCGCGTCTTCTTTGTCCTGTTCGAACTTGGCCAGTTCAGGTTGCGGCGCGACCCACACCACACCGCCTTCGCGGCGCTTGTCCAGGCCCTTGGCACGCAACACGATATCGAGCGCCTGATCCCACGGCACATTGACCAGACGCAGGGTGACATTGCCTTGGACCGTATCGGAGGCAACGATATTCAGATTGGACTCTTCGGCGATCAACTGCAGGACCGTCCGCACCGGCACATCCTGGAAGTTGAAGGTCACCGGGCGACCGCGGTAGGCGCGCTCGGCGGTTGCGATCTTGGCTGCCGCCGTGGCCACCGCCGTGCTGGCGGAAGACGAGGCACCTACCGCTTGCTGTGCAGCGCGCGGCACGATTTCCACCACATATTCATTACCGGTCTGGTAGGCCAGGGATTCGAAATTGCCCTGGGTGCTGAGCACCAGCTGCGTGCCGTTGCCCTTGGCGGTTGCCTCGACCCGCTGCACTGGAGTAGCGAAGTCCACCACATTTAGCGGCCGCTGCAGGGAAGCAGGCAATTTGGCGTTGCCGACATCCACGATGACGTTGCTGCCCTGGTTACGCAGGTCCGGCATGGCACCCTGACCGTCGAAGCGCAGGATCAGGCGGCCAGCGCCCCCATCGCCACGGCGGAAATCGATGTTGGACACTGAAACAGTCCCGGGCGAGACGGCGGCAGGTGCTGTCTTGGCCGTCGCCGCAGCACTGGGTGCGGTGGGCTGTGTGGCCGGGGATCCGGCGCTGGCGGCGCTGGCGGCAGCCAACAAGCCGATGGCCAATCCCAAAGAGCAAACCCGGTGCAGGGCCAGGCGCCGAGACGGCCGCAGGCTGTAGGCATTCGAAGCGGTCATCGTGTATCCCCCAATCATTGATCTTCAAGCGCGATGGAAGCAGGCCGTTCCAGCCAACCGCCCGCACCGTCCGGCACTAGTTCGACAAGTTCTATGCCATCTTCCCGGACCGCGGTGATGCGGCCATCGCTCTGCCCCATGTAAGCGCCCGGACGTACCCGATAGGTCACTTTGTCCGGCGCCATCACCAGCGCAATCAGGCCAGCGCCTCGACCAATCGTGCCGACCATGTCCAGGCTGTCCAGCGGATATTGTTCCAGTGTTTCCTTGCGGCGATTCGGATCCGGACGCAGCCCGGGACTGTCGCTGTTGTTCCAGGCATCGCTGAACGGATCGCGCAGCCCTTGCGCGGCATACTCGAAAGTTTCGAACTGCTGCATCACCGGCAAGGGTTCCAGCGGCGGCGCTGGCCTCGCGCGGATGTCGGCGATCCACTTTTCCAGGTTGGGCGCGTCGCCCGGCGTGCTGGTGATGCCGCGTGCGCAGCCGGCCAGCAGCAGCATCAGGCCAACGGACGCCATCAATCGGAACCTGTTAGTTGTCCGCGCGCTCATTTCGTGCCCGCCTTCGCCGCATCGGCAGCCGCCTGTTCCTGCTCCGCGATTTCCTTCTCATCCAGGTAGCGGTAGGTCTTGACCGTGCCGGAAAGCTCCAGCGCACCACGGCTAGAGATGGCGCCTTTGCTTTCCTTCGGTTTCAGCGAAATGTCGTGCATGGTCAGGATGACCACCCGTGGCAACGAGGCCACACCGCTGACGAACGCACCGAACTGGTGGTAACTGCCGACCATGCGCAATGCGATGGGTTTTTCCGCGTAGAACTCTTTGGGCGTTTCGGGACCTGGCTGGAACAACTCATTCGCCAATCCGCTGGATAGCGCGGTCTGCGAAATATCGATGATCAGATCCGGCATTTCCGTTTTGCTGGGCAGCTGACGCAACATTTGCTGCAACACCTGCTCCATCTGCGCCAACTGCTGCTTCAGCGGCTCCAGGTTGGCGGCTTTGCCTTGCTCGGTTTCGAACTTGGTGCGCAAGTCGACTTCCGTGCGTTCCAGTTCCTCAAGCGTCGCCACCTTGCCCTTGATCAGCAGCAGATAGGCGAACGCCAGGATGAAGATGGAAAGCAGCACGCAAAAGCCGATCTTGGCGTTCTGCGGCCAGCCGCCGATGTTGTTGAAATCGAGGTTCTTAAGCGATGTCTTTTTCTGATTCATGGTCGCTTCCTCAATTCGCCGGTGCCGTGCTGGCAGGCTGCGCCGGCGCCGGGTTTGCAGCCGGTGCTTGCGGTGTCGTCGCGGCTGGATTGGGGGTCGTCGCTGGCGCTGTGGCTGCTTGCGACGCGGCTGGTGCTGGCGCAGGCGCAGGCGCGGCAGCGGCCGGATCCGCCCCAGGCGTCGCGGCGCCTTCTACAGGAACCGTCCCATCTTCCTCTGTCTTGGCATTCGGATTGGCGAGCCTGACCTGCAGCGTGAACGCATAAGGCAGTTCGCGGCTCTGACTGCTCGCCAGGGGCGTTTTGCCATCTTCCGGCTTCGCCTCGATGATCGAGAGGTCAGGCTTGGTCATCCAGCCGGAACTTTCCAAATTGCGCATGTAGGTACTGACGCGGGCATTGGACTGGGCGCGACCTTGCAGCGTCAGCACCTCGCCTTCCTGCTTGATATTGGCCAGCGCCAAGCCGTCCGGGACCGTGCGGACAAGGGAGTCGAACAAGTGAACCATCTGCGAGCGATTGGCCTGCAGTTCCTCGATGACTTTCTTGCGAGCCAACAGGCGATCCTTCTGCCGGTCCAGTTCCTTGATCTGCTCGTTCTGCGCCTCGACCTTCTTGATCTCCGCTTCCAGGTACTGGTTGCGCGCCTGCTGACCACTCACCTGGCGGTCGTAGTGCAGCCAAAGCAGGAAAGACAGCACCACGCCCGCGACGGCAGCAATGCCGAGCATCGCGTAGAACTCGCGCTGCCGCTGGGCACGCCGCTCGGCGCGCCAGGGAAGTAGATTGATTTTTGCCATCAGTCCAAGCTCCTCAAAGCCAAGCCGGTGGCGATCATCAGTGCCGGGGCGTCCTGCGCCAGCGCATGCGCCTGCACACGGGGGCCGAGGGTCATCTGCGCCAACGGATTGGCGACGACCGTGGGCACGCCCAATTGTTCTTCAACCATTTCCGGCAGACCCTGCAGTGCGGCACAACCACCTGCCAGCACCACCTGATCGACCCGGTTGAATTCGCTGCCCGCGTAGAAGAACTGCAGCAGACGGCTGATCTGCTGGACGGTGGCTTCCTTGAACGGTTCCAGCACTTCGATTTCGTAGCTTTCCGGCAAACCGCCTTGACGCTTGGCCAACCCGGCTTCCTCATAGGTCAGGCCGTAGCGGCGCATCACTTCATCGGTGAGCTGCTTGCCGCCGAACACCTGTTCGCGGCTGTACAGGCTACGGCCGCGGCGCAGGACATTGAGCGTGGTCATGGTGGCGCCGACATCGACCAGGGCGACCACACCGTCCTGCGGGATCGGCAGATCGCTGGCCAACAAGGCGAATGCGTTCTCAACGGCGAACGCCTCCACATCCATGACCTTGGCGGTCAATCCGCCCAGCTCCAGCGCCGACTGCCGCAGCTCGACGTTCTCCGAGCGCGAGGCCGCCAGCAGCACTTGCACCATTTCGGGGTTGTTGGGCATAGGGCCCAGCACCTCGAAATCGAGGTTCACTTCCTCGATCGGGTACGGAATGTAGTTGACCGCTTCAAGCTCGATCTGGGCCTCCAGATCGTTCTCGTCCAAGTCCATCGGCATGGGAATGATCTTGGTGATCACGGCAGACCCGGCCACCGCCGCAGCGGCGAACTTGGCCTTGCTGCCGGAGCGCGTCACTGCGCGGCGAATGGCTTCGCCCACCGCCTCGACCTCGACGATGTTCTTTTCCACCACCGCATTGGGCGGCAGCGGCTCGACCGCGTAGTGTTCCACGCGATAGCGGTTACCGACGCGGGAAAGCTGAAGTAGCTTGACCGCAGTCGAACTGATATCGACGCCAATGAGCGGCGACTGGCTTTTTGGGATTAGCCCCACGGTCTTTCCCCTTCCGACGGGCACTGGACGAAACTGCTGACGCCCACATTAATAACCAAGTTTTTACGATTCGCAACCTATGTTTTCGTGGCTGTGCGGCTTGTCACGTTTCACGAAGGTTGTTCCCCAAGTATCTGTTTCCCCCGGGATCGCCTCGGGCGGCCCCAGCGCTCATCTATACTCTGCCCCCAAGAATTCTGCAATCGGAAAGCACTGGATGCCCCGTTTCCGTCGTTTGGTCCGGTGGGCGCTCATCGCGTTCATCGGCTTATCCCTGCTGGGCCTTATTGGCTTGGGTGGCCTTTATTACGTGGTTTCCTCCAAGTTGCCGGACGTTCCGTCCCTGCGCAACGTGGAACTGCAGGAGCCTCTGTACGTCTACGCCAAAGACGGCCGGCTGATCGGCCTGTTCGGCGAGACCCGGCGCTATCCGGTGGCGATCGCCAAGGTCCCGGACAAGGTCAAACAGGCCTTCATAGCCGCCGAGGACTCCCATTTCTATACCCACAACGGCATCGACTACACCGGCATCGGCCGCGCCGTCTGGCAGATCGTCAGCCGCAAGGAAGGCCGCGTGGCCGGTGGCAGCACGATCACCCAGCAGGTGGCACGCCAGTTCTTCCTCAGTTCCGAGTACAGCTATACCCGCAAGCTAGTGGAGATGATGCTGGCGATGCGGATCGAGGAAGATCTGACCAAGGACGAGATCCTGGAGCTGTATCTCAATAAGAGTTTCTTCGGCAACCGCTCCTACGGCGTCGCCGCCGCGGCCGAGTACTACTACGGCAAACCGCTGGACCAGTTGACGCTGGCGGAAACCGCCACCTTGGTGAGCGCGCTGAAATTCCCCTCCAGCGGCAACCCGATCAGCAATCCGGAGCGGAACCACCTGCGCAGCGTCTACGTGATCGAACGCATGCGCGAGGATGGCTATATCACCGCCGCCGAAGCCGCGCAGGCCAAGGCCGAACCCATGCACGCCAAGCCGCATGAGCGGCCGGTGGAGGTCTATGCACCCTACGTGGCGGAAATGGTGCGCCAGGAGATGATCGCCCGCTTCGGCGGCGACATATTGACCAAGGGTTACCACGTCACCACGACGATCGATGCCAACCTGCAGATGGCCGCCGACCAGGCGGTACGCGATGGCTTGGAACTGTACGACCGCCGCCACGGCTGGAACGGCGTGGAGCGCCATTTCGATGTCGCCGCCGATGCCGACACCGCCGCGCTCGCCGCGCAGCTCAACGGAGTTCCGCCGCAGGCGGGCCTGATTCCCGGCGTCGTCGCAGGCACTCATAGCGATGGCAGCGCCACGCTGGTGCTGGCCAATGGCAGTGAGCTGGTGCTGCCGGCCTCGGCCAGCCAATGGACCAACCGCACACCCGCAAAGCTGTTCAAACGCGGCGACGTGGCTCGCATCAAACCAGGCAAAGCCGAAGGCGAATACGTGCTTGCGCAGGTGCCGCGTGCGCAGGCCGCGCTGGTATCGCTGGACGCCAACAACGGCTCGCTACGGGCGCTGATCGGCGGCTACAGCTTCGCCGGGAACAAGTTCAATCGAGCTACGCAGGCGCGCCGGCAGCCGGGCTCCAGCTTCAAGCCGTTCCTTTACGCCGCCGCCTTCGACAAGGGCTTCAACCCGGCGTCGATCGTGCTGGATGCACCCGTGGTGTTCCGCGACCGTCGCGGCCACATGTGGCGGCCGCAGAACGATGGCGGCGGGTTCCGCGGACCGATGCGCCTGCGTGAAGCCTTGGTGCAATCGCGCAATCTGGTATCGGTGCGCCTGTTGGACGGCATCGGCGTGCCGTTCGCCCGCAAGTACATCAGCCAGTTCGGGTTCGAAGAAGCGGAACTGCCGCCCAATCTGTCGATGTCGCTGGGCACCGCGTCGCTGACGCCGCTATCGGTCGCGCGCGGCTATGCCGTGTTCGCCAATGGCGGCTCACGGGTCACGCCATGGTTCATTGACGAAGTGAAAGACCGCGAAGGCAATGTGGTCTTCAAGGAAAATCCGGCTATCGCATGCCGCGGCTGCGGAGGATCGCAGCACGGTGGCGCGAGCCCCGCCAGCAACGTGGTGGATGGCTTCAATCTGGGTCCGTTGCAGGCCTCGACGCCCAAGCCCGAAGCAACCTCCAAACCCGCGGAACCTGAGAAGCCCGCCGATCCGAACGCCGTCACCGCGCCGCGCGCCATCGACGAGCGCACCGCATATCAATTGATTTCGATGATGCGCGACGTGGTCCAGCGCGGAACCGGCACGGCGGCCAAGGTGCTGAATCGCGAGGACGTGGGTGGCAAGACCGGCTCCACCAACGATCACCGCGACGCCTGGTTCTCCGGTTTCGGTGGCCCGTATGTCACCACCGTATGGGTTGGGCGGGACGACTTCCGCTCGCTAGGCTACCGCGAATACGGTGGCAAAGCCGCCTTGCCCATCTGGATCAACTACATGCGCGTGGCATTGAAGGACACGCCGGTGGCCGCAAACGATCCCCCAGAAGGCATGGTGCAGGTCACCCTCAACGGCGCGACCGAATGGGTCAAGGTGGAAGACATGGAACGCATCCAGAACTTCGACCTGTTCGGCCCCGAAGATTCAGTGCCGGACGAAGCGGCGTTCGACATCTTCTAAGTTGCGATTCACCGACTGGTGACTGGGGAAGCAGATGTCTGCTTTCCCGTAGGGCGGGTCTTGACCCGCCATCGCCATCCTAACGCGGGCAACGTTGGCGACCGAAAGCCATATCGCGGAGGTCTTGAACAGACTTCGATGATTGTGGTCGGGATTCAGCCATGGCAATGGCGGGTCAAGACCCGCCCTACGAGGATGCCTTCTTCCCGACATCGATGCAGACGCTCAACCGCGATCGATCTGCTTCCCGGTTGCCGTTCCCCATTTCCATCGCTTCACCCAATATCGTGTACAGTCGCCGCAGGTTACGAAGCGGAGGCTCAACATGCACCACGCTCGTCAGCACGCTGAGACCCGCACCCGCGAACGCCGCCGCCGGCTCGCCCATGAGGCCGCCCGATTGATGGTGGAAGGCGGCATCCGCGATTTTCACCAGGCCAAGCTCAAAGCCGCCAACCGATTGGGCATCCATGACGATGCCTCGCTGCCTCGCAATCGAGAGATCGAGGACGCCTTGCGCGAATACCAGCGCTTGTTCGCCGGCGAATCGCACACCGCCGGCCTGCGTACGCGCCGGGAAGCTGCCGCGCGGGCGCTGACGTTCTTCGAATCGTTCTCTCCACGCCTGGTTGGTGCCGTGCTGGATGGGACAGCCGATGCCAATTCACCCGTGCATCTGCATTTGCATAGCGATGATCCCGACGCTGTCGCGCGCTTCCTCGAAGAGCACCGCATTCCCGCCGAATCGCGCAGCCGTCGTCTGCGCATGGACCGGGAGCGCGTTGCCGATCTGCCCGTGTGGATTTTCAGCGCCGAAGATCTGAGCTTCGACATCACCGTGCTACCGCACGACGCCTTGCGCCAGGCACCGTTGTCGAACGTCGATGAAAAGCCGATGAAGCGCGCCTCGGCGACGCAGTTGAGACAGTTGCTGGCGGAAGAGGAAATTGCCGGCTATGAGGCCGGCACTCGCCATGAGGCTGGATGAAGCCGCGTCATTCCGGCACTGATAAAAAAAGCCCCGCGATGCGGGGCTTTTTTATTGAGACAGCCTCGACAGCTTCAGCGCTGATCCAGGCTCTTGTAGTCGCGCACGTCGTAGCCGGTGTAAATCTGGCGCGGGCGGCCGATCTTCGCTTCGGGGTCGACCTGCTGCTCCAACCAATGCGCCACCCAACCAGCGGTGCGACCGATGGCGAACATCACCGTAAACATCTCGGTGGGGATCTTCAGTGCCTTGTAGATGATGCCGCTGTAGAAATCGACATTCGGGTACAGCTTGCGCTGCACGAAATAATCGTCCTTCAGCGCGGCTTCTTCCAGCTTCATCGCCACTTCCAGCAGCGGATCGTTGACGCCTAGTTCGCCCAGCACCTTGTGGGTCATCTCGCGGATGATCTTGGCGCGCGGGTCGAAGTTCTTGTACACGCGATGGCCGAAGCCCATCAGACGGAAACCGGATTCCTTGTCCTTGGCCTTGGCCACGGCGGCATCGACGTTCTTGGCGTCGCCGATCTCTTCCAGCATCTTCAGCACCGCTTCGTTGGCGCCGCCGTGCGCAGGTCCCCACAGCGCGGCAATGCCGGCGGCAACGGATGCGTAGGGATTGGCGCCGGTGGAGCCGACCAGGCGCACCGTGGAGGTCGATGCGTTCTGCTCGTGGTCCGCGTGCAGGATGAACAGCAGATCGAGCGCCTTGGCGACCACCGGGTTCAATTCCAGCGGTTCGCTGGGCACTTCGAACATCATGTGCAAGAAGCGGCTGACGTAGTCCAGGTTGTTGCGCGGATAGCGGATCGGCCAACCGATCGAATAACGGTACGCGGCGGCGGCGATCGTCGGCACCTTGGCGATCAGGCGGATGGCGGCCAAGCGGCGCTGCTCCGGATCGTTGAGGTCCAAGGTGTCGTGGTAGAACGCCGACAGCGAGGCCACGGAACCGCACAGCATGGCCATCGGGTGCGCGTCGTAATGGAAGCCGCCAAGGAAGTTCTTCAGCGACTCGTGCATCATCGTGTGATGCGTCACTTCGTGGTCGAACGCCTCGAACTCTGCCTTGCTGGGCAGTTCGCCGTTCATCAGCAGATACGCAACTTCCAGGAAGCTGGAGTTCTTCGCCAACTGCTCGATGGGATAGCCGCGATACAACAGCACGCCGTTGTCGCCATCGATGTAGGTGATGGCGGACTTGCAACTGGCGGTAGCGGTGAAACCAGAATCGTAGGTGAAAAGCCCGGTTTCTTTGGTCAGCTTGGAAACATCGATGCAATCGTTGCCAAGGGTAGGCTTGAGTACTGGCAGGGCTACCGATTTGTCGCCTGCATTCAGCGTGACCTGGTCAAGTTCAGACACAGCGTGCGCTCCTTCGTGGGGATTCGCCGACCGGTTGCCCGGGCGACGTGTGACGGGAGTCCAGGGCATTAACCATGGATAACTCGAATTATCGCATACCGTATTTGGAGTCGTCGCTCTGAAACGGACCAAAATCAGACCAAAGAATGAGTCCCGGCATCGCTATGGACGTCGCTCGCCGACTACTATTTTCTTTCCGCGCAAACGCAAACGGCCGCGCAGTGCGCGGCCGCTGTGCAGCGAAGACGGTACCGATCAGCGCGCGTAGCGCTTCTGGAACTTGTCGATGCGGCCGCTGGTGTCGATGACCTTGTGCTTGCCCGTATAGAACGGGTGCGAGGCCGAGGAAATTTCGACCTTGATCAACGGATACTCATTGCCGTCTTCCCACTTGGTGGTTTCCTTGCTGCTCAGCGTCGAGCGGGTCAGGATCTTGAAGTCGGACGTGACATCGTGAAAGACGACGTCGCGGTATTGGGGATGGATGTCGGCCTTCATGGCGGGCACCGGGTTTCAGGAAGGGAAGAGCGGCATTTTAGCCCGCCCGACCCCGCCAGCGCAACCCGCCCCTCAGGGCCTGTTTAAAGCCTGTCGCGGGCGCAGCCGGGGGGCGTGTGGCGGAGCGCAGAAAGCGCAGTGCACGTATTACGTACATGAGCATTTCGAGCACCGCACACGCGCCAGATGGCAAGCCCAGCAAGGCTTTGAACAGGCTCTCACGCGGCCAGCGCCGCCTGAATCAGCCGCTCGAAGCGCTCCTGGTCGTAGCGCATCAGGATCCGGGCCTTGTCTGGTCGACCGCCCTCACGCCCCCAGTCGACCACGGTGGCGCCGCGGGCATGGCTGCCCTGCAGTTCGACCGCCACCGGCCGCTCCAGCAGTTCCTGGGCACCCTGCGGCTCCAGCGCGAACGCCATCGCCAGCGCATCCGCGGCGTACCAATAGTCGCCGCGGCGGTCGATCGACCATAGGCGGGTCTTTTCCGAGATGCCGGCGTAGAACTGCGCGCGCGCCGAATCGGCCTTCAGCCACTGGACCACCTTGTCGTGATGCAGGCCATGGGCGATGGTCGCTTCCCAGTCGGCCAGATCGAATTGCGCGAACGCCTCGAAGACGACATGGGCGGCTTCGGGATCGAAATAGATGTTGAACTCGGCCGCCGGAGTGATATTGCCGTGCCCTGTCACTGCGCCGCCCATCACCAGGAAACGGGCGACACGCTGCGGTAGCGTCGGGTCGAGCTTGAGCGCCAAGGCGATATTGGTCAGCGGTCCCAGCGCCACCAGCACCAACTCGCCGGCATGCTCGTGCGACAACCGCAGTATCGCCAGTGCGGCGTGTTCACTCTCTTCCGTGCGCGATGCAGGCTCGTAGCCGACGTCGCCGAATCCGTCGCGGCCGTGCACATACGCCGCATCGCGCGCCGGATGCAGCAACGGCTGGGCGCATCCAGCGAAGACGGGCACATCATGGCCGACCACTTCGCACAACTTGAGCGCGTTGCGTACGGTGTGTTCCAGGCCGACGTTGCCGGCGGCGATGGTCAGACCGACCACCTCGTGCCTGGGATCATTGAATGCCATCAGCAATGCCAGCGCGTCGTCGACGCCTGGGTCGGTATCGATCAGCAAGGGAATCTTCTTCGCCATATCTCTTCGCTCGATGTGAGCCGCCGAGTCTCTCACTACCGCGTTGCCGGGGAAAGTCGGCGGGCTTATGCGGATGCGTACCGCGCCGCGCCACCCACCCAGCGGCCGATGATGCGGTCGGCGACGTCCGGCGATTCGGCCAGGAGGCGGTCGGCGAGTTCGCGCACCTGCGGCAACAGGCCTGCATCGCGGGCCAGATCGGCCACCCGAAAGGTGGCAAGCCCGGTCTGCCGCGTGCCCAGCAGTTCGCCCGGGCCACGCAGTTCCAGGTCTTTCTCGGCGATGACGAAGCCGTCGTTGGTCTGCCGCATGGTCGCCAGCCGGTGCTTGGCCATCATCGATAGCGGTGGCTGGTACAGCAGCACGCAGTTCGAAGCGGTCGCGCCGCGGCCCACTCGGCCGCGCAGCTGATGCAGCTGCGCCAGGCCCAGGCGTTCGGCATTCTCGATGATCATCAGCGAAGCATTGGGCACATCGACGCCGACCTCGATCACCGTGGTGGCTACCAGCAGCTCCACGTCGCCCTGTTTGAACGCGCGCATGGTCGCCTGTTTCTCGGCGGCCTTCATGCGGCCGTGCACCAGCGCGATCCGCAACTCGGGCAACGAGGCGGAGAGCTGTTCATAGGTGGTTTGCGCTGCCTGCGCGATCACTTCGTCGCTATCGTCGATCAGCGTGCAGACCCAGTAAGCCTGGCGCCCTTCGGCGCAGGCGGCGCGGATGCGTTCGACCAGCTCCGGGCGGCGTTCCGCGCTCAAGGCAACTGTCTGCACGGGGGTACGGCCTGGCGGAAGTTCGTCGATCGCCGACACGTCGAGATCGGCGTATGCCGCCATCGCCAGTGTGCGCGGGATCGGCGTGGCGGTCATTACCAGCTGGTGCGGCACCGACGTGCCTGATGCACCTTTGTCGCGCAGCGCAAGCCGCTGGTGCACGCCGAAGCGGTGTTGCTCGTCGACGATGGCCAGGGCCAGATTGTTGAAGGCCACCGCCTCCTGCATCAATGCATGGGTGCCTACCACTACCTGTGCCGCACCGGAGGCGATCTCCGCCAACACCGCCGCACGCGCCTTGCCGGTCACCTTACCGGCGAGCCAAGCCACTTTTATGCCCAGCGGTTCCAACCAGCCGCGCAAATTGACCAGGTGCTGCTCCGCCAACAATTCGGTGGGTGCGGCCAGCGCGGCCTGCCTGCCCGATTCCACCGCGAGCATGGCGGCTAGCGCGGCAACCACGGTCTTGCCGCTGCCCACGTCGCCCTGCACCAACCGCAGCATCGGCAACGGCTGCTTCAAGTCGGCGCGGATTTGTTTGAACACACGCTGCTGCGCGCCCGTCAATTTGAATGGCAGCGACGCCAGCAGATCGGCCGCCAGCCTGCCTTTGCCGGTCAGCGCGGGCGCTTTGTGCCGCTGCATGGCGATACGCTGCCGTCGCAGACTGAGGTGATGCGCCAACAACTCTTCCAATGCCAGCCGACGTTGTGCCGGATGCACGCCCACGGCCAGCGCGGAGAGATCGGCGTCGCGCGGCGGGCGGTGCATGATCAGCAAGGCGTCACGCAGCGAAGGCAAATTCAATCCCCGCAGCGAATCCGCCGGCAGAAGTTCCAGCGCCGCCTCGTTCGGCAGCTTGTCCAACGCCTGGCCGATCAGCCGGCGCAGCGTGGCCGGGCCAATGCCTTCGACAGCCGGATACACCGGATCCAGTTCATCGCCCAGCTCCGCTTCGTCGGCGTCGCCCAGCACGCGATAGCTCGGATGCACGATCTCCAGCCCATGGTGGCCGGCCTTGGGCGTGCCGTAGCAGCGAACGCGCGCGCCGACAGAAAACTGCGCCACCTGCGCCGCACGAAAATGAAAGAAGCGCAGCACCAGGATAGAACGCGAATCGTCGGCGATCGCCACCCGCAACATCGGTCGATAGCGGAAACCGCGTTCCACCGCTTCCACCCGGCCTTCCACCTGCGCCGGCACGCCCGGTTGCAGGAGCCGAATAGGCGTCAGCGAGGTGCGGTCTTCGTAACGCAACGGCAAGTGCAGCCAAAGATCCTGCAACGTGCTCAAACCACGCGCCGCCAGCTTCTCGGCCACGCGTGGCCCTACACCGGGCAAAGTGCTCAATGACTGCTGTTGGAGATCGACGGACGCTCCGCCTTTTCGAATCGGCATCGGCTAAGCATGCCGGGATCGTGCCGAAATCAAAACCCTCGCGTGCGACGTCGCGCCTGTTCAACGGCTGCGGACGTGAGAGTCCGCAGCCGATCACCTCGATGCGCTAGAACTTCAGCCCTACTTCCAGGCCGTAAGTCCGCGGCTCGCTGACGATCCCACCGACCGTGCCGAAAGCTTCCCGCCCGTAGACATTCAGCTGCGTGACATAGCGATTGTCGAACACGTTGTTGCCATATACGGCCCAGCTCCAATGGCCCTGTGCCGATGTCCAGCCCAGGCGCACGTCGGTGCGGTTCTGCGACTCCCCGGTGGAAAACGCAGGGTAATCCGCGCAGTCGCCGGAGGACCGGCTGTAATCGTTGCTGCGGCAAGCGCCGCGGAAAGCGTGGCGCAACGCCAGCCGCAAGTCGCCTGCGCTGCCCAGTTGCCAGACATAGTGACCGCCCACGGCGGCCGACCAATTCGGTTCGCCGGTGGGCTGTCCGTTCAAGTCGAGCAGCCCGGCCGGTGTATTGATGCCGTAGTCCCGGTATTTGGAATCGATATACGCCGCGTTGAGATCGAGCCCGAAAGCGTCGGTTACCTGCCAGCGCATGTCGAAGTCCACGCCGTATGCCTCCACATCACCGGTATCGACCACGAAACGCGGGATGGAACTGGTGTTGTCCAAGCGGATCGACTGCCGGTTGTCGTAACGGTAATAGTAGGCCGACAGGTTGTAAGCCAGCCGTGCGTCCGGGAACGACTGCTTGATCCCGATCTCGGCGTTCCAGACGTCCTCGTTGTCGAATTCGCTGCCGATCTGCAGGGCGTTGAAACCACCCGCCTTATACCCCTTCGCCAGCGAGGCGTAGCCCATCATGTCGTCGGTGAAGTGGTAATCGACCACCAGGCGCGGGCTCCAGTCGCTCCACGTTTGGCTGGCGCGGTTGGTGATGCCTTTGTTCATCATCGCCGGCGGATCGACGAAAGCCAGATCGAAAATGAAAGTCTCCTTGGGCACGCCAGCCAAGGTGAAGAAGCCGGCGGCCTCCAACGCATTCAAGGTTGCGTCCAAGGTAGGCGCATTGCGAATGTCGTTGAACCAGGTGAAGTCCTTCTGGTCGCGGGTGTAGCGAAGGCCGAAGGTCAGGTTGAGTTTGTCGTTGACATGCCAGATGACATCGCCGAAGCCGGCGTAGGCCTTGGTCTTGAGCGTGTTGTAGAAGGCCTCGTTCCAGCCATGGTCCAGCAGGCTCAGCGGAATGCCGTTAGCGGCGAGCACCTGCGAGAAGAACCCGAACAGCGTGCCATCCGGCGTGGGTGCCAATCCCAGGTTGGCGACAGCAGTGTCGACCGCGGTAGTGGTGGTGTCGATCTCGCTGGTCTGGCGCGCTTCCTCTTCGTAATAGCTCACGCCGGCGACCCAATCGAACTTGTCGGTGGCGCCGCTGAACTTGAATTCCTGGTATTTGTTTTCGTTCGATTCGCTATTGGTGGAGTCGAGGTAGAGATCGGGCCGGTTGGTGCCGTCCTCTTCCACACGATTAAGCGAGTCGAACTGCCGCCATGCCGTAGTGGAAGTCAGATGGCCCCATTCGAACCCATGATCGATGATCAACGTCACGCCATCGAACGTGCGCCATTCCGCGCTGGCGGTGGTGTCGTTGAAAGTGCCGATATCGCGCGGGTCCAGATAATCCTGCGGATTGGCCGGCGCCGCCGGACGGCCGGGAGGCGGCGGCAACGGCACGATGCCGGTGGTGGGGCGGCCGCGCTGGTCCAGGTTTTCGTGGTCCCAACTCAGCAGCGCGGTGGTGTTGTCGCCCAGCCCCAGTTGCCACGCCGCGCGCGTCGCCCAGACATTGTCGCCAGCGAGATCCTGACCGGTGGCGCCGTCCTGCAGCCAGCCGTCGCTGTGGTTGATCAACCCGTTCAAGCGTAGCGCCGAGCGTTCGCCGACCGGGATATTCGCCATAGCTTCGAGGTATTGCTTGCCATGGTTGCCTAGCCGCAACTTGGCTGCCGCCTCGGTCTGGTCGCTTGGCCGCTTGGTGATCACCGAGACCGCGCCGGCAGCGGTATTGCGGCCAAACAAGGTGCCTTGCGGACCTTTCAGCACCTCGATGCGTTCGACGTCGGTCAGCGGCAACAGGATGCCGCCGCTGCGGCCGGTATAGACGCCGTCGATGAACACACCTACCGCCGGATCGGTGCCGATGCCGAAGTCGTCGGTGCTGATGCCGCGCAATGCGATTTCCGGTTGGGTCGGTTGCACGCTGTTGATGCGCAAGCCCGGGACGAAACTGTCCAGATCGCCCATGTCCTCGGCGGCGACATCGTTGATCATCTGATCGTCAAGCACTTGCAGTGCGATGGGAACGTCCTGCAGTTCCTGTTCGCGTCCTTGTGCCGTTACGGTGATCGTATCCAGCGTGGTGGCATCGGCGGATGTCGCGCTTTCCTGCCCCCACGCGGTTCCCGTGGCCGCCAGCGCCACCCATCCCCCGAACAAGGCACGACGCATGCCGACGACCAGATCGCGTTGCATCAGTTTCATCACCCTCTCTCCCAAGAAGCGGTTGTGCGTTGTGACCGCTGCAGGCGGCCGCTGCATCACGTTCTTTCCCCTAACTTCCACAGCTACCTTGCTGCGCCTTTATCCACTCGCGTATCAGTGCCACGCCCTCGCGGTGGATTACCGAGCGCCCCAGCTCCGGCATCATCATCGCCGGATCGTCGCTGTCCATTCGGAACGCCAGAATCGATGCGTCCGGATCGCCAGGCACGATGCCGTAGAGCCGATCGCCAGTTCCCTTGCCGGCAGCGATCGGCTGCTTGCAGAAACCAAGTTTGAGCCGGTCGCGAGTCGAAGCGTCCAGCCACATGCCCGAGGTGATCGCGGGGCCAGTAGCGCTATGGCAATGGCCGCAGTTGATATCCAGGTAAGCGCGGGCGCGATCATCAAGGCTGGCATGCGCCGCGTCGGCCCAGTCCGTTGCGCGGGGAGCCTGGCCAGGCGTTGGCGCGCCCTTGAGATAGCCGATGCGCGACAAATGGGCCAATTGGTTCTCCGCGCCAGTCGCATAAGCGAAATCGCGATTGAGGTGGCGCGCTTTCGGGCCGATCGGCAGGATCTTTCGCGACCGGTTGTCGGTGGTGTGGCAGCCTGCGCATTGATTCTGATCCGGCACTTGGTAGTTGGCCATTTCGCGACCGCCCTGCGCATCCGTCAGTTCCAGCGAAACCACCGCACCCGTGCGTTCCAGCGTGGCGTCGGTTTGGGCGTCGTTCCATACATACGGCAGCGCGATCCAGCCTTCCTTGCGACGTACCAACAACCGGGTTTCGATCAGCCGTACCTTGCCTAGGTCGAGCCCTGTTTTTTCCAGCGCCACGTCCGCGACACCGCCATCGCTCGGAGATGTGCGCGCCACCGACTTCCCATCCCACGACTGACCTGTCGGCAACGGATAGTAGAAGGTCTTGCTGATGATGGTACCGACCGGAAAATCGAAACTCGCCGTTTCGCTGTAGCGTGCCGATGAGCCGGCCGGCATCCAGATCGTGCGCAGCTTGTGTGCGTAGTCGCTGAACAACGGCGTATTGAGATCGTATGGAACGACGCCTTGGTTGAGCATCAGGCGACCTTCCTCGCGCCTCACCACCTGCCAGTCGCTGAGCGAGGCGGGCTGGCCTTCGGCAAAGAAATGTACCGGCTCATTTCTTCCGCAAGCGGCAAGCACTGTCAGCGACAGCAGCATCGCCACGATGCGCGACACTTCCCGCATGGATCAGCTCCGGCCCAGGTCGACTGCGGGCAGCCGCGGCAGCGCGCAGTCGAACCGTTTTGCGTCCTTGTCCGGATTCTTGTAACCGCCGGGTCCGTCGGCATTCGTTACGCCGTTGACGTCGCGCAGGCAGATATCGGGGCCGCGCAGCTTGCCGGCGACTTCGCGTTTCGCGTTGTAGTAGCCGTCCCACAGAACATCCGGGAAGCGCCCGCGCAAACCGTATAAAGCCACCTTCAGCGCCTTCAGGTCCAGACCATCCGGCGAATCGCCTCCGCCGGACAGTTTGTTGCTGTGCACGTAGATCCGTTCCGGATAAGGGTCGAAGGTTTCCGATTTGCTGGAATCCTTGTAGCCGGTCGAGTACACGCTGGAGATGATGATGTTGGCGGTATCGTTGTCGGCGATGGTGTTGCCGAAGATTTCGATATCGTCGTTCGAATTCACCAGTACGCCCGACCCCGCCGGCACGCTGGCCACCGGCGTGCCCTTGGCGCCGAAATTGTCGGTGTTGTTGGCGATTACCTGGTTGTTGAATACGCGGATGTTGCCACCCTGCTGCGACAGGCCCGGCATGTTGAACACCAGGATGCCGCCGGTGTTCTTGGTCGCCACGTTTTCGTAGACGTCGGCATTGATGGTGTTCTCGATCTCGATGCCGGCGACATTGGATTCGGCACGGCTACGGCGCACGATCACGCCATCGGACTGGCCCACGTAGATGCCGGCATCGGAAGCGCCGATGGATACCGAATCCTCGATCAGCACGTTCTTGCACAGTACCGGGTACAGCCCATAGGCACCGTTCTTGGTGCTGGGTCCGCCGGTCCACTGCACTTTCACCTTGCGGATGGTGATGTTCTTGGATTCGCTGATCTTCAGTCCGTCGCCCTTGGAGTCCTCGATAGTGAGGTCCTCGATGGTGAAATCATCGCCATTCACCAGCAAACCTTCGGCACCGGCCTTCTGGCCGCGGAAGCTCAACACGCTCTTGTCCATGCCGGCGCCACGCAGGGTGACGCCGTTCGCACGCAAGCTCAGGCTACGGTCGAAGGCGTGGCGACCGGCCGGGATTTCGATCACATCGCCCGGCTTGGCGTCCAGTAAACGTTCCTGGAGGGTCTTGGCAAAACCGGCGTCACCCGCTGCCGTTGCGGCCCCCGTTTCCGGCTCCGGCCGGCTGCACCCCACGATCGACAGCGCCACTGCCACCCACAAAACCGATCGACGCATCTCGCCCTCCCGTTGACCCCGACGCGCAGGGCGCCGACTTCTCCGGACGCCTGCGTATGTGAAAACCCAGTCTTGTCCGTGCGGCCGATCACGCGAGAGGGCAGGAGCGGCATACTAAGGGGGGCAAAGCGGACAAGCTGGCGTGCCGTCCCGCACCAGCCTGCCCGTATACGCGCCGGGATCCGCGGGCCGGACCAAGTCGACCGGGTGAGCTACGCAGGACACCACACCAAAGGGGCTTCAATGCGACACAAGCACGGCCAGGGCGACGACCCGCGGTTATCGGTCGCCAATCTACCGACCAACATGCTGTGCGGCCTGGTGCTGCTGGCGGGCGAGCTGGGAGTCGGCTGCGAAGACTGGTTCACCGGGCTGCGCCTTAACCCGCAAGAGGTCCAGAACCCTGACGCGCGCGTCTCCTATCGCCAGGCTGTCGAAGTGATCCGCCGTGCGCTGCACGCCTTGCCGCTGGATGGCGTGGGCCTGACGATGGGCGCCAAGCAAAACGGCGGCAACTTCGGCCTACTGGGCTTGGCAATGAAAACCGCGCCGAATTTCGGCGAAGCGGTGTCCATCGGCTTGACCTACCAGCACGCGATCGGTCCGTTGATGGATTTGGACATGCCGTCGCCGGATGGCGGCAGCGACGCCGGTACCGTGACCGTGGTGGCGTCGGCACCGTTCGCGCCAGCGGACATCCTGCCGTTCCTATGCGAGGAATTGTTTTCCAGCGTGTTGATGCTGGCACGCGAACTGGCCGGACCGGAATTCCGTCCGCTGCGTGTGGACTTGGCTTATCCGGCCCCAGCGTACACAAGCAAATATGCCGAGATGTTCGAATGCGAGGTGCGCTTCGATCAGCCTTACAACGGCATGGTGGTGGATAGCCGCTGGCTGGCCCTGCCCTTTCCCAGCTACAACCCGGTCACCTCGCGGCAGGCCCTGACGATGTGCCGCGCTCAGTTGGATGCCCTGTCGCTGCAGGGAGAAACCACGGCTGCGGTGGGTCGCCACCTGCGTCCGCGGCTGCACGAAAATCCACAGATGGCCGACATCGCGGCGTTGCTGCATCTCAGCGAACGCACGCTGCGGCGGCAACTGGCCGAGGAAGGCACGCGTTTCACTGCCCTGCACGACCGCATCCGCACGCAGCGCGCGTTGGAATTGCTGCACGACCGCGGACTGACCATCTCGCGGGTCGGCAATCAGGTCGGCTTCACCGACGTGCGCGAGTTCCGCCGCGCGTTCAAGCGCTGGACCGGCTACACGCCCAGCGAAGCACGCGAGCGCATGGCGTAGCCGCCTGTCTCGATCAGTCCAGCACCATCACCGCATCGACTTCAAACACGGCGCCCTTGGGCAGGCCGGAAACTTCAACGGTGGAGCGCGCGGGAAACGGCGTAGAGAAGTACTCCTGCATCACCGCGTTGACCGCAGCGAACTGACCCAGATCGGTCAGATACAAACCCAGGCGCACCATCCGATCCAACGATCCGCCGGCCGCTTCGGCGACCGCTTTCAAGTTGTCGAACGCGCGCCGCGCCTGCACCGCGATATCGCCTTCCACAAGCGCGCCGGTGGCCGGATCCAACGGAATCTGTCCGGAGAAATAAACGGTATTGCCGGTGCGAACCGCTTGCGAATACGGACCGATGGCAGCGGGAGCATGGTCGGTCTGGACGATCTGGCGAGTCATGGCGGATTCCTGGGCGAAGAAAGGGCAATTTTAACCATGTAGCGATGTGAGGCGGGTTTCGACCCGCCATTGCCATCGTTGCGCTCTCGATGACCATCCGCGAAGCCGGACCGAAACATTCAAAGTATGGCTTTTGGTTGCCGTCTTTGCGAAGCGAAGTCCGCTCGAAACATCCGCGACGTGGCTTTCGGTGGATTTCTATGCGAGCGGCGAGATGGCATTGGCGGGTCAAGACCCGCCCTACGCGGTATTGCCCGTTTGTTATTGCCGGCGCACGCCGTGCACTACGTTCAGGCGGCGCAGGCGGCGCATCACTTCCGCAAGGTGGTTGCGGTCGCGAACCTGGATGGAGAAGCGCAGCACAGCGACATTGATGTCGCGTTCCAGGTATTCGACGCGCTCGATGTTCGATTGGCTTTTTGCCACCGCAGCCGCGACCTGCGCCAACACGCCGGGACGATTTTCCACATCGATGAGCAGCGACGCGTCGTAGTCGCCACTGACATTCGCGTCCCAATCGATGGGTACCCAGCGATCCGGCGACTTGCGGAACTCGGTGACGTTGGGACAATCCAGGCGATGCACCACGATGCCTTTGCCGGCGGTGTGATAGCCCATGATCTCGTCGCCGGGGATCGGCTGGCAGCAGTTGGCGAAGCTGACCACGCCCCGCTCGGTGCCGTTGATCAGGATCTTCTCCTGCGAATGCCGCGAATGGCCGCCGCTGCGCAGTTCGGCGAACGCGGTAAGCGCCTGCGCGGCCTGCGATGGCATCCAGTTGCCCAGCGCGATGTCGGCCAGCAAGGCTTCCAGGCGCGGATAACGATGCTCCGTCAGGAACGCATCCAACCGCTGCGCCGGCAGGCGTTCCAGCGAACTGTCCAGTTCTTCCAGCGCGCGATCCAGCATGCGATGGCCCAGCTGCACCGCATCCTCGTGCTCCAGTTGCTTCAACTGGTGCCGGATCGCCGTGCGCGCCTTGCTGGTCACCACGAACTCAAGCCACTGTGGCTTGGGCGCAGCCGACTTGGCGGTGATGATTTCCACGCTCTGTCCGCTGGCGAGCTTGGTGCGCAACGGCACCAGCTTTTTGTCCACGCGCGAAGCCACCGCGCGGTTGCCCACATCGGTGTGTACCGCGTAGGCGAAGTCGAGCGCGGTGGAGTTGCGTGGCAACGCCAGGATCTTGCCCTTCGGCGTGAACAGATAGACCTCGTCCGGGAACAGGTCGACCTTGACGTTATCCAGGAATTCCAACGAAGAACCTGCGGCGCGCTGGTTCTCGATCAGTTCGACGATCCAGGCATGCGCGCGGCTCTGCGCGCTATTCGGGGTTTCCGCACCGAACTTATACGTCCAGTGCGCCGCGATGCCGCGCTCGGCGATCAGATCCATTTCCTGCGTACGTATCTGCACCTCGATCGGCGAACCGTACGGCCCGAACAACACGGTATGCAGCGACTGATAGCCGTTGGCCTTGGGAATGGCGATGAAATCGCGGAACCGCCCGTCCAGCGGCTTGTACTGGGAATGCACCGCGCCCAGCGCGTGGTAGCAGGTCGGCACCGAGTCGACCACGACACGGAAGCCGAACACGTCCATCACCTGGTCGAAGCTTTTGCCCTCGCTTTGCATCTTGTTATAGATGCTCCACGGCGTCTTGATGCGGCTGACCAGCCGATGCTCGATGCCTTCCTTGGTCAACCGCTGCGACAGATGCGCTTCGATCTGCGCCATCGATTCGCGCCGCACCACCGGCTGGCTGCGGATGTGTTTGTCGATGATGGCGTGCCGCCATGGATGCATGGCGCGGAAGCCCAGGTCCTGCAGCTCCGACTTGACCAGATTCATGCCCAGGCGTTGCGCGATGGGCGCGTAGATGTCCAGCGTTTCGCGGGCGATACGCTGGCGCGCTTCGGCGCTCTGCGCACCCAGCGTACGCATGTTATGCAGGCGGTCGGCCAGCTTGATCATGATCACGCGCAGATCGCGCGACATCGCCAACAGCATCTTGCGGAAACTTTCCGCCGCGGCTTCCTGGCGGTCGCGGAACTTCAGCTTGTCCAGCTTGGTGACGCCATCGACCAGCTCGGCGACCGATTCGCCGAATTCCATGGCGATCTCGTCGCGCGTGAGCGGCGTGTCTTCGATGGTGTCATGCAGAATGGCGGCGATCAGCGTTTCCGCATCCATGCCCAGTTCGGCCAGCACCCGCGCGACCGCAACCGGATGAGTGATGTACGGCTCGCCGGATTTTCGGGTTTGGCCGATATGCGCGGCGGCGCCGAGTTCCCATGCATGACGCAGCAGCGGCAGTTGCTCGGGCGGCAGGTACGATGCGGCGTGTTCGAACTGCAGGACGTAATCCGGCGCCGCTTCGTCGCGCGACGGAGCGCTGGCTTTGATTGCCTTGGCGGTGCGGCCTGGGTTCATGCCGCCAGCCTATTCCAGACACGGCTTGACGGCAAACGTCCAAAACAAGAAAAGCCCGCTGAGGCGGGCTTTCTCTGACCTAGCTAACCGGGCTCCTGACAACGGCATGCTCCACAACGGCACGCTCAACTACCGCACGCCCAGTGAGAGCTGGCCGACAGCAGGCCGGCTATGGTTGGCGATGGATCAGTCGTCGCCCTTCGACAGGTCGTCGTCGGCGACCACTTCGGCGGCAGCCCATTCCAGGGCTTCGCGCTCGGCGCGTTCGCGCTCGGCCTTCTCGACGCGGTCGATCAGGTCGTTGTCGATCTTGCGGGCGGCGATCTCGCGCAACGCCAGCACGGTCGGCTTATCGGCGCTTTCGCTGTTGTCGATGGTGGGTTCCACGCCGTTGGCGAGCTGACGAGCGCGCTTGGCGGCCATCGTGACCAGATCGAAACGGTTGTTGACGACTTCCAGGCAGTCTTCGACGGTAATGCGGGCCATACGGGCTCCCGGCGACCCGATGGGCCGCGCGATTGAATGGGGAAAGGGCCGCGATTGTAGGCAAGCCGCCTCACCATTGCAAGCCTTTTCTTTAAAATCAAGTAGTTAGGCCCGCTGGACTTGCCATGGCAGCGCCCCGTGCTGGAAACGGCGAATCCCCGGATGGCCTGCTTCTCCCCAAGTCCGGGGCGAAGTGGGCACGGCGCACGCTACGCCAGCAGCGTTCGGATCAGATCGGCGTGGCGGACTTCCTGCGCTTCGCGACGCAGGCGGCTGGCGGTGAAGATGGTATGCATTTCATCCACGGCCTTGTCGAACACGTCGTTGACGATGACGTAGTCGAACTCTTCGTAGTGCGACATTTCCTCGCGGGCGGCCGCCAGCCGGCGCTGGATGGTTTCCTCGCTGTCCTGCCCGCGCGTGCGCATGCGCTGTTCCAGCGCATCGCGGGAGGGCGGCAGGATGAACACGCTGACGGCGTCCGGCACTTTTTCGCGCACCTGCCGCGCACCTTGCCAGTCGATCTCCAGCAGCACGTCCTTGCCCGCGCACAGCTGCGGTTCCACCGACTGCCGCGCAGTGCCCTTCCAATCGCCATGGACCTGCGCGTATTCGAAAAACTCGCCGGCGCGGATCATGGTCTTGAACTCGTCGGCGCTGATGAAATGGTAGTGATGCGCGTGGCGCTCGCCCGGACGCGGGGCACGCGAGGTGAACGAGATCGACAGCGCGATCCCAGGATCGCGCTGCAGTACCGCGTTGACGATGCTGCTTTTGCCGGCGCCGGACGGCGCGGCAACGATGTAGAGAGTTCCGCGCATCTAGGAAGCCGTGAATGGGGAATGGAGAAAGAGGAATTGTAGAAGCGCGCCGCCATGAACATCGGGCACGAGGCGAGGAATGGGCCGCTTTTCGCGTCTCCCATTCCCCGTACCCCATTCCCGGTTCCCTGTCTTATTCAATGTTCTGCACTTGTTCGCGGATCTGGTCGATCAGCACTTTCAGTTCCACCGCAATATTGGTGGTGCGGGTGTCCACCGATTTGGATCCCAGCGTATTGGCTTCGCGATTGAACTCCTGCAACAGGAAATCCAGGCGCCGGCCCACCGGCTCGGACTGCTTGAGAACCCGCCGGATTTCCTTGATGTGGCTGTCCAGACGGTCCAGCTCCTCGTCCACGTCGAGCTTCTGCAGCGACATCACCAACTCCTGTTCCACCCGGCCGGGATCGGCCGGCTGCGCCAGGTCGGCGAGCCGTGCTTCCAGTTTCTGGCGCTGTCCCGTGCGGATAGCGGGAATCAACTTTCTCGCTTCGGCCGCCTGTGCGGCGATCGCGTCCACACGCTCCAGGATGACGGTCGCCAGTTTTTCGCCTTCGCGCGCGCGCGCCGCCATGAACTGATCCAGCAGCGCATCCAGCAACGCCAGCACTTCAACCTGCAATGCGACCGGATCCACCGACTTGTTCTGCAGTACGCCGGGGAACTGCAGCAGATCGGTCAGCTCGGTGCGCAGGCCGGGAAAACGCGCCGACATATCCAGCGCCAGCTCGGACAGCTGCGCCAGCATATGCGGATTCAGCTGCAGGCCGCCTTCCCCTTCCGGTCCGCGCAGCCGCAAGGTGAAATCCAGCTTGCCGCGAGCGACGCGCGCGGAGATGCGTTCGCGCAGGACGGACTCCAGCACGCGCAGCTCTTCCGGCAGGCGCATGCCCAGTTCGAGGAAACGGTGATTGACCGCGCGCAATTCGCAGGTCAGCGTGCCGCCGTCGGTGGTGCGCTCGGCAGTGGCGAAAGCAGTCATGCTGCGAATCATGGGGGCGGGCCCGGTCGTAACGAGAGCGCGAATGTTACCCTAGCGCGCCCTGGAACCCCGCACGTTCCCTCTCGCGATTCCACACCCCCACTCTCCGGAATTCCCCCATGCCAGTGTTACGTCCCAGCGGCCGCCTGCCCGATCAGATGCGCGAAGTCCGCATCCAGCGTGGCTATACCCGTCACGCCGAAGGTTCGGTGTTGATCAGCTTCGGCGAAACCCGCGTGCTTTGCACCGCCAGCGTGGACAACAAGGTGCCGGGTTTCCTGCGCGGCAAGGGCGAAGGCTGGGTGACCGCCGAATACGGCATGCTGCCGCGATCCACCCACACCCGCAGCGACCGTGAAGCCTCGCGCGGCAAGCAGGGCGGACGCACGCTGGAAATCCAGCGATTGATCGGCCGTACGCTGCGCGCCTGCGTGGATCGCGGTGCGCTGGGCGAGCGCACCATCACGCTGGACTGCGACGTCCTGCAGGCCGATGGTGGAACCCGCACCGCCGCCATCACCGGCGCTTACGTGGCGCTGGTGGATGCGGTCAACTGGCTCAAGGCCCGCAACGAGATCAAGCGCGACGTCATCCATGGCGCTGTCGCGGCGGTGTCGGTGGGGGTTTACCGCGGTGTACCGGTGCTGGACCTGGACTATCCGGAAGACAGCGATTGCGACACCGACATGAATCTGGTGATGAACGATGGCGGCGGCTTCATCGAACTGCAGGGCACGGCCGAAGGCCATGCCTTCCGCCGCGATGAACTGGACGCGTTGCTGGTGCTGGGCGAAAAAGGCATCGGCGAATTGTTCGCTGCCCAGCGCGCAGCGCTGGCGGGATAATATCTTTCCATCCTTGTAAGAGCGACGTGAGTCGCGCTGAACTTTCCCGGAAAGCTCAGCGCGACTCACGTCGCTCCTACAAGGGCGATGTCGGTACTTACATGAAACAAACCCTTAGCCTGATCACTCTGGTCGTCGACGACTACGACACCGCCATTGCGTACTACACCGGCGCTTTGGGATTCGCGCTGCTGGAAGACATCGACCAGGGCGGCGGCAAGCGCTGGGTGCGGGTAGCGCCTCCGGGAAGCCAGGAAACCGGCTTGCTTTTGGCGCAAGCCAGCAATGAAGCCCAGCGCGCGCGCATCGGCGACCAGACCGGCGGCCGGGTCGGCTTCTTCCTGCAGACCGATGACTTCTGGCGCGATTACCACGCCATGACAGCGCATGGCGTGGAATTCCTGGAAGCCCCTCGCGAAGAAAGCTATGCCACCGTCGTCGTGTTCCGTGATCTTTACGGTAACCGCTGGGATCTGCTGCAACCTAGGACCCGTTAACCGGCGACCGCGGGAAGCAACCTGACCCATCCCAATAGCGTCAACAGATCCTTATCTTGAACGCCACCGAACAGGACAATTCCGTGAAGCTGGTACTCGCCTCCTCCAATCACGGCAAGCTGGAAGAACTACGCGGCCTGCTGGCCGACAGCGGCATCGAGCTGATCGCCCAATCCGACCTGGGCGTGAGCGACGCGGACGAAACCGCCACCACTTTCGTCGAGAACGCGCTGATCAAGGCGCGCCACGCCTGCCAGATCACCGGCCTACCCGCGTTGGCGGACGACTCCGGCATCTGTGTGGATGCGCTGCATGGCGCGCCGGGTCTGTACTCGGCGCGTTACGCCGGCCAGCACGGCGACGCCGCACGCAATATCGACAAGCTGCTGGAGGCGATGAAGGACGTGCCGGACGACCAGCGCACTGCACACTTCTATTGCGTGCTGGTGCTGCTGCGTCATGCCAACGATCCGCAGCCGCTGATCGTGGAAGGCGAATGGCGCGGCCGCATCCTGCGTGAACGACGCGGGGTCGGCGGCCACGGCTACGACCCGGTGTTCTTCGACCCGCGCCATGGCCAATCCGCCGCCGAAATGGCATTGGATTTCAAGAACACGCTGAGCCACCGCGGCCAGGCGCTGGTGCAGTTGCGCGAACGCCTGCGGACAGTTGTGTTGTAGGAGCAGCACCATGGGCACGAATTCTTCATGCCGGGCCGCGATGGAAGCCTGCCTGTTCGCCATCCAAACGCGCTGCGGCGCAGGGCGTTCCTACCCAAAGATCGGTAACCTGCCCGCATGCTGATCCCGCCGCCGCTCTCGCTGTACGTGCACCTGCCTTGGTGCGTACGCAAATGCCCTTATTGCGACTTCAATTCGCACCAGGGCAAGGGCGCGCTGCCGTTCGACGAATACACCGAGGCGCTGATCCGCGACCTGGACCAGGACCTGCCGCTGGTCTGGGGCCGCACGGTGCACAGCGTGTTCTTCGGTGGCGGCACACCCAGCCTGTTTCCGCCGGAAACCGTCGATCGTTTCCTGCAAGCGGCCAGCAGCCGTCTGCGTTTTGCCCCCGGCTGCGAGATAACGCTGGAAACCAATCCGGGCACTGCCGAACACGGCCGGTTCGACCGCTATCGCGATGCCGGCGTCAACCGCATCAGCTTCGGTA
>CBFGZY010000023.1:0-54081 GCA_965653375.1 uncultured Pseudoxanthomonas sp.
ACACGTTCTGGTAATAGCTCGCGAGGCCTTCCGCGAGCCAACGCCCGTCATCGCCCAGGTACGGATGGAACAGGTGCGAGAGTTCGTGCACCGCGGTCCAGTCGGCGCGCAGTTCCTCGAGGCTCGCGCCCTTGCGCACGTACAGCAGCACCGCGACGGAGTCGCGTCGTGAGGTCTGGCCCCACGGAACGGGGCTGTCGCTGCGCCGGTCCACTTCACTGATGCGCACGGTTGCGTCCGGCAACGGGAAGCGGCCGTAGGCGGCCAGCGCGGCGCGCGCGGTTTCGGTGATCCAGCCGTGCAGCACGCGTGCGCGCGCCTGGTCGATGTCCGGATCGATCCGGATGTGCAGGGTGCGGCCACCGGCGTTCAGTTCATCGCCTTCGACTTCCAGGGGCGCGGACGCCGCGCTCGCCCCCATGGCGAACGTGCTGCCCGCCGCGAGCAGCAGGAGAGGCGCGATCCGGCGGATCCGGTCTGGCGATGAACTGGACATGGAAGCGGCTTCCGGCCTGGGCGGGATCAATGTGCCGCGGCCATCGTGAAGGCCCGCTTTCCCGCTGCTTTTATGCGGGGCGATCTCAATCGGCGACACGCGCGCCGGTAGAATGCCGGCATGGATGTTTCGCATTTGCTCGACGCGCTGAACCCCGCCCAGCGCGAGGCCGTCAGCGCACCGCCGGGCCACTATCTCGTTCTCGCGGGCGCCGGTTCCGGCAAGACCCGCGTGCTCACCCACCGCATCGCCTGGCTCAACGAAGTCTTCGGCGTGCCGCCGCACGGCATCCTCGCGGTGACCTTCACCAACAAGGCATCCGGCGAGATGCGCGCGCGCGCGGAGCACCTGCTGCGCCACGGCGCGCGCGGCATGTGGATCGGCACGTTCCATGGCATCGCGCACCGCCTGCTGCGCCTGCACTGGCAGGAGGCGAAGTTGCCGGAGGGCTTCCAGGTGCTCGACAGCGACGACCAGCTGCGCCTGGTCAAGCGCGTGGTGCAGCAGCTGGAACTCGATGACGCGCGCTTCCCGCCACGTCAGATCGCGTGGTGGATCAATGCGCAGAAGGACGAAGGCCGGCGCCCGCAGAACATCCAGCCCGACGCGCGCGACGAATGGCTGGACGTCATGCATCGCTGCTACGCGCTGTACCAGGAGCGCTGCGATCGCGCCGGCCTCGTCGACTTCGCCGAGCTGCTGCTGCGCGCTCACGAGCTGCTGCGCGACAACCCGGCGCTGCTGGCGCATTACCGGCATCGCTTCCGCGAAATCCTGGTCGACGAATTCCAGGACACCAACGCGATCCAGTACGCCTTCATCCGCGTGCTGGCCGGGGAGAGCGGCCATGTGTTCGTGGTCGGCGACGATGACCAGTCGATTTACGGCTGGCGTGGCGCGAAGGTCGAGAACATGCAGCGGTTCCTGAAGGACTTCGCCGACGCGCAGACCATCCGCCTGGAACAGAACTACCGCTCCACCAGCACGATTCTCGAAGCCGCCAACGCGGTGATCGCGCACAACCCGGACCGCCTGGGCAAGAAGCTGTGGACCGACACCGGCCATGGCGATCCGATCGACCTGTACGCCGCGTACAACGAGATGGACGAGGCCCGCTTCGTCGTCGAACGCATCCGCCAGTGGATGCGCGACGGCGGCGACTACGGCGATGTCGCGATCCTCTACCGCAGCAACGCGCAGTCGCGTGCGTACGAAGAAGTGCTGCAGGAAGAGCCGCGGATCCCGTTCCGCGTGTACGGCGGCATGCGCTTCTTCGAGCGCGCGGAAATCAAGGACGCGCTGGCCTACATGCGCCTGATCGCCTCGCGCGTGGACGACGCCGCGTTCGAGCGTTCGGTCAACACGCCGCCGCGCGGCATCGGCGACCGCACGCTGGAGGAGGTGCGCAAGCGCGCCCGCACCGACAGCGTCGCCCTGTGGGAAGCCGCATCGCGCATCACCCGCGACAACACGCTGCCGGCGCGTTCGCGCAATGCGCTGGCCGGCTTCCTGCTGCTGCTGGATGACCTCGCCAGCGAAGTCGAAACGTGCACGCTGCCGGACAAGATCGACCACGTGCTCGTCCGCTCCGGCCTGCGCGAGCATTACGCGAACGAATCGCGCGGCCAGCTCGATTCGCGCACCGACAATCTCGACGAACTCGTGTCCGTCGCCTCCCGCTTCACCGGCGGCGAAGACGAGGAGGAAGCCGCCGCGATGCCGGAACTGGTCGCCTTCCTCAGCTACGCGGCGCTCGAAGCGGGCGAAGGCCAGGCGCAGGCCGGCGAGAACAGCGTGCAGCTGATGACGCTGCACAGCGCGAAGGGGCTGGAGTTCCCGCTGGTGTTCCTCGGCGGCCTGGAAGAAGGCCTGTTCCCGAGCCTGAAATCGTCGGAGGAAGCCGGGCGCGTCGAGGAAGAACGCCGCCTCGCCTATGTCGGCATCACCCGCGCCCGCCAGAAACTCGTGCTCAGTTACGCCGAGACGCGCCGCATCCACGGCATGGACATGTACGGAACGCCCTCGCGGTTTCTGCGCGAAATCCCTGCTGCGCTGCTCCATGAAGTGCGGCCGAAGGTGCAGGTGTCGCGGCCGGCGTATTCGTCGCAGCCGCGCCGCGACCTTGGCCATGCAGCGATCGACGTGCCCGCGTTCCGGCTCGGGCAGGACGTCGTGCACCCCAGTTACGGCCAGGGCGTGGTCACCGATTTCGTCGGCAGCGGGGCCTACGCGAACGTGCAGGTCAATTTCGAGGGCGCCGGCAGCAAGTGGTTGAAGCTCTCGTCGTCCAACCTGCAACCCGTCTGAAACGGCTGCAGTTGGTCGCCGGCGAACGCCATCCGTCGCCACGCCCTGAAAAAAACTTGAAAAAGTGCAAAAAGACGCTTGGCGGCGCGGCTTTTGTGCCCTACATTCCGCTTGCCGAGGGGTTTTTCCAGGCATACCTCAAATCAACTCTCCATCCGGGGGACATACAAAAATGGCGAAGAAGAAAGCTGCTCCGAAGAAGGCCGCTGCGAAGCCGGCCGCCGTCAAGCCGATCAAGGAAGTGCTGGGCAAGTCCGGCCTGGTCGCTCACCTGTCCGAAACCACGGGCGTTGCCGCGAAGGACGTGCGTGCGGTCATCGGCGCGCTGGAAACGACGGTGCACGCTTCGGTCAGCAAGAAGGGCGCGGGTGCATTCACCCTGCCGGGCCTGCTGAAGATCAACGTGGTGAACGTTCCGGCCAAGCCGAAGCGCAAGGGCATCAACCCGTTCACCAAGGAAGAGCAGTGGTTCGCCGCCAAGCCGGCTTCGGTGAAGGTCAAGGTGCGTCCGCTCAAGAAGCTCAAGGACGCCGCGGCCTGATCTGCCGCTTCATCCGTAATACCCGATCGGGACGGTTCGCCGTCCCGATTTTTTTTGGGCGCTTTCAGCCATTGAATTTGCCATGGGAAGCGATTGCTTCCGTTGTGGGAGTGGTGCCGGCATGCCGGCACCACTCCCACAACGGAAGATAAGAGAGGTCTCCGGGTGGGGTTGATGCGCGCTCGAAGTGCCCGCAGGTAGATAGGACTTTTCAGGAGGCAAGCGATACATGAATATCCAAGGGTTTCTCGATCATCTCCTCAAATCCAGCCAGGGCGGAAGCGGTGGCGGCAAGGCGGGCAGTCTGCTCAACGCCGACTTCGGCAAAGGCGCATTGACCGGCGGCGCACTCGGATTGTTGCTGGGCCGCAACAAAAGTACCCGCAAACTGGCGACGTATGGCGGGCTGGCCGCGCTGGGTGTGATGGCCTACAAGGCCTACGGCGATTACAAGCAGCAACAGGAAGGCGTCGTCAGGGCCGAACCACAGACCGTCGACCGGCTGCCTCCGCCTCAAGTCGAGCAGCACAGCCAAGCGATCCTGCAAGCGCTGGTCGCGGCGGCCAAGGCCGATGGCCATGTCGACGCCCGCGAACGTGAAGTGATCGAAGGCGAGTTCGCCCGCATTTACCAAGACAACACAGTGCAAACCTGGTTGCGGAACGAGCTGGAAAAACCCCTGGATCCGGCGGAAGTCGCCAGAGCCGGGACAACGCCGGAAATCGCATCGGAAATGTATCTGGCCAGTCTGCTGGTGGCCGACGAGCAGAATTTCATGGAGCGCGCCTATCTGGATGAACTGGCACGGCAACTCAAGCTCGACGATGCACTGAAATCCCGCTTGGAACAGCAACTGGCGGACCAGGCCCGCCAAGCCTAATTCGCGATGGCGGCGCAAGCGCCCTTGCCTCAACAGAGCTCGCCTCAACCGAGCCCGCCTCGAGGAAGCCGGCCCCAAGAAGGCCGGCCTCGTCATCGTGCAATCTATCGTTGGCTGACCGTGCTGGTGATAGCGGTGCTGGTGGCGTGGTTTCTGCCGTGGGCGTGGCGGCAGCCTTTCATGGCCAAGCCGCGTACGTTGTGGGAGCTGTCGCGCATGCCGCCGCCGACGGCCATCCCGGTACCCGTGGAAGGAGTAACCGCGCGAAGGATTGCGGATACGTTCGGCGCGCCGCGCGGAACGGACCGTACTCACGCCGGCGTGGATATTTTCGCGCCGCGCGGCACGCCCGTATTCAGCAGCACACGGGGCATGGTGGTGTCGGTGCGTGAAGGCGGTCTCGGTGGCAAGCAAGTGTGGATACTGGGCCCCGGCCGCGAACGCCACTATTACGCGCACCTGGACGATTGGTCGCCTGGCCTGCGGACCGGCGACCTGGTGCGGCCGGGCGATCCGTTAGGCGTGGTCGGCACCACCGGCAATGCTCGTGGCACGCCGCCGCATCTGCATTACGGAATCTACGGCCAGAACGGCGCCTACGACCCTTTGCCGCTGATGCGGGCGTTCAGCACCCCACGTACTCGCTGAACCCGCGAGCGCCTGGAACAGTGCATCGCGGCGATAACACTCGCCGTCCACCTATGCCAGGCCTATCTTGGGCGTGTGGTCAAGACCAAGTCAGATAGGCAAGTGATTTGCCGAACACCACGTCCACTATTCGCTTCTCCGGCAATCTCATGGCAAACGACAAACATCGCTATCGCATCACCGTCACTCCCATCGAACAGGATGGCCAGCCGTGCACTGGCCGCTGCACCATCGAGTTCGAACACAGCTGCCACGATGACTGGATGCGGATCCTCGAAGCCAGCCAACGGCAACGCGGCTTCACCGGCGACGAGCGCGCGGCCCTGGTGATCGGCACCAAGCTACTCAGCGGACTGATGCTGAAACACCGCGGAGACGCCGACGACCTGTTCGCCCCGCTGCGTCCGCATATGGGCGAATTCATTCGCGGCCTGAAACAGCGCAACGATGCAGCTTGATCGGTGCTGCGGGTAAGCTACGGTCCTCCACCGGCGGCATAGGACGTGTCATCCATGTTCGACAGCACCACTCTGTTCGCGTACACCATCGCCGCCTCGGTATTGGTGCTGATTCCTGGCCCAGGCACCGCTTGGATCGCGACCCAGGCAGTCGCCGGCGGCACGCGACGCGGCGCTCTGGCCGCCTTGGGATTGGAGACCGCCACACTGCTTCATGCGCTGGCTGCCGGCCTGGGACTATCGGCCGTATTGGCCACATCGGCGATGGCATTCGAGTTGGTCAAGTACGCCGGTGCGGCTTATCTGATCTGGCTGGGCATCAAAGCCTGGCGTGAAAAAACACCTGCACTGGATATCGCCGAACTCGACACCAGCAGCCCCGACGCTGGGACGAAATCAACAGCACGGTCGCTGGCGTCAAACCGCGGCGTGTATCTACGATCGGTGGTGACTGGGTTGTTGAATCCGAAGGTCGCCATTTTCTTCCTGGCTTTCCTGCCGCAATTCGTGCACCCGGAGCGCGGCTGGGTACCGTTGCAATTCTTGGTACTGGGCGCTTTGTTGTCGGTCATTGGCCTGACTCATAGCCTGGTGTTGTCGGTGCTGATCGGCCGCCTCGGGCGGCGTGCTTCGGTCAGCCCGCGTTTCGATCGCTGGAAGCGCTGGGCGACCGGCAGCGTATTCGTTGCCCTGGGGCTGCGGCTGGCAACGCAACAACGCGATTGAGCTTGGATAGTCGATGCGGGATCGTCGCGCGGGACGATCAGCGCAGGAATGATTGAAGCGGGCGATCAGACTGCCGTCCGTATGGGCCACCACACAGCACCCAAGTATTGAGGCTGTGTTCACTCCGGCCCGATAAGGTGGACACCTCCACGCGAGTCCGACTATGTCCTTACCCCGCCGATTACCATCCACCTTTGTGCTGCTCGCCTTTTTGGCGCTTGCCGGCTGCGATGCCATGAATACCGTTTCCGGTTATTTGGGCAGCCAGATTAGTTTCACCACGCCGCAGCTGCAGCGCCATCTCAATAACAGCTTCCCGCGCGAGTTCGACAAGCTGGGCGGGTTGCTGTCTGCCACGCTCAGCAATCCCCAGCTGACGCTTCCACCTGGCGATAACCGACTGCGGCTGGAGTTCGATATCGGCGTAAACGCGTTGGGCGCGGGCGAGGTAAGCAAAGGGCACTTCACGCTGACCAGCAGCCTGCGCTACGACGCCGCAACGCATGGCCTACATCTGGTGGACCCACAAATCATCGATGTCGAAGTACCGGGATCCGGGACATTGAAGGAAAGCGGCACGCGCGAGCTGATCAACGCCGTGCTGAATGAATACGCCAAGCAAGAACCCGTCTACCGCATCGATGCGGACGTATTGGACCGCCTACCCGCGAACAAGCGCATTGGAGCGACCTTGATCGAGGACGGCCGGATCGTAGTGAAACTCGAGGACCGTTGAGGCAACGATGAAACAATCTCCATTCAACTCTTCCCGCACAAGCGCGCTTCTGGCAAGCATGATGTTCCTGCTGATCCTGTGCGCGCCCTTCTTCGCCTCCGCACAGACGGTTAAAGGCAACGAGGTCAGTGTCACCAGCGAGCAGGTGCAGCAGTATCTGGCCGCGGAGTTTCCGCAGGACTACGATGCCTTGGGCGGACTGTTGGCGCTGACGCTCAGCGATCCGCAGCTGAAGATTCCCGCCGAGGGCCAACGCCTGATGTTGGGCGTCGATGCCAAGGCCGCATCCGCGGGCAGCGCGGCCAAACCCATTGGGCGGCTGTGGCTGAGCAGCGGATTGCGCTTCGATCCGCAACGCCAGGCATTGCTGCTGGACCAGCCCGCGCTGGACCGTGTCGATACCGCCACTCCGGGGCAGAAAGTCGATGGGCGTACCCAGATGCTGATCAACTTGTGGCTATCCGACTACGCCCAGAAGGAGCCGCTGTACCAACTGGATTCGGCAACGGCCGCGGCATTGGGCGACCTGCAAGTCGTATCGACGACCATCGAGAATGGCCGCGTGGTAGTGCGCTTCAACCGCGACATCGGTGCGATACCTGGTCTCGAGTGACAGGTATCGCGATGTTTCGTAAGGGCCTTCGTGTCTGTTACCTGCTCTGACGGACGGGCCCTCATATCTCAAAGCGGTAACTCAGCTTCACCAGCAACTGCTCGTCGTCACGCAACTCGAAACTGTCGCTCAGCAGTTGGTCAACGTCGTCCGAATAATCGTTTCTGTCGAAGCCGCCGCGCCCATACACCACATACAAGTAAGAGAGCGGCGCCAGCTCGTAGCGATAGCGAATCTGGAAGCCCAGATTGCTCAGACTGAAATCATCGACCGTATCGCTGCTGGCGATGGCATCGCCGGTCGGCGCGACCCGATAAGCGCCTAATGCCTGCGCATCCACCGCCAGCGACTGCAACTTGACGCGCAGTTCCTGCCGGCTGCCGATGTTCCAGTTCAATCCCGCACTGACGTGCCATTCCCGGCCCTTGTAACTGCCGATCAGGTTGTCCCGCTGCCAGATCAGCCAGTCCGGGGTAAGGTCGGCGTACGCGCCGCCATACACGCTGAAGGCGTCGCTGATGAAATACGTCGCCTGGTATTCCAGCGCATAGCCGACCTTGCGGCTACCGGATAACCCGCCAGTGATCAGATCCGCATAGAAATCGTAGCCCCAGTTGCCTTTGCGCGGCCGCTCGTATTCGTAACGCGCATTCCAGCGCCAAGGCACCTTCGTCGAGCCATGCCCGCGGGTCAGCAGATCGTCCACGCCGGCGCTGTTGATATTGATCTGTGCATATTCGTAACTGCCATCGCGCAATTGACTCTCGCGGCTCATGCGGAACTGGTCGCTAAGCTTCTCGCCGTGATTGTTGTGGTTGGCGCTGATGCGCCAACGCCACTCCTTGGAGGAATAGCGCGAGGTTTCCGGCTGGTCCGCGAAACGTTTCTTCACGTCCCAGTGCAGGTAGTTGGTGCTGTTGCGCGCCAGGTAGCCGGCATCGTTGATCTGCAGGTCGTTGCCGAAATGCATGGCGATCCATTGCTGGCGCCAGCCGTGATCCATCTCGTAGTCCGCCCACACGGTCGCACCCAAGTCGCGCACGGTGTCGTCGGATTTGTCGATCTGGCTGCCGAATACGCGGGTGCGCACGTTCCAGCGCGCGCTCGGGCGCCAGTTGTGGTCCATGCCCAGCACCGTCGCTTCGCGATCGAGATATGGCCGTTCGACCTGGGTCAGCATCAGGCCGAGATTCTGGTTGCTGAAGTCGCGCACCAGTCGCAGCGCGCGAAACGAGCGCCCGACCTCATCGGCTTCATCGGCGGCGAACACACCGTACTTGGTCTGCCCCAAGCTCCCGTTGATCTTGACCGCCGCGGTGATGTCGCCCGCGCCGTTGCCGTCGTCCGCCGGGCCGCCGACACGCCGCGTGTACAGCAACTGGCTGTCATCGGACGGCGTGCTGTATTCGAACAAGCCCTGGTTCTCGGTGAAGAAAGGGCGTTTGTCGCTGATGAATGTTTCGGTGGCGCTGAAGTTGACCACCAGGTCGTCGCTTTCGACCTGGCCGAAGTCCGGATTGATGGTGGCGGTCATCTGGAACTGACCATTCGGCTTCCACAACAAGTCCGCGCCGGCTTCGTAATCGGCATGGCTGCGAACGTTGTCGTACAGCCCGGACACGTACGGCGTGACCGCCAACAACGCCTGTCCGTAATGCGGCACTTCCACCACATGGAAATCGGACAGAAAGCGTGGGCGCTCATAGCTGGCTACCGGCCACGCGGAACGCTCGCCGGTCGAACCGATGACGCGATCCAGATAGACCTTCATGGCACGCTGATCGCCATCGGCTTTCTGCATCGGCGCGATATACCAAGGGATCAGCATCTCCACCGACCAGCTGTCGGCATCCTCGCTTACCGCATGCCGCCAGTTGCCGTCCCAGTCGTCGTTGAACTGGTTCTCGTCGGTGATAACGGCGTCGGCAATGCCGCCGGTCGAGGACACGGTGAAGTTGTAACCGGTGCGTCCGTCGCCGTCGAAGTCGACCATCAAGTTGACCCGGTCGACCTGTTCATCGAAATCTCGCTGCACCCGCTGACGGGTGCGCGGCACGGCCGCGGGCTGGGTATTCTTGAAGGCGATCGCCAGTCCGTCTGGCGTGGCCAATATCCAGGCCTCGGTCGGCTGCGAGGCCGGAGTACCGGTCAACGGTTGCACTTTGCGGAAGTCGGTGATGTGCCGGGCACCTTGCCACTCGGTCTGGTCGACAACGCCGTCGATCTCGACAGCCACCGCGGGTGCCGAGATCGTTCCAAAGATAAAAAACCCAAATAAGACCCTGCGCATCAACCCCTCCTGTTGGGTCACGCCACCTTGGCGCACAAACTACGCCAGGCCAGGTCGGTCACCGACTGGCGTTAGTCATGCAAACCTTTATCCCCGTTGCCGCATCCCCACGGCATCCCCACAAGAAACTCCCTTGGGAGCGTGGGGCGGTTCCGACGCCGCTATTTCTTCGGCTGCAGCATGGTACCGGTGCACTTCTTGCTGCCGCAGCGGCAGGCCCAGATCTTCTTCAGGCGCGCCGTGTGCTTCTCTTCCAGCGTGATGCCGTAGTTGTAGGTCAGCTCTTCGCCCGGCTTGATGTTGCGGATCGCTTCGATGAAGACCTTGTCTTTCTTGCGATTCTTGCCATCGTGCTCTTCGATCACCGCTTCGCAGTTCGGATCGCAGCTGTGATTGATCCAGCGCGCCTTGTTGCCTTTGTAGTTGGCATCGATGACGTATTCATCGTTGAGCGTGAACAGGAACGTGTGGCCGGAGTCGATATCGCCGCTATCGTCCTGGTCGACTTCATCGTGCGTGCGGCGCTTGCCCTTGTACTCGACGACCCGCTCACCCTTCTTGATCGGCGCGATGGCGAATACGCCATTGCCATGGATGTCGGACTTTCTGGCTTCGATCTTGCGGGGCATGCGGTTTCCGAGGGGAGTGAACGTAAGCCGGGGATTCTCGCTTAGTCCGCGCCCGATCCCAAGCCCTAATGCTCTGGGAGGCTCCGAACGCCGAAATCATATTCGCGAGCGTGTGCTTCACCGAATTCGCTACTGCGGGTGAATGCGGGCCCCATCAGAAGTGACCGGTGATCGATTCCCGGCGCGTTTACAGCTCTCGACACCCTAGCCGAGCCCGCACCATGCCAGCCAAGCCACTCATTCTATCTGCCGCTATCGCCATCACCCTGAGCTTGGCGGCATGCCAGCCCAAAGCGGAACCCAAGGCGTCCGAGACCGTTGCCGCCACCAATGCTCCCGACTTGGTCGCCCGGGGCGAGTACCTGATCCGCACTACCGGCTGCAACGACTGCCATACCCCCGGATACGCCGAAAACCAGGGCAATGTGGAAAAGTCGCTATGGCTGGTCGGCTCGCCCTTGGGCTACAACGGCCCCTGGGGAACCACCTACGCCAGCAATCTGCGGCTGAAGCTCCAGGAAATGGACGAAACCCAGTGGCTGGAATACAGCGCCGCGCTACGCACGCGGCCGATCATGCCGGACTTCACGGTGCGGGCCATGAGCGAGGAAGACCGGCGCGCCATTTACCATTTCGTCCGCTCGCTGGAGCCGGCAGGGCAGCCTGCGCCGGCCTATCTGCCGCCAGGAAAGACGCCGCTGCCGCCCTATTTCACGCTGGTGTTGCCATCGGCACCACCGGCTCCCGCGCCTTCCGAGCCCACGACGTCGGCGGCCGCCCCCGCGGCAGCGCTCGGATCAACCGCAAACTGAATTAAACCGGCTTGGCCGGGCGGCTTTAAAAGCGTACAATTTCGGTACGCTTTAGGAGTCCCGCCCTGCCATGCTTCGCGTCACCAAACTGACCGATTACGCCACCGTGGTCCTGACCGTGCTCGCCGCACGGCCGGGCGAGGTATTGAGCGCGGCCGAACTGGCCGAACAATCGGGCCTGGAAACCCCCACCGTCAGCAAGCTGCTCAAGCCCCTGGCCCAGGCCGGCTTGGTGGAAGGCCTGCGTGGCGTTCACGGTGGCTACCGCCTGAGCCGCGATTCAGCCGACATCTCCCTGATCGAGATCGTCGAGGCCATGGAAGGACCGCTGGCGATGACCGAGTGCAGCCAGCACGACAGCCACTGCGGCATCGCCCACCAATGCGGCGCCCGCGCCAACTGGCGGCTGATCAACGACGTGGTCGCCGACGCACTGCGCGGCGTGACCCTTGCGCAGATGCTGCGCTCCCCTTCCCCAGCAACGACACCCGACGACGCTCGACGACGCCCGATCGCCGTGCGCGTCGCTACACGTTGAACAAGTAGGCAGCCCATGGCCACCGAAGCAGCTCCGATCAAAGACGCCCCCGTCAAGAATGCCGGCATCCTGGAACAACTGGGACGCCGCTACGACGCCGGCTTCATCACCGACATCGAATCCGATTCGCTGCCGCCTGGCTTGAGCGAGGACGTGGTCCGTGCGCTTTCGGCCAAGAAGAACGAACCCGAATGGATGACCGAATGGCGCCTGGCCGCGTACCGGCACTGGTTGACCATGCCGGTCCCGCACTGGGCCAAGCTGAAGATCGCGCCGATCGATTTCCAGGCCATCAGCTACTACAGCGCGCCCAAAGCCAAATACGCGTCGCTGGACGAAGTACCGCAGGAACTGCTGGACACCTACGACAAGCTGGGCGTGCCGCTGCACGAACGCGCCAAGCTGGCGGGCGTGGCGGTGGATGCGGTATTCGATTCGGTATCGGTCGGCACCACCTTCCGTAAGGAATTGGCGGAAAAGGGCGTCATTTTCTGCTCGATGAGCGAGGCCATCCGCGAATACCCGGAACTGGTCAAGCAATACCTCGGCAGCGTGGTCCCCACCGGCGACAACTATTTCGCCGCATTGAACTCGGCGGTGTTCTCCGACGGCAGCTTCGTGTTCATTCCCAGGGGCGTGCGCTGCCCGATGGAACTGAGCACCTACTTCCGCATCAACGCCGGCCATACCGGCCAGTTCGAACGCACCTTGATCATCGCCGAAGACAAGAGCTACGTGTCCTACCTGGAAGGTTGCACCGCGCCGATGCGCGACGAGAACCAGCTGCATGCGGCGGTGGTGGAACTGGTGGCCTTGGAAGACGCCGAGATCAAGTACAGCACCGTGCAGAACTGGTATCCGGGCGACGAGGAAGGCCGCGGCGGCATCTACAACTTCGTCACCAAGCGCGGCGAGTGTCGTGGCGCGCGCAGCAAGATCAGCTGGACGCAGGTGGAAACCGGTTCGGCCATCACCTGGAAGTATCCGTCCTGCGTGCTGCTGGGCGACGACTCGGTGGGCGAATTCCACTCGGTGGCGCTCACCCATCATCGCCAGCAGGCCGATACCGGCACCAAGATGATCCACATCGGCAAGAACACCAAGTCGAAGATCGTCAGCAAGGGCATCAGCGCCGGCCATGGCCAGAACACCTACCGCGGGCTGGTCAAAGTCGACCGCAACGCCAGCAACGCGCGCAACTACACCCAGTGCGACTCCCTGCTGATCGGCAAGAAGTGCGGCGCGCATACGTTCCCTTATATCGAGGTCAAGAACCCGACCGCGACGCTGGAACACGAAGCCACCACCTCGAAGATCTCCGACGACCAGATGTTCTACTGCCGTGCCCGCGGCATCAGCCAGGAAGACGCCGTCAGCATGATCGTCGACGGCTTCTGCAAACAGGTCTTCCGCGAACTGCCGATGGAGTTCGCAGTGGAAGCGAAGAAGCTGCTGGAAGTGAGCTTGGAAGGCTCGGTCGGCTGACCGGTTGTTTCCTTCTCCCATCGGAGAAGGTGGCGCGAAGCGCCGGATGAGGGTTCGGCGACGCCAGTAACGTCGGAACCATCACGACGCTGCCGAACCCTCTCCCCAACCCCTCTCCCGACGGGAGAGGGGCTCAAAAGAATCAAATTGGAACGCAAACATGCTCAAGATCGAAAACCTCCACGCCAGCGTCGCCGGCAAAGAAATCCTCAAAGGCTTGTCGCTGGAGGTGAAGCCTGGCCAGGTGCATGCCGTGATGGGCCCCAACGGCGCCGGCAAATCCACGCTGGGCAATATCCTGGCCGGACGCGAGGGCTATGAAGTCACCGCGGGCGCGGTTAGCTACGAGGGCCGGGATCTGCTTGAGCTGGCGCCGGAAGAGCGCGCGGCTGCGGGGATCTTCCTGGCGTTCCAGTACCCGGTGGAAATCCCCGGCGTCAACAACACCTACTTTCTGCGTGCCGCACTCAATGCGCAACGCAAGGCGCGGGGCGAAGGCGAGCTGGATTCCATGCAGTTCCTCAAGCTGGTACGCGAGAAACTCGCCGTGCTGCATCTGAAAGACGAACTGCTGCACCGGGGCGTCAACGAAGGCTTCAGCGGCGGCGAGAAAAAACGCAACGAGATTTTCCAACTGGCCGTGCTGGAACCCAAGCTGGCCATCCTGGACGAAACCGACAGCGGCCTGGACATCGACGCGTTGAAGAACGTGGCCGAAGGCGTCAACACGCTGCGTTCGCCGGACCGCGCTTTCCTCGTCATTACCCACTACCAACGCCTGCTGGATTACATCAAGCCCGACGTCGTGCACGTGCTGGCCGATGGCCGCATCGTCGAATCCGGCGGACCCGAGCTGGCGCTGGAACTGGAACAGCACGGCTACGCCTGGTTGAAGGATCGTGTCGAGCCGGAGAAAGCGGCGTGAGCCCCATCACCGCCCGCGTCCTTTTACCGTCATCCCGGTGCGCACGCCGGGACCCAGCGACTTCGTTCACCGGGGCGACGACTCTTCTCGATCCGATGTCCCATGAATAACCTGCTCGACTCATTGGCGAATGCCTTCAACGGCGACAGCGCCCGGCGTACCTTGCTGGACGAGGCGCTACGCGACGGGCTGCCCGGTGCGCGCAACGAAGCCTGGAAGTACACCTCGCTGCGGGCGCTGGAACGGCGCCGGTTCTCCGCAGTGGATGTGGTGCCCGATATCGATCCGCTGGCGCTCGCGGATATCCCGACTCCCCGCCTTGTCTTCGTCAATGGCCGCTATTCGGTGCCGCTGTCGCACACCACCCATCTGCCGGCCGGCGTCAGCGTGCAGTTGCTGTCGGAAACCTTGTCGGACAACAGCGATACCGCGCGCTTTCTCGCCCGGCGCTTCGAACGCAGTGAAGACGTATTCGCCCGTCTCAACACCGCCCTGGCCAGTGAAGGCGTGTTGCTGACAGCAGAAGCGAGCGCTGTCGGCGAGCGTCCGCTGCATCTGGTTTTCATCGGTGCGGGAGAAGACTCCGCCAACGCTGCCGACCGTGCCTGGCATCTGCGCAACCTGATCGAGCTGCGCGAAGGCGCGCAACTGACGTTGGTCGAACATCATCTGGCGATGGGCACGCACGCCCATCTCATCAATACCCTGACCCACATCCATCTGGCGAAAGATGCGCGGCTGACGCATGCGCGCACGCAGAGCGAAAGCGACCGCGCCACCTTGCTGTTGCGCACCGACGCCGTGCTATCGGAGCGTTCGGAGTACCGCCGGGTGGATCTGGAATTGGGCAGCGCACTGTCGCGCCACGAATTGAATGTACGACTGGAAGGCGACAACGCCCGCCTGACCGCCAATGGCGTGCTGCTGGCCGGCGGACGCCGCCACATCGATACGCGCCTAGGCATCGATCACGTCGGGCGCGATACGTCGTGCGAGCTGACCTGGCGCGGACTCGGCGCCGGTCGCGGCCGTGTCGTGTTCCATGGCGGCATTCTGATCCGGGAAGGCGCCGACGGTAGCGATGCCTCGCTTTCCAACAAGAATCTGCTGCTGTCCGACAACGCGGAGATCGACACCCAACCGGTACTGGAGATCCACGCCGACGAAGTGAAGGCCGCTCACGGCGCGACAGTCGGTCAGCTGGAACCCAACGCGTTGTTCTATCTGCGCTCCCGCGGCCTGCCGCAAGCCGAAGCGCAGCGGTTGCTGACCGCCGCCTTCTGCCGCGAACCCCTGGCCGCCATCGACGATGCCGACACGCTTGCGCTGCTGACCTCGCAGGTGGACGCCGCCCTCGAACAACTGGACCCGGCATGACTTCTTTCATCACCAAGCCGTCGCTGCCACCGTCTGCCGGCACGGAAGCCACCAGTCCTGACGACTGGGACCGGATACGCGCCGACTTTCCGCTGCTGACCCGCGAAGTGCATGGCAAGCCGCTGATCTATCTGGACAGCGCCAACACCGGACAAAAGCCCGCCTCGGTGATCGAGACGGTGGATGCGTTCTATCGCCTGCACAACGCCAACGTCAGCCGCGCCGTGCACACGCTGGGCTCGGAAGCGACCGATGCGTACGAAGGTGCGCGCAAGAAGCTGGCGCAGTTCCTCAATGTCCGCGCGGACGAATTGGTGCTGTGCAGCGGCACTACGTTCGCAATCAACCTGGTCGCCTATTCGTGGGCGCTGCCGCGCCTGAAAGCGGGCGACGTCATCCTGGTTTCGCGGATGGAGCACCACGCCAACATCGTGCCTTGGCAACTGGTGGCGCAGCGCACCGGCGCCAGCATCCGCGTGGCCGAGATACTTCCCGATGGTTCGCTGGATTTGCCTGCGCTTTACGCCGCGATGACGCCGGAGGTCAAACTGCTGGCCGTGGCGCACGTCTCCAACGTATTGGGCACCGTGAACCCGGTACGCGAGATCTGCCGCGAAGCGCGCAAGCGCGGTGTCGTCACGGTCGTCGACGGTTCGCAAGCGGTACCGCATAGGCCGGTGGATATCGCCGCCATCGGCTGCGATTTCTATGCCTTGACCGGACACAAGATGTGCGGCCCCACCGGCACCGGAGCATTGTGGGCACGGCGCGAACACCTGCAGGCGATGCCGCCTTTCATCGGCGGCGGCGAGATGATCAAGGAAGTCAGCTTCGAAGGTACTGTGTTCAACGATCCACCGCATAAGTTCGAAGCGGGCACGCCGAACATCGCCGGCTTCATCGGCCTGGGCGCAGCAGTGGACTATTTGCAATCAGTGGGAATGACGCGCATCGAAGCGCGCGAGACCGAGCTATTGGCGCATGCGACCGAAGAACTAGGCAAGATCGAGGGCCTACGTATATTCGGCAACGCGCCGGAAAAGGCTGCCGTGATCTCCTTCCTGATCGAAGGCGCGCATGCGCACGATCTGGCCACGCTGCTCGACCTGGAAGGCGTCGCCATCCGCTCTGGCCAGCATTGCGCGCACCCGCTGTTGCAGTTCTTCGGCGTAGCGGCCACCTGCCGGGCTTCGTTTGCGTTCTACAACACGCATGATGAGATCGAGCGCTTTGCCGTAGCGCTTAGAAAAGCGCGCAGCCTGCTGGCCTGACCACCGTTGCGTGCGCACGGCGCACGCCGCCGGGCCGCTTTTTTCGTAATATCTCCGCCATGAGCACTCTCACCTTCCGTCCCGCGACGCTCGCGGACATCTCTGCCCTGGTCGAATTGGTGACCTCCGCCTATCGCGGCGAGGTCAGCAAAAAAGGCTGGACCACCGAAGCCGATCTCCTCGAAGGCCAGCGCATCGACCCCGAAGTGCTTCGGCACGACCTCGAACGGCCGCGAAGCCGCATCCTGATCGCGGAACGCGACGGCCAGATACTGGCCTGCGTCCACGTGGCAGAAGAGGGCGGCGCAGGGTACCTGGGCATGTTCTCGGTCAAGCCGGACCAACAAGGCAGCGGACTGGGCAAGGTGGTGCTGAACGAAGCCGAGCGCGTCGCCCGCGACGAATGGCGGTTGCCGGCCATGCGGATGACGGTCATCGATATCCGCGACGAACTGATCGCCTTCTATGAGCGGCGCGGTTACCTCCGTACCGGCATCAAGAAGCCGTTCCCTTACGGCGACGAGCGCTACGGCATTCCCAAGCGCGACGACCTGCGCTTCGAAGTCCTGGAAAAGCCGCTGGTTGAGACGGTGGCATGACCGAAAACTGGACCTTCGTCTGCGCCACCGGCGAATTGCTGCCCGGCGAAATGAAGACGGTATTCGACGAGGAGACCGGCCTGCCCATCCTGGTGTTCAACTACGACGGCGACTTCTACGCACTGGAAGACCGTTGCAGCCATGAGGAGTTCGACTTGTCGGTCGGCAATTTCGATGCCGATGAGGCCACCATCGAGTGCGTGCTGCACGGGGCCAAGTTCGACGTCCGCGATGGCCGTGCGCTATGTGCTCCGGCCTACTCGCCCGTCCCGAAGTTCCCGGTAAAGCTGGAGCACGGCGGCATCTGGACCCGCGACGACCGGGATTGAGGCCTTCACCGGCGCGGCTTCCTGTTTTCCTGCTTCCTCTGGCCCTCGTCCTGGCCGCTGGGCGCCATTTCGTGAAAATTTTGTTGTAACCGCGAATCATTATCATTAGCATGTTCGGGCTAGCGACTGCCATTCCTTAGCTGCCGCCACTTCAGACGCCCGAGATCATGTCCAAAAAATCCCTCGCTCTTTCGCCGCTCGCCGCGGCGTTGTCCATGGCCATGTGCGCCGCGCATGCCGCGCCCGTTCTCGAAGCCGCTGCCGATGCGGTCAACGATGCCAAAAACCTGGATGCGATCGAGGTGGTGGGCGAACAGGCCAAGAAGGCCAGCTCGCCCAAATACACGGAAAAGCTGGTGGACACCCCGCAGACGATCACCGTGGTGACCAGTGAAGTGATGGCGCAGCAAAATCTGCTGGGCCTGCGCGACGTGCTCAGCACCCTCCCCGGCATCACCTTCGGTGCCGGCGAAGGCGGCGGCGGCTACGGCGACAGCATCAACCTGCGCGGTTTCACCGCCAGTAGCGACATCACCACCGACGGCGTACGCGACAGCGCCCAATACACCCGCAGCGACACCTTCAACCTGGAATCGATCGAACTGATCAACGGCGCCAATTCCGCCATGTCCGGCGCGGGCTCGGTGGGAGGCAACATCAATCTGGTCAGCAAGGTCGCGCGCGAAGGCGATGCCAGCACCTTTACGGTTGGCGCTGGCAGCGACAAGTACGGCCGCGTTACTGCCGATAGCAATTTCGACTTCGACAACGGCATCGCCGTGCGTCTGAATGCCATGGGCCACACCCAGGACGTGCCGGGACGCGACGAGGAGTTCAAGCATCGCTGGGGTTTTGCGCCATCGATTGCGTTTGGGTTGGGCTCGGATACGCGCTTCACCCTCAGCTACCTGCATCAGCACGACAACAATCTGCCGCAGTATGGTGTGCCGTACGCGCTCAGCCCATTCAACGACGGCCCATTGCCGGGTGTGGATCCGGAAACCTATTACGGCTATCGCAATACGTCGCGCCAGGAAATCGACGTTGATATGTTGACTGGCGTCTTGGAAATGGACTTCAGCGACAACGTGAAGCTGCGCAGCCTGGGTCGCCTGCAACAAGTGGAACAGTACACCAACGCCACCGCACCGCAGGGAAGCTGGTGCCTCCACGACGGTACCAATCCATTCACCGGTGGAGTGTGCTCCACCCTACCGGTTGGTCCGGGTGTGCCGGCCAATACCATCCAACCGCCCGGCACCTGGTCACCCATCAGCGGTCCGCGCGGCAACGTCCGCGATACCGAAAACTTCATCGCTCATAGCCAGACCGACCTGACCGTATTTTTCAACACCGGCGCAATAGAACATCACCTGGTCGCCGGTATCGCATTCAGCAAAGAAGATTTCGAACTGGACGGCGGCAATGGCTTCCGCAATGCCGATGGCAGCGCGCTGTTGGACAACAACGCCAACTACCCGCTGCAAAACCTGGAAAATCCCTACAACGTCTGGACCGGCCCGACGAATTTCGTTCGCACCGCCCATAGCAAGGGCAGCCTGAGCAATCAAGCGGTTTATTTTTTCGACACACTGAAGTTCAGCGAACAATGGCTGCTCAATCTGGGCGCCCGTTACGAGCACAACGAAGGCGACACCACCAACTACACAATATCCAACACACCAGGTTCGATCGGACAAGTGACGGGTGTCAGCAGCGTGTTCGAGAACGAAGACGATCTGTTCTCCTATCGCGCCGGATTGGTGTACAAGCCGGTTGAGAACGCCAGCGTGTATCTCTCCTACGCCAATAGCAAGACGCCGTCGAAAACATCAGTGAACGGTGCATGCACCGCTGCCACCTGCAATGTCGATCCCGAGACTGCCGTGAATATCGAGTTGGGCACCAAGTGGGACATTTTGGATAACCACCTGGCATTAACCGCTGCCCTGTTCCGTAACGAGCGCCAGAACTACAAGGTGGCCAGTGCTGATCCGCTGCAGCCGGAACAGGTTCTGGATGGCAAGGCGCGCGTAGACGGCGTAGCGCTGGGTGCCGCGGGCCACATCACCCCAGAATGGTCGGTCTTCGCCAACTACACCTTCTTGGACACCGAGGTTCTGCAGAACGCCGCCGATGGCGCCGCTTCCGATCCTGTGAAGGGCCGCGCGCTGATCCAAACGCCACGCCACTCGGCCAGTTTGTGGACCGTCTATGAACTGGGCGCGTGGTCGTTCGGTTACGGTGCGACCTATCAGGGCGCCTTCTATGCCAACAACACCGTGACACCGGCCTATCTGAAGACCGACCCCTACTGGGTGCACCGGGCGATGATCGGCTATCAGGTCACCGAACGCATCGGCTTGCAGCTCAACGTCAGCAACCTGTTCGACGAGGAGTACTACACCAGCATTCGCAACAGCCTCACCGTCAATGCTGCAGGCGTGGTGACCGGTGGAAGTGGCTGGGCCAATCCGGGCGAAGGTCGGTCGGCAGTATTGACCGCCACTTTCCGGTTCTAGATCTCCAGGCAAGGCGAGAGTCTGCCCCGTGCACAATGGGCAGACTCCGCGAGGAAGGGTGATCCGATGCTGCTGCACATTCCCGATGTACTGACCGCCGAACAAGTGGCGAATGCACGCGCCAAGCTGGACGCGGCCGATTGGGCCGACGGCCGCATTACCGCCGGCCACCAGTCGGCCAAGGCCAAGGACAATGCGCAATTGCCGGAGGGTTCGCCGGTGGCACGGGAGCTGGGTGCGATGGTGCTGGATGCGCTGTCGCGCAACAGCACGTTCTTCTCGGCGGCGCTGCCCAAACGCATCTATCCGCCGTTGTTCAATCGTTACAGCGGCGGACAATCGTTTGGCTATCACGTCGACAACGCGGTGCGTTACGACCGCAGCCAGGGCGGCGCGGAACCGGTCCGCACGGATCTGTCCGCCACGTTGTTCCTCAGCAGCCCGGACGAATACGACGGCGGCGAACTGATCATCGAAGATACGTTCGGCACCCAAAGCGTGAAGCTGCCGGCGGGGCATCTGGTGTTGTATCCCGGCACCAGCCTGCATCGGGTCACACCCGTCACTCGTGGCGCACGGATAGCCTCGTTCTTCTGGATGCAGAGCATGCTGCGCGACGACGGCCACCGCCGTCTCATGTTCCAGATGGATGTGGCCATTCGCCGCCTGACCCAGGACGTGCCGGAGCATCCCGCGCTGGTGCAGTTGACCGGCGTCTATCACAACCTGCTGCGGGAATGGGCCGAGGTGTGAGCGCGCGGCCCTTGAAATCCGACTTGGCAACCGGCCAGCAGCGCCGTGGCTTCTGGTTGCGCACGTTGCATCAATGGCACTGGATCAGCTCCGCTGTTTGCCTGATCGGCATGCTGTTGTTTGCCGCCACCGGCATCACCTTGAACCATGCAAGCAAGATCGAGGCGCAGCCCGAAGTCAGCCAGCGCACGGCGCAACTGCCCGCCGCACTGGTGGTGGAACTCAAGGATTCCAAGGAAGGCAATGCGCCACTGCCTCCTGCCGTTGCCACATGGCTGAGCGATGAGCTGTCCATTGCCATCGGCAAGCGTCCGGCCGAATGGTCGGAGGCGGAAATCTATCTGTCCATGCCCGCTCCCGGCGAAGACGCCTGGCTCAGCATCCAGCGCGATACCGGCGAAGTGGAATACGAGCGCACCGAACGCGGCTGGATTTCCTACTTCAACGATCTGCACAAGGGCCGCAACGCCGGGCCGGCGTGGAGCTGGTTCCTGGACGTATTCGCGCTGGCCTGCCTGGTGTTCTGCATTACCGGGCTTTTGCTGTTGCAGCTGCATGCCCGCCAGCGACGCATGACTTGGCCGATGGTCGGCCTTGGACTGCTGGTGCCGCTGTTGTTGGCGCTGCTTCTCATCCACTGAAATCCTTCTCGATCGCGAGCATCCCATGTCGAAGACCGTCATCCCCGCCACATTGACCATCGCCTTGAGCGGCCTGCTGACGATGCCGGCGTACGCCGCTCAGCTGGACATCAGCGTGGAAATCCCGCAACTGAATGTCGCCGAATATCACCGGCCCTACGTCGCCATCTACGTGGAAGGCGCAGACCAGAAAGTCGCCGCCAATCTTTCGGTCTGGTATCAGCAACGCGACACGGCCGAAGGCCACGGCACCAAATGGTTGCCTGATCTTCGCCAGTGGTGGCGCAAGTCCGGCCGCACCTTGAAAGTTCCGGTGGATGGCGTAACCGGTCCAACCAAACCGGTAGGCAAGCACGCGCTCTCCTTTACCGACGGGCAACCGCAGCTGGCAGGCCTGGCGCCGGGCGAATACACGCTGGTGGTGGAAGCCGTACGCGAAGTCGGCGGCCGCGAACTGGTGAAGGTCCCCTTCACCTGGCCGGCAAAGAAAGCACCGCAATCGGGCAAAGCCCAAGGCAGCGCTGAACTGGGCGCCGTCAATCTGATCGTCAAACCCTGAGCTGGAGATTCCGATGAAGCGTTCCCTCACCCTCGCCTTGGCGATTGCCTCCGTCTTTCCGTTGTCGGCTCTGGCGCATAAAACCTGGCTGCTGCCTTCGCAGACGGTGATCGCCGGCAACAATCCGTGGATCACCGTGGATGCCGCTGTCTCCAACGATCTGTTCTATTTCAACCACGTCCCGCTGCGCACCGAAGGACTGGTCATCACCGCACCGGATGGCAGCCGTGTGGAAGCGCAGAATCTGGCCACCGGCAAATACCGCACGGTGTTCGATGTCGAGCTGAAGCAACCGGGTACTTACCGGATCGCAACGGTCAACAGCGGTTTGTTCGGCAGCTGGGAAGAAAACGGCAAGCCCAAGCGCTGGCGTGGCACACCGGCCACGTTCGCCACCGAAGTGCCGAAGGACGCCAAGAACCTGCAGGTCTCGCAATCGCTCGGCCGAGTGGAAACCTTCGTCACCAACGGCTCGCCCAACGACACCGCACTGAAGACCACCGGCCAAGGTTTGGAATTGGTTCCGATCACACATCCCAACGATTTGTTCGCCGGCGAGCAAGCCAAGTTCAAACTGTTGCTGGATGGCAAGCCGGCCGTCGGTTTGGAGTTCGAGATCACTCGCGGCGGCACCCGCTACCGCAACGCGCAGGAAGAGATCAAAGTCACCACCGACGCCAACGGCGAATTCAGCGTCACCTGGCCGGAAGCGGGCATGTACTGGCTGGAAACGGCCACCCAGGATGCCAAGACTTCGTTGCCGCAAGCCAAGCAGCGCCGTCTGAGCTACGTGGCCACGCTGGAAGTTCTACCGCAGTAACGTCGCTCCGGCTTCTCTCCATCACGGTGGAGAGAAGCCGACCGAACGCCATGTCCTCGTTCCCTACTCCCGCCGTTGCCAGCCTCACGATGCAGTCGCTGTATGGTCACACCATGGGTACGTCGTGGAGCGTCAAGCTGCTCGCGCCGGCGCGAACCGATCCGCATGCACTGCATGACGGTATCCAGGCGCAGCTGGACGAAGTCGTCGCGCAAATGAGTACCTGGGAATCCGATTCGGACATCGTCCGCTTCAATCGCGCTGCTGCAGGCACTCAGCATGTGTTGCCGGAAGGCTTTTGGACCGTATTGAATTGTGCGCTCGAGATTGCCGAGGCCAGCAATGGCGCCTACGACCCTACCGTGGGACCGCTGGTGGCGGCTTGGGGATTCGGTGCAGATGCCACGCCGCGCCGTGTTCCTGATACGGCGGTGCTGTCGGCTGCTCGGGCGCGCGTGGGTTGGCAACGGCTGGTGACTCAAGACGGACAACATCTCCTGCAACCGGGCGACCTGCAATTGGATTTTTCCGCGATTGCCAAAGGCTACGGTGTGGACCGCATCGCACGATTCCTTCGTGGTCGTGGCATCGCGAGCGCCCTGGTCGAAGTAGGCGGCGAACTCTATGGCTACGGCCAGAAGCAGGACGGCGAATCATGGCGCGTGCTGGTGGAATCTTCGCCGGACGAAGATACCGAGACCTTGGCACCACGCGTGGTAAATCTGGACGATCTTGCCATCGCCACTTCGGGCGATCGCTGGCATTGGTTCGAACAGGACGGCCAGCATTACTCGCACACGTTGGATCCGCGCAGCGGCGCGCCGGTGAAACATGCCCCGGCCGCCGTCACCGTGATTGCAACGGACGCGATGCGTGCCGATGCATGGGCGACCGCTTTGACGGTGATGGGCATGGACACAGGCTTCGCCTTCGCCGAGCAGCACGGCATCGCATCTCGTTTCGTGGCCCGCGCCGAAGGCGGTCTGCAAGAACGAATGACCTCGCAGTTCGAGGTCCACTTACTTGCATGAAAGCGCCGCCCGCATGAACGCTTCGCTCGCTTTGCCACGCTTCAATCGCGCGCTCCTGGGCAACGCGTTGATCCTGTTGCTGCTATTGAGCATGGCATTGGCATTGTTGAGTTGGAATGCGCACGCCGACTGGTGGATCGCCGCGCCTCGGGCCAAACGCTGGTTCATCGCGGCGGCGGCGCTCGCGACTTATTTCTTCTTCTGCGGCTGGATAAACCGGCGCGCGCGGCGCCAGGACACAACCATCGCCTACACCGAAACGGACGAATCGCCCGTGCTGGTCGTCTATGCCAGCCAAACCGGATTTGCCCAGGCCTTGGCCGAACGTACCGCGGATTCGCTGCGGCAGGCGGGTGTTGGCGTCAGGTTGTGCGGTATCGACCATGTCGACGCTGAGGCGCTCTCCTCCACCGAACGTGCGTTGTTTGTCGTCAGCACCACCGGTGAGGGTGACCCGCCGGATCACGCCCTCGCCTTCCTGCGCAACATCATGGGCCAACCCGCGTCACTGGCTACGCTGCGCTACGCCGTGCTGGCGTTGGGCGATCGCGAATACAGTCGATTTTGCGGCTTCGGTCATCAACTCGACGATTGGTTGCGTCAGCATGGCGCACAGCCGCTGTTCGACCTGGTCGAAGTCGATAACGCCGACGAAAGCGCGTTGCGACACTGGCAGCATCACTTGAGCCAATTCGGCGACACCAGCGAGTTTCCCGACTGGACGCCGCCACGATACGAAGACTGGACATTGGTCGAACGTCGGGAACTCAATCCCGGCAGTGTTGGCGGCGGGGCGTTCCATCTGGCGATTCGGCCGAATGACGATTCGGCCCTGCAATGGCAGGCCGGCGACATTGCAGAGATCGGTCCGCGCCATGCACCGCACACGGTCGAACACTGGTTGCAGGCGCGAGGACTGGATGGAGCAATCGAAATCCGGAGCGACCACAGCAGCGAAACCCTGGCCGAATTGCTGGCTCGTTCGCATCTGCCCGCCGGGGAGGCCCAAATCGGCTACGACGCACAAAGCATCGCCGAAAGCCTGCAACCGTTGCCGCATCGCGAGTATTCCATCGCTTCGCTGCCGCAGGATGGCGCACTACATCTGTTAGTCCGGCGCCAGCTGCGGCCCGATGGAACCCTTGGCCTGGGCAGTGGCTGGCTGTGCGATCAGGCACCCGTAGGAGGCGCGATTGCCTTGCGTGTTCGCGCCAACGCCAACTTTCATCCGCCCGAGGCTTCGCGCCCGCTGATCCTGATCGGCAACGGCACCGGCATCGCCGGCCTGCGCGCGCACCTGAAGGCACGGATCATCGCCGGTGCGAGCCGCAATTGGTTGCTATTCGGCGAGCGCAACGAGGATCGCGATTTCTTCTACCGCGACGAAATCAGGGGTTGGCACGCTCTTGGACTGCTTTCGCGCTTGGACCTGGCGTTTTCACGCGATTCGGCACAACGCGTCTACGTGCAGGAAAAGCTCCGCCAAGCAGCAGGCGAACTGCGCGAATGGGTGGCCGACGGAGCAGCCATTTATGTCTGCGGCAGCCTGACCGGAATGGCGCCCGGCGTGGATACCGCCCTACGCGAAGTCCTGGGAGACGAAGGCGTAGAGCAGTTGTTGTTGGAGCGTCGATACCGGCGCGACGTTTACTGATGCCGACGTTGCGTGACTAGTGGAGCGGAGTTGCGGCCGGTGATATCGCTGGGCCGGTAACGATAAAGCCGCTATAACGGCTGACCATAGCGAATGGCCGAGCATGCGGCTCTATATCAGCTGCCGGATACGTATCGCCAGCAACTCCCCACCACCTTCCAACGCATAGCGCCTGCGCTCCGTGCCGCCAATCAGCAACGCGGTATCGCCAGCCCACAGCGGCGGCAAGCCGGAATCCGCATCGAATTTTGCCTGTCCGCTCATTAAGTGGATCGCCCAGTGCACACCGGGTTCGACGAAGAACAACATCGGACCCACCAGCGGCCGGTGCAACAGTTCCGTCTCGATCACACCTCTGCGCCACATCACGTTGAAGTCGTGAGTCGCGCCCTCCACAAGCTCGCCGGTTACCGCGCGCTCACCGGCAAAACGAAACCGGCCGTGCGGGGGCGGAAGCTCCGACACCTCGCCGTCTGCAAACCTCAATCGCAAACCGTGGCCTCGGATCAGCACCAGCTCACGATCGATGCCAGGAAATATCGAAAACTCAGAATCGCGCTCGATTTCGGCGATCGACAGGCGCCAATCCCAATGCTCACTGTCGGGGACCCGTACGATCTCGCGGGTCCAACCCAGGCCATTCTTCCAGCGGCTGCGCTGATACTCGTTGGCCGGAATCACCCGTGAGACTTCGGACATTCTTTAGTCCTGACAGTGAAGAAAAGCAGCCTCAATTCTAAACCGGCCTTTCTCCAAACAGGTTCCCATGCCAGCTTTCGCCCGGCAAAAAAGACATCGCCCGGATACACCGCTGCGTATCCGGGCGACAGGTACTTCCGTGTCGGCTCCCTGCCTTTCTTCAGGCGTTGCGCCTGTTCCTGCTCCTATCCATGCGCTTCCTACGCAATGAATACGTCCATGTCGGCTCCCTGCCTATTCCCCCGGTGTCCTTACCCCTTTTACCCCGGCCTCGCGTCCTGCGGGATCCGTGGTGTGGGATGGTTAGCGCCTGGCCGCAGGTTGGGCTTTGGGTGCTGGAGCTGCCGCCGCAGGCTTCGCGCCCGACGCCGCCGCACGTAATTGGATGCGCTCACGATTCTGTTCGACCGTCTTCAAACCCACGCCTTTCACCATGGCAAGTTCTTCAGGGCTTTTGAACGGGCCATTGGCTTTGCGGTACTCCACGATGGCCGCCGCTTTGGCGGGCCCGATGCCGATCAGCGCGCTTTCCAGCACAGCCGCATCAGCGGTGTTGATGTCGACTTTGTCGGCAGCGAAGGCACTGGAAGCCAACAGCAGCGAAAGGGCGACGGCTTTGAACATGTTGACGAACGTTCTCACGACAACTCTCCTTGTGGCGATGGAAATCCTTGAACTACACGGACAGGGCCTTGGCCCTGTCCGCCTTGCCGGCATCCGAGAGGACTCGTTTGCCGACCCGGTCAGTCTCCATCGCCGGATGTACCCAAGATATCGCCGGAGCCCCGGGAAAACTGCCGGGAAAGCCCGCTACTGCATGTAGGAAAAGTCCTACACGCACGGGCGTAGAATGTCGGGTTACCAATTGCAGCACTTGATGGAGTTTTCATGGACATCGCCAAGGCCGATCGCTACGTTGCCGAAAAATGGGATGACGACATCGTCCCCCAACTGATCGAGTACATCCGCATACCCAATAAATCGCCCATGTTCGACAAGGACTGGGTGGCGAACGGTTACATGGAGGACGCGGTAAAGCTGATGGAACGCTGGGCCAAAGCCCAGGCCATTCCCGGCATGCAGGTCGAAACGGTGCGCCTGGAGGGCCGCACTCCGTTGATCTTTATCGAGATCCCGGCCACGGGACCCGACACCGGCGCGGATACCGTGCTGCTGTACGGCCATTTGGACAAGCAACCGGAAATGACCGGCTGGGACAGCGACTTGGGGCCGTGGACCCCTGTGTTGAAGGGCGACAGGCTATTCGGACGCGGCGGCGCTGACGACGGCTATGCCATCTTCGGTTCGCTGGCCGCCATCCAGGCGCTGCAACAGCAAGATGTTCCGCATGCTCGCTGCGTGGTGCTGATCGAAGCTTGCGAAGAATCCGGCAGCTACGACCTGCCCGCCTACGTGGATCATTTGGCGGAGCGTATCGGCAAACCTTCGCTGGTGGTCTGCCTGGATTCGGGCTGCGGGAACTACGAGCAATTGTGGTGCACCACCTCCCTGCGCGGCCTGGCAGGCGGCAACTTCACGGTCAAGGTATTGGAAGAAGGCGTGCACTCCGGCGACGCCTCCGGCGTGGTGCCGTCGAGCTTTCGCCTGCTGCGGCAGCTGTTGTCGCGTTTGGAGAATGAAAACACCGGCCGCATCCTCCCCGATGGCCTACAGGTGGAGATTCCCGCCGACCGGTTGAGCCAGGCCAAGGAAGCCGCGCGCGTGTTGAATACGGCGGTGTTCGACAAATTCCCGTTCCTGCCCGGCATGAAGCCGATGGCGGAGGATCTGTCCGAACTGGTGCTCAACCGAACCTGGCGCCCCGCGCTGTCGGTTACCGGTGTCGACGGCATGCCGGCGCTGTCATCCGCCGGCAACGTGCTGCGGCCTTATACCTCGGTGAAGTTGTCGCTGCGCCTTCCACCTACTTTGGACGGCAAGCAGGCAGGCCAGTTGTTGAAGGAACTGCTGGAGAAGGATCCACCCAACGGCGCGAAGGTCAGCCTGGACTTGGAGAAAGCCAGCACCGGCTGGAATGCCCCGGCGATGTCGCCTTGGCTGGAAAAAGCCATCGATGCCTCCAGTCGGGAGTTCTTCGGCGCGCCGGCCATGTACATGGGCGAAGGCGGCACCATCCCGTTCATGGGCATGCTGGGCGAAAAATTCCCGGGTGCGCAGTTCATGATCACCGGCGTGCTGGGGCCGCATTCCAACGCGCATGGCCCCAATGAATTCCTGCATATTCCGATGGGCAAGAAAGTCACCGCCTGTGTGGCGCGGGTAATCGCCGATCACCATGCCGCCAGCCTTCGTGGCGAAACCGCGGGGGTGGCCGCCGTCGCCGGTGGCGACCAGCATGGCGACCACGGCTGCTGCTGATCGCAAGAGAACGGGGCCGGCGACCACCGGCCCCGTTCGCAAAGGACGTCCGATGGCTGCCATACAGCGCATGGGTTAGGCTGTCGCCGCCCCCTCACTTTCCAATAGGAGCTTCAGATGGAACAGATCTTTGGTGGCGGTATCTTGTGGACCCTGTTGATCGGTTTTCTCGCCGGCCTGCTGGCACGTGCAGTCAAGCCCGGCAACGATAAGCTCAACATCATCTGGACCATCGTGCTGGGCGTCGCGGGCGCATTGCTGGCGCGCTTCATCGGCGGCGCCTTGGGCTGGTATGGCCCGGAAGAGCCGGCAGGCTTCATCGCTTCGGTCATCGGCGCCATCATCCTGCTGGTCATCTACGGCATGGTGAAGAAGAAAGCCTGACGATCGCTTCGATTGGTAGCAAGGCCCCGCTCCGGCGGGGCTTTTTGTTTGCGGGGGGATATCCGGCGGCTTTCATTATTCTTCACCCTGGTTTCAGGCATTTCATTCGGTGCCGATGCGAAGTGGCGGCTTCTTTCAGAGGAGTTGCCCATGCGCTTTCGTTTCCCATTGATATCGCTACTGCTGCTGCCGGCTATCGCCAGCGCCGGCCTGGCGGCGCCTCCCGTCTATCAGCCCCCCGCAACCAAGGGGGATGGCTGGGCCGTGGGCGATGCCGGAGGCAAAGGCTGGAATCTCGATAGGTTCGTCGAACTGGAAAATGCGATAGCCAAAGGTGAATTCCCGGCGGTCACCAGTGTCTTGGTCGCCAAGGATGGCGAGCTGGTCTACGAGCGCTATTTCAACGAAGGCGGCCCAGAGACGCTTAACGATGTCCGTTCGGCAAGCAAGAGCGTGACCGCGCTGCTGGTGGGTGCGGCGATCGATCGAGGCTTGATCCAGAGTGCGCAAGCGAAAGTCTATCGCTACTTTCCCGACGAACAGCCCTGGCGGCGTCTCGATCCCCGCAAGCAGGGCTTCACTTTGGAAGACCTGCTGACGATGAGTTCGCTGTGGGAATGCGATGACGAAAACCAATTCTCCACCGGCAACGAGGAGCGTATGTATCTGAGCGAGAACTGGACCCAGTTCGCGCTGAATTTGCCGATCAAGGGCTTCGCCCCCTGGATGAAGCGTCCCCAAGAGAGCCCGCACGGCCGAGCATTTTCGTACTGCACCGCAGGCGCTTTCCTGCTCGGAGCCGTATTGGAACGGGCTACCGGCAAACCCCTATCGGAATTTTCGGCAGAAGTGCTGGAACAGCCGTTGGGAATTGCCCGCTCGCAATGGAACCGCTCCTCCGAAGGCGTTGGCATGGGCGGTGGCGGCACTCGCTACCACAGCCGCGACCTGGCCAAGCTTGGTCAAATCGCGGCGGATGGCGGACGTTGGCAAGGCCGGCAAATCATTTCCGAGCGCTGGATAAAAGCCAGTCTGAGCGTTCACGCGCAGGCGCGGGACGACGCCGAGTACGGATATCTGTTCTGGCGTTTCCGTTTTCCGCTACGTGGACGCGACCAGGGCGTCTGGGCGATGTCCGGAAATGGCGGCAATTATGTGTTCGTCGTGCCGGAAGAAAAACTCGTGGCCGTGGTGACACGGACGTCCTACAACCAGCGCGGCGTGCATCAACAAACGCAGAAGATCTTCGGCGATTACATCCTCAAGGCGATGCCGTGAGTCCGGCCAGCAGCGCCGCGGGCACCTCGTCGCGTTCATGGGCGACCCGGGCCTGGATGGCATCGATGGCCTGATCGAATGCGGGATCGTCGTCCAGTTGGCGGAACCAAGGAGACGTTCGCAAATAGGCGGCATCGCTGTATCCCTCCGCGACCGCATATTGCAGCGTGGATAGAGCAGTGATGCGGTCGCCAGCGGCCATCTGCAGCAACGCTACTTCCAACCAATCGGAGGGAGAGCCGGCACCCTGTTTCAAATCATGGCTCAACTCTATTGCCCGATTTTGCGCCCAACGCGGATCGGGCGATTCGCCGGACAGCCGCAACATGGTGGTCGGCCAACTGGCCTGGGGGCGGAGCTCCACCGCTTGCTGGAAGGCGGCGGCGGCCGAGCGACGGTCTCCACGTATCAACGCCAATTCACCAGCCAGCAAATGCAGATCGATGTGATCGGTTCCGCGCGACATGGCATCGGCCAAGGCCGCCTGTGCTTCGCTCAGCCGGCCATGGCGGAATAGGAACCGTGGCCACGCGATATTGGAGAACACATTGTCCGGATAGAGGCGGAAGCTGCGGCGATAGCGTGCCTCCGCGGCTGGCAGGTAGCCCAGGCGGTCCAAGTTGTCGGCTATCTGCAATTGCAGATAGCGCACGCGCGCGGGATCTCCATGTAGCGACGTGTTGGCGATCAGCGCATCGGCCAAGCGTCCTTTTTGATCGTATAGATAAGCGGCCGACGCACGGCTGGCATCGGCCGAGGGATCGAGCTCGACCGCGCGCTCGTAAGCAGCCAGAGCTGCGTCCATATGGCCTCGGCAATCGTGCGAATATCCCGCGGCGGCGTGAGCAGCGGAGTTTCCCGGCGCCTTCGCGATCACTTCTTCGGCCAACGCTTGGGCACGCTGCGCCCATTCCGGTGGAAAATTGAACAGGCAAACGCGGGCGCTATAAGCGCGGCTCAAACCAATCGTCGCCGCAGTGTCCGCCGGCTTTTCAAGCAGAGCTTGCTGGTAGAGCGCGATCGCCCGCTCGTTGTTTTCGCGCTGACCGAGGGCGGCGTAGTACTCGGCCCGTTGGGTCAGCGACTGTGTTTGCGACGCAACGGCCGCCGTCTGCCCCGCCTGCGGCGACCGCCACCACCACATCCCTCCCGCGACACCTATCAAGATCGTCGCCGCCGCAGAGGTGGCCACCCATGGCCATCGTTTTCGCGTGCCCCTTTCGGATGGCGCTTCCGCCCATATCTGCGGAAGCGCACACAACTGGTAGCCACGTCCGCGCACCGAACGCAGGTAACGCGGGTCGCGAACATCGTCGCCCAGCGCCTGACGCAGCAACTTGACGCGCTGGGTGACCGTTTCCTCGTTGACGACCGCCGGCGCCCATACTCTTTCGATCAATTCATCGAAGCCGACGACGCGGTCGCCTTGCTCGATCATGTAACGCAGCAGCTGGAAGCTGAGCCCAACGACGCTCAACGGTTCACCGCCGCGCTCGACCCGCTGCCGAGCGATATCGATCGACAGATCAGCCAATCGATAGCGCCCTTTGGCGGTCATCGATTCAGCCGCTGCGGCCATAGATATCCGTGTATCCAGCGAGCGACGCTGCGATGGGTGCACTGCCAGCCAGCATTGCCCTCCGCTTCCAAGTCACCTGCACCCTGGTGTCCTCCCCCGCCAGCGGTAGGAACTGTTTCGGATAGGCCTCGCGCGACAATGGCCATAAGCGTGTACCGGAACCGCCAGACAGCAATACGGGGTAAAGGTGGGTCATACATTCCTCGCAAGTGACGATAAAAGGCAGTTTAATCTGTGCTTCTTTAATGCCATGTCAGGGCCACCATTGCATGACAGTCCAAAGTGAGGATATCGAGCACCGTGAAGCCGCCCGCCTGAGCTGGGCACGTACGGCGCTTGGCGACGGTAATGCGCTCCTGCAACGTGCATCGGTGGACGCGGGCTTCCGCAGTTACTGGCGCACGCTGGGAACAGGGCCTAGTCGAATCCTAATGGATTCTCCTCCCGCGCAAGATGACGTACGTCCCTGGTTGAAGATGCGCGACTTGCTGGAGTCCGGTGGCGTGCGGGTGCCGCAGGTGCTGGTGTGCGACGTCGATTCCGGTTTCTTACTGCTGGAAGACCTGGGCGGCCCGACGCTCGCGCAGGTCATGACACCGGACAATGCCGACGCCTGGTTCGACGCGGCGATCGACCAGTTGCTGCATCTACAGGCCATTGAGCCGCCGGCCGATATGGGTGAATTCGGCGAAGCGCTGCTGCAACGGGACGCGGGATTGTTCGAGGAATGGTTTTTACGCCGGCACCTCGGCATTGAGTTGGACTGCGACGACACCGACCGGCTTGAATTGGTACAGCGCCGCCTGATGGACAACGCGTTGTCGCAAGCACGGGTGCTGACCCATCGCGACTACATGCCGCGCAATCTGATGCCGGTGCTGCCAGGACCCGCGGTGCTGGATTTTCAGGACTGCGTGCGCGGACCGGTCGCTTACGACGCAATCAGTCTGTTCAAGGACGCCTTCCTCAGTTGGCCGCTGGAACGGGTCGATGGCTGGCTGACGCATTACCACGCGCGTGCAAGGCAGGCTGGCTTGCCGGTACCGGCGCTGAAGAGCTTTCTGCGCGACGCCGATTGGCTGGGCGTGCAGCGGCATCTGAAGATCATGGGCATCTTCTCCCGGCTGCACTACCGCGACGGCAAGACCAAGTATCTACCGGACGTGCCACGCTTCATTACCTATCTGGATGAAGTGTTGCCGCGCTATCCGGAATTACAGGCACTGCAGGAACTGCTGGAATCCCGCATCAAGCCGGCCTTGCTGGGCAAGGCCATCGCATGAAGGCGTTGATCTTTGCCGCAGGCCTGGGCGAGCGCATGCGCCCGCTGACGAATCGCACGCCCAAGCCGCTGCTGGAAGCCGGTGGCAAACCGCTGATCGCCTGGCATCTGGAAAAACTGGCCGCGGCCGGCGTAAGCGACGTGGTCATCAATACCAGTTGGCTAGCCGAACAATTTCCACAGGCATTGGGCGATGGCGCCCACTGGGGTCTGCGCTTGCACTTCTCCTACGAAGGCCCGACCCCCTTGGAAACCGGCGGCGGCATGTTTCATGCGCTGTCGCTACTAGGCAACGCGCCTTTCATCGCGGTCAACGGCGATATCTGGACGGACTATGATTTTTCGCGATTGCCACCGGAACCGTCGGGCGACACACACCTGATTCTGGTGGAAAACCCGGCACACCATCCGAACGGAGATTTCGCCCTGGACCCGCAAGGGCTGTTGCACGCGGCCGGGGAATCACGGCACACCTTCTCCGGTGTCGGCGTCTATCGTCCCGCTTTGTTCAACGACTGGCGTGCGGTGATTGGCGACACATCAGGTGCCGACGAGAACCCGCCCCGCTTCAAACTGGCGCCGTTGCTGCGCCATGCCATGTCGCAGAGACGCGCTACCGGCGAGCGCCACATAGGGCGCTGGACCGACGTAGGTACGCCGGACCGATTGGCGCAGTTGAATATGGAAATCGCCGCGCAAGTGGCTTCGTCTACGTAGAACGGAGCTTGCTCCACCGCTTTTTGCTCCGCGCGCGGATCGAAGGGCAGCGGAGCAAGCTCCGCTCTACGCGAGAAATTCGAAATCGCCTGCCGCTGTTCAACGCGCTTCGAGCACGCTGCGTAAGAACGGCACGGTGACGCGTCGCTGCGCCGCCAACGACTCGCGGTCCAGCACTTCGAGCACGCCGATCAAGTGACCCAGGTCGCGATCGGTGCGGGTCAGCAACCAATCGATGGCCGCCTCCTCCAGCACGAGTCCGCGGCCATGGGCACGATCGCGCAGTACTTCCCGGCGACCTTCGTCATCCAACGGGGAGAGGATCACGCGTGTGCACTGCGATAGCCGCGAGCGCAAGTCGGGGAGCGCTAGCCCGATTTCATCTGGCACATCGCGCGCGGTGTAAAGCACGTTCAATCCGGCGGCACGTGCGCGGTTGTGGAAATCGAACAGCGCCACTTCCTCTTCACGCGTGCCGGCGACGATTTCCAACCCGTCCAGGGCGACCACGTCGTTGCCTTCCAAGGCTTCCAATGCCTCGCGGACACGCCCGGCGGCTGCCGCCATCGGCAAGTACACGGCGCGCCGACCAGCCTGTTCCGCCGCTGCGCAAAGCGCCAACGCCAGATGGGTCTTGCCTGTTTTCGCGGCACCGGCCAGATACAACCAATCCGCGCCAGGACTTTCCGCCAACAGCCGCAACTGCGCCAACGCCGCTTCCGGCGCAGCCACAAAACTGTCGAAACGCTGGTCCGGCGGGTACCGCAGCTTAAGCGGCAACTGTGGAGTGATGCCCGGACCCGGATGGGTGTTGCGGCTCACTTGTTTTCCGGTTCCTTGGGTTGCGCCTCATCGACCGCTTTTCTATCGATGAATGAATCGAGCAGGATGGCGGAATGTTCGCCGGCATAGAGCGGGCTTTGCGTATACCGCTCATGCGCGTAGCGCAGCATCACGTTGGCGACCGCGGCAATGGGCAGTGCCAGCAGCATTCCGAGGAATCCGAACAGTTGCCCGCCCGCCATGATGGCGAAGATCACCGCCACCGGATGCAGGCCGATACGGTCACCGACGATGCGCGGCGTCAGCACGTAGCCTTCCAGCATCTGCCCGATCACGAACACCACCATCACCAAGGCGACCAGATTCCAATCCCCGCCGGTTTGCACCAACGCCGCCACCACACCCAGCACGATGCCGGTAGCGGTTCCCAGGTACGGAACGAAACTGATCAGACCGGCGATGATGCCGATCAGCAAGCCCAGTTTGAGGCCCACCACCGACAAGCCAGTGGCGTAGATGGCACCCAGCGCCAGCATCACCAGGAACTGTCCGCGCAGGAAAGCGCCCAGGACGTCATTGGATTCCAACGCCAAGCGCGTGGCGATGGCGATGTGGTCGCGCGGTATCAGCGCGGCGACACGTTCGACCAGCTTGTCCCAATCGCGCAGGAAATAGAATGTGAGGATCGGCAGCAGCACCAGATTGGCGACCCAGGCCATCACCGCAAACCCGGAACGCGACAGATAGCCGAAGAAAGTGGCGGCCACGCCGCCCGCCTGTTGCCAATGTCCGCGTACCCACTCTGTCAGCCGGTCCGGATCCAGCCAGACCACCAGTTCCAGTCCGGTGCGCTGCTCCACCCACGGCAGCGCGCGTTGGACCAACCAGTCGCGATACGTGGGCAGTGAGTCGATCAGGGTGACGATCTGTCGTTCGATCATCGGCACCAGGAGCACCATGGCCAACACCAGCAACAGAATCATCAGCGTAAACACTAGCACCACCGCGGTGGTGCGGGAACGGCCGACGCGTTCCAGCCGATCGACCCAGGGATCGCCCAACCACCCCAACAATGCGGCGAGCACGAAAGGCGTGAGCACCGGCGCCAGCAGCCAGATCAGCCAACCGGCGATCGCCGCGATCAGCAGCCATTGCCAGCGCCGTGCCAGCGTGCCTACAGGTGTAGGGGAAAGATCCATCGACTGTCCGTTCCGGTAGCGTTATTTGAGTTGGTAGACCGGCGGCTCGCCTTCGCCACCGACGAAGGGCGCATCGTCGCCCAGCATGCGGCGGAAACCGGACAAGCCCGACAGCAATTCGAGATCCAGTTCCAACGTATTGCCGTTGGCACGCACAGGCGTGATCTTGCGCACGACGGCCATCTTCTGAAGGTACCCGATCACCCGCAGATAGTCGTCGGCACTGTCGACGCCGTTGAACACTACGCGATAAGTGCCCGGCGGGCCCGCCGCACCGCGCTTGGCGTAGCGCTTTATCAATGCGTCGGCGGCGCCATCGGCCCCGGAAGCCATCGCGCGGCGCGCATCGGCGTCTTTTGTCGACCAGCTGGAAAGCACCTTGCCGGCGTCAACGAACGACCAATCCGCGGCCCAGCCGCCGTTGTCGCGGTACAGCTTGCCTATCAGCTGCATGGGGGGGCTGTAGCGCGACGATGCGCGTGCGACCGCCGCGCTGTCCTGCCGCCAGATCGCGCCGACCAGCGCCTGCTCGGCCGCGTTGCCGCTGGGCAGGCCCAGGCTGAAGCCGCGTTCGATGGCGCGGTTGAGCAACGGCCGGGCGGCGTTGGCCTGCTGCAGGCCTACCAGACGCGGGCCGCTGCCGTCGTTGATCGCCAGCCATACCACCGGCTTGGGACGCGGCTGCGGCCAGATCGGCAGTCCCAGCGCACCGGCCAGCGCGTTCACGTCTTCCGGCTTGAAGCGGACGATCAGGACGGTGCGGAAGGTGGGCGCGCCAGTGGCCGACGTCCCTTCGTCCTGGCGATAGTCATAGCCGTCGACGTAGTTTTTTGCATTGCGCAGTTCCGCGCCCACGCCCGGCCGCCCCATGGCGTTGCGGTCGCCGGACACTTTGCTCAACACCGAACCCAGCGCGCGGGCGAAACCGCCGGCCCGCTCGGCCTCGCCCTGGCTGTTGACCGGCACTTCGGCCTGATAGATGCCGCGCGCGGCGGCGGCATCGCCTTCCGTCCGCAGATCGGACTGCGCCCAAGCGGAGACCGCCGCGAAAGACGTGGCGACAAAGAACACAGCAGCAGCGAGGGAGAAACCTGAAATCCGGCGCATCGAGCGTCCTTGTGCTCAGCAAATCGGGGGAATTGTTGCCCGAATGGCGTCCCAGCGCCAACGTCATCTGTTCAGCCGGCGCGATTCGGCGGCGGATTCCTTTAAAATCGCGCCTCTTGTCCTGCAGATAATTCCCCCGTGACCCAGCCCAAGCCGCCCGCCCCTACCCCGATGACTTATCGCGACGCGGGTGTCGATATCGACGCCGGCAACGAACTCGTCGAGCGCATCAAGCCTCTGGTCAAGCGGAGCTTCCGCCCGGAGGTGATGGGTGGCCTGGGCGGCTTCGGCGCCTTGTTCGACCTGTCGGGCAAGTATCGCGAACCGGTACTGGTTTCCGGCACCGACGGCGTCGGCACCAAGCTGAAGCTCGCCCAGCAGCTGAACCGCCACGACACCATCGGCATCGACCTGGTCGGCATGTGCGTGAACGATGTGCTGGTGCAGGGCGCTGAACCTTTGTTCTTCCTGGATTATTTCGCCACCGGCAAGCTGGACGTGGATACCGCCGCCGCGGTGGTAGGTGGCATCGCCAAAGGCTGCGAACTATCCGGCTGCGCCCTGATCGGCGGCGAAACCGCGGAGATGCCGGACATGTATGCGCCGGGCGAATACGACCTGGCGGGCTTCACTGTCGGCGCGGTGGAAAAATCCCGGTTGCTGGATGGCGCCAAGGTGCGCGCGGGCGACCTGTTGATCGGCCTGGCCTCCAGCGGCGCGCATTCCAACGGATATTCGTTGATCCGGCGCATCTACGACCGCGCCGGCCGACCGGCCGAACTCGACATCGGCGGCGTGAAGCTCGTGGACGCGTTGATGGCGCCCACCACGCTGTACGTCAAACCGGTGTTGGAACTGCTGCAGGCGCACGACCTGCACGCGATGGCGCATATCACCGGCGGCGGCCTGACCGAAAACATCATCCGTGTGATCCCCGAAGGCCTGGGGCTGGAAATCGATGCCAGCGCCTGGACGCTGCCGCCTGTGTTCGATTGGCTGCAGCGCGAGGGTGCGGTTGAAAACACCGAAATGTGGCGCACCTTCAACTGCGGCATCGGTTTCGTGCTGGTCGTTTCGCCCGAGCAAGCCTCGGCGGTGGAATCCGACCTGGACCGGCTGGGCCTGTCGCATTGGCGAATCGGACAAACGGTGAAATCGGATAGTGCCGAGCGTGTGAAGATCGGTTAGGTCGACCGGCACAAACGCATGCAGACCGGCAAGAAGATCGCCTTCGCGTCGACGCTCGCCGTCTTCGCGGCGAGTTGGATATCGCCCCTATGGCCGGCGGAGCAGGCACTGCACAGCAGTCTGACCGTGGTAGGCCTGATCTGGCTGTGGCGGCATGACCGTCGCTGGCCTATGGCGACCCGGCACTTCGTCCTGATCTGTCTTTTCATCGGTGTGCACAGCATCGCGGCGCGTTGGCTTTATTCCAATTTTCCTTACGACCGCTGGATGCAGGCAGTGTTCGGGTGGTCGCCCAACCAAACCTTCGGTTGGCAACGCAACCACACCGACCGGCTCATCCATCTGCTCTATGGCATCTGCCTGACCCCGGCGCTACGGCACTATTTGAGCCAGCGCTGGCCGTTGAATCCACGGCAGGCCTTCGCCATCGCCGTCATGTTGATCATGTGCAGCAGCTTGATATACGAGTGGCTGGAATGGGGCATCGCGCTGGCGCTGTCGCCGGAAGCGGCGGAGTCCTACAACGGCCAGCAAGGCGATGCCTGGGATGCGCATGCCGACATGCTGCTGGCGACACTGGGCGCCTTCGTAGCCTGGCCGCGCAGATCTTCCGCCGACACGCCGGGCATCGCCGCTACTCGGCAGGCCAAGCCATGAGCCGGCGGATAGCCGTTCTGGTGTCCGGCCGCGGCAGCAATCTGCAAGCGCTGCTGGACGCAATGGAAGCCGGGACGCTACCCGCCGACCTGGTAGGCGTCTTTTCCGACCGTCCCGACGCTCCCGCCCTGCTAAAGGTTCCGGAGGCCCTGCGCTGGAGCGCCGATGCAAAGTCGTTTCCCGACCGCCCCGCCTTCGACCGTGCACTGGCTGACGCGGTAACGGCTTGCCACCCCGATTGGGTGATTTGCGCCGGCTATATGCGCATCCTGGGCGACGACTTCATCGCCCGCTTCCGCGGACGGCTTCTCAATATCCATCCATCGCTACTACCCAAGTACCGGGGATTGCGTACGCACGCGCGTGCGCTGGCGGCCGGCGACACCGAACATGGCGCCAGCGTGCATGTCGTGGTGCCTGAACTGGACGCCGGTACCGTCCTGGGCCAGGTGGTGATTCCTGTGCTGCCGGGCGATACGCCGGAAAGCCTGGCGGAGCGGCTGCTTCCGCGCGAGCATGCCCTGCTGACCGCTTGCGCGGCGCTGGCCGCCAGCGGCCGCCTGACTGAACAGGGCAGCCACTTGTTATGCGATGGTCAGCCGCTATTAAAGCCGTTGACCCTAGATTCAACCGGTAATCTCTCCCCTCCCCCCTGAGTCATACCCTCCGTGCTTGTTCGCGCCCTTCTGCTCGGCTCATTGCTGGCGTCCGTCAGCGCGACTGCGTGCGCGTTGGAGCCCTTCACTGCCACCTACCAGGCCTATAACGAAGGCAAGCTGGCCGGCAGCGCCACCATGAAGGTGTACCACCACGAGGCAGCACGCTGGCAAGTCGATCTCGCGATCCGAGGCACGCGTGGTTTCGCGCGGGTGGTGGGATTGAACATCGAGCAGAGCACCTTGTTCGATGCCGTCGGCGAGCAGTTCCGTCCAATCAGCCAAGCCACGGTGAGGCACGCGCTGTTCAGCGGCAAGAAGATGACAGGTGTCTACGACTGGGCTTCGCAAACGGCGCAGTGGAAAGGAGACATCAAGAAGAATCGGCGCGACCCGATCCCCTTGCAATCGGGGGACATGAGCGCCCTGCTGATGAACCTTGCGGTCATCCGCGACGCCCAGCCCGGGAAACAACTGCGCTATCGTGTCGTGGACAACGGCCGCGCCCGCGACTACGAATATGCGGTGGCGCCCGAGGCCGAGATCGTCGCGGTAGAAGATTTGAGTTACAACGCCATGCGCGTCAGCCGCGTGAATGGCGGCAACGATGAAACCATTTTCTGGGTCGCCGACGGCGTACCCACACCCATCCGCATACTGCAGCGGGAAGATGGCCAGGACAAGATCGATTTGCGCCTGGTCGAATACCAAGGAGTACCGTAAACATGCATTTAGCCACGACCCTGAAAATCCGCGCACTGATGGCAGGTGCTCTACTGGCCGCCGCTGCCGCACCGGCTTTTGCTATCGAAGCCTTTACCGCCAACTATCAAGCCAATGCGTTGGGCATGACCGGCAACGGGCAGATGACGCTGAGCCCGCAAGGCGGCGACCGCTGGGTCTACAGCCTGACCGTAAAGAACCAAGTGGTCGATATGAGCCAGAAGACCGTCTTCGACGAAAAGAATGGCCGCCTGCGTCCGCTGTCCAGCAGCGACAATTCGCGCATCCTGGTGAAGAAGAAAGCCGTCGACGCGGTATACGACTGGAGCAAGGCGCAAGCCACTTGGAGCGGCGACGTCAAACCCGATCGCGCGGGTCCGGTAAAGCTGCAGGCGGGCGATATGGACGCACTGCTGGTCAACCTGGCCATCGTCCGCGACGTGACGGCCGGCAAACCGCTGACCTACCGCATGGTCGAGAACGGCAAAGCCCGGACCATGAGCTACCAGGTAGCGGGCAAGGAAAAGATCACCATCGCCGGCAAAACGCGCGAAGCCACCAAGGTGACGCGTACCGACGGCAACAAGCAGATGCTGGTCTGGATCGTGCCTGACATGCCGGTGCCGGCGCGCATCCTGCAGCGCGAAAACGGTCAGGACTCGATCGACCTGCAGATCAAATCCTGGCAATAAGCATCCATCTGAATCCAAAGAAAAAGCCCGGCATTGCCGGGCTTTTTTCATTACAACGTTTCTCTTCGCCGGCTATTGCTTATCGCTTCCACTTCTACGTATTGCTGGGCTAACTACTACTTGCTGGCAGGAGTTTCGGTTTGCAGAACGGTCTTGCAGTCCACGCGGATCGATTTCCCATCCGCACGCCACGCGTACGCGCGGCATTCGCGCGGGCCTTCGCTGGTTTTCTCAACGACCACGGCATAGAACGCCTGCAGGATTTCCTGTTCGGTCACCGTGCCGTCGCCGTCCCAGTCCATGTCCTCGCTGGGAATACCGCTGGTGCCGGCGGCACCGGTGAAGTGCAGGTACGCCACCGCGGCCAACAGCACCGCGACGAAACCCAGCATCACCTTGCGCCGCAAGGAAAAAGTTTTGCGCGCTCCGATCTTTTGTTTGCTCATGATGTGCGTCTCAGGAAATACGGCGAATCTTGGCGCCCAGTGCACCCAGCTTCTCTTCGATATTTTCGTAACCGCGGTCCAGGTGGTAGATACGGTCGATGACGGTATCGCCCTCGGCCACCAGGCCGGCCAGGATCAGCGATGCGGAAGCGCGCAGATCGGTGGCCATCACCGGCGCGCCGCTGAGGCGTTCGACGCCGCGGACGATGGCGGTGTGTCCTTCCACGCGGATATCGGCCCCCAGGCGCAGCAGTTCGTTGACGTGCATGAAGCGGTTTTCGAAGATGGTCTCGTTGATTACGCCCACGCCGTCGGCAATCGCATTCAAGGCCATGAACTGCGCCTGCATATCGGTGGGAAATGCCGGGTAAGGCGCGGTGGTCAGGCTGACTGCGCGCGGGCGCTTACCGTGCATGTCCACGGTGATGCTGTCGGCGGTGGTCTCGATGGATGCGCCGGCTTCGGCAAGCTTGTTCAACACGGCGTCCAAGGTGTCGCCGCGTGCGCGACGCGCGGTGACGCGACCACCCGTCATGGCAGCCGCGACCAGGAAGGTGCCGGTTTCGATGCGATCCGGCAGCACCGAATGACGGCCGCCGGACAGGCGATCCACGCCGCGCACAACGATCCGCGCCGTGCCTGCGCCTTCGATATCGGCACCTAGAGCGATCAGGCAATCCGCCAGATCGGTGATCTCCGGCTCCATCGCCGCGTTTTCCAGCACCGTGGTGCCTTCGGCGAGCACGGCCGCCGACATCACGTTTTCGGTGCCGGTGACGGTAACCATGTCGAACACATAACGTCCGCCCTTCAAGCGCTTGGCGGCGGCCTTGATGAAGCCGTTTTCGACAGTGATATCGGCGCCCAGCGCCTGCAATCCCTTGATGTGCTGATCCACCGGTCGCGAACCGATGGCGCATCCGCCCGGCAACGAAACCTCTGCGGCGCCGTACTTGGCCAACAGCGGCCCCAGCACCAGGATCGATGCGCGCATGGTCTTGACCAGCTCATAAGGCGCCACGTGCTGATTGACGCTGCGCGGATCCACGGTGATGCCACTGCCCTTGGACAGCGTGCCTTCGTCGATGCTGATGCCGGCACCCAGTTCGCCCAACAGTTTGACCGTGGTCACCACGTCGTGCAGATGCGGCACGTTGGTGATTTCCACCGGCGCGTCGGCCAGCAAGGTGGCGCAGAGGATCGGCAACACGGCGTTCTTCGCGCCGGAGATGGTGACTTCGCCGTGGAGCGGATTACCGCCGGTGACTACGATTTTCTGCATGGGAACGGGAACTCGGAAGAGAAAAAGGATGAGATGAAGGATGGAATCGTCACAGGCCCTGAGCCGGCGGCGACATTTCGCCGGGTCGGGTCGGATATTACGGCGCATCGTCGCGGATGTCGTACCAGTCCGCTTTCGATGCCGTAAAAATGTGCAACGCCGGTCGGCTGGCGACAGGCGTATCCAGGCTGCCTATGCGCAGACGCAGTACCTCTGGCATCGCCGTTCGCCGACTGTATAGGGGGCAAGCGCAGACACGGCAAAACACGCGAAATACACCGGGAGAAGATTCGTATTCGGCGAGCAATTCCTGACCGGACTGCAGTTGGAAGTCGATCTTGGCCACCTGCCACACCGCCTGGAACGCCGAGCCATTGGCTTTGCGGCAACGCGAGCAGTGGCAAACCGTGACCGGTCCCAGTTGGCCGCCGACACGATAGCGCACGCCGCCGCACAGGCAGCTACCGCGCGCCTCGTCTGTCGCGGAAACCCTCATTTACCGTCCGGGGTCACCGTCTTCAGGGCCAGTGCATGGATCGCACCGCCCATCAGCTCGCCCAGCGTGGCGTACACCATCCGGTGCCTGGCCAAGGGCAGCTTGCCGCGAAAGGCTTCCGCCACTACCGTCGCCTCGAAATGCACGCCGTCGTCGCCCTGCACTTCGGCTTGGGCGCCTGGCAGGCCGGTTTCGATCAATTTACGGATGGTTTCGGCGTCCAACGGGCTTTCCTAATAAAATGTCCGGCTTATTCTACCCTTGGCCTGGCATCCGCATGCCCCAGACGCTCCCCAAAACCGATGCCGACCTGCAGGCCGGCCTGGCCGCCAGCGGCCGCCGCGTCATCGAGATCGAAGCACGCGCACTGGACGCACTGGCCGAACGCATCGACGGTGCGTTTTCCGCTGCCTGCCAGTTGATCCTGGGTTGCCAGGGACGCGTGGTCGCCACCGGAATGGGCAAATCGGGCCATATCGCCCGCAAGATCGCCGCCACGCTGGCGTCTACCGGCACACCGGCTTTCTACGTGCATCCGGGCGAAGCCGGCCACGGCGACCTGGGCATGATCACCGACGCGGATGTGGTGTTGGCGCTGTCGTATTCCGGCGAGTCGGACGAAATCCTGACCCTGCTGCCGGTATTGAAACGCCAGGGCAATCCCGTCATCGCCATGACCGGACGCCCGCAATCGACGCTGGCGCGGGAAGCCGATATCCACCTGGACGTCAGCGTGCCCGCCGAAGCCTGCCCGTTGGATCTGGCACCCACCAGCAGCACCACCGCCTCGCTGGCGATGGGCGATGCGCTGTCGGTGGCGTTGCTGGATGCGCGCGGATTCACCGCCGACGACTTCGCTCGTTCGCATCCTGCGGGAAGCCTCGGCCGCCGGCTGTTGCTGCACATCACCGACGTGATGCATGCCGGCGACGACGTTCCGCGTGTACGCGAGGACGCCACGCTCAGCGAAGCATTGATGGAAATGAGTCATAAGCGTCTGGGCATGACCGCGATCGTCGATAACGAGCAGCGCTTGATCGGCCTGTTCACCGACGGCGATCTGCGCCGCACCTTGGACGACACCGCGCTGGATGTACGCACCGCAAAGATCGCCGATCTGATGACGCGCCACCCCAAGACGATCGGCGCGGACCAGTTGGCCGCGGAGGCTGCCCGCCTGATGGAAACGCATAAGATCAGCGGATTGATCGTGGTCGACGAGGATCAGCGGGCCGTCGGCGCGTTGAACATTCATGACCTATTGCGCGCACGCGTGGTCTAAAGGGCGGCGATCTTTATCCCGCGCCCCGCTGCATCCACTCACTCCCACTTCCCTCATCCCGCCCGCTAGCCCCAACCAATGCCCATCTCCCACCTGCACGCCATCGACGCCGACCTGCTAGCCCGCGCTTCGCGCATCCGGCTGGCGTGCTTCGACGTGGACGGCACTCTGACGGATGGGCGGCTGTACTTCGATAGCGAAGGCCGCGAGATGAAAGCCTTCCATGTGCAGGATGGCTTGGGCTTGGCGTCGCTGCGTCGCGCCGGCATGCGGGTGGTATTCATCACCGCACGCGGCGGCACCGTCGCGGAGCGGCGCGCAAAGGAATTGGGCGTGGAAGTGCATGTGGGCGTGAAAGACAAACTCGCCAAGGTGCGGGAACTCTGCGCCGAAATGGACATCACGCTGGATGCCGTGGCCTTTATGGGCGACGACCTGCCGGACCTGTCCTGTTTCAAGGCGGTCGGCTTGGCGATAGCGCCTGCCAACGCTCATCCCTGGACTGCGCAGCACGCGCATTGGCATACCCGGGGACGCGGCGGCGAAGGTGCGGCACGGGAAGCCTGTGATCTGCTGATGACGGCGCAAGGTCATGTGGACCAGCTGCTGGAGGATGCAGGATGAGCTGGCGGACGGCACTCGGGCTGCTCTTGCTGGTGGCTGCGATCCTGAGCGGCTGGTCGGCTTGGCGCAATCGCGATATCCCCGCGCCGGCGCGAATTGCGGCGGACCGGTCCGACTACATCATGAAGGACTTCGAGATGATCGCGCTGGACAAGGAAGGCAAAGAGGCCGTGACCTTGCGCTCGCCGGAAATGCACCGCAATCCGAAAGACCAGACCTTCGACATCACCACTCCGCTGTTCCTGCTTCCTGACGATCAGGGAAAGTACTGGCAGATGCGTTCCCAAACCGGCTGGATGAGCGCCAAGGGCGAAGAACTGCGCCTGCTCGGCGACGTCCGCGGCACCAGCCCGGAAGGGGCGGCCGAGCCGACCTTGTTCCAGACCCAGCGGCTGAATGTTTTCCCCAACAAGAACGTCGCAGCGTCCGATGATACGGTGACCATCACCCGGCCGGGCTCTATACTCACCGGTCGCGGTTTTGAAACCAACCTCAAGACCAAGGAATACGAGTTCAAGTCGCAGGTCAAATCCACTTATGAACGCTAAACTGCCCGCGGGCGCCGCACTGCTGTCGCTCCTGCTCGTATCCGGTCTGGCGCTGGCCAAATCCACCGATCGCAATCAGCCGATGAACATCGAGTCGGGCCACCAGTCCGGCTCGTTCGAAGGCAGCAGCAAGACCGTGCTGTCGCAGGGCGTCATCGTCACTCAGGGTTCGCTGGAAATCCGTTCGAATACCGGCGAGATCTACATGAACGACGGTGAGATCTCGCGCGCCGTTTTCACCGGCAAGCAGGTCAAGCTGAAGCAGCAGATGGACGACGGCAGTTGGATGGACGCGACAGCCGATCGAGTCGATTACGACATAAAAACGGAAACCATCACCTTCATCGGCAACTACACGGTGAAGTCCCCGCGCGGCTCCAATAGCGGCCAGCGGATGGTCTACAACACCAAGAGCGGCAACATGGAAAGCGGCGGCGACGGCACCCGTGTGCGTACTGTCATCCAGCCCAAATCGGCACAGGGCAAGAACTGATGCTGACCGCCCAAGGTCTGCGCAAGCGCTACCGGCAGCGTGAAGTCGTCGCCGATTTCGGCCTGACGCTGGACGCTGGCGAAGTCGTTGGCCTGCTGGGCCCCAACGGCGCCGGCAAGACGACCTGCTTCTACATGATCGTCGGCCTGGTGGCCGCGGATGCCGGCAAGATAGAGCTGGACGGCCGCGACATCACCGACGAGCCCATGTACAAGCGCGCCAAACTGGGCGTTGGCTATCTGCCGCAGGAACCCTCGGTGTTCCGCAAGCTCTCGGTCTCGGACAACATCCGCCTGGTGCTGGAACTGCGCGACGACCTGGACGCCGCCGGCATCGAACGCGAACTGACATCGCTGCTGGACGAACTCCAGATCGGGCACGTCTCCGATCAACTCGGTGCCAGTCTGTCGGGCGGCGAACGCCGGCGCTGCGAAATCGCCCGCGCCCTGGCCGCCAAGCCGCGGCTGATGCTGCTGGACGAACCCTTCGCCGGCGTGGACCCGATTTCCGTCGGCGAGATCCAGCGCATCGTCAAGCATCTCAAGAACCGCGGGATCGGTGTGCTGATCACCGACCACAATGTGCGCGAGACCTTGGGAATCTGCGACCGGGCGTATATCCTCAATGCCGGAACGGTACTGGCGCAGGGGGCGCCGGATGCGTTGCTGGCCAATCCGGACGTTCGTCGCGTCTATCTGGGCGAAGCTTTCCGCCTCTGATTCGCGACCCGGCCCGTTACGGCCGGTCCGTCGCGCCTCTTGGGTCGGGAATGAAACCACGCCTGCAAACATCGCTGGGACAACAGTTGGTCATGACGCCGCAGTTGCGTCAGGCCATCCGATTGCTGCAGATGTCCACGGCGGAGCTTGAAGTCGAATTGACCGAAGCGGTCGAGAGCAATCCGCTGCTTGATTGGGCCGAGGACAGCGGCAACGCCGGCGATGACGCCGCCCCTTCCGCCGACACCCCGCCCGAAGAACGAAACGCCCCGGAACAGGACGGCGATACCGGCCCAGGCGATGAATGGTCCCCCGACGACGGTCCTTGGGCTGGCGCGGGCGGAAGCGGCTCCTTCGATGACGACGAACAAGGCAGCGCCGCCGAACGCATGGTGGAACCGGATACCCTCCACGACCATCTGCTGTGGCAGCTACATCTTTCCCATCTGTCCCTGCACGATCGCAGGATCGGCGCGGCGCTGATCGATGCGCTGGATGACGATGGCTACCTGCGCGAACCCCTGAGCAGCATCGCCGATGCAATGAAGCCCGACCTTCAGGTCGACGAAGACGAAATCCTGGTGGTACTGCACCAGTTGCAGCGATTCGATCCGGTCGGCGTGGGTGCGCGCACGCTTAGCGAGTGTTTGCATCTGCAATTGACAGTGCTCAGCGACGACACGCCGGGCAAGGCGCTGGCGCTGCTGATTGCCGACAGTGCCTTGGAGCGGCTGCCCAAAAGCGGCGTGGCCGGCCTGGCCAGCGAGCTCAAGCGCCCGGTCAGCGCCGTCGAAGAAGCGGTTCGCCTGCTGCGCAGCCTGGACCCGAAGCCGGGCGCGCAGATCGGCGAATTGAGCCACGACACCTACGTGGTTCCGGACTGCGTGGTTTGGCGCCAACGCGGCGTCTGGCGCGCGGCGCTGGCGGGCAATACCTTGCCCAAGATCACCATTCACCGCGGCTACGAACAGATGATCAGGCAGTGCGGCGAAAGCGACGCCGGTTACCTGCGCGGGCACCTGCAGGAGGCGCGCTGGCTGTTGAAAAGCCTGGAAGCGCGCGGAGAGACTTTGCTGAAAGTGACCCGTTGCCTATTGCGTGAACAAGCCGGCTTTCTGGAATTCGGCGAACAGGCCCTGCGCCCGCTGACGCTACGCGAGGTGGCGCAGGAGGTAGGTCTTCACGAGTCCACGGTTTCACGCGCCATTGCTCGAAAATATGTGCGCACGCCGCGTGGAACCTTGCCTCTTCGCGCTTTTTTTGCCTCCGGCATCGATACCGAAGGCGGCGGCGAGGCATCCAGCACCGCCATTCAGGCCATGATCCGCCGGCTGGTGGAAAACGAAAACCCGCGAAAGCCGCTATCCGATGCCAAATTGGCCGAACTGCTGAAAGCCTCTGGCGTACCGGTGGCGCGACGCACCGTCGCCAAATACCGCGAAGCCCTGAATATCCTGTCTTCGCACGAGCGCGTCCGCATCAGCTAGATACGGGGAAATATCTCCCGCATGGGAACGGATGGCTGCTCCCATCGACCATCGACGGGCGTCTCTGCCGCCGCCAACCGTCTCACCGAGCAAAAGCCCGCCAGCGCCGCCGCTTTTCTCGATTTATCCGGTCCACCGCGACAACACAGCAAGCCAGGCACCTGATCCATAACACGCTCTGGGATCGGTTTAACGGTATTCGAATAGGTTCTACTAAAGAATCGGATTTGCCGGTTGATAGTTGGCCGTTTGAAGCCCATCTTTATCGCAAGGGCCAATTATTAGTCCTTACTTTCCTTCACTAATCAGGAGATCGCAGGAACCCACAGACCGTTCGCGTTGTCTTCACTACGACACGCTACCCGCGCACTGCGCGGCTTTATCAGACCCAAGAAGGAGATATCACGATGCGTATCGAGACTTACGGCCATGAAATCGAAGTCACTCCCGCCCTGCGTGAATACGTTGAGACCAAGCTGAAGCGGCTGGAACGCCACTTTGATCGACCCTTCGAAGTCCGTACGCAACTAGGTACCCGCAAACCCGATTACTTGGCCGAAGCCACGCTCACCGTGCCTGGCCGCCCCACTCTGCACGCCGACGCCGGTGCACAAACCATGTATGCCGCCATCGACGCCTTGGCCGACAAGCTCGACCGCCTTCTGCTGAAGCACAAGCAGAAGCAGAACGACCCACGCAGCACGCGCGGCGAAAACGCCGACTGACGTCACCGTCTACACCCGTCATCTTCCGCCAAACCGCCCGCGAACGCGGGCGGTAAAATGCGGATGGTGCCCGGCCGCAACACTGGGACTGCAGGCATGCGCCCCATGGGCGCTAATCTCTCCCGCCGTGCTCACTAATGCTCACCTTCTAATGCGCTGAGAGTCTCGCTTGGCGAGCTACATCCAGCCCTGAATTCGCGATGGCGGTTCCGCCGCATTACACTCGTCCGTATCCGGCACTGCCGGAACCGGCGGACGCCCCTTCCCCGACGGTTCCCGCGATGCGCATCAAGCGCAGTCGGTGCTGCTTGCCCAGACCCTTTCCTTCGCGAATCACGCCGCATGAATACCAGCATCACCGCCCGCGAGCTGTTCGATCAACAGAAAGAAAAATTGGCGCTGCGCTGGTTGGCCGGGCAGAAAGGCGAGCACCGGATACTGGAAGCCGGCCACACGGTTGCGCGCCGCCCGTCCCTTGCCGGCTACTTGAATGCGGTCTATCCCAACAAGGTGCAGATCCTGGGTACCGAGGAGCTGAGCTGGCTGGATTCGCTGGATTCCCGCCAGCGCTGGGAAACCATCGAGAAGATCGTCCAGTTCCGCCCGCTGGCATTGGTGATCAGCAAGAATCAGCAATGCCCCGAGGACCTGCGCGAGGCAGCCAACGAATCCGACACGCCGCTATGGGTATCCCCGAAGCGCGGCCACGAACTGCTCAACCATCTCTCCTATCATTTGGCGCGCACATTGGCGCCGCGGGTGACGCTGCATGGCGTATTCATGGAGATCTACTCCATAGGCGTGCTGATCACCGGCGAAGCCGGTTCGGGCAAGAGCGAATTGGCGCTGGAGTTGCTGAGCCGCGGTCACAGGCTGGTAGCGGACGATGCGCCAGAATTCACCCAGATCGCACCGGATGTACTGGATGGCACTTGCCCGGAGCTGTTGCAGGACCTGCTGGAGGTGCGTGGCCTGGGCGTACTGAACGTGCGCGAGATGTTCGGCGATACCGCAGTGAAGAAGAACAAGTATCTACGTCTTATCGTCCATCTGACGCGACCGATGACCGAACCCAACCCGCATGGTTATGAGCGCCTGACGGGAGACAGCGGCACCCGGCACGTACTGGATCTGGACGTACCTCTGATCACGCTGCCGGTCATGCCCGGCCGCAACTTGGCCGTATTGACCGAAGCCGCCACCCGCCTGCATATCCTGCGCACCAAAGGCATCGACCCTGCGGCCATGTTTGTCGCACGTCATAGCAACCTTCTGGAACAAAGCTCGCGATGACTGGAGAGATGCCCGAGATCGAGGCCAGCGAAGAAGACGGCGCCGCCCCGGAGGTGACCGCGCCCACTGTCGTCATCGTCAGTGGACTGTCGGGTTCCGGAAAATCGGTCGCCCTGAAAACATTCGAAGACCTCGACTACTACTGCATCGACAATCTGCCGGTCGAACTACTGCCGTCGTTTGTCCGCAGCCTGATGCGCGATGATGTGCTGCCGCAGAAAATCGCCGTGGGCATCGACGTGCGCAGCCGCCACAGCGACTTGACCAAGCTGGCGCAATGGCGCGCGGCACTGGCGCAGCTTGGACTGGAAGGCAAGCTGATTTTCTTCGACGCCAGCGACGAAGTGCTGCTGCGTCGCTATTCCGACACTCGCCGCCGACATCCATTGGGCCACGGTGGCTTGTCGCTGCAGGATGCGATCCGGCGCGAACGAGTGATCGTCGAACCGCTGCTCGGCGAAGCCGACGTGATCATCGACACCAGCCATTTGAACGTGCACCAGCTGCGGCGACGCATCATCGCCGAGTTCGCCTTCAACAAAGGCACTTCGCTGTCGTTGCTGTTCGAATCTTTCGCCTATAAGCGCGGCGTGCCGGCCGACGCCGATTTCGTGTTCGACGCCCGCGTACTGCCCAACCCGCACTGGAATCCGGAGCTGCGCCCGTACTCCGGCCGCGATCCGAAAGTGCGCGAGTATCTGGAAGGCCAGCCGGAAGTGATCGAGTACGTGGGCCAGGTCAGCCATTTCCTCGATACCTGGCTGCCCCGACTGCGTGGCGAAACCCGCAGCTACGTGACGATTGCGTTCGGCTGTACCGGCGGCAAGCACCGTTCGGTGTACTTGGCCGAGACGCTGGCCCGGCATGCCCGCAACCTGGGCTGGGAGGAAGTGGCCACCTTCCACCGCGAGTTGGATTGAGTGTCGGAATCGATTGGAGGAACCCGGTAGGGGTGGCCCACGCCCTATAGGCGCATGGGCCGCGAGCTTGTGCCGGTCGGGCCAGGTGCAGGGCAGCGTGCTTCCTGGGGTTGAAAAGCCCTTCGGTTCACCATTCGGACGCGCTGCGGCGCGTTTTTGACCAAGTGCGCTGGGTGATTACCGAGGCGCGGGCGCGCTGCGGCGCGTTTTTGATCAAGGCGAGCTGGGTGATTATCGGGGCGCGGACGCGCTGCGGCGCGTTCTTGATCAAGCGCGCTGAGCGGCCACAACACCGCATTCCGATAGCGGCGCTTCCAGGCTGTCATCCCGGTCTGTTAACGTTTCGCCATGGCCTGTGGCATTCTCCTGATAACTCACCCCGGCGTCGGCGGATCGATCCTTGCCGTCGCGACCACATTGCTGCGGCAGTTGCCGCTGAAGACCGAAGCGTTCGAAGTCCCGTTCGACGCCGATCTGGACGCACTGCTGCCGCAAGCCTCGGCTGCCTTGCGCCGGGTCGATGAAGGCGACGGAGTGCTGGTGCTGACCGATCTGTACGGTGCGAGCCCCAGCAATCTGGCAGGGCAGCTGGCTCGGTTGGGCACGCCGGTAAGGCGGGTCTCCGCGCTCAGCCTCCCCATGCTGCTGCGGGTAATGAACTACTCGGAACAAGGTTTGGACGATCTGCCGGTCACCGCCGCGGCCGGCGCTCGCAACGGAGTCATTCACGACGATGCTTGAACGCGAACTCATCATTTCCAACCGCCTGGGCCTGCATGCCCGCGCCACGGCCAAGCTGGTGCAGACGCTGGCGCCGTTTCGCTGCAACGTGACGCTGGCGGCGAAGGGTCGCGAGGTCAACGCGAAGAGCATCATGGGTGTCATGTTGCTGGCCGCGGGCCAAGGCACGCCGGTGACCGTGAGAATCGAAGGCAGTGGCGACACGAAAGCCGAAGAAGAAGCCATGGACGCGATCGTCTCGCTGTTCGAGCGACGATTCGACGAGGACGCCTGATGCGTTTGCTGCTGGCCGGCCACGGAGCGTCGCGCGGTAGCGCATTGGGACGCGCCCGGGTCCGCCTGCCGCATGCACTGGAAGTAGCCGAGCAGCGCATCACCGCCCAGGAGGTCGCCGGCGAACTGGAGCGCCTGCATCAGGCGGTAGCCGCCACTCGCGAGGAAATGCATGGCTTGCGTGCACGCTTGCACGGCGCGCTGGCCAGGGAGGTCGGCGAGTTCCTCGACCTGCATGCCTTGCTGCTCGACGATCCCGAATTGCTGCTTGGCCTGGACGAACTGATCCGTACCGGCCGCTACTCCGCCGATTACGCACTACGGTTGCAACGCGACCGCTTGGCGGCCGTGTTCGATGGCATGGACGATGCTTATCTGAAAAGCCGCATGGACGACCTGGATCATGTGATCGGTCGCATCCACGCGCATCTGCAAAAACGCGCCGTCGACACCCATGGCGTCGCCGGGGAAATCCTGGTCAGCGACAACGTGGCGCCTTCGGAACTGGCGCAGCTGCAATCGCACGGCGTGGTGGCCATCGTCACTTCTGCCGGCAGTGCGCTTTCGCACAGCGCGATCCTGGCGCGCAGTCTGCACCTGCCGCTGGTGGTGGGAACGGTGCATGCGTTACAGCGCATCAACGATGGCGATGTATTGATCGTCGATGGCAGCACCGGCGAAGTGGTCGTCAACCCCAACCCCGCCGATTTGCAGGAATACCGCGTGCGTCTGCGGGAGGCAGCAAAGGAGCAACGCGAGTTGGGCCGGCTGCGCACCAAGCCGACCCGCACCAAGGACGGTGTCGATATCGCGCTGTACGCCAACGCCGAATCGCTGGACGACGTAGCGCAGGCGCATGCCTTCGGCGCGGCCGGCGTGGGCCTGTACCGGACCGAGTTCCTGTTCCTGCAACGCAATGAGTTGCCTGACGAGGAAGAACAGTTCCGCACCTATCGCGACATGGTGCTGGGCATGAGCGGAAGGCCGGTGACCATCCGCACCCTGGATCTGGGCGCCGACAAGGCGGATCGGACCGGACTGACGCTGCGCAGCGAAGACAACCCCGCATTGGGTCTGCGCGGCGTGCGTTTGTCGCTGGCCCGCGACGGCGTGTTCGATACCCAACTGCGCGCCATCGCCCGCGCTTCCAGCTATGGACCGGTGCGCATCCTGGTTCCCATGGTCAGCAGCCGCGAAGAGATTCTTGCGGTACGCCGTCGCCTCAAGCGCGTGGTTGCCCAATTGAACAAGGAAGGCGGCCATGCATTGGCCGAGCATCTGCCGCTGGGCGCCATGATCGAAGTACCCGCTGCCGCAATCGCGCTGCATGGCTTCGTCGACCTGGTCGACTTCCTTTCCATCGGCACCAATGATCTGGTGCAGTATCTGCTGGCCGCCGACCGCAACAATGAAGCCTTGGGCGAGCTGTATTCGCCGCTGCATCCCGGCGTGCTGCGTCTGTTGCGGCATGTGATCGGCACCGCCGCCGAATACAAAATCCCGGTCGCCGTGTGCGGCGAAATGGCCGGCGATCCGCGCCTGGCACCGCTGCTGTTGGCGCTGGGTCTGACCGAGTTCAGCCTGCATCCCGCCACATTGCTGGAATTGCGGCGGGTGATCCGCGAAAGCGATCTGTCCACCTTGCTGGCCCGCGCGGGCCTCCTGTTGCAGGCGCGCGACCGCGCCGGCATCGAGCGTTGGCTGAAATCTGTCACTCCTTGAGTCCGTTCCCGTTGTAGGAGCGACGTGAGTCGCGGGCAAAGCGTAACGGGTAAGCATATGAGCGCCA
>CBFGZY010000024.1:0-52823 GCA_965653375.1 uncultured Pseudoxanthomonas sp.
CATCAACGCGCGGCGACGGGACGAGTTGCGAGCGGAGGCAACGGGGGTCGCTTAAAGGCGAACTACAAGACAGTTGCTGAATTAAGCCGAGCCGTGGCGGACCGGTGGCTGCGTACTAGCGTATCGTAGGCACACGGATGCCGCCACAATGTGGGTTCCGCTTGGACGAGTTATTAGGCCGATGGCGTGGGCCTACGGCCAAGTGCGCGCCACGTAGCAGTGGCTGCAACGGCACACAGTGCCAGCCCACCGACGGGAACAGCGATGAAGGCAATTGCTAAGCCAAGGTAGGTACCCGGCTCATAAGTAGATACGATCCCGCCCAGCCACATTGCGAGATAAAGGGAGGTCACCGCGCCTAAAGATAGCCCCAGAAATCCAGCGATTGAGGTTACTGCGACTCGCATGTCATCTTTCTCCAGCAACCCAACCCCTGAATTACGCCGACCCGCGAAGCGGCTTCGGTTTGAATGAATTGTAGGAGACAGCTACGGAGCATTGAGCTCCGACAACTCAACCGCATAAGAGCGCCCTCCGACGGTTGTAAACTCCACGCGACAATCGTACGCCACATTACCACCGGGCTTTGGCAACGCACCCCGCACTCGATATGTGGCGGTGGCGCTAGCTAACAGGTTTGGCCCGAAACCCTCCTTGACTAGCAAGTTTGGTAAGGCCGCTGCTAGCTGCCGCACTCCCGCGGCACCCTCACCCGCAAGGACAGGGCACGATGTTGCGGCAAGAAGATCCACAGCTACGAGGTTGCCTGCCGCAACAACCGATCGAGCAAAGTGGTTGATGCCATAGTCACCAGCCCAGTAATTCAATGTGCTCGCGAACTTGTGGCAAACGTTGTGCGCAACCGATCTGAGCGGCTTCAGCGACGATGACACTTCCCGAACTCCCTGACACCTGAATTAGCCGACTCGCGAGGAGCGATTCAGTTTATTGGCGTTATTAGTCATGCCTATGAGAATACACGCTGCACCCGAGAACAAGACTGCCTATGACGGTGCCGACTTGGCTAACGACCAACAGCAAGTAGTGAAACGGTGACTCGCTGGGGTCAATTACCCACAACCAATTTTGCCGCTTCCCTACATAGACTCGAATGTCGTCAGTAGCAACAAGAAAGTCATAAAGGTTTGCGGACGCAAATATGGCAGCCAGCGCAAAAGTGACGCAACCCAATACCGTTGCCAGATTCTTGGCTGGACGCCCCTGGCTGCGCCCCGCATACAAAGTGGACACAACATATAGCAACGCTAGCATCGCCACAAATCCAAATTGTTGGAGAGTAAAGAACATAGTTTCCAAAGCTTGAATTATCCGACCCGCGAAGCGGGCTTGGATGAACTGTCAGGCACCAGCGTCCTCGTTGAAAGGCAAAAGAATCTCGTGCTCTCCTAGTACGGTTTTGTAGTGAGTGAGGTAGGCCCACAGCCTGTTACGAAGATCATGAGATCATCATAGGCCTCAGTACCAAGTAATGAGCTGGCACCGGCGCAAGCCTCGTCAGCTTGACAGCAAAGCGCATGGAGTGAGTCACCCTGGACAAGAACCCCGGGAAACTTGCGGCCTGAGTGCCGCAGAACGACTGCATTTGTTTTATCCGAGTAAATCTCGACAGTTTCTGTGTGCATGATCCGGTGCCTAACGCCTGATTTAAGCCGACCCGCGAAGTGGGCCCAGCTTGAATAAACTATTGGATCCCGTCTAGCCAAGGTTCCAGCTTCTGGAACGCTACCGAAAACGCATCCTGCCAGTTGTCTCCCGGGCCGAACCCGTTGGGATCGAATCGAACAACAGGATTGCCCGGTGCAGCCAAGTCTATGCAGTAGTAGATTGCGCAGCCAACGTGAAGGATGGGAAGCAGGTGCTTGGGCCAAGTCCAATCCAGGTCTTCTGGGTCCGGCTCGCTGAAGACGCGGTAGAGACTCAGCGCAGTGTCGCCTTGGTCCGTGACGTGTCCCGACACCAGACCGAGCAGCCCATAGTCTGGTCCAAAGCCTCCATTGCCGCGATTTGCGTATAGCTCAACGAACTTGACCGGCAGCGAATAACCGAGCGCTTGCTCAACCTCTGCGATCTCATGTTGTGTGGGCGCCGGATGCTTCACGTGGACTCTAACGGTTGAATGAACTGTTAGGCACGTGGCTGCAATTCCTCACGGACCAGCGCTTCCATAACAGCTGGCAGTGTGTACTTTTGCCAGGGAATTGTGTTCTTTGGATCATCGTCTCGATAGAACTCACCAGCATCGAAGGCCTGATATATGTCCAAGGGGAATCCCCGGAGATCTATATCCATGATCGTGGAGAGTTGGTTCATGGCCACGTCTCCATCTGCGTAGGACATTTCGCCGTGCGCGAACTCCTCTGCCACGACCTTGGCATAGAGGTAGCAAAAGCGATCCACGTCTATGCCGTGTTTCTCGCAGAAAGGCTGGAAGCCGTCGGGCCATAGCGGATTTCCGTCTTGGCGCCTAATGGCTAGCTCTATTAGCTGACGAAGGTCTTCTTCCACGTGCTTAACTACCTAATAGCCGGATCCTGGGTCCGGTTATACGACTTATCCGCAGCACACTGTATGGTGGGCCATCCCCTGAAACAGCTCGATCTTAGGACTACTGGGTCCGGCCAACAAGCCGACATATAACCGGACCCACGGGTGACCTAGCCAAAGCACGCATCCACGCGTCGCTGGTCCGAATGGCGTCGTGGTTTTTATCGATCACCTGGCTACCGAGGGACGTGTTTCCACTTACTGCTTAAGCCACTTGCCGGCGCGGACATCTGATCCACGCCGGCAAGCATTACCGCATCAACGACTACCAACGTGCCCGCACACCCACATTCGCCGCGCGTTGCTCCACATCGGTGCCTTCCATTTCCTGACCAATCGAGAGCACGCCAAACACGCTGATGCGATTGCCCAGCTTCGCCTCCACGCCCACATCCAGACTGGCCGAAGTGCCCAGATCGTGGTTGGGGAATGCCAATGCCGGATCGGTGGAACCCGGTTGGCTCAAGGTCATGCCGGTTTCTTTCTCGCCGATGACGTTCTGTACGGCGAGGGTCATCCACGGCGTGATCGTCGCGCCGCCGGCGGTGGTGAAGGCTTTCTCCACTCGCACGCCGGCGCGGGCGGTGCCGACCAGGTCGTCGTCGATCAGCAGTTCGCGGCCGGCGGCATCGACGGTGTCCTGCCAGTGCATCTGGCTTGCGGTCAATTGAAGTTGCGGTTCCAGCGTCCAGCCGTGGTCCAGGCGAACGCTGCGTCCGGCGCGCGCGCTGACGGTCAGGTAGTTGCCGGTGACGTGTTGGGTGAAGCCGTCGGCGGTGCGGATGTCCGCATTCGGACGATGGCCGCTGAGCACCACATCGAGGTAGTTACCGTTGTGCCATTGCGTGTTGGCGTACACGCCCACCACCGGTGTGTCGATATCGACGCGTGCCGGGCCCATGCCTTGCAGATCGGTCGAGTTGGCGCCGCTGGCCCAGTACACGCCCTGTGCGTAGCCAAGATAGCCGCCTACGCGCAGGGTGCGGGTGTCGCGTTCCAAGTCGCCATCGAAGCCGACATACAGACCGACATCGTCACCTGAGGCCGCGAAGCCCGGATTGGCACCCAGCTCCAACTCGCTGGCGGTGGCCGCCACCCATGCGCCCTCGCAATCGCCTATCAAGTCGGCCCCGGCGCGTCCGCGGGCTTCGTCTTCGCACTGCGGGTCGTTGTTGCGCACACCGGCCAAACGCTGGTGCACCAGATCGCCGCTTTGCTGGCTCAGCAGCGTGCCCAGGCTCGGCAGCACACCGTAACCGGCGACTTCCGGCAGCAAGGCGTCCGCTTCGGTGCTCAGGTACCAGTTGTTGTCGGCCTGCTTGCCGAACGTCCACGGCGTGACGCTGCCTTCCAGGCGCACGATGCCGTCGGCCGAGTCGGGAACGAAGCCGCCAGCGGTGGCCGCATTGTCGTTGGGGCTGGAGATCACCTGGATCGAAGTCGGGCCTTCCTCCGGCGCAATGCTGCGGTCGCTGGCGAAGGTCACGCGCGTGTTGCCGACCACGTCGCCAGCGATATCCAGGCCGCCGGAGGTGGCATTGCCGGGCGAGACGATCACCCGCAGCGCGCCGGCGTTGCTGGTGTAGTTGCCGCTGATCGCCAGCCGCGTGCCGCCGGCGTTGATCAGGCCGGCGTTCTCGACGTTGCCTGTGATGCGGGCACCGGCATTGGCGGTCAGCTGCGAGGTGGCATCGATCGCCAATACACCGCTGCCCACGTTGAACGCCGTTCCCAACGTGAGCGCGCTTGCATTGAGCAGTTCCACCCGCTCCCAGCCGGTCACCGAAGTGAGGTTGCTGTCGCCCAACGTCAACCCACTGAAGCTGAGCCGATCGCTCGTGCCGGCGCCGCCGTCCAGCCCGGTCAGACCGCTGATGTCGCCGCCAACGAAGCTCGCGGTATCGGCACCGGCACCGAAGCTCAACGCCCCGCGCACCGTACCCATCGAGGTGAAGCTGTCATCGCCCGCGGTGCCGCTGTAGGTACCGGCGATTTGCAACGTGGCGGCGGCCGCGACAGTACTGGTCTGCGCCGCGACGCTGCCACCAGAGGCGACGTTCAATGTGCCGGCCAGCACGTTCACCGTGGCGAAGTCCGAGCTCATCGGGCCGTTGACATTCAACGTGCCCGCACCCGTCTTGCTCAGGGTTTCGAAGCCCTGCACCGCACCCAGGTTCGCACTGGTGGCGATGTTGGTGTTGAACGTGTCGTTGCCGGCACCGGCCGCGACCGTGCCGATGAGGTTCGTGCCATCGTGGATGGTCAGCGTGTCATCGCCATCGCCCAACGCCAGCGTGCCGGCGCCGGTGTTCAGCGTGCCGGTCACGTCCAACACGTCGTTGCCAGCGCCCAGATCGCCGGTGGCGGACAAGCTGCCGGTCACGTTCACCGTGTTGACGCCGTTGCTACCGGTGATCGCGGTAGCGCTGCCGCCCTGCACCGTGCCGGCAACGTTGAGCGTGGTGTTGTCGGCCAGCGCCAGCGTCGGCGTGGTCAGATCGCCTTCGACCGTCAGCGTGCCGCCGTTGAGCAGCGTGCCGCCGCTGAAGTTCGCGGAGCCGGTCAGCGTGGCTTCGCCCACGTTGTCCTTTTGCAGAACTTCGAAGTTGGTGGCGTTGGCGCCGTTGAAGCTCATCGCCGTAGCGGTGTCGAGAACGACAGTGTCGGTGTCCGCACCACCGTCGATGATGTTTGCCAGCGTTGCGCCGTCCTGCAGCGTCAGTGTGTCGTCGCCGCCGCACATGCCAATGGTGCCGGCACCGGATACCGTGCCGGCCACGGTCATCGTGTCGTTGCCGGCGCCGCAACCGAAGTTCCCCTCGACGTTCAACGTCGCGCCGCTGGCCACCACCGTGGTGAGCGTAGTGCCGGCGCTGGCGACCACGCTACCGGCCGCGCCGATGTTCAGCGTACCGCCCTCCACTTCCACGCTCTGCAGATCGGTCGCGCTCGGACCGCTGATGTTCAACGTGCCGGTACCGCGCTTGGTCACGCCTTCGAAGCTGAGCAACGCGCCGAACTCGGCCGTGCCCGCGATGTCGTACACGCGGCTGTCCAGGCCCGCGCCGCCATCGATGGTGCCCGCCACTATGGTGCCGTCGTGCACGATGAAGTCGTCGTCGCCGTCGCCCAGGGCGAAGGTGCCACCGTTGGTATCCAGCGTGCCGGCCACGTCGAGCACGTCGTTGCCGGCTCCCAGGTCGCCGCTCGCGGTGGCGGTCCCCGTGATCGTCACCGTGTTGAGACCGCTGCTACCGGTAATGTCCGCCGCGGTTCCGCCGGCGCCTTGCAGCATGCCGCCGACATTGAGTGCGGTGTTATCGGTCATGGCCAGCGAAGGTGTCGTGAAATCGCCGGCCACCGTCAGCGTACCGTTGTTGAGCAGCGTGCCGCCGCTGAAGCTCATGTTGCAGGTCAGCGTCGCTTCGCCGGTGTTGTCTTTCTGCAGGAACTCGAAGTTGCTGATATTGGCCGCATGGAAGTTCATCGCGCTGGCGTTGTTCAGCACCACGCGATCGCCGGTGCTGTGCGCGCCGCCGTCCAGTGTGCCGTTGAAGGCGCTCAGGTCGGCACCGTCATTGAGCGTCAGCGTGTCGTCGCCATTGTCGAAGGCGATGCCGCCGTTGCCCGTGACCGTGCCGGCGATCGTCAGACTGTCATTGCCGGTCGAACCGGCATAGCTGCCGCCCACGTTCAACGTGGCGCCGTTGGCCACCGTGCCTGTGACCACGCCACTGATCGAACCGGCCGCCGCGATGTCCAGCGTGCCGCCTGCCACATTGACCGTGCTGAAGCTGGAAGCTGCCGGGCCGGCGACAATCAACGTGCCGGTGTTGGTTTTGTTGAGCGATTCGAAGTTGACTGCACCACCCAGCGTGGCGGTGCCGGCCAGGTCGGCCGTGAACGTATCGGTTCCGGCACCGCCGTCGACCGGTGCGCTCAAGCCAGACAGGTTCGCGCCGTCCTGGATCGTGAACGTGTCGTCACCGTCGAGCATATCGATGGCACTCGCACCGGTAACGGTACCGGCGACAGTGAAGCTGTCGGCGCCGGCAGTGAAACCGAACACGCCGTCGACGTTGAGCGTTGCGCCACTGGCCACCGTCGCAGTCTGCACGCCGGTCAAGCTGCCAGCTACGCCGATATCCAACGTGCCGCCGGCGACATTGACCGTGCTGAAAGTGGACAGCGCCGGGCCGGCGACGATCAACGTGCCGGTGTTGGTCTTGTTCAAGGTCTCGAAGTCGACCGCACCGCCCAACGTGGCCGTGCCAGTCAAATCGGCGACGAAGGTATCGGTGCCGGCACCACCGCTGACGGGTTGGGCCAGGCCGGATAGATTCGCGCCGTCTTGAATGGTGAAGGTGTCGTTGCCGTCGCCCAGATCGATCGTGCCGGTGTTGCTGCCGGTGCTGACAACCGTGCCCGCCACCGTGAACGTGTCATCGCCCGTGGTGCCGCTGTAGCTTCCGCCGTCCGCGAGTTCAAGCGTGGCTCCGGACAGGATCGTCGTGTTGGTCGCCGCGACGCTCCCGGTATCGGTCACGCGCAAGGTGCCCGCGTTGAGCGCGACATCGATGAAGCTCGATGCGCCTTGGATCTCCAGCGTGCCTGCGCCGGACTTGCCCAACGACTCGAAGCCCAGCAGTCCGCCCAACGGCACCGTGTTGCCGGCACCGACATTGACGTCCAGTAGATCGTTGCCGGCGCCGCCGTCGATGGTGGCAAGACTGGTGTCGGTGGTGTCGTAGACGTTGAAGGTGTCGTCGCCGGCACCGAGCGAGAAACTCCCACCATCGGTGTCGATGATGCCGGCGGCATCCAGCACATCGCTGCCGTCGCCCAGGTCGCCCGTGGCGGTCAATGTCGCACCGGCGGCAATCGTCACCGTGTTGACACCGGCGCTGCCGGTGATCGTCGCGGCGGTGCCGCCCATGCCCTGCACCGCACCATCGACATTGAGCGTGGTGCCATCGGCCATGGCCAATGTCGGTGTGGTCAGGCTGCCATCCACCGTCAGCGCACCGCCGTTGATTTGCGTGCCGCCAGTAAAGGTCGACGCGCCGGTCAGGGTGGCTTCGCCGGTATTGTTCTTGCGCAGCACTTCGAAATTGGTCGTGTTGCCGCCGTCGAAGTTCATCGCACCGGCATTGTTCAACACCACCGTATCGGCCGTACCCGCATCGCCGTCGATCACGTTGGCCAGCACCGCACCGTCGTTGAGCGTCAGCGTGTCATCGCCGCCGCACAGGTTGACGGTGCCGGTGCCGGACACCGTGCCGGACACGCTCATCGCGTCGGCCTGCGCGCCGCAGCCGAAGCTGCCGTCCACGTTCAATGTCGCGCCGCTGCCCACCACCGTGTTCAACGCACTGCCCGCGGAAGCCGCCACGCTGCCGGCCGCGCCAATGTTCAATGTACCGCCAAGTACCTGCACATCCTGCAGGTCGGTAGTGCCGGGACCGGTAATGTTGAGTGTACCGGTGCCGGTCTTCGTCACGCCTTCGAAGTTGACCATTGCGCCGAGGTTGGCGGTCGTATTGATGTCGTAGACGCGGCTGTCCAGCCCCGCGCCTCCGTCGATGGTGCCGATGATGTTGGAACCGTCATGTACGACGAAGCTGTCGTTGCCATCGCCCAGGGCGAATACGCCGCCATTGGTATCCAGCGTACCGGTCACATCCACCATGTCATTGCCTTCGGCCAAGTCGCCGGTCGCCAGCGCCGTGCCGGTGATGTTGATTGTCTGCGCGCCTATATCGCCGAGGATCTGCGTTGCCGAACCCACGCTGATGCCCTGCAGGTCGCCCACCACGTTCAGCGTGGTATCGCTAGCGACAACTACCCTCGGGGTATTGAGGGACGCGCCTGCGCCGATCGTCAACGTCCCGTCGTGGACGCCGACGCCGCCGCTGTACGACTGGTTGCCGGTCAACGTCGCCTCGCCGCTATTCTCCTTCTCCAGGAATTCGAAACCGGTCAGATTGCCAGGGCCGAAGCTCAACGCCGCCGCATTGTTCAGCACGATGCGATCTCCGACATTGCCGGCGCCGCCGCTGATCGTACCGATGAAGCCGCTGAAGTCGGCGCCGTCGTTCACCCTGAGCAAATCGTCGCTACCGCACAGGTCGATGGTGCCGCTGCCAGCTACCGCGCCCGACACCGACATCGTGTCTTCCGCGCCGCCACAGCCGTAGCTGCCGTCGACATTCAGCGTCGCGCCACTGTCGACCGTCGTGTTCAGCGCACTGCCCGCTGTCGCCACTACGCTGGCGCCCGCGCCGACATTCAGTGTGCCGCCCAGCACCTGCACGTCCTGCAGATCGGTGGTGCCGGGACCGTTGATGTTGAGCGTACCGGTGCCGGCCTTGGTGACGCCTTCGAAATTAACCAGCGCACCGAGGTCGGCTGTTGCATTGATGTCGTAGACGCGGCTGTCCAGGCCGGCGCCGCCGTCGATGGTGCCGATCACGTTGGTACCGTCGTGCACGACGAAGTTGTCGTCGCCATCGCCCAGCGCGAACACACCGCCGTTGAGATCCAACGTACCGGCCACGTCGAGGGTGTCATCGCCGCCGCCGAGGTCGCCGTTTGCAATGGCGCTGCCTGTAATCGTCACGGTATTGACGCCGTCGCTGCCGGTGATCGCTGCCGCCGTGGCGCCGATGCCCTGCAGCGCCCCATCGACGTTGAGCGCGGTGCCATCGAGCATCGTCACGCTCGGCGTGGTCAGGCTGCCGTCGATATCCAGCACACCGCCATTGATCTCGGTGCCGGCGCTGAAAGTCTGCGTGCCGGCCATCGTCGCGGTGCCGGTGTTCTGTTTGATCAGGTTCTCGAAACCGGCGGTGCTGCTGCCGTCGAAGCTCAGGCCCAGCGCGTTGTTGAGGATCAGCACGTCGCTGGTCGTTTGCGCACCGGCGTTGAGGCCGGTGCCGGCAAGAACGGCGCCATCGTTCAAGGTGACGGTGTCGTCGCCGCTACCCAGGTTTAGTGCCGCGGCGCCGGTGTCCAGGGTGCCTGACAGTGCCACGATGTCATCGCCGTCGCCCAAGTCGCCGTTAGCACGCAGCGTGGCAGCGGTGTTGACCAGCACAGTGTTGACGCCAGCACTGCCGGTGAGCGTCGCGGCCGTGCCGCCAGCGGCTTCCAGCGTGCCGTCTACATTGAGCGTGGTGCCATCGGCCATCGTCACCGCTGGCGTAGTCACGCTACCGTCCACATCCAGCGTGCCATCGACGATGTCGGTGCCCGCGCTGTAGCTGTGAGTACCGGTTGCAGTCAGCACACCAGCGTCCTGCTTGACCAGCCGCTCGAAGCCGCCGTACTGCGTCCCGCCGATCGTGCGAGCCACCGCATTGTTCACCTGCAGAATGTCGCCGGAACCCAGTCCGCCATCCACGCCAGTGCCCGCGATGACCGAGCCATCATTCAAGGCAAAGGTGTCGTTGCCATCGCCCAAGTTCAGCGCCGCGGCACCGGTGTCCAGCGTGCCGGTCAGGTTCACCACATCGCTGCCGGCGCCGAGGTCGCCGTTGGCGAGCAGCGTTGCATTGACATTGATGGTGCTGTTGCCGCCATCACCGGTGATCGTCGAGGCCGTGCCGCCTGTTCCCTGCACCGTGCCGTTCACCGTCAGCGTGGACGCACCGTTCAGCGCGATGGTGGGCGTGGCCAGGACACCGTTCACTTCCAGTGTGCCGGCGCTGATGGTGGTGGCGCCGATGCTGTTGCCGGCCGAAGTCAGCACGGTGGTACCGGTGCCGATTTGTGCCAGCGTGCCGGGACCGCTCAAGGTGCCGGTGAAGTTGAAGGCGTCGCTGCGGTTGATCGAAAGCGTCGAGGTAGGCGCATTGACGATCACATTGCCGGCGCCGGCATTACCGGTGGTGCCGCCGTTGCCGATGACCAGGTTGCCGTCGTTGATGACGGTGTTGCCGGTGAAGGTGTTGTTGCCGGTGAGCACCCAGGTGCCGCTGTCGTTCTTTGCCAGCGTGGTGACGCCGGTGCCTGCGTTGCCGATCGATCCGGCCAGCGTGTTGTTGCCGGTGTTGGTGCCGCCCAGCGCAATGGTGCGTGCCGCATTGTTGGTCTGCAGCGTCACCGGGCCGGTGTCGGTGAAGACCACCGCGCCAGTGCCCGAGGACTCGAGGAAGGAAGTACCCGCTGCGAGCGTAAACAGGCGGTTGGTCGTATCACCGGTGCCGGTATAACGCAGCGTCGAGCCGTTGCCGATCACCAGATTGGTGGCGGCCGCGGATGAAGCACCAAGGCTGCTGGCCACGCCGCCGTTTGACAGCTTGTCGACGCCGAGCACGCCACCGTTGATGGTGGTGATGCCGGTATAGGTGCTGTTTGGATTGGTCAGGATCCAGGTGCCGCCATCGTCCTTGGTCAACGAGGTGGCGCCGGTGCCGTTGTTGGTGAGTTGCGCCGCAAGAATATTGTTGCCGGTGTTGGCGCCTCGCAGCGTCAGCGTGCGTGGTGCGTTCGCGGTGCCGGCCTGCGCCACCGCCGCCGTGTTGGTGAACGCGATCGCACCGGTGCCCGACGAGTAAAGCGAAGCGCTGCCGCCGAGCGTGAATTGCCGGTCCGTGCTGTTGCCGGTGCCGACATATTGCAAATAGCCGCCGTTGATTACCAGATTGCCCGCCGCTGCGCTGGAGGCGCCGAGCGAGCTGTTGCTGCCCCCATCGGTCAAGCAGTTGACCAGAAGTCCGCCGCCGTTGATGGTCGTACTGCCCGAGTAGCTGCTATTGCAGCCTGACAGCACCTGGGCAGCGGCACCGTTCTTTATCAGACCGCCCGTACCGCTGATCGCGCCGGCGTAAGTGACGTTGCTGCCGTTGGTGATCGTCAGCGTGGCCGATCCCAGGGTGACGTCGCCGCCGAGCGCGCCGCCGCCTTGGAGATTCAGGACCGAGTTGTTGTTGTTGGCCAGGTCTAGAGTTGCGCCGGCTACGTTCTGCATGAACATGCCGCCCGCTCCAAACGCGCTGGTGGAACCCGCGCGCAGGATGCCTCCATCAACGACCGTGCCTAAGGAATAGTTGTTCGCGCCCGATAGCACCAGGACACCGGCGCCGGCTTTCCTGAGCCTTCCGCCGCCGGTGATTTGTCCGCTCATGCCCAATGTCGTTGGTGCAGAGAAGACGTTGATCGTGCCGTCGCCTCCCCATATCGTCGCACCGCGATCAATATTGATGCTGCTGCCCGTGTAGACCAGTTCGGCACCACCACCGATGGCCAGATTGGAGGCAGCGGCGCTTGAAGCGCCGATGGCACTCGCCTGGCCACCGTTGGCCAGGCAGTCGACCGTCAATCGCCCAGCTGCCAGTTGGGTCGCGCCGGTATAGGTGTTGTTGCAGCCGCTGAAGGCCTGGGTGAGCCCACCGGTACGGGTGATCCCGCCGGTGCCAGTGATCGTGCCAGTGAAGAAAGGAACGTTCGCACCGCTGTTCAATGTCAGGGTCGCCGAGCCCAGGTCCACCGTTCCGGCGCCTGTCAGATATCCCACGCTGTTGTTGAAGTTCGCCAGTTGCAGCGTCGCACCGGCGTTCACAGCCGCGGCGCCCGTGCCGAACACATTGGTGGCGCCCGCGCGGAGAATGCCGGCGTTGGCGATCGTGCCGCCGCTATAGGTATTGGCTCCGGACAGGATCAAGGTGCCCGCGCCTTCCTTGCGCAGGGCGCCGGTTCCCGTCGCCACACCGCTCAAGGTCAGCGTCGTTGAAGCGCTATCCACATCGATCCCGCCACCGGCCGCGCCGGCACCCAGGGTGAAGCTGCGGTCGCTGGTGGTGGTTCCACCCGTGTATTCCAGGTTGGCCCCGGCGTTGATGACCAGATTGGCTGCGTCGCTGCTGGCGGCGCCGATCCCGCTGGCAAGGCCACCATTGGCGAGCGTGCCGACGGATAGCGTGCCGTTGCTCACCGTGGTGACGCCGACATAGTTGTTGCCGGCGTTACCCAGCGTCAGCGTACCCGCGCCGGTCTTGATGAAGCCGGCATTGTCCGGACTGGTGACCACTCCATTGAAGGCTACGTTGGTGGCGCCGTTGGTTACTTCGATGGTCCGCGACGGCCCACCGTTGACCAGCGTGAAACCGCGGTCTGTGCTGGCGCTGGTGCCGGTGTAGCTCAACGTGCCGTTCTCGATCACCAGATTGGACGAGGCGACCGACGATGCGCCAATGCTGCTTGCCGTGCCGGCGTTGGCAACGGAGTTGATGGACAGCGTGCCGCCGCTCAGCGTCGTCGCGCCGGTGTAGGTGTTGGCGCCGGTCAACGTGACCTGCGCGGCACCGCCCTTGCTGAAACCGATGGCGCCGGTGTTGTCGACGATCGTCGAGGCGATGGTGAAGTTGCTGCCGGCGCCGCCGTTCTGCAAAACCCCCAGCGTGCCGCCGCCGGAGAGACCGGTCAGGTTGCCGCCCTGGATGGTCTTGGCGGTGTTGCCCACCGTGCTGGTCACAATGATGGAGCCGTCGATGCCCAGGGTCTGGCCGGCGCTCACGTTCACCGTTGAATTGGCCGCCGCGGTGTATTGCAGACCGCCCAACTGCTTGCTGCCGGCTACGGTACCGAAATAGGGCGTATTGACTGCGCCGCCGGCGTCGCTGATGAACTCGTTGTCCAGCCAGGCGCCTGCATCGTCCTTGTTGGTGTAGTCGGCCGCGGTAAACGCAACGATGCTGCCGCCCTGCACCTTGGCGTAGTCGCTGCCGTTGACGGTCGCCCAACCACCGAGCGTGCCGTCGGCGTTGGCGGTGGTGATGATGCCGCTGGCGGAGGTGCCGAAATCGATCAGGCCGCCGCTGCGAGTGATGCCGCCGAGATTGACCGTGACCGTGCCGCCAGCACCCGGCGTGGTGCCGATCCGGTTGCTGCCGGCGGTCACGTTCAGCCCGTTGAAATTCTGCACATTGGCTTCGCCCGCGGCGCCTGTCACCGTCAGCGTGCCGCCGCTCATATTCAGCGTCGAGGCACTGGAAACGATGTTGCTGACCGGACCGCCCGCGCTGGCGAAGTTGAGCGCCAGCGTGCCGGCACCGATGCTGGTTGCGCCGGTATAGGTATTGGCACCGGTCAGGGTCTGGGTGCCGAGGCCGAGTTTGGTCAAGCTGCCGCTGCCGGTGATGTTGCCTGCATAGCTGGTGCTGCCCGATGCCGCATTCAGCGTCAGGTTGCCGCTGCCCAGATCCACCGCGCCGCCGGTACCCGACAGTGACGCCGCGGTAATGGCGAAATCATTGAGATCCAGCGTGCCGCCATTGACGACCATGGCATTGGGTGCGCCGAAGGCCTGGCTGCTGCCGGCTTGCAAGGTGCCCGATGCAACGGTTGTGGTCCCGCTATAAGTGTTGGCCCCACTGAGCCGCCATACATTGCCTGCGGCACCGTTCATGACGAGATTGCCGGCGCCGGAGATAACGCCCGACAAAGTATTCGCACCGGCGAAACCACCACCAAGAGTGAGGAAATCCGCAGGAGCGGCGGGATTGAACGCCACTGCTCCGCTAAGCGTGAGCGCGCCCGTACCGTCGTTGAGGACGCTGCTGCCGCCGCTGATCCATAGCCCGCGATTGCTGCTGCTTCCGGTGCCGGTATAGGCCAGCACGCCGCTGGTGAGCGAGATGGTGCCAGCGCCGGCACCTGTTCCCAGCGAACTGATGACGCCTTGGTCGGCCAGCGAGTTCGCTCTTACGGTGACATTCTGGATCGTAGCGGCACCGCCGAAGCTGTTGCTGCCGTTCAAGGTAATAGTGCGGTTCGTCCCGCCGCCGGTGAAGACAAATGGCCGACTTGCAAGGTTGCTGCTGATCACGCCCAGCAGTGCCAGGTCGGCGGTCTGCGCATCCAAGATGACGGATGCCGAATATCCTCCCCCTGCAGTGATATCTCCGGTTACCGTCAGCGTGCCGGTTCCCTGATTTCTCAGAGCGGAGGAGAACGTGAAGGGCGCCATATTCCAGCCGCGGTTCGAGGTATCGCCACTGCCCAAATAGATGGCGGAGGCGTTGCGGACGAACACGGCGCCGTCGGCCGCCGTGGTCGCTGCTCCCAGCGCGCTCGCCTCGCCCAGATTGCGGATCGAGGTGAAGGACAGGTTGTAACCGTCGGTGCCTACCGACCCGGTGAAATTGTTGGTGTTGTCGCTCAGAGTCGTGTGCGCGTTCAGGAAAAAGCCGCCGGCCCCAGTGATATGGGCCGAGCCGACGCCTCCGCCGATGCTGGAGGAGCCGGAGAGCAGCGTGACAACGCGACCAGCGGCCAGCGCGCCGGTGCTTCGCAGCGACGCGCCTGACGACAAGGCGATGCCGTTGCTCGCGGCGCCAAGCGACGAATCGCCGGCGACGACCAGTCCACCCGCGGTGACGTTGAGACCACCGCTAAAGGTGTTGACGCCGTTGAGGGTCAGCGTGCCGGCGCCGGCTTTGGTCAGCCCGCCCACGCCAGCAAGGACCGAATTGATCGTGGTAGTACCGGCAACGGTGTCGATCGTCGGCGCTGTCCCGACCAGCGTAAGCGTGCCCCCAGTGAGGGTATAAGCGGTACCGAAGGTCAGGTTGTGCACGGTGATCGGCGCGCCCAGCGTCACCGTACCGCCGGTGCCGCCGAAGATCGCGTTGTCGCCGCCGGGCGCGGCATTGTTCCAGGGATTGGTGAAGGGTCCGCTGACGCCGTCGCTGCTGTCGCTCCAGAAACCGGGCGCGGTATTCCAGGTGCCTGTGCCGCCCAGGCCAACGCCCGAGCCGTTGACGTCCCAGTACCGGTCCGCCGCCTGCACCGGCGCGTACAGCGTGGCCAGCACCGCCAGCGTGACCAACCTCAACCGCCAACTTCCGCCTGCGATGAGCTCGGCTACCGAAGCCGTCGCATCGACTCGCTTATCGACGCTGGCGCCCTTGCCGCAGCGCGTGGCCAGCTCGGAGGCGATGACCCAGGTGTTCAGCGATTTCGACCAGACGATGCGGAAGATGCGATTCATAGATATCCCTTTTTAAGACCACGATCGATTGCGCCGCTCTGCGCATGCGCGAAGCGTCGGAGATTTGAATGGAGTGCACTGCCGCCGCCTACATGTCGCGGCCGGCATTGAGTGTTATTGCGAAGCGCACGCCTGCATTAGCGTGATCGGCGAACTCAGCCGAGCTTTGATGCCGCGTGCCGAAAAGTGGTGGATTGACTAGAGAAGCTCGGAGGTCCGGCGTGGCGCCATGGGTCGGAAACGCGCACCATCGCGCAGCATTCGCTAAGCCAACAGCGTGACTTTGAATGCAGAAAACAGATGAGATGAAACCCCTTGAACAACCTAGTTCTTGCGGCAGGTCTTCACGCGCACCACTTCCTTGCGACATGCCCATCCCTGATCGGCGTGTGCGTCCAATCTCATCCAGTTCCCCCTGTGGCAACCGGCGATCAGCGTAACGAGCGACAACGTAATCCTGAAAACGTTTTTTCGCAAGATAGATTTTGAGATTTGGTACGCCTTTTTCTACATGTCCGTTTTTTTACTGCGTCACCATCGCGCTCAATGTTCTCAGTATCAAAACTGGTTCTTTTCTTCGACCTATAGGTATATGCGTTTACCAGTCGAAGTTGCCGAGCAATTGGACTTTTGTGCTGAAATTTTGGCGCTCGCAAAACATAGATCGCGTTGTTTCATCCCCAAAGGAGAGACGGAAGAGACGGAGAAGCTATCGCGCGTATCTATATCCTGTCGAACCAACGCGATGCGTGATGCCAACCACATTAATTGCTCACCAATTCTCTCATTTGATTTCATTTTTCTCTCAACACAACTGAGCATGTTGAGTTGATGACCAGCGAACGTTGTCGTGGAGCGGCACGCCGCGTCGGTCGTTACTGCCTGAAGTTGCGACAATGTCATCGCTAATGACGCGGCTCTATCGCCAGGCGCAGCTCGGCTCCACGAGAAGGCTCCATCAAGCAACCGACCGATCACGCGCCGGCAAGCGCATGCACAAAGCTGAACGCAAGAACTGCGGATCCTTTCAGGGATAAAACCGCCTTGGCCCAAGGCCCAAGGGGCGCCTGGCGCCTTCAGGAGACCTCCTTCAAGCCGATAACTCGGTCACAGCGAATAGCGCGACAGGCTTGAACGATGAAAGAGGGTTACCTGCAATCTGGGGTGGCGGGGTGGGCGATGCCCGGCCTTGGGCGTGCCTGCCGAAACCTATTGCTGGTGCAGGTGCTGTTCGCCGGCATCGTCATTCACGCCCGCGCGCAGGAGAACCCAGGCGATCTGGTGAGCATGTCGCTGGAACAGCTGATGGACCTTGAAGTCGTCACCGCGTCGCGTTTCGGCCAGAAGGTCGATCACGCACCTTCCGCTGTGCAGGTGATCAGCGCGGAGGACATCCGCGCCCATGGCTGGCGCACCTTGGGCGAGGCGCTGGAAAGCCTGCCCGGTTTGTACTTGAGCGACAGCGGCATATACACCTACCTGGGCGCGCGTGGGCAGTTGCGCGCCGGCGACTACGACACCCGCTTCCTGTTGCTGATCGACGGCCACCGCATCAACGATCCGGTGTACAGCCAAAGTCCGGTGGGCCAGGAATTCCCGTTGGACATGACGCTCGTCGAACGCATCGAGTACGTGCCCGGTCCCGGCTCGGCGGTCTACGGCTCCAACGCCTTCTTCGGTGTCATCAATGTCCTGACCAAACCGCCTGGACAACCCGGAAGCGGCGAAGTGGCGCTCAGTGGCGGCAATTACGGCACGCACGGCGCGCGCGCGACACTTTCCACCGGCGGCGCCTGGGGCCAGACATTGATGTCGGCCAGCTACTCGCATTCGCGAGGGCGCGATTTCTATTTTCCCGAGTTCGCCGAAACCGACGCCACGGGGGCGTCCTTCGGTGGCGCCGTATACAACCAGGACGACGAGCGCGTCCGTCGGCTATTCGTTCGCCACATCGCCGGCGACCTTGCGGTCATGCTGCTAGCCAGCGATCGCCTCAAGGACGATCCGGTGGCCGACTACGGGCAGGCGTTTGGAATGCCGGGCGCCGGTGTCCAGGACCGCTGGATCGTCCTGGGCACGCAGTACAGCCGTGCGCTGAGCGACACCACGCGCTGGCAGGCGCAGTTGGATCTCATCGACTATCGCTACGTCGGCAACTACGCGTATGACGATCCGTACGAGGTCATCAATCGCGATGTTTCCACCGGCCGATCGATCGTGCTGGGAAGCCGCATCGTGACCCGTTGGCGACGCCACACCATGGCAACGGGTCTCGAAGCGCAGCTGGACCGCTCGGTTGAGCAGCGCAACTTCGATGTCGATCCGCGCTTGGACTATCTACAGTCCAAGCACGACGTTTCCAGCCTGGGTTTTTTCGTCAATGACGAGATCGCGCTGGGAGGCGATTGGTTGCTCAACACCGGCCTGCGCCTGGACCGCAACGACACCGGCACACTTCGCCTGAGCCCACGCTTGGCATTGATATCGGCGAGTGCCGACGGCACCACTTTCAAGGCGATCGTCGGCAAGGCCTACCGCTCACCGAACGCCTACGAGCGCTTCTACAACCTCGACTCGGACTACACCGACCAGCTGTCCAATCCAGCGCTCAGGGCCGAAAGCATCAGGACGGCGGAACTTTTTTTTGGCCGCAAGCTGGGTCAACACAGCCGGGCCGAGCTATCGCTGTACGACTATCGGCTGCGCGACCTCATCACCTTGGTGGGAGATGGCAGCTCCCTGCTGACGCTGGAGAATGCCGCAAGCGCGACCACCACCGGCGCCGAGCTGGCTTTTCTCCATCACTGGGACAGCGGAGCGCGGTTGCGCGCCAGCTACACCTACAACCATGTGCGCGATTCCAGTGGAGGACCGGTATTGAACGCGCCGCGCGGCATCGCACGGCTATCGACCGTGGTGCCGTTGAGCAATGAAGTGTCGCTTGCGGGCAGCGCGCAGCACATCAGCCGCCGCGCCACCAAGTGGGGTTCGGTGGACCGCTACCTGGTGGTCGATGCGAACCTGCTGTGGGATCCCGCGCGTTCGCCATTCGCGTTGTCGGCAGGCATCCGCAACTTGCTGGATGAACGCTATTCCGATCCGGTCGGACCGGAGTTCGCCCAGGATGCGATTCCCCGCCGTGGACGCGAGTATCGCGTCGAACTGTCGTGGCAGTTCTGATCGGGCTCCTTCGGATGAGATCGCTGCAATGAGATCGTTCCGATGAAGCCGCCTGGATTCCGCGCATGCGGCTATTCGTGCGGCAGCATCCGAGTGCTGCTCGCTCTGCTTGCCCTACTGATCGCCGGCCCACCCTCGGCATTCGGGCAGGTTGACGAGTCGGCGCTGAAAGCCGCGTTCGTCTACAACATCGTGGCGTTTACCAGTTGGAGCAACGTGAGCAATGCCGGTCCGGGTGCGGATGCGAACTTGGACATGCTGGTGATCTGCACCGATGCCAACACGCCGTTGAGCATGTCCATCTCTCATCTGGCAGGCCGAACGATAGGACAACGCCGCATAGCCGTGCATCCGGCGGTAGTGGACGAAAGCTGCAACGTGCTGGTCCATGGCCGCCAGACAACCCCCGCGACCCTGCCCCATGCGTTGCTGATCTGCGACGGTTGCGAGCTTCCGAACGGCATCACCGCGGTGACGCTGGTGCGGGAAGGCAATCGCATCCGTTTCGACATCGATCCCGCACGCGCCGCCAATTCCGGCATCAGTTTCAGTAGCCAGCTATTGCGGCTGGCCAGGCGAATCAAGTGAGCGATTTAATTCCAGGTACCAGCGCTTCGAACCTGCGATCGACCGCCGGCGGTGCCGCCTTGGCGTTGATACTCGCAGGCGGCCTGCTGCTGGCGCTGCAGTATCTGAGTCTGCGCCGCGAGGCGCTGGACGATGCGCGCGCGCAAGCGCACATCATCGCCTCGAACAGCGCGGCCGCGGTGATGTTCCGCGACTCCGAAGCCGCCGCCGACACCTTGGATTCGCTCAGCACATTGGCTTCGGTGCGCCATGCCCGCATCAGCGACACGGCTGGCAACGTGGTCGCCATCCATCCGCGCTTGGACTACCAGCGGTTACCACCGCGCAAGGATTGCAGCTTCAATTGCGCCCTGGTCAGCGCCCCTATCGCCGTACAGGGACAGCAAGTCGGCACGGTGGTGCTGGAACTGGATTTGCGCCGCGTGCACACGCGTCTGCTCGGCTTGGCGGGCGCATTCGTGATCGCCGCCATGGTGGCGTTCGGGCTGACACTGCCATTGATGAAGCGCATGCGTGCGCGGGTGAGCGCCGCTGAATCGCGTCTCGAATATCTGGCTCATTACGATCCGGTGACGGGGCAAAAGAATCGGAACGCTTTCAACGCCTATCTGAACCGATCGTTGAAGCGTGGAAGCGGCCCACGGCAAGCGCTGATGCAACTGGACGTCGACCGCTTCAAGGAAGTCAACGACACGCTGGGGCATCTTGGCGGCGACGAGTTGCTGCAGCAGGTCGGCAGCCGTATCGCCGCGGCCATGCGGCCGGGCGATCAACTGTTCCGTCTGGGCGGCGACGAATTCGCCGTCATGATGGGTGCGGTGGCCTCTGCCGCGGAAGCCCACGCCGTGGGCGAGGCGATCCTGGATCAATTCGGCGCGCCGTTCCGGATCACCGGCCAGCAGTTGGTCGTCACCGCCAGCGCCGGGATCAGCCTATGGCCGGACGACGCCGAGCAGTTCCAGGAGCTGGCTGGGAACGCCGATGCCGCCATGTACGCCGCCAAGCGCGAAGGACGCAACCGGGTGGCGCTGTTCGAACCGCAACTGCGCGATGCGCAGATCGCGAAGCTGAAACTACAGGTCGATCTTCGCCGTGCGCTGGAGCAGAACCAGTTCCAACTGCACTATCAGCCGCAGGTGCGCACCCGTGATGGACAGTTGCAGGGCGCAGAGGCGTTGCTGAGGTGGACTCATCCTGAGCTCGGCCAGATACCACCGGCCACATTCATTCCTATCGCCGAAGATTGCGGGCTGATCGTCGATATCGGCCGTTGGGTCATACGCGAAGCGTGCCGGCAGGCGGCGGTCTGGCGCACGCAGAGGTACGGAAACATCCGCCTGGCCGTCAATCTTTCGGTGCGCCAGACGCGAGACGAGCAATTGCCTGCTTTTATAGATTCGGTGTTGGCGGATACCGGCGTTCCGGCGCATCTACTGGAACTGGAAATCACCGAAAGCGTACTGATGGAAGAGACCGACCTGGCGATCGCGCAACTGGCTCGGTTGCGCGCGCGTGGTTTGCATTTGGCTATCGATGATTTCGGCACCGGCTATTCGTCGATGATGTATCTGAAAACGCTTCCCATCGACCGGCTTAAGATCGACATGACCTTCGTGCAGGCCATTCCCGGCGACGGCGAAGCTATCACCACCGCCATTCTGGCGATGGCACACGGACTGGGCCTGACGGTGGTGGCCGAGGGCGTGGAGACGGCCTTGCAGTACGAATTCCTGCTCCGCACCGGTTGCGAACAGGTTCAAGGCTTTCGCATTGGAGCGGCCGTGCCGGCGGATGAATTCGCCTCGTGCTGGCTGGCACCCACGGCCCAGCAGGATTTGCAGCTGATTTGAGTTGAACCGCGTGGGCTCAAGCCCGTCGCACCGTCCGATGCCATTGGACGTGGATTCCTGGATGGCGGGCCGGGGCCCACCCTACGCATCGCGACGATGTTGTTGCTTGAATAAATATTTGCCTGCATAGGGTGGGCTAAAGCCCACCACCTCGCCCCGACGTCATCGAACCCTGATGCTCAAGGATGGTGGGCCGGGGCCCACCCTATTTCCGGCGGGCGCAACGGCATGCGGCTCGCCTACAATCGGGCACCGCCACCGCATACCGGATGCTCACCCATGCGCCTTCGCCCTACCTTGCTCGCCTGCGCTCTCGCCTTTGCCTGGCTGCCGCTGTCCGCGCAGCAAACTCCCAAGTACAAAAGCGCGCAGGAAATCCTGGACGCCTCGCCTGCCAGCGATTGGCGCACATTGGATCCGGCCAATACGCTTTATCTGGAATTGGGAAATACAGGACAGAGCACGGGCCGTATCGTCATCGAACTGGCCCCGGCATTCGCGCCCGAACACGCGGCCAACATCCGCACACTCGCGCGCGAAGGTTTCTGGAACGGTTTGAGCATCTATCGCTCGCAGGACAACTTCGTGGTGCAGTTCGGCGACCCGGACGCCGAAGACGCCAGCAAAGCCAAGTCGCAAGGTTCGGCGAAAAAGTCGCTACCGGCCGAATTCGCGCGCAAGGCGAAAGGGCTCGACTTCACCCGCCTGCCGGACAGCGATGGTTGGGCACCGGAGGTGGGATTCGTCGACGGCTTTCCTGCAGCGCGCGACCCGAAAACCGACGAAGCCTGGCTGGCGCACTGCTACGGCGCGCTGGGCGCCGGCCGTGGCGCCGAACCGGATAGCAGCAACGGCAGCGAACTGTATGTGGTGACCGGGCAATCGCCGCGCCAGCTCGATCGCAACATCACTCTGGTTGGCCGCGTCGTGCAAGGCATGGAACTGTTGAGCGCGATCGTCCGCGGCCCCGCACCGATGGGCTTCTACGAAAAACCGGAACAGCGCACGCCAATCAAGGCCATTCGCTTGGCCAGCGAAGTTCCGGAAAGCGAACGCACGCCGCTGCAGTTGCTACGCACCGATTCCAAGACCTTCGCCGAAGCCACGGAAGCACGCCGCAACCGCCGCGACGGCTGGTACGTCCGCCCAGCCGGCCACATCGATTTGTGCAATGTCCCGCTGCCGGTGCGCGAGCCGAAGGCTGGTAGCCGGTAGCCGGTAGCCGAAAAAGGCTCTTGCTTACCTCCCCCTTGACCAGCCATTCGGCTGTTAAAAACGTAAAGGGGGGATGACCCGCCATTCGGCGGTTGAAAAGCGTTTGAGGGGGATTTGCTTTTGTTTTTTAGAGCTAAAGCAAATCCCCCGTAGCCCCCTTTTTAAAAGGGGGCAAAGCTGCAAGCTTTCCGGCTACCGGCTTCCCGCTACCAGCTACCAACTTCTACCCGCGTGGCGCGCGCTGACTTACCGCCACGCTACCCAGAATCAATCCACCGGCGACCACCATCATCGGCGTCACCGGCTCGCCCAGGAACATCCAGGCGAACGCGGCGCCGAATAGCGGCACCAGGTAAGTCACCGTGGCCGCACGTGCTGCACCGATGCGCTGGATGAGGCGGTAATACAGCAGGAACGCGTAGCCGGTGCAGAGCAGCCCGATGGCGATGGCGCTGCCCCAAGCCGCGGGGGAAATCGGCCCGGTGGGCCAATGGGTGGCGGCAAACGGCATCAGCAGCAACGCCGCACAACTCAGCGTGGCCGCAGCCGCAGCTGCCGGCGGAATGCCGCCAAGATGCTTGCGCACCAGGTTCACGCCTACGCCGTACAACAACGCCGCGGTCGCGCCGGCCGCAACCGCCGGTCCCACGCTCAGACCGCCGGCCTTGCTGGTGGCCAACACCACCACGCCCAGGAAACCGACCAGCAGCGCTATCGCACGCCGCATGCCGATCTTCTCGCCGAAGAACAGGAACGCCACCAAAGCGGCGAACAGCACGGTCATCGCATTGCAGATAGCACCGATCGCCGCTGGCGACCGTTGCGCGGCCCAAGCGAACAACAAAAAAGGAATCGCCGAATTGATGGCGCCGATCAATGCCAACTTGGGCCAAAGACGGAGCGAAAACGCCGCGCGTTCACGCCACAGGAAGGGCAGCAGGATCAGCGCACCCAGCAACAACCGCACCTCGACCAGCGCGAATGCGCCGAACGGCTTGGCGGCTACCCGCATGAACAAGAACGACCCGCCCCAAATGGCACCCAGCAGCAACAACTCCGCCGGGGTGCGCCAATCACGCACCAGCGGCTCCGAAGCCAGCGCACCCACCGCACCACCGTTGCCCGCCATGCCCGTTACCTCGCTTTTGCCTGGCGACCATTTTCCCAGCCCCCATAAGGTTCACAAGCGGATATTATCGGGGCAAGTCACAAATTTGGCTCGTGTCTGACCATGAATCTACGCCCTTCCCTACTGCCGGCGCTGGGCGTGTTCGCCGCCGCCGCCCGTCACCAGAATTTCGCCCACGCGGCGGACGAGCTGCACCTCACCGCCAGCGCCGTCAGCCACCACGTGCGCAAGCTGGAGTCGCTACTCGGGGTGACTCTGTTCCAGCGCCATGCGCGTGGAGTGAAGCTCACCACCGAGGGCCGGCAGCTGGCCGACGCCGCCACGGTGGCGTTGAACGACATCGAAGCGGTCGCCGCCAACCTGCATCAAACCGACGACGTCATGACCTTGCGCATCACCACGCTGCATTCGCTCGCTTACTGCTGGTTGCTGCCGCGGTTGCCACGCTTCTGTGCCCAGCATCCGCATATCAGGCTCAGTCTGGATACCGGCACGGCGCTGACGCGATTCGATGAAGGTGGACCCGACCTGGGTATTCGCCATGGTGCCGGGCATTGGCCTGGACTCACCGCGCACCACCTGATGGACGACGAACTGTTCCCGGTTGCGTCGCCCGGCCTGGCCGGGGTTGCCGCCGTGCGCGAGCCGCGCGACATCGCACGGTTGCCGCTGGTGACCGATCTGGCCCTGCAAGGTTGGCGGGACTGGTTCCGCGCGGCCGACGTGCGTGGCCTGCGCTTGCCGGACATGCACAGCTTCAGCGACAGCACCGATGCCATGCGTGCGGCGGTATACGGCATTGGCGCGGCATTGGCGCGCAAACACATCGCGACGCCTTACCTGCAACGCTACGAACTGATCCGCCTGCCCGGCCCCGCACTGAAGGCGCGCTTCGCCTACTACGCCATCCATCCCGCGCACCGCCCATTGCACCCAGCCGCGATTCCCTTCATCGACTGGCTGAAACGGGAAGCCTTGGACGAACGCACGCCGTTGCCGCCGATGCCGGATGAGTTGCTGGGGCGTGGGACGGCTGCGAACTCCCTTCTCTCCCCGTGAGAAGAGCCTGCCCCCGCGAAGGCGGGGGTGGCCCATAGAGCCGGATGAGGGACGGCGAAACCACTCGCAACTTCGCCGCACCCTAATCCGCCCCCTCCTCCGCTTGCGGGGGAGGGTTGGGGCGGGGGCAAGCCGAAGCCGGCATAGGGGTACGGATTGAAGGCGGCCGAAGCAGCAAAAACCTGCAGTTCTTACTTCACCGAACGAAGGCCGACACACTCACCACTCTGCTTGCCCCCATCCAACTTCCCCCGCAAGCGGGGGAAGGGTTGAATCCCGCGACTCTCCGAGACCCGCCCTACGCACGCAACGGCTTAGAACCGATACCAAAACCGCGCAAAGTAAGCACGGCCATTCAAGCCGAACTGCAGGCTCTCATAGATATGCCCGTTGTCGGTTTCATTGGGATCCTGGCGGGTTGGGAACACGTCGAAGATGTTGGCGCCGCCCACCGTCAGCTTGGCGTTCTCGGTGAAGCTGTAAGTCAGGCTGAGGTCGGCCGACGTCTTGGCGGCGTAGCGCTGATTGGGCACCGGCGGGCCGGAGAACGTACCCAGCGTCTGCTTGCCGAAATGGATCACCTTCAAGTTGGTGTTCCACTTGTCCCATTCATAGTCGAAACCCAGCACCGCCTTGCTGCGCGGCGCGCCGTTTTCAACGAACAAGCGATCACGCTCGGGCAACACCACTTCTTCACGCCCTTCGAAACCGGCGGGCAGATTGACGTTGGTTACCTCGGTCTTGCTGTAGTTGACACCCAGGTAGCTCGACAACTTGCCACCGCCCAACGTCATGTCGTGCGCCACCGTCAGATCCACGCCTTCCGTGCGCGTGTCCACCGCATTGAAGAAGAACCGCGCCAAGCCCACACCCAAGTCTTCCAGGATCGGGCCGATATCCGGATCGCTGGTATCGAAGTCGCCGCTCAGCACGATGCGGTCGTCGATGTCGATGCGGTACGCGTCCAGTGTCAACGACAAGTTGTCGCGCGGCTGCCAGGTCAATCCCAGCGTGTAGCCACGGGAGGTTTCTTCGACCAGGTTGGGAACGCCGGCGGCGCGCGCCAGCTCGCTATCGTTGGAAGCGATCACCACGTCCACCGCTTCGCCGCTGATGAAATCGGTGATGGTGGAAGAGAAGTATTTCTGCTGTAGCGACGGCGCGCGGAACCCGGTGCTGACCGAACCACGCAACAGCAGCGTATCGGTGGCGCGGAAGGCCGCCGCCGCTTTGCCGTTCAGAGTGGAGCCGAAATCGCTGTAGTCCTCGTAGCGCGCGGCCACGCTGGCCATGAAGCGATCGGTGAAATCGACTTCCACATCCACATAGCCCGCCCACGCTTCGCGGCTGCGGTTGGTCACATCGCCAGGCTGGAAGCCGGGAAAGCCCTGGCTGCCGGGGTTGCCGCCGTCCGGACCGTCCACGTCGATGTACGAACCCGGTTCGCCGGCGCGGATGCGGTAGTTTTCGTCGCGGTGCTCTGCACCGAACGCGACGTTCATGCCATTGAGCACGCCTTCGAAATAGCGCGACACATCGAAGTTGGTGGTGTTCTGCTTGAACGAGAAACCACCGGCATCGAAGCTGCTCGGGCTGATGCCGGCACCGCCATTCAGCAGATCCAGGTTGGCGATGGACGCATTGAGTGTGTTGTTGATGGTGTAGCGCAACTCGTTGTAGCCGAAGGTGTGCGACAGATCCCAATGCCATTGGCCCGCGTCACCGCGCAGGCCGACGATCGAATAGCGGTCCTGCAGATCGCCATCGATGAAGGGTACGAATCCGTTGGGATACATCGCCTCGGAATTGCGCGAAGGAATATCGTCCGAACCCACGCCACCACGCGCGAACGCGGCCGATGAGGCATCGCGGCTTTGCATGCCCGCGGTGAAATAGAACTCCGCCACATCGCCCAGCGGCATATCGCCATTGATGTAGAGCGTGCGGTTTTCAACTTGGCTGTCGCCGATGATACGCAACGGGTTTTCCGCCGTTGTGCGATTGGAGCGGTCGCGATCCTGCCATTCGCCGGTGATGGCGAAATGGCCGCCGTTGGTCATCTCCAATCCGCAGTACGCCGAAGCCAACCAGTTCTCGCCATCGCCACGCGAGTATTCACCCCAGCCCAGCACCGTCTCGCAGCCTGGGCGACGTTTCAGCGCGATGTTCATCACGCCGGCGATGGCATCGGAACCGTATTGCGCCGCAGCACCGTCGCGCAGCACTTCCACCCGGTCGATGGCCAACACCGGGATGGAGTTCAGATCGGTGCCGGTATTGCCGCGATTGCGCGCACCGTAGATGTTGACCAGCGATACCGTATGCCGGCGCTTGCCATTGACCAGCACCAGCGTCTGATCGGAGCCCAGGCCACGCAGCGCGGCACCGTCGATCAGATCGGCGCCGTCGGCGCCGGTCTGGCGGGTGGAAGTGAACGAAGGCGCGGTGTACTGCAGCGTTTGCGCAAGGTCGAACTGAGCACCCTGCTCGGCCAGTTTCTCCATCGGAATCACGTCCACCGGCACCGGTGTCTGCGTGTCCGATGAGCGCTCCACACGTCGCGAACCCAATACGGAGACCTGCTCGAGCGTTGTGGCCTGAGAGGCGCCTTCTTCCGCGGATGCTTCCTGCGCGGACGCCGAGGCCGCCATCCCATATAGCGGAAGCATCAACGCGAGGTTCAAAACGGTGTAAAGCCGATTTCTTCGCATACGAGAGACCTTTAAAGGCTGAGTTCGAAAGGGATGGCGCAATGGCCAGCGGTCGAATCTACGCTCGGCTCATCCGCAGCGTCCAGTCGACGGCGGCACCTCGCCGGCAAAACGTAATCGCGTTTACTGTCGCGTTACGAGGTATGGCGGACTGCCTTTTGGCCTAAAAACTGGCACCATCCACTGCCGTGACCTTGAGCGATGCCAAGTCCAGTGCCGGCAAGCAGCGCACGTTGACCGCCACCATCCGGCCGCCCTTGGGATGGTCGCCTTCGCCATACGCGGCAATTCCACAGGTCGAGCAAAAATGGTGCTGGATGTGGTGCTTATTGAAGGTGTAAGTCGCTACATCAGGCTCTGGCGTCTTCAGCACGAAGGCGTCGCGCGGACCGAACCACAACAGACCGCCGCGGCGGCGGCACATCGAACAATTGCAATCGAAGACTTCCGCGATATCGCCTTCCACTTCAAAAGCGATCTTTCCGCAATGACAGCTACCCTGATGGACCATCGGTGTTCTCCTTGATGAAGGCGCAAGGGTAGCGGATGGCAGCTGCGCACGCTTGCTCGCTTTTGGCGCTTCCCACTTCGTAGGGCGGGTCAAGACCCGCCCTACCCGCTGCCACTTTTGGCACTCGCCCAAGGCCCCTGACAGGCTCTAAGCTTGGCGTTCCCTGCTGCACAGCAACGAGAATTCAATGCGTAAAAGTCTGCTCGCCGTCGCTCTCCTTACCACGCTGGCCGCCTGCCAGAAGGCCGAATCGCCCACCGCACCCGCTGCCGACTCGCCTACGACGGCCGAGTCCACCGCAGCCGCGGACGCCCGTTTTGCCGACCTTTCCAAGCGCGCACTGGACGGCTGGCTGCAGCTCTCGCCAGTCGGCGCCACCCAGATCGGCGAACACCGCTACGACGGGGAACTGGACGACCTGAGCGCCGCTGGCCGCCAGAAAGGCCTGGATTTCGGCAAGAAGATGCTGGCCGAACTCGACACCCTGGATGTGGCCAAGCTTTCGCGCGAGAACCAGGTGGATGCCGCAATCCTGCGCAACCAGCTGCAGTACGACGTCTGGAGCACCGAAACCTTGCAAAGCTGGGCCTGGGATCCGCAGGTCTACAACAACCTGGCCGGCGGCGCCCTGTATGGCCTGATGGCGCGCGAATTCGCGCCGCTGCCCGATCGCCTGAAATCCGCTACCGCCCGCATGGAGAAGATCCCCGCGCTGCTGGCGCAAGCGCGCGAAAACCTGGACCCGGCGCGCGTGCCCCAGCCGCATGCCGAAACGGTGGCCAAGCAGAACGCGGGCATCTTGAGCATCGTCGATACCTTCATCACGCCCCATGTGAAGGAGCTTCCGGACGCGGACCGTCAGCGCTTGGAAGCGGCGACCGAAACATTGAAGAAAGCCGTCGCCGAACACCAGGCCTGGTTGGACAAGACACTGGTCCCCAACGCAAAGGGCGACTTCCGCATCGGCGCGAAGTTGTATGACCAGAAGCTTCAGTTCGCCCTGCTGTCCTCGCTATCGCGCGCCGATATCAAGCAGCGAGCCGAAAGCGAACTCAAGCGGGTACGGGAGGAAATGTATGGCGTCGCGCGCACGGTGCTGAAGGACAAGCCGAACGCACCTGCCATGCCCGATGCGCCCAGCGCCGAGGAACAACAGAAGGTCATCGAAGCCGCGCTTGAGCTCGCCTACGCCGAGCGTCCGGCACGCGACAAGGTCGTGCCGGAAGCCGAGGCTGCCCTCGCCCAGGCAACCGAGTTCGTCCGCAGCAAGGATCTGGTCACGCTGCCCGATGCACCGGTCGAGATCATCGAAATGCCGGAGTTCCAGCGTGGCGTGGCGGTGGCGTATTGCGATTCGCCCGGTCCGCTGGACAAGCATTTGAAGACCTTCTACGCGGTCTCTCCGATTCCGGAAGACTGGACCCAGCAACAAGTGGACTCGTTCCTGCGCGAATACAACAGCCGCATGATCCACCTGCTGAGCATCCACGAAGGCACGCCGGGGCATTACCTGGAAGGCTGGCATTCGGCCAAGTTCCCGTCGACGCTGCGCGCGGTGCTGCGCTCGGGCATGTTCGCCGAAGGCTGGGCGGTCTACACCGAGAAGATGATGACCGACGCCGGCTACTTGGATAACGACCCTCTGTTCCGTCTCGTCCAGTTGAAGTTCTATCTGCGCGGCATCGCCAACGCCATCCTCGATCAAGGCGTGCAAGTGGACAACTGGACGCGCGAACAGGCACTCGACCTGATGGTCCGCCAGACGTTCCAGCAGCAGTCCGAAGCCGAAGGAAAATGGCGCCGTGCGCAACTGACTTCCGCTCAGCTACCTACCTACTTCGTCGGCGTGCAGGAACATTTCGACCTGCGCAAGGCCGTCGAAGCGAAGCAAGGCGCGCAGTTCAACCTCAAGGCCTACCACGACCAAGTGCTGTCCTACGGCGCGCCGCCGGTGCGCTTTGTCCGTCAGCTGATGCTGGACGAACCGATCAAGTAACGCCACGCAGCCGGCGGCTTTTGCCGCCGGCTTCAAGCACGCCCCGTTGTAGGAGCGACGTGAGTCGCGATGAGGCCTTATCAGTAAAGCCTCATCGCGACTCACGTCGCTCCTACAACAGGACGGTCAAAGCAATCGCCGCCAATAAACACCCGCTTCACCCCATTCGGCTATCCTGCGCCACACCGCTCCGCGCTCTGCCACCAAGAGAGGAGAACGCCATGACGCTTGCCGCCGATACCACCGTCACCATCATTCCCTGCCTGCGCTACCGCAAAGCGCATGTCGCCATCGACTGGCTGTGCAATGCCTTCGGTTTCGAGCGCCATGCGGTATACGCCGATGCCGACACCGTCCATCACGCACAGCTGACCTTCGGCAACGGCATGATCATGCTGAGCTCGGCCGGCAACGGCGGCAGCGAGTGGGCGAATCACATCGTGCAACCGGCCTCCATCGGCATGAAGCAGACCCAGAGTCCCTGCGTGATCGTTGCCGATGCCGATGCCCACTACGCCCGCGCCAAGGCCGCCGGCGCCGAGATCGTCATCGAGCTCGCCGACCAAGGCTATGGCGGTCGCGGCTACGCCTGTCGAGACTTGGAAGGCCACCTTTGGTGGTTCGGCAGCTACGACCCGTGGAAGGACGAATCCGCCGGCTCCTGAGCTTTCCCAGCAACGGAAATAGGCGCGACCAGCGGCCAATCCACGCCCCGAATACGCTTGCTTTGTTCACCATCGTGAGGGTGGAAGCAGCCTTGTGCTGCCCGCAAATGTGACTTACATTCGGCCCGTTAATACCCTGCCGCTGCAGCGATATTTTCCCTGCAAGCGGCATTGCCCGTTCAAGAAGGATCGCAAGGGGAACACGGTTCAACTGATCGCCCGATACACGCTGGCCCGACCACCCCCCAGGGAACGGCTACACATATCCCGGCACGCTGCGCAATTGCAGCGCTGAGAATGCGAAGCAAGCGACCGAGCGACGCTGAACCGCCAGTAGGAACCTCCACGGCTGCCGTGATGTCGCGGCGGTTGTGGGATCGGAACAGGATGCACTGATCACCGGGGGCTGAAGCGTATGGGGAAACACCAAGGAGAAGCGGTATCCGGCGCCTTGTCGGGCCCGAAACGAGTCGCGCTGCTCGTGCTCCTGGTCGGGTTGGCGATCGCCGCGTTGGTGAGTCTCCAACTGGACCGCAGCAACCGGCAGGAGCGCCAGGCGCGCTTCCAGGTGCTGAGCCATCGGGTCGCCAACGAGCTTAAAGCCCGCATCAGCCTCTATGAAACCGGCCTGCGGGGAGCACGTGGCGCGGTGATCGCCGCGGGCGGCGAATCCATCACTCATCAGCGTTTTCGCGAGTACAGCCAGTCACGGGACTACGAACGCGAATTTCCCGGCGTGCGCGGCTATGGCTATATCCATCGTGTTCCGCGCGCGGACGAAAACGCCTTTCTGGACATCGCGCGCCGCGACGATACTCCAACGTTCGCCATCCATCAGATCAAACCGCACAACGGCGACCGGTTCGTCATCCGCTATATCGAACCGGAGAAAAACAACCGCGAGGCAATAGGGCTGGATATCGCCTCGGAAGCCAATCGCCAAGCCGCAGCGATCCAGGCTGCGCGCACCGGCATGCCGATTCTGACCAACCCCATCACTTTGCTGCAGAACGCGTCCAAACCCCGCCACGGTTTTCTGTTGCTGTTGCCCATCTATCGCGTCGGCGCCGTGACCGATACGCCCGAGCAACGCCTGCAGTCCACGTTCGGCTGGTCGTTTGCGCCGATCAGCATCGATGAAGTGCTCCATGATTTCGATTTGGCCGAAAGCGACTACTCGCTGGCGTTATGGGATGGCGACTCCACATCGCCCAAGGCGCCCTTCTATTTCACCCGTGACTATCGGCAACCCGCGGCTTCGGGGCTCAGTGACCAGCAGCCGATCACCGCTTATGGCCAGCAGTGGGAGTTGGGTATCAAGGCACGGCCATCGTTCGTCGCCAGCCTCAATCAGACATCGCCGACTGCGGTCGGCGGCGCGGTCGCTGCAATAGCATTGCTGGTCTCCGCCCTGGTGTATTTTTTCCTGCTGAATCGGCAACGCCGTTACCACGTGTCGCTGGACCAGGCCCGCATGGCCGCGCTGGTGGAAAGCTCGACCGACGCGATTCTTGCGGAGGACACCCACGGCGTAGTGACGCATTGGAATCGCGCCGCAGAACGCATGTTCGGCTATTCGCCGTCAGATGCGATCGGCAAACCACTGCAAGCACTGATCGCGCCACCGGCGGAGCATCCGGACGAACACGATCTGCTCACGGACATCATGTCGGGGCAGACGGTGTCCAGTTTCACCAGCCAACGCAGGCATCGCGACGGTCATCTCATCGACGTACTGGTCAGCCCATCGCCCATTCTGGGCAGGAACGGCAGCATCGTGGGGGTATCGCATATCCTGCACGACATCACCGACCGGTTGCGCGCTGAGGAGCGTTTTCGGCTGGTCGTGGAGGCGTCGTCCAGCGCAATGCTGATGATCGATCAGGATGGCGTGATGGCACTGGCCAACCGCAAGGCGGAGGAACTGTTCGGCTGGCCACGGCGCGAGCTGGTCGGCCATCACATCTCCAAGCTGCTGCCTCCGGCGGTGCGCGGTCATCATGGCGACTACATAAATCATTATTTCCAGCATCCGGAAACACGCCCAATGGGTGCCGGCCGCGACTTGTACGGGCTTCGTAACGACGGCGCATTGGTGCCATTGGAAATCGGCCTCAATCCCATCGAAACCTCCGAGGGCAAGTACACACTCGCTTCGATCATCGACATTTCCGAACGCAAGCGCGCCGAAGCGCACGTGATGGAGTTGAACGCGACGCTGGAACAGCAGGTGGCCGAGCGCACCGCGCAGATCCAGACCTACTCGCTATTGCAACGCGCCATCCTGGCCCATGCCGGTTACGCAATCGTCGCTACCGACAACCACGGCACCATCACCCTGTTCAATCCCGCTGCAGAAGCTATGCTGGGTTACCGTGCGGAGGAAGTGATCGGCCGCCGGAGCGTCGATGTCATCCATGATCATGACGAGCTAACTGCGCGTACCGGCCCCGCTTCACCGGGCGATGCCGATAAAGGCGACACCGACGAATGGATCTTCGTCCGCAAGGACGGCTCGCGCCTGCCCGTGCTGCTGACCCTAAGCACACTGCGCGGCGAAGACGGCGAAATCATCGGGCATCTGCGCATTGCCGTGGACCTGACAGAACGCAAATCCAAGGAGCAGCAGCTCCACCAGGCGATGAGTGCCGCCGAAAGCGCCAATCGCTACAAGAGCGATTTCCTTGCCAACATGAGCCATGAAATCCGCACGCCCATGAACGCCATCCTGGGCATGGTGTACCTGCTGGAAAAAAGCGAACTGCCGCCTGCGGCGCAGGACATGGCACGCAAGATCAATAGCTCGGCGCGCTCGCTGCTGGCGATCATCAACGACGTGCTGGACTTCTCAAAGATCGAAGCCGGCCGGATCGAACTGGAAAACGAATCCTTCGACCTGGGCGAAGTGCTGGAGAACATGGCCGCGCTGATGTCCTCGGCGGTAGGCACCAAACCGGTGGAGATGGTGGTGTCTCCCCCACCCCCCGGCGCACGCTGCCTGAAGGGCGATGCGTTGCGGCTGGGCCAGGTTCTGATCAATCTGGTGGGCAACGCCATCAAGTTCACCGAGCGTGGCGATGTGATGCTGTCCGTGCGCCGTTTGAAAACCAGCGCAGCCGGAAAAGTCAGCCTGGAGTTTTCGGTGCGCGACACCGGCATCGGCATTCCCAAGGAGAAGCAGGACCTCATCTTCTCGGCCTTCAATCAAGTGGATACTTCCACCACTCGCAATTTCGGCGGCAGCGGACTGGGCCTGACCATCAGCCGCCGCCTGGTGAACTTGATGGGTGGCGAATTGCGGGTGGACAGCGAGCCGGGCCGCGGCAGTGAATTCTCCTTCGTCGTTTCGTTTGAACTGGATGAATCCCTCGGCCCCGAGGACGGACGCGAACTGCCGCACCAGGTGCTGGTCGCCGACGACCATGATCTGGCGCGCGCGAACCTGGTCGCGATCATCCAGAGTTTCGGCTGGAGCGTGCAGGCGGTCGAATCGGGCGCAGCCGCGATTGCCGCAGCCGCACACGACGCGGGCGAGCACAGCGATCCCGCGAATCGCTACGACATCATCCTGCTGGACTGGCAGATGCCGCACGTGGACGGATTGGCCGCTGCCGAGGCCATTCGCAGGCAGGCCAGCGCCCAACGCCAGCCGATCATCATCATGGTGACCGCTCATGAACGGAAACTGCTGGAGCAGAATCTGAAAGGCGACATCATCGACGCGGTCCTTACCAAACCGGCCACGGCTTCTACACTGTTCAACGTCATCATGGATTCGCTGGCCAAGCGCGGCCGCCATACCGGCCCGCGCAAGCATGGCTCGCGGAACGCGCAACGGCTACGCGGCTTGCACCTGCTGGTGGTCGACGACAGCGACATCAACCGGGAAGTCGCGCAGCGGATATTGGAAAGCGAGGGCGCATTGGTCGAACTGGCCAGCGACGGCCGCGATGCGCTCGATTGCATCGCCAGTGGCCCAGGACGCTTTCACGTGATTCTGATGGACGTGCAGATGCCCGAGATGGATGGGTATGAAGCAACCCGGCGCATCCGTCAGATCCCCGCCATGGCACACCTGCCGGTGGTCGCATTGACCGCTGGCGCATTCAAGCGCCAGCAGGATGCCGCATTGGCCGCCGGCATGAACGCATTCGTCGCCAAACCTTTCGAAGTGGACGAACTGGTGGACGTGATCGTTCGCCTGAGCCCCACCCACTCCATTCCGGCGACGGCGCTGGAGCTACTGATCGAAAGTACGGACAACGACGACGGCATACCCATTGTGGCCGACGAAGAAGGACCCGACCCGCAGCTGCTGGATGTACAGCGTGGTCTGGCGTACTGGCGGGAGGAAGCCCCGTACCGGAAGTACCTGAGTCAATTCAGCCGCAACTACTCGCATGCGGCCCAGGAGATCGGCGATCATCTCCACCGTGGCGAACGGGATGCAGCCGCCTCCTACCTGCACAAAATGCGCGGTGCGGCCGGATCACTGGCGCTACCCACGGTGGCATCCATCACCGCGGAGATAGAAGCGGCGCTGCACGGCAGCGGCGACGTATCGGACCTGCTGAACGCGCTGCAATTGGTTCTGCGCGAGACCTTGGCAGACATCGCCAGCTATGCCGGGACGCCCGGCGCCGCTGATGCCGCCGCCTCCGAGAACAAACCGTTCGCTGCCGAAAACGCTTCGCAGCTTCGCCAGCACCTGCAAGCGCTGTTGCAATCGCTGGACAGCGACGACCCGGCACAGATCGAGCCGAAGTTGACGCCATTGAACGGCCTGGTTCCTCCCGAGCGATTGCGCAAGCTGCAGAAGTACATCGACGAGTTCGATTTCCGTTCGGCCGAAACCACAGTGAAGGACTGGCTGGCCTCGCTGCCCGGCGAAGCCATCACCAATCCCGAAACCGCCGCATGACTCTTTAGAGCGCGCCAGGAGCTCCCATGCCTCATCGCCCTATTCTCTGCGTCGACGACGAGCCCAACAATCTGGCTCTGATCCGACAGGTGTTGCAGGAGGAATATCGGCTGGTCTTCGCCCGCAACGGTGTCGAAGCGCTGCAGGCCACCGCCAAGCACCAGCCTTCGTTGATCCTGCTGGACGTCGATATGCCGGATATCGACGGCTACACGGTGGCCAATACGCTCAAAAGCGATCCCACGACCGAGCACATTCCCATCATCTTCGTAACATCGCTGGACAAGGAAGTGGACGAGCGCGAGGGCTTCGCGTGCGGAGGCGTCGACTACATCGCCAAGCCGGTATCGCCTTACATTCTGCGGGCGCGGGTGCGTACCCACCTGTCGCTGGTGCGTGCCTCGGCGTTGAACAGAAGCTACCGCGATGCCATTCAGATGCTCGGCATGGCCGGGCACTACAACGACACCGACACCGGCACGCATATCTGGCGCATGGCCGCTTACGCGCGCGCGCTGGCGGTCGCGGTGGGCTGGGACCAGGAACGCGCCGCCCTGCTCGAGCAAGCCGCGCCTATGCACGACACCGGCAAGATCGGCATTCCCGATGCCATCCTCAAGAAGCCCGCCAAACTGGATGAGGATGAATGGAAGATCATGAAGACCCACCCGCGGATAGGCTATGAAATCCTCAGCAAAAGCGAAGCGCCACTGTTCCAGTTGGCCGCCGAGGTGTCGCTCTATCATCACGAGCGCTGGGATGGCAGCGGCTATCCCAACGGACTGGCGCGCGAAGACATTCCCGAGTCGGCACGTATCGTCGCGGTCGCCGACGTGTTCGACGCCTTGACCACTCGGCGCCCATACAAAGATCCCTGGCCATTGGATCGCGCGATGGAAGCGCTGGAGTCGGCAGCAGGCAGTCACCTGGAAGCACGCTTGGTATCGGCGTTCCGAAGCATTCTGCCCAACATCATCGCCATCAAGGAATATTGGGACGGGCAGGCATACGAGATACGGGGGACTTGAACGCGCTGGTTCTTTTCTCTCCGAACGAGGACAACCAGGCTTCAACGTTCACCAAACACGAGCTTCGCCACAGCGGCGGATCAGGCCGAATGAGAGCACTGCGAATCCATGGCATCATCGGTATGATCAGTGCCCCTTTCCCCCGCTCGATTCCACACAACCGATGAGCGATCTGTTCTCCACACAAGAAAGCAGCGCCTCCCACGGCATCCGCGCGGGTATCGGCGGTTGGAACTTCGCGCCCTGGCGCGACAATTTCTACCCTGCCGGGCTGGTACAGCGGCGCGAGCTGGAATACGCCAGCCGCCACGTCACTGCCATCGAAATCAACAGCACCTACTACGGCACGCAGAAACCCGCCACCTATGCGAAGTGGCGCGATGAAACGCCGGAAGATTTCATGTTTTCGGCCAAGGCACCCAAGCGCATCATGCAGGCGCGCTCGTTGACGGGGGCGAAGGCACAGATCGAAGACTTCATAGGCGGCATCAGCGAACTGGGCAGCAAGCTGGGACCGCTGGTGTGGCAGTTCGAGAAAGGCCGCAAAATCGATCGCGACGACTTGGCGGGTTTCCTGCAATCGCTGCCGCGCAAGCATGGCCGCCACCGTCTGCGCCATGCGCTGGAGCTGCGCGACCCGACCATCATCGATGCCGAACTACTGGCGCTGGCACGGCGTCACGATGTAGCGACGGTGTTCACCGACTCCAGCGAACATCCTTCCTTTGCCGATCTCACCAGCGATTTCGTATACGCGCGCCTGATGCGTTCCCGCCCCATCGACACCGGCTATCCGGGTCCGGAACTGGATCAATGGGCCAAACGCGCTACGGAATGGGCGGCCGGCGGCGATCCGCAAGACCTGCCGCATATCGGCCCGACAGCGCCATCGTCGAAGCGCGAGGTCTTCATCTACTTCATCAGCAGCGCGAAGGAACGCAACCCGGCCGCCGCGATGGCACTGCTGCAGCGCCTGGGTGGCGACTGATCGGCTTAGTACGTCGGCGGTCGCCTAGCGAGCAGATATCCCGCAACTCCAATACCGATCAGACAGGTAAACGCCACGTAGTGCGATGGCGCCAATCCACCCAAGGCCTTGGACAGATAACCGATCAGCGGCGGCGTCAGTCCGCCGAAAATGGCGTAGGCGACGTTGTAGGAGAACGACAGTCCGGAGAAGCGAATCACCGGCGGGAACGCCGCCACCATCAACGCCGGTACCACGCCGACGACACCGCAGAAGAATCCCGCCAACGCATACAGAGCCACAAAGTACGGGCCACTGCCGGACGCCAGGTATAGATACAACGCGTAGCTACAAACCGCCAAGCTCACCGAACCAACCAACAGCGACCGCGCCACGCCGAATCGGTCGACCGCGAGACCTGCAGCCAAACAACCGAATATCAACGACAAGGTCGCCATGCTGTTGCCATGGAAGGCCAATGCCGGCGGTACCTGAAACAACGCTTGCGCCAGCGTCGGCGTCATCAGCACCACAACGACTATCGCGGCGGTCAGCTGCCAGGACACCAGCATGGAAATCGCCACCGCGCCACGGTGATGGGCAAGCACCTGCTTCACCGGCAGGCTTTGCGCCAGTTGGCGGCGTTCGCGCATTTCGGCGAACACCGGCGTCTCGTGCAGCCAGCGGCGCAGCCAGACGGCAACGAAGCCGAACACGCCGCCCAGCAGGAACGGCACGCGCCACACCCACTCCAATACTTCCTGCTGGGCGAAGCGGGTATTGATCCAGGCAGCGAGCAATGAGCCGATCAGGATGCCGGCGGTCAATCCCGCGGTAAGAGTGGCGCACGCGAAACCCACACGGCGGCGCGGTACGTGTTCGGCCACGAAAACCCAGGCGCCTGGCACTTCGCCGCCTACCGCAACGCCTTGCAGGATGCGCAGCACCAGCAACAGCACCGGCGCCAGCGCCCCGATCTGGGCGTACGTGGGCAGCAATCCGATCAGCAGCGTCGGCACCGACATCAGGAATACGCTGAGGGTGAACATCCGTTTGCGCCCGACCAGATCGCCGAAGTGCGCCATCACGATGCCACCCAGCGGACGCGCCAGATAACCTGCCGCGAAAATGCCGTAGACCTGCAATTGCGAAAGCCACGGTGCCGTGCCCGCGGGGAAAAACAGCTGACTCAGTGCCTGAGTGAAAAAGACGAAAACGACAAAGTCATAGAATTCCAGCGCCCCACCCAACGCGGAAAGCCCCAGCGTCTTGGCATCGCTGCGATTGAAGGGCCGATGCGCCCCGGTCTTTTCGTCAACGCTCGTCATCAGCTATCGGTCGGCATCCAAAAACCGCGCGAACATCGCATGTTCGCCCTGATGCGTCTAGCCCGGCTGGGAGGCGGGAGGCTCTCGGCTTTCCTTCCCCTTGACCAGCCATTCGGCCGTAGGGCGGGTCTTGACCCGCCATTGCCATGCCTGAGCTCCGACGACCAGCGGCGAAATGACGATGGCGGGTCAAGACCCGCCCTACAACGACGCCCGCGGCCGCCGCCCAAGCAGTTGATCCAACCCAATCAACATCAAACCCACTACCACGAACAGCAGCAGCATGCCGACGGAGTTCGTCAACACCTTCGGCCACCCCAGCTGCGCCACATCGATGAAGGGGTACGGATACTCATGCACCCACGCGCCGCGCAAGAAAGCCCAGCACACATAAAGCGCAGGGAAAGCCAGCCAAGCACCCGCCTGCCGCCATGACAAACCGCCATGGGGTGCGCAAACCAACCACCAGGTCAGATACAGCAGTGGCACGGCGTAGTGCAGGCCCGTATCAGCCCACCACTGCAGGCCCTGCGGGTTCCACAAATGCCGCAGGATGAAAAAGTAGATGCCGCCGGTTATCGCGATATAGAGCGCGACGCCGCCGCGCACCGTCAGCCGCGAGAAAAATCCTGGCCATGCCAACGCGGCGTGCAGCGTCACCAGCAAGACGGCGATATTGCTGAGGATGGTGAAGTAACTGAAATAGCGCAGCGACGCCAATGCGAGTCCCAGATCCTCGCGCGTCGCCCCCAGAATCAATACGTACTGCAGAACCAATGATGCCAGCGCCACCAAGGCGACCAGCGCGGCGAACCCACGCCCAACGGTACCGATTCCAGGATTGGCCAGCATGCGCTTACTCCTCGAAGAGTCGGCCAAGGATGCCACGATTGCCTTGCGGCGCCGAGATTCTATGTTGACTGCAAATCCGACATGGCGGCAGTGTCGGTGTAGCCATCCTGTAGGAGCGACGTCAGTCGCGACCGGAACCGTCAACGTCGCGACTTACGTCGCTCCCACAAGACACTCATCCGTGCGTCCTGTACCGCCGGACATGCGCCGGCCATGAATCATTGCGGCGTCACAAAACAGCGAAACGCGCGCTCCGCTCTACGACCGCTTGCTCCCTGCGGGGCTTTTCCGCTTCGCCGGCTTGCGTGCAGCACTCCGCAAAGCGGCCTCTTGCGCCAGCCGCGCCCAAGGCAACATGTCCTCCGCAGACTCGAATGCCTCCACCGGCGGCGACCAATAGCTCGTCGTGACGGGTTTCCCCTTGCCGGTGTAAACGAAAGGAGAGCCGTCGCCTGCTTGGAATAGCGGCCTCGTCTCCTCATCCGTCTTGAGGAACAGTGCTTCGCCGATGATCAGACCGATGATGAGGTCGTCGTGATACAGGCCTTGGCCACCGAACATCCGTCGCAGCTCCACTGGCCCCAGACCTGCGAACAGATCCGAGAGAAAAACAGCGTATTCGTCAGCCATTGCGAACTTCCTCTGTCATGGCGGAGGGCAACCTCTGCCCAGCATAGGCCCGCATCGGCGACAATACGAACATGCCGATGACGCCTACCGCCAAAGCCCAGCTGCAAATCCATTTCTGCGTATTGCTCTGGGGTTTCACCGCCATCCTGGGCAAGATGATCAGTCTGCCCGCACTGCCGCTGGTGTGGTGGCGCATGCTGCTGGTGGTCGTTGCGCTGGCGCTGCTGCCGCGCGTATGGCGCGGTCTGCGGGCCATGCCGCCGCGGCTGTTGCTGGCCTATTCCGGCATCGGTGCGTTGGTAGCACTGCACTGGCTGACGTTCTACGGCGCCATCAAGCTGGCCAATGCCTCGGTGGCCGCCACCTGCATTGCGCTGGCGCCGGCGTTTACCTCGGTAGTGGAACCCTGGTTGGCCAAGCGGCCTTTTTCGCCCCGCGAACTGGCATTCGGCTTGGCAGTACTGCCGGGCGTGGCCATGGTGGTGGGAGGCGTCCCCGACACCATGCGGACCGGCGTCGCCGTCGGCGCGGTATCCGCTTTGCTGGTGGCGTTGTTCGGCTCACTGAACAAACGCCTGGTCGATCATGGCGAGCCGCTCACGATCACCGCCGTGGAACTGGGTGCGGGCACGCTGCTGCTGACGGTGCTGGCGCCGTTGATGCCGATCGTCTTCCCTTCTTTCGCCGGCGATCTGTTGGTCCTGCCCGGGCTATGGGACGGCGCGTTGCTGCTGGGATTGTCGCTGCTCTGCACGCTGCTTCCGTTCGCCTTGTCCCTGATCGCACTACGCCATCTCAGCGCCTACTCGGTGCAACTGGTAACCAATCTGGAACCCATCTACGCCATCCTGCTGGCCATCGTGCTACTGGGCGAACAGCGCGAACTGACGCCGCTGTTCTACCTGGGCGTGGCGATCATCTTGGCGGCGGTATTCCTGCACCCGTTGTTGGGCCGGAAAAAACCCAGAGAAGACGTGCAGCATCCGGAAGTGCTGGGCACGTCGGAAGCCAAGGGAATGGTTGATTGAGTTGGAAACGGGAAACGGGGAAGCTCTTGTTTTACCTCCCCCTTGTAAAGGGGGACTGAGGGGGATTTGCTCTTGCTCTAAAAAAGCGAAAGGTAAATCCGCGTAGCCCCCCCTTCGGTGCCTCTCAACAGCCGAATGGCTCGTCAAAGAGGGCGAAGCAACGCCACAAACATGGCCTCGCAAACAAATTCCTAGCGGACCACCGTTACCGGCAGGCTGCTGGTGGAAATGACCTTCTGCGTTACCGAACCCACGATCAGGCTTTTCAGCGCGCCGCGACCATGGGTTCCCATCACGATCAGATCGGCCCGGCTGGATTTGGCTTGCTTGAGGATAGTCGCCGCGGGTTCGCCGACCAGCGGGCGCTCGGTGAAGGCCACGCCGGCGCGCTTGAGCGCGGCTCGGGCCTTCTTCAGTGCGTTCTCGCCGTTATCCGCGTGATATTTGGCCAAGCCTTTCTCACCCAGTTCCAGCGCAACCGCCTTCTCCAGCGGCGGATCGGCATGCATCAACGTAATTGCCGGCGCGGCCTTCAGCGATTTGGTCAAGGTCACTACATGGCGAGCCGCCTTCAGGCCGGTTTCGCTACCGTCTACTGCCAACAGGATCTTCATCGTCGTACTCCGCGCATGGCAGCGGCGGTGAGCCGCCCTTCCAGGCGAAGGATACGCCTGCTGCGGTGAGTCGTTTATTGACGCGGATCAATGGATCAGGCGCAGATAGCCTGGAGCGACACCTGCGCTCGATTGCTTCACCAGGCCTGCTGTTGCGGCAGTAATCCCTGCAGTTCCTGGTCGGTAAGGTTGCGCCACTGGCCGGGTTTCAATGCACCCAGCTTGACGTTGTCGATACGTACGCGGCGCAGTTGGGTCACGCGGAAATCGAATGCGGCGGCCATCAAGCGAATCTGCCGGTTCAGGCCCTGGGTCAGCACGATGCGGAAACCGAACTTGGCGATCTTGCTGGTGCGGCAAGGCAAGGTGGTTTTCCCGTGGATGGGCACCCCGCGCGCCATCCCGCGCAAGAACTCGTCCGTCACCGGACGATTGACCGCAACCAAGTATTCCTTCTCGTGCCGGTTCTCGGCACGCAGGATTTCATTGACGATATCGCCATTGCTGGTCAGCAGAATCAGGCCTTCGGAATCCTTGTCCAGGCGACCGATCGGGAAGATACGTTCCTGATGCCCGACGAAATCGACGATGTTGCCCTTCACCGCCGACTCGGTGGTGCAAGTAATCCCTACCGGCTTATTGAGGGCGATATAGACGTGCTTACGGCCGCCAGCGCGCTTGCTGCGTGCGCGCAACGGTTGGCCGTCGACCTTCACCTCGTCGCCCTCGCCCACCACGGCCCCCATGCCCGCGGGCAGGTTATTGACGGTCACGCGCCGCTCGGCGATCAGACGGTCGGCCTCACGGCGCGAACAGAAGCCGGTTTCGGCGATGTGCTTGTTGAGGCGAGTGGTCATGCCGCCATTATCGGCGATCAAGACTGTGGTGTCCCGCAAATAACTTGCTTATGGAGCCGCTTTTTTCGCCTTGCGGGCTTCGCGCTTGAGCGGACCGCCCACGGGGCAGATCTCGAATGCGAACTGGCTCAGCGTGTTCACCAGGTTGTCCGGCACAAGCTTGTAGACCACGAACTGGCCCCGGCGCTCGCCGACGATCAGGCCTGCGTTTTCCAGGACCGCGAGGTGCCGCGATATCGCCGGCGCACTCATCTCGAAACGGGCGGCAATGTCGCCCGCCGGCAACTCCTGCTCGGAGAGGTAGGCCAGTATCTGGCGCCGTGGCGAAGACGCCAGGGCCTCGAAAATCTTATCGGTACTCATTTCATCCGCGGATCATGAAATCCGTCTATTGCCTTGGGAATACAGGTGGAAAGCTGAGCGGGTAAAGCACGATGGCAATATAACCATGTAAACCAGAACGCCAGCGCGCTGGCGACACCCAGCAGGCCAAATGTTGCCACACCTTCCAGGTAGCTGAACCATCCGAATATCGTGGGCAGGCCGTCGGCTATGAAGTCGACCTGCCTGCCGTGCCATGCGCCGGAACTCGAATAAAGATACGGTTGGCACAGAGGATACGGCCAAGTGATCAGCGCCATCGGCAGCGCACCGGCGAGCCCGCCCGCGGCCGCGATCGTGCTTGTTTTCAACCATCCCCGTCTGCGCAGTGCAAAGAATGCCGGCAACCCCAATAACAACACGTGGATCAGCGTCGTCAGTGTGAATGCCGTGATGAGCAGCATCCCTTCCGTGGGATCGGAAGACCTGATCGGTACAAAGCCGCACAGCGACATCAGCAACGGAACGATCAAAGTGGCGGATAGGATTGCCGACAATAGCGGGACCATCTGATTTCCTCCCGAACCAAAGCGCCCGTTGTTCCCGGGCGCTCGCAATAAAGTAGTGCCTGCGATTCAGCGGTACGCAGGGGGAATCGGCGGAATGCCACGGGCTTCCGATGTCTGCTGCGCAAGCCGGTTGTCCGATGCCCAGCTGGCGACCGTACGGCCGTAGCGCGAGATCATCAGCATGTTGAAAAAGTGCATGCCGCCCAGCACCAGCACCGAAAGGCCAATCTTGCTGCCGACGTAGGGAATCATCGACATCACCGCCTTTTGCGCGTCCCAGCCATCCAGGCGCATGGCGATGAAACCGATGTTGATCAGGTAGAAACCGACCACCAGCAGATGGTTGGTCGACTTGGCCAAGACTTCATCCTGGCCAAAGCACTTCACCAGAAAGACCTCTCCGTTCTTCGACAGCGTGCGCGCCACCCAGATTGTCATGGCGATCGAGATGCCCAGGTACAGCAGATAACTGATGTGCAGCGTCATGGCCTTGCTCCTGTGTTGAATTAGTCTATTGCATATTTAACTATATTGTTAATATATTAATCGCAATTGTCAACCCCACCTGGATCGCCCCTTCTCAGCCATTGGAGGCGCAGATGAATCCCCTGCCGGAAAGCCTGAAATACCACCGGGTCAGCACAGGCCCCCAGCGCGATGTCGTCCAAGGAGAAGTGATCTGGGAGCCGGTGAGGTCTATCTGGTTCATCGCCATGGCATTGGCTGCGGCCGTGGGCGGTGCCCTCAACTTCAGCTGGAGCGGCGTGGCGGTTTTTTTGATTTCCACCGCGACCGTGCTGCTGTTCGGACACTCCCTGGGAATGCACCGGAAGCTGATCCACAACAGCTACGGCTGTCCAAAATGGTTGGAATACCTGCTGGTCTACTGCGGGGTATTGGTGGGATTGAATGGTCCGCTAGGAATGATCCGCGCGCATGAGCTACGCGACTATGCGCAACGGCTGCCGGATTGCCACGACTATTTGCGCCATGGCAGGTCGATGCAGCTAGATGCTTGGTGGCAATTGAACTGCGAACTCAAGCTGGATCGGCCACCGCGTATCGACATCGAGGCGCGGATCGCCAACGACAAGATCTATCGTTGGATGCAACAGACCTGGATGGCGCAGCAACTGCCTTGGGCACTGCTGTTCTTTGTCATCGGCGGCTGGAGCTGGGTGTTCTGGGGTGTCTGCGCCAGGGTGACCGCCGGCATGTTCGGCCATTGGCTGATCGGCTATTTCGCCCACAACCATGGCCACCGACACTACGAGATTCGTGACGCCGCCGTGCAGGGCCACAATGTTCGCTTCGCCTCACTGCTGACCATGGGCGAATGCTGGCACAACAATCACCACGCTTATCCTGGCTCGGCGAGGCTCGGATTGCATCCGGGCGAATGGGACCCAGGCTGGTGGGTGTTGCTGGGTCTACAAAAACTCGGGCTCGCTTGGGATCTGCGGTTGCCGGAAAATTTGCCCGAACGGCCCGAGCTGGAAGCGCTGCCCAGTCTTCACCGACAAGTCGTGGATAGCGCACTCGACCGCGCAGCGTGAACCCATGCGATGCATGGATTCACGCGGCAGGGTCGCGGCTCACGCCGCTCCTACAACGAATGCCGGGTCACTCGCGCGGCTTGGGCGGGCCTTTGCGGTGCGGTTTGGAGGCGTGCGGTTTGGGCGCGCCTTTGAATCCGCCGGTCTTTCCGGGAGCTGCTCTTTCAGCAGATCTTCCCGCGGGCTTGCCCGCACCTGGGCCGAAGCGGCGCGGCGGGGCTTCGCCGGCATCCTCGCCCACTTTGTGGATGCGAAGTTGCTGGCCGGAAACCCAGACCTTCTTCAGGTGCGTCAACACCTCGCGCGGCATGCCTTCCGGCAAGTCCAGCACGGTGTAGTCGTCGTGGATGTCGATGCGGCCGATGTAACGGCTTTCCAGTCCGGCTTCGTTGGCGATGGCGCCAACGATGTTGTTCGGCTTCACGCCATGGACGTGGCCTACTTCGATACGGAACGTTTCCATGCCCACTTCCGCTTCCCCACGCGGCGGCTTGTCGGCACGCGGACGATCGAGGTCAGGGCGTTCGATCCGCGAATGTTCACGCGGCGCGGGTTTGTCGAAAGTGCGCGCGGGGCGTTCGAACGGTGCATCGTCGCGGCGCTTCGGGCGCTCGTCGCGAAACGAGCGCTCTTCCCGCTGCGGACGATCGAAACGCCCTGCGGGTTTCTCGAAACTTTCGCGGCGCGCCGGTGCGCGCTCTGGCGCCAGCAACAAAGGCGTATCGCCTTGCAGCAGTTTCGCCAGTGCCGCGGCGATGTCGACCGCAGGCACATTGTGTTCGCGCTCGTAGCCTTCGATCAGACTGCGGTACTCGCCGCTTTCGTTCGCCGCCAGCGTGTCGGTGATGCGGCCCAGGAACTTGGCCACGCGCTTGTCGTTGACCGCTTCCACGCTGGGCAGCTGCATCTCTTCGATCGGCTGGCGAGTGGCGCGTTCGATGGCGCGCAGCATGCCTTTTTCGCGTGGAGTGACGAACAGGATCGCCTCGCCGCTGCGGCCGGCACGGCCGGTGCGGCCGATCCGGTGCACATAGCTTTCGGTGTCGTACGGAATGTCGTAGTTCAAGACGTGGCTGATGCGCTCCACGTCCAGTCCGCGCGCAGCCACGTCGGTGGCCACCAGCACATCAAGTTTTCCGTCCTTCAACTGCTGGATGGTCTTTTCGCGCTGCGCCTGCTGGATGTCGCCGTTGATCGCCGCCGCCGCCAGACCGCGCGCCTGCAGCTTGCCGGCCAATTCATCGGTCGCCGCCTTGGTGCGGGCGAAGATGATCATCGCCTCGAAGGGTTCCGCTTCCAGGATGCGGGTCAGCGCGTCCAGTTTATGCATGCCGCTGACGAACCAGTAGCGCTGGCGGATGTTGGTTGCGGTCGTGGTCTTGGCGGTGATGGTGACTTCGTGCGGTTCATGCAGGTAAGTCTGGGCGATGCGGCGGATCGCGGTCGGCATGGTGGCCGAAAACAAGGCCACCTGGCGCGATTCGGGCGTCTTCTTGAGCACGGCCTCGACATCGTCGATGAAGCCCATGCGCAGCATCTCGTCGGCTTCGTCCAGCACCAGGGTGGTCAGTTCGGAGAGGTCCAAAGTGCCGCGATCCAGGTGGTCGATGACCCGGCCTGGTGTTCCCACCACCACGTGCACACCGCGCTTGAGCGCCTGCAGCTGCGGTGCATAGCCCTGGCCGCCGTAGATCGGCAGCACGTTGAAACCGGGAATCTTGTCGGCGTAGCGCTGGAAGGCTTCCGCCACCTGGATGGCCAGCTCACGGGTCGGCGCCAGCACCAGCGCTTGCGGCTTTTTCTGGTCGAGCTTGAGCCGCGACAGGATCGGCAGCGCGAAGGCGGCGGTCTTGCCGGTACCCGTCTGGGCTTGGCCCAGCAGGTCCTTGCCGGCCATCAGGGTCGGGATGGTGGCCGCCTGGATCGGGGATGGGGATTCGTAGCCAACGTCGTTGACCGCCGCCATCACGGCAGCGGACAAGCCTAAATCGGCAAAAAGGACAGGCGATGTGGTGGGTTCAGCAGACATGGGAGGACTCCGAGGCGTCGCGGAGTGCGCACGCAAGCAGCGTATTGTGCGCTTTTAGCCCCCTCCCTGTCGCCCCGGGATGAACCCGAGGGGCGGCGGAAACGCCTTTCAGCGCTCCGTCTGGGTCCAACGGAGCCGCTAGTCGGCCTTGGAATTAATGCCCGCGAACCGCGACCAGGCTTCCGCTCGGAAGCCCCGCACCCAGGTCAAACCGAAGCGGTCACCCGCGCCCGGCGGCCGAAACCGACCATCTTCTGGCCTTCCTCGTCCCACAGCTTCAACCGTGCGCACTTGAGGCTGGACCACAAGGTCAGCCGTGGCGCGGCCTGCAGCAGTTCGCTGGATTCGAACGCTTCGCGCAGACGATAGTTGGGAATGCGGGCAGCCAGATGGTGGATGTGGTGATAGCCGATATTGCCGGTGAACCAATGGAGCACACGCGGCAGGTCGAAATAGGAGCTGCCGGCGATGGCGGCTTTGCCGGCGTCCCAATCTTCCTTCTTGGTCCAATACGCGTCTTCGAACGTGTGCTGCACGTAGAACAACCAGACGCCTACCGCACCGGCGATCAACACGATCGGCAGATGCACCAGGAACACAGTATGCCAGCCGATCGCGAAGCCCATCGCCAGCACGGTGATCGCCAGCATCAGGTTGTTGACCATCACGCTGGCCCATTCCTTCTTCCAGCTGAAAGGCAGGTCGAATGGGAAACGGTGCTTGATCACGAACTGGTAAAGCGGCCCGATGCCCAGCAGCACCGGCGTGCTGCGGTACAGGCGGTAGCACAGGCGACCGAACCAGGAACGCGCTTCGTATTCGGCGACGGTCAATGTTTCGATATCGCCGATTTCGCGCCGATCCAGGTTTCCCGACGTGCCATGGTGAATGGCGTGGGTCTTCTTCCAGTACCCGTACGGAAACAGCGTGATCAATCCCAGGCAGCGGCCGACCAAGTCGTTGGCGCGGCTATTGGCAAAGAACGAACCGTGGCCGCAGTCGTGCTGAATGATGAAAAGCCGCACATAGAAGCCCGCCGCCGGCACCGCCATCAGCAGCGTCCAGCCATATCCCCACTCCGCCACCACGCTCCAGGCCATCACGGCCCAGATGATCAGCAAAGGTGGCAGCGTATTGATGAGTTGCCAGATGGCGTGGCTGAGCTTGGGCTTGGCGAACTGAGCGCATAGCTTGCGCAGTTGTGCAGCAGGATTGGGCAGCGTAGGGGCAGCGCTCAAAGAATGTCTCCGTGGAATGTGCCGATTCTCCGCTACCCAGATGACGTTCGCTAGGGTACGGCCGAGTTCCCGACCGGCGGCAGTCATATTTCACGGGGAAACTGTGACCGTTGTGATTTTTTGCGCTTGAAAGTGACTGGGTGTTCAGGAGAGCCGCAGATAAATGGATGTAGGAAGGCGGTAGCGGGCGGGAAAGGCTCTGGTTTTACCTCCCCCTTGACCAGCCATTCGGCTGTTAAAAGCGCAAAAGGGGGGGACTGAGGGGGATTTGCTTTTGCTTGGCAAGCAACAGCAAAAACAACAGCAAATCCCCCGTAGCCCCCTTTATTAAAGGGGGCAAAGCCAGAGCCTTTCCCGCTCACCGCTCACCGCTCCCCCGCTACACTTCCCCCATGCAAACCATCGAATTCCAACTCGAACGCGAACACGTGGAACTCAATCAGCTCCTCAAGCTGGTGGGTCTGTGCGATAGCGGTGGCGCGGGGAAGGCCATCGTCGCCAGCGGCGAAGTCCTGGTCGATGGCCAGGTGGAGCTGCGCAAGACTTGCAAGATCCATGCGGGCCAGACGGTGGTCCTGGACGACGTGGAGATCAAGGTGGTGGCCGCGGCTGACGGTTCCGCCTAGCCACAACCAACTCGTTGCGACAACGCGCTACGGCAAGCCGGCCGTTTTCTTCTCGCGGTCGAATTCGGCGAATGGGCTGTCGGCCGGGCACCGGCTATCCGGAAAGTCGAAACGTTCGCGCAGCGCCAGCCCGCAGGCCTGCATTTGATCCAACTCCGCGCCCGAAGCCTTGCAGTCGCTATCGAAGGCACGGATGAAGGCATCCTTGCGCAGTACGAAGGCTTCGCCGCAGCGCCGCATCAGTTGCAGGCGATCCAGATCGTCCTGGGCGGCGTTGGTGCCATCCAAGCCGTACTCCTGCAACTCCGTCTTGCCCAGCAACCGCAGCTTCCGGTTCGGCACGGTCATCATCAGGTCGGCCACGGCCACAGCCACGCCGTTGCGCTCAAGATAATCCTTCACGCGCGAATACACGCCGCGCAATTCTTCGTTGAGCTCGGAACGCGTGGTGGCGGTGGAACTCATCCGAATGATGCGGTGGATACCCACCTTGCCGGAGATCAAGCGGTTGTCCCCGGCCCCCAGCACGAATACGCAAGCGCTGTGGCAAACCGATTTTTCCCGCACCCAGATGTTCCAGTGCGAAGCGCCGATCGCGTCGCCCGCCTTGATGGCGTCCTCGACCTGGCCGCCGGCCGAGTCGATATCCAGGATCCGCTTGTCGATACCCATGCGCTCGGCGATATCGGCCACCCGGATCACCAGGTCGGTGAAATCGGAGGCGATCTTGCCCTTGTAGCGCAACCGCACCACCCCGCTCTCCTGGCATGGCGAAAGTGCGTCGACCACACTGAAGAAGGCCAGGGATTCCAGCTTTTCGCCGTCACCTTTGGACGCGTAATCGGTCTGGCAACTGATCAGCGCCTCGCCAGACTCCAGCTTGACCGGCGGCCAGTCGGTCGGCAGGCGCTCCTTCGGCGTGGGCGGCGCGACCGACGGCTCCTGAACAGGCGCAGTGGAAACCGCCCCATTGGCGGCCTGGGCGTCTTCTTCGGTAGCAGGCGCCTGGGCTTGCGCATCGGAAGCAGTATCGGCCGGCGAACGCCCATCGCAAGCCGACAACCCCAGACTCAGAGCCAAAAGGAAGCAACAAATAATGCGTAAGCGCGAGAGGGGTATCCGGGGCATCCGGGGCATCAAAATCCCACAGCGCCGCTTCGGCGCTGCGTATCTCTTGGGGTTGCCGGCTAGTCTAGTGTCAAAGCCCGGGGCGTATCCAACTTGGCGATAAATCGCGGCAGCAAGGATCGTGAAGAAGCACGCTAGAGCGTCCTACACGGCATCTGTCGCGGCGCACCACAGTAGGCCGCACATGACGGCGTGGCGCTGATCGCGCGCAGAATCAGCGATCCCCAGCGAAAACATCGACGGCACCAAGCGGGTGAAACCAACCCGCCAACTCGGTGCGAAAAAGATGACGGACCGGCGCGACCTACCCAGATGGCAGATCGCGCCAGCCGCGGGCTTGCTTACATTGCCGCCGTGGTGTTGGTGCGCGGTGCGCCGGCGTAGTCGACAACCAGCGACACGCGGCGGTTGTCACGACCGGCTTCACCGGTGGCACCTGGCCGCACGAGACGATTCTTGTCTTCGCCGTAGCTGACCGCCCGCACCTGTGCGGTGGATAGACCGGCGCCGACCAGATAGTCGCGAATGGCTTCGGCTCGACGCTGACCGAGGCGACGGTTGAATGCAGTGGAACCCGCCGGATCAGCGAAACCTTCCACCGTGATCACGGCGTCCGAATGGCTTTCGCGGATAACCCGGGCGAAATCATCCAGCAATGGCTTGTCCTGTTCGCTCAACGTGGCATCGCCGGTGGCGAAATGGGCACCGGTTTCCACGCGCGTACGCCCGGCCAGCTGGGTCACCAGCGCATCGTGCTTCTGCGACAGAGTGTCGAGTTGCGATTGCAGGCGCTGATCGGTGGCGCGCAGATCGGCGATGGTGCTATCGAACTCGTCGCGTTTGATGTAGTTGGAGCAGCCGCTCAAGGCCACGGTCAACAGACTTACGGCGAGTAAGACGTTGCGGGACGTTCTGCTTGCCATGAAAAAAACCTCCTCACTTCGACCCCTGCACGGCAGCGCGCAGGCAGGGGTCCACGTCTTCGGGAAAGCGCTGCTGCGCGAATCTCCCGTATCGATGAGGGACGGCATGTGAAAATCGTAAACGGCCGTTCAGCGGATTTTGCGCTTTACGCCTACACGCGGCGTGCACAAAGCAAAACGCACGTGATGATGGTCGCTACGAATCAATAACTTGCGTCGTCGACATTTCATTTTGTTTTCAAAACGTGTTGACCGATGTGACGAATCGACGCGGCATCACGTCCCGCGTCTTCACATGCGTGAGAAGCTGACTGCGTGGATCGGCGGTAGCCGCGCCGGCAACGCCTGCCAGTGATCGCCTTGATCCTGGCTGGTCCACAAGCCGCCCGTGGTGGAGCCAAAGGCCAGTCGGTCGCCGCTGCTGTCGACCGCCAGTCCATGCCGGTACACCAGGTCGTAGGCGGGGACTTGAGGCAGGCCTTCGGTCAACGCCTCGAAGCTGGTGCCACCATCGCGCGTACGCGCAACCACCAAACGCGCATCGACCGGAATCCGGCGTTCGTCCTTCACTGCCGGCACGAACCAGGCGGTATCGGGGCTGCGCGGATGCACGGCAACGGCAAAGCCGAATACCGACGGCGATACGTTGGGGATGTCCTGCCAGTGGCCGCCACCTTGCGTGCTGCGAAAGACCGCGTTGTGGTGCTGCGCCCAGAAGTAGTCCGGCGCATCGCGGCATTGCACGAGTCGGTGCACATCCTGGATGTTCGGATCGCGCGCTCGTTCGCCCGGCCAGTAAGCGGCAAACATGCCGTCGGCCGTCTGCGTCCAGGTCTCGCCGGCATCGTCGCTGCGCCAGACGCCGCCGCTTGAGATCGCAACACGCAGGCAACGCGAATCGCGCGGGTCGACACAGATGGAATGGATGCCGGGTTGATCGTAGCCGCCGCCAAACCATTCGCTGCGCTCGGGACGATCCCATAGCGAACGCACCAATTGCCAGCTCTGCCCGTGATCATCGGAGCGGAACAATCCGCCAGGAATCGTGCCTGCCCACAGGCGTCCCGGTTCGGCCGCGCCGCCGGCTTCCAGCGACCAGATCAGGCGCAAGGTGGCCGGTTGCGGCGGTTTGCCGTCGCCGGTAACCACCTGGTCCTGTTCGCCGTAAGCGGGCACCGCTATCTCTTCCCAGCTTTGCCCTTGATCGCGCGAACGATGCAGCTTGGCGCCGAAATGACCCAGGTCCAACGCGGCGTACCAACTGCCATCGCGTGGATCGGCCAAGGCCAGGGCGACGTTATCGCCGAGGAATGCTTCGCGAGCCAGGCGCCAGGCGCCCGCCTGGTGTTGCAGCACGAACAAGCCCTTGCGCGTGGATACCAACAACCGGTCGGACATATCAACCTCCCGAAAGCGCCTGCATGATGTACAGCTCGCCGTGCTTGCCTAGCGGCTGCACCAGATTCCGTTTGTCGCGTACCGCTTCGCCATCCACGATCACCGCCACGTGATGGCGCACCACACCCTGCTCGTCCAACACATAGCCGCGCAGCGAGGGGTGCAACAGAAATAGCGAATTCAACACTTCATCGACAGTGTCGCCGGCAACTTCCAGCGACAACTCGCCCTGCGCCCCACGCTGTGCTTCCGGCAACCAACGCGTCAGCGACGATGCCAGCATCACCTTGGCCATGGATTTCACCCGTCTGCCCGGCAGCGTGCGAAGCATACGCTGGTGGAGCGGGGAG
>CBFGZY010000025.1:0-52147 GCA_965653375.1 uncultured Pseudoxanthomonas sp.
GATGAGGCTTTACCGGTAAAGCTCATCGCGACTCACGTCGCTCCTACAAGGATGGACCGCGGCGCGGTATCGTTACGGACTCTGGAAAAGCCCGATCAACATGACCGATAGCTGCTGCGGCTGCGGAAAAACCATCGATGTGCGCGCCCTGGAAGCGCGGCAGCGCCGGGTGCTGGTCATCGTGTTGGCGATCAATCTGCTGACGTTCCTGATGATGGTCGCCGGGGCGTGGTACAGCCGTTCCTCGTCGTTGTTGTCCGGGGCTTTGGACAACCTGGGCGACGCGTTGACGTACGCAATGAGCCTGGCGGTGGTCGGGGCCGGTCTCCAGGCCAAGGCGCGGGTCGCGTTTTTGAAAGGCGTACTGATTCTGGGCGCCGCGGTCGCCGTGGCCGCGCAGATCGCCTGGCGGCTGTTCCACCCGGAGGTGCCGTTGTTCGAAGGCATGGGGCTGATCGCGCTGCTGAACCTGGCGGCCAATCTGGTATGCCTGAAATTGCTGATGCCTTACCGGGGCGGCGACATCAATCTGGCATCGGCCTGGGAATGCTCGCGCAACGACGTTTATGAAGGTTTCGCCGTGCTGGCGGCGGCGCTGGGCGTGTGGATATTCGGCGCAGGATGGCCAGACCTGCTGATCGCAATGGTCCTGCTGTTGCTATTCCTGCGTTCGGCCTGGCGCGTGCTGGGCTCGGCGTGGCGCGAGATGACCTGAGCAGCGACGCGGCTTACAAATCCAATCCCGATGTTGTAGGAGCGACGTCAGTCGCGACCGGAAGAACAGCTAAAAGCTTTTGACACGATTAATGCGGAAAGAAGCGGATAAGCAGTAAACGCTTTTTATCCGCGTTAATCCGTGTCTAAAGCTTGGATTTACAGTCGCGACTCATCCGCGCCGGATCTCGGCACAGGGACGATGCATGCGAAGTCATTTGAAGTAGGAGCGCAGGATTCCCATCACCTGGGTGACTTCGGCATCGCGCGCCTTGGCGTCTTCCTCGCCGGATAGATGCTCGCGCAGATGATCGTCGAGTACTTCGATCATGAGCCCTTGCACGGCGCCGCGTACGGCGGCGATCTGGGTGAGTACGGCGATGCATTCGGCGCCTTCGGACAATGCCTTTTCCAATGCGTTGACTTGGCCCTGGATGCGCCGCGTGCGCGTCAGCAGGCGGGCTTTGTTCTTGATCACGTGCGACATGTCGGTAGGTCTCGTATACCATGGGGGGGTATATTCCACTGTACCTCATCATGAATCTGGAAACCGCCGCCGAATCGCTTCGGCATAGCCACGATTTCAACGAAGGCAATCCGCTCGCCGAGCGCAACACGCGGCGAGCGGTGGCTTTGACTGCCACGATGATGGTGCTGGAGATTGCCGGCGGATGGATATTCAACTCGATGGCGTTGCTCGCCGACGGCTGGCACATGGCATCGCATGTGTTGGCCCTGGGACTGTCGGCGCTGGCTTATGCCTGCGCCCGTCGTTACGCCGGCGATGGGCGTTTTGCGTTCGGCACCTGGAAGATCGAAGTATTGGGCGGCTATACCAGCGCCATTCTGCTGCTCGGGGTTGCGGCGCTGATGGCGTTCCAATCGGTTCAACGGCTGTTCGCGCCATTGCCGATCCGCTACGAGCAGGCGATTACGCTCGCGGTATTGGGACTGGCGGTCAATCTGGCCTGCGCCTGGCTGCTGCGCGATGGGCATCACCACCATCACAGCCATGGTCACAGCCACCACCATGATCACGGTCACGGTCATGCACATGGGCATGGCGATCTCAATCTTCGCGCGGCCTATCTGCACGTGTTGGCGGATGCCGGTACCTCGGTGCTGGCGATCGTCGCGTTGATCGGCGGCAAGTTGTGGGGCGCCGATTGGCTGGACGCCGTGATGGGCATTGCCGGCGCCGTGCTGGTGACCGTATGGGCCTGGGGATTGCTGCGCGACTCAGGTCGCGTGCTGCTGGATGCGGAGATGGATGCGCCGGTAGTGCAGGAAGTGCGCGAAGCCGTCGAAGCGGCCGAGCTTTCGGCGGTCGTCACCGATCTGCACGTCTGGCGGGTGGGCCGTGGCAAATACGCCTGCGTGCTCAGCGTCGTGGCCCAGGGCGACGCCAAGCCGGAACATTTCCGCCAGGCCTTGTCGGTGCATGAGGAGTTGGTGCACGTGACGGTTGAAGTGCATAGGGCGTAGTAGCTCTTGTTCCTTCTCCCTCTGGAGTGAAGGCATGCGGCTTACGAGCCATTGGCTCGTGCATGCCTGAACGCACTGCGCGCTGCGCAGGGCTGGGGCGCGCAGCGAGGTGCCCGAAGAGCCTGCCCCGTACTTGATACGGGGGCGGATGAGGGAATGGCAATGACTTGCTATCTACCTTGACTGCAAGCGGATACTCCATGCTCTATCCGTCGCTGCGCTCCACCCCGCTTTCGCGGGAGCAGGCTCTTCTCCCGGGGAAAGAAGGGAAAGCACACCCTCCCAGAGGAAGAAAGGATCAGGGCTCAAAACAAATCATCAGCAATGACGTAGTTATCACGCCCACCGGATTTTGCACGGTACAAGGCGGCATCTGCGCGGGAGAACCAGTCCTGCCACGTCTTGTCGTGTTCCAGCAGCATCGCGGCACCCAGCGAAATGGTGATGCGGCCGCCCGGGCCGCGCAACGAGCTGCGTACCGCTCTGCGCATGCGTTCGGTAGCCGCTTCCAGATCGTCGCGCGTGTCCAGTTCCAGCAGCGCCACGAATTCCTCGCCGCCGAAGCGGAACACTTGGTCCTGGCGGCGCATCTCGAACCTCAGGATGGCGGCAAGATCGGCAATGGCGGCGTCGCCGGCGCTATGTCCGTACTGGTCGTTCACTTCCTTGAACCTGTCCACGTCCAACACCACCAGCCCATAACGGCACCGGCCGACATGGAAGTCCGCCACAGCGCGAGTCAGTACGTATTCCATCGCCCGGCGATTGGGTACGCCGGTCAGTGCGTCCAGCGACGCCATCTGCTGCAACTGCACGCGGTCGTCCTGGTTGCGGCTGGAAAAGATGAAGGAGAACGCGGTTGTGAGCAGTGCGGTGACTTCCACCGAGACGGCGTGGAATCCATCGGTGAAAAGACCGGGGATCAGCAATAGCGCGCCGGTCAGGGTCAGGTTCGCCACGGCTGCTGCCAGCCGTTCGGTGATGAAGAAGTTGGTCAGCAATACCAGATAGATCCACCCCAACGCGGACGGACCGACCAGCCAGCACACGGTCAGGCAAGCGAGCGAATTGAGTACGCACAGCACCAGTCCGGCGCGTTGGCTGTCGCCGGTGCGCCAGGTGTAGATGGCAGGCGATGCCACTGCGATAGCGATGGCGGCATCCAGCCAGGCCAGGAGGTGCTGTCCGCTAAACCATCGGTACAGCGCGAAGGCAGCGATGACCAGCCCTGTCGTGGTCCCCAGTAGAACGATGATGTCACGGCGGAAATCCCGCGCCCGCGGCAAGTCCGGTCCTGTCGATGCAGGGGGAAGATTGTTTTCGTTCAAGCGGCGGGCGGATCGGAAGGAGGGCGGACGAAGCAATGCGCCAGTGTAGGCAGTCGCGGCAGGAATGGGGTGATCGGTATCACGGAAAAAGTCGGGTGGCGGTCGTGGTTCTTTCCTCTTTCAGCATCGGTATGTTTACGCGCTGCGTAATTAGCCGATGATTCGCCGCCGGGGTGGGGTATATCGGCTTTTGGGGACCAGCCAGCGCACGGCTCTGACGCCATGGCCGGCATGGACGCCGACTCGTCATGGGCAGTTCATCGCAAGCTCCCGACACTTGCGCCACCCCCCAACTCAATGAGGAACAAGCATGAAGACCGTGAAGAGTTTGGCGTTGGGAATGGCGTTGGCATGGGGCCTGGCGGCTCCCTCGTTTGCGCAGACAGTGGGCTACAACATCCGCACCGGCGACGTCTGGATCGATACCCGCCTGGGCGAGATCAATGACTATGGCCGCCGCTATCGGGACCCCTTCATCGGCGAATTGACAGGCTACTACGGCGCGCCGCGATCGCTGGTGATCGAACTGCTGGACGAACGCCGCTGGGCACCGGCCGACGTGTACTTCGCCTGCGCCATCGCGCACGCGCTGGGCATCCCGTGCCTCAACGTGGTTCGCGAATACGACCGCAACCCCGGACAGGGTTGGGGCAATCTGGCCAAGCGGATGGGCATCAAGCCCGGCTCGGCCGCCTTCCACGATTTGAAGCGTGGCACCGCCGCTACCTACGGCCACTGGGGTTACCCGGTCAGGGTCGATCAGCAGATCAAGGTGGATTGGTCCCAGCATGGCCCAGGCAAAGGCCAGGGTGGTTCCAAGGGCAAATCGTCGTCAGCACAGCCGGCGAGCGGCAAATCCAGCCAAGGCAGCAAGCCCAGCCAGGGCGGCAAGAGCGAGAAGGGCGGCCAAGACGATCACTCGGACCACGGCCAAGGCCAGGGCAAGAAGGACAAAGGCGGCGGAAGCGGCAAGGGCAACGGCCGGGATAAGTAGATTTTGGTAGCCGGGAGCCGGGAGCTAGTAGCCAGTAGCCAGTAGCAGCCCCAGGCTTCCTGCCTCCTGATGTGGCTTGCCTGCTACAAAAATCGCTGACACTAAAAACCAAAACGGCGGCCTTGGGCCGCCGTTTTCGTATGGTTTGATCACCGGGTCAGGCGGCCAGGAGTTCCAGCGTCCGGTGCACTTGTGGAATGGCCAATGCCGGGGTGCCGCCAGTTACCGCCACCGCGCGAAGTCCGAACTGGTAGCTCTGCCACAGCAACTCGTCGGCGTGGTGGATGTCGACCGAGCGGAACTGGCCGGCCTCGATGCCGCGCGTCAGTTCCTGCCGGACCGGCTCGCGCATGCCACGCAGCGCAGCGTTGACGTCGGCTTCCATTTCGGTGGACCAACTGGCCGAAACGCTCCAAAGGGCCGGGAAGGCGATGAACGTGGCGGCATCCTCGCGCGCCACCCACAGGTAGTAATCCAGGATGCGTTGGGCGTGGCTGCGCGCCTTGTTGAGCACGGGCGGTTTGCGGGTGCCGTAGTCGCGGATCAGCAAGGTGGCGATGATGTCGGCCTTGGTTTCGAAATGCAGAATGACGCCGCGTGCACTCAGGCCGGTCGCGTGCCCAAGGTCCATCAGCGTTGTTTCATCGAAACCTTTGGTGAAAAAAAGCTTCCGCGCAGCGCTGAGCACCGCTTCGCGCGTTTCGTGGCTGGTGCGTCGTTTTATATGTGAAGAGCGATGCACGCTAAATCCTTTGCGTAGTCACTGGAAGGGACACGCCTATGGCGGGTCTGTGACGCTTTGCGCCGTTATCCATGACGAACCCCCGTTGCGCATTCTGCATATGTAAATGCATTTACGTGAAATCATAATTCCGCCTGCCTGCTCACCATACCTCAGCTTGCGACGTTGCGCGCAGCTTCAAAGGAAAGATTAAAGATGCGTTGCACAGGCGGCCCCAGCTCGCCAGCCAGCAGCGCCAACAGGAAAAGCCCCAGCAACAGCGCGGTAGGCAAGCCCAATTGGATGGGATTCAACGCCGGCGCCGCACGTCCCAACACGCCGAATGCGAGGTTGACCGCCAGCATCGCCACCATCACTGGCAGCGCCAAACTCACGGAAGCTCTCAGTATCTGCGTGAAGAACACCGGCGCGACTTCCAACATCGCGGATACATCCGGCAGGGACTGGCCGATAGGCAGCGATTTATAGCTGTCGACCAGCAACGCGACCATCGCAAGGTGGCCGTTGAAAGTGAAGAACAACAACCCGAACGCCAGATAGAACCATTGGCCGACCACGCCGGAGTTGACGCCTCGCAGCGGATCGGACATTTGCGCGAACGCAAGGCCGGTGCCTTGAGACACCAGTTCGCCGGCCATCGCGCCGGCTTCGAACGCCAGCCGCAACATGAAGCCCATGCTGGCGCCGACCGCCAGTTCGCGGGCGATGTTCAGTACGGTGGGTGCGTCGAACACGATCTGCGCCGGCGGCGCGGGCAGCAAGGGAGTCAATGCCATCGACAACGCGCCGGCAATGATCACGCGTACCCGCACCGAAACCGCACGCGTACCGATCAACGGCGCCGCCATCAACAACGCACCCGTACGCAGCAACGTCCAGAGCAAGGCATTGATCATGCCGAAAGCTTGCTGGCCGTCGATGACGATTTGGGTGGCGGAATCCATTAGGAGCAGGGAATGGAGAATGGGGAATAGGGAGTGGGAAAAACTTGGTGGTTGTCACCTTGGCGCTCGCGATGGCACTTCATGACAGTCGTCGAGAGGATGGATCTGTTTTCCGATTCTCCATTCCTGATTCCCCATTCCCGGCCTTTCATCCAATCAAATGCGGAAGCCGTTGGAACAACTGCGTCGTGTATTCCACCAAGGTGCCCAGCAGGAAACTGCCGGTGGCGAACAACGCGGCGGTGAGTGCGACGGCCTTGGCGACGAAGGCGATGGTGGGTTCGTTCAACTGCGTAGCGGCTTGGATCACGCCGATCACCACACCAACGACCAGCACCACCAGCAGCAAAGGACCGCCTACCCAGAGTGCGATTTCAAGGCCGCCGCGTAGTTCGGTTAGAGCGAGTTCGGGAGTCATGGGAAGGAGCCGGTAGCGGAGAGCGGAGAGCGGGAAAGACGGTGAGCGAAGGACTGTGGGTGAAAAGGCTGAGAAAGCGGGAGCGAGGAAAGCCAGGAAATGCGGCGGTGGGCGTGGATAGCCCCCTTGGAAAAAGGGGGGCGGGCGTCCGCGTTAGCGGACGACGGGGGATTTGCTTTTGCTTTTGTTTTTTTAAAAGCAAATCCCCCTCAATCCCCCTTTTTCAAAGGGGGAGGAAAAGCACGAGCCTTTTCCGTTTTCCGTCTCCCCATTCCCAGCTTCAATTGAACGAAGCCGCCAGCGAACCAACGATCAGTACCCATCCATCCACCAGCACGAATAGCAGGATCTTGAACGGTGCGGATACCAGCATGGGGGACAGCATCATCATGCCCATCGACATCAGCACGCTCGCCACCACCAGGTCGATGATCACGAAAGGGATAAAGATCAGGAAGCCGATTTCGAATGCGGTCTTCAATTCGCTGGTGATGAACGATGCCACCACGATCGGGAAGGGCACGTCGGCCGGGCTGGCGTAGGCAGCGTGGCCGGCCAGGCCGGCGAAGGTCATCAGGTCGGTTTCGCGCACCTGCGCCAGCATGAAGTCGCGCAGCGGACCGGTGGTGAGCGTCCAAGCGGTGGAGAAATCAATTTGGCCATTGAGATAGGGCGCCATGCCTTGAGTCCAGGCTTTGTCGCCAACCGGCATCATCACCAGCATGGTCAGGAACAAAGCCAAGCCCACCAGCACTTGATTGGACGGCGTCTGCCCAGTGCCCAGCGCCTGCCGCAGCAAGCCCAGCACGATGATGATGCGAGTGAAGGCAGTCATGGCCAGCAGCGCCGAAGGAATCAGCGTGATGGCCGTCATCAGCAACAGTGTTTGCAGCGGCAGGCTGACCGCGCGATCGCCTACTTGGCCCACGGTCACGTCGGGCAGCGAGGGCAGGGTGGGTTTGGAGGGCGCAGTGGGCGCGGCCGCGTTGTTGGCCGTGGCGTTGCCTGTCGCACTATTGGCAGGCGCGCTGCTGGGAGTGTTGTTGGCCGGCGTTGCGGTTTGCGCGGAGGCCAATACAGGAGCGCACAGGCACAGCAGGGTCAGTAAAGAAAACAAAAGGCGACGCATGATTCAGGTCTCTTTGCGCAAACGCTTGGCGAGCAGTTCGGCGAAATTGGGCAGGGGTGCAGCGGCGGGAGGCAGCGGCAGCGGTTCGGACAACTGGTGCAGCTTGCTGATGCCGCCGGCGCCGACGCCGATCAGCAATTGCTCGCCGTTGACTTCGATCACCATCACGCGTTCCTTGGCGCCTACCGAAAGCATCGACACCACGCGCAGCCGGTCGCTCTGGCGCAGGCCCAGGCTGGTGCCGGGCATGCGCTTCAACAGCCACGCCATGCCCAGGATCAGGCCCAACACCAGGATCAGGCCGACCAAGGCGCCGCCGATGCCCGGCGTGCTGGGCGCGGCGTAGCCGATCTTCTGCGCGGGCGCAGCCGCCGCACTGGCGGCCAGCGTCAGCGTGCTCAGCGCGAGCGTGCCCGATGCAAGCGTGCTCGATGCAAGCATGCTGCTCACCGCAGCCGCCGGATGCGTTCGCTGGGGCTGACCACATCGGTCAGGCGAACGCCGAAACGATCGTTCACCACCACCACTTCACCGTGCGCCACCAGCGTGCCGTTGACGAACACGTCCAGCGGTTCGCCTGCGCCTCGTTCCAGTTCCACCACCGAACCCTGATTGAGTTGCAGCAGATTGCGGATGGCCATGCGCGTGCGCCCGACTTCCAGCGACAGCATCACCGGTACGTCCAGGATCACGTCCAGGCTGACGTCGTTGTCGTTGCCGGCGTTGTCTGACTGCAGGTCCTGGAGGTGCTGCTGAAATGGCGCCGCGCTGGTTTCTTCGTTTTGGGGATGACTCATGGCGTTGCTTCCTGGTATGCGGCAGGTTGAAGTGCGGTAAGCGTGGGAGCGGCGGGCGCAAGGCGGCTGCCAGGCGGGTGCTTGGCGATGATCTTGACCGCGTTGTTGCCGTTGGAAATGCCGAACTCGCCGGTGAAAACGGGGACTTGCTCGACGCAGAGCGGCACCGTCTTGGGCAGTTCGATGGGCAGGATGTCGCCGACTTTCAGGCGGGTCAGGTCACGCAGATTGATGCGCTTTTCCGCCAGGATCGTGGACAGCGTCACTTCGGCGGTGCGCAGTTGCTGGTGCAGCGCCTGGCGGAAGTGCTCGTCATTGTCGACACGGTCGGACTGGATGCCGGCGTCCAGAAGTTCGCGGATCGGCTCCAGCATGGAATAAGGCAGGGTGACATGCAGTTCGCCGCCACCGCCGTCCAGTTCCACATGGAAACGGCTGACCACGACATATTCGCGTGGGCTGACGATGTTGGCGAAGTGCGGATTGACTTCGGAACTGACGTGCTCGAAATCCACGTTCATCACCGGCGCCCACGCATCCACCAGATCGGCGAAGGTCTGCTTCAGCAGCAGGTGGATCACGCGCATTTCAGTCGGGGTGAACTCGCGGCCTTCGATCTTGGCCGGATAGCGGCCATCGCCACCGAAGAAATTGTCCACCACGGTGAACACCAGCTTGGGTTCGAACACGATCAACCCGGTGCCGCGCAGCGGCTTGAGCTTGATCAGGTTGAGATTGGTGGGTACGTACAGCGAATGCAGATAGTCGCCGAACTTGATCACGTCGATGCCGCGCACCGAAAGATCGGCGGAACGGCGCAGCAGATTGAACAGGCCGATGCGCCAAGTGCGGACGAAGCGCTCGTTGATCATTTCCAGCGTGGGCAGGCGCCCGCGCACGATGCGGTCCTGGCTGGCGAAATCGTAACTGCGCGCCACCGTAGGATCGACAGGCGGCTCTTCGGTTTCGATCACGCCGGAATCGACGCCATTGAGCAGGGCATCGATTTCGTCTTGCGATAGCAGGTCACTCATCATGGCGCCGAATCCTTACTGCATCACGAAACTGGTAAACAGCAACGCTTCCACGGACGGTTTGCCGGTTTCGGCGATCAGAAGCTTCTTCACGTCGGTCAATGCGTCGTTCTGCAACTTTTCCTTGCCGGCGCGGGTGATCAGCCCTTCTGCGTCCTGTTGGGCGAACAGCATCAGCAATTTGGCGCGGATGGCCGGCGCATGCAGTTGGATGTTCTTCATCGCTTCCGGGTCGCGTGTCATCAACTGCACTTCCACCTGCAGGTAGCGCGCGCCGCCGGTCGAACCGATCAGGTTGACCACGAAGGGCGGTTCCAACGCGAAGTACTGGGCCGGTGCCGGGACATTGCCGGTCTTGGCTTCGTCCTTGGCATGCTGCTCGGCCTTGGCATCGCCCGATTGGCGGGTGAAGAACCAAGCGCCGCCACCTGCGGCTCCGGCCGCGATCACCGCGATGGCGATGATCAGCAGCCAGGGCTTGCCGGACTTCTTGGCGTCGGCCTTGGCGGCCTTGGGATTGTTTTTGTCGGCGGGGGCCACGCGAGTCGATCTCCTGGTGTGTCGGGAGAGTCGGATGCAAGCGGCGTGCCGTTGGCGAGGCGGGAGATTGCCGGAGTTTTGACGCGGCTCCAGGAGGCCCGGTTGTAGGAGCGACGTGAGTCGCGATGACGCCCCGATAGCCGTTCCGTGTGCACGCGCCGCAGCGTGTCCGGAGGGTGAACAGGAAGGCTTTTACCTCTCTCCGGGCTCACGATCGCGACTGCGCCTCGATAGTTGCTCCAAGTGCACGATGAAGAACTGGCCGCAGCGCGTCCGGATGGCAAAAAAGGGGGCTTTTATGGCCCTGGGTTCACGATCGCGACTTACGTCGCTCCTACAAGGAAAGGTTGCCGCAATTGCTTAGGCGTAAGCGTCCAGCAGCCCATGAGCGGTGACGCGGATGGGGCGGGGCAGCAGAGCCTCACTTGTCGCGCTCGTGTCTTCGCCGCCGGTGTGGCTGGCGACCGGCGCATCCGGTGAGGGGCGTGAATCCTGGCGGTGCCCCACATCGGCCTGCGCCAGTTGGAAGCCCTGTTGGCCCAGCATGTCGCGCAGCTTGGGCAGGCTGTTCTCCAGTGCCTGCCGGACTTCCGGCTGAGCGCTACTGAAATCAGCGTGCACACGGTCGCCGTCCAGGCGCAGGCGCACTTCCACCGTGCCCAGATCGCTTGGCGTGATCTTGATGTGGGCATGTCCGATTTTCTGCTCGGCCATCCAGGTCAAACGGGAGCCTACCGCTTCGTCGAACTGTTCGTTGTGCAAGTCGGGCATCGGCGCTTCCAGCGGGTTGACGGTCGCGGTGCGCGCCAGTCCGTTGGGTGAGGCCGAGTTGGAGGCGGCCATCGGATTGGTCGAAGGCGAAACGGATTCGGTGTCGCCATCCGAACGCAGCGCGTCCACGGCGTCCTTGATGAGCGCGACCGCCTCTGGCACGGCTGCGACAGCATTCCCAGCGGCCAGATGACCGGCGAAGGACAATAGATTCTGCAACGCCGGCTGGGCACCCTGGCTGCCTTCGGCGCGTGCAGGCTGTGTGCCTTGTGCAGGGGTTGCGGTCACATCGATAGCTTGCAAGTCGGCCAAAGGCACATCGGCGGGCAGGGCAATACCGGCTATCTGAGCCTGATCCGTGACGCCCGCCGATGTCCCATCGCCGATGGTCGGCGTTGTCGATGTCATGGCGGGCGCTTCGGTCAAGCCTGCCCCGGTCACGCCTGCTCCGGTCAAGCCTGCGCCGGGCAAGCCTGTTTCTACCAAGGCCGTCTCGGCTGCGTCCGTTCCAGCCAGCAGCGCGGCTTGCGCGTTGGCGGCCAGTTCCAGTGGCGATGCCGGTGCGGCGACCGCAGCGGGTTCGAGTGATGGCGCCAACGAAATCAGCGCAATCGGTGGCCAGTCTTCGGTAGGTTTCGGTTTGCGGCTGGTGCGCTCCGGTTTGTCGGATGCTTTGGACGATTCCGTCTCCGCGTCGGCCGCTGGCTTGTCGCTGCGCTTGCTCGCTGACGGCTGCGCTTTTGCATGCGCTGCGTTTTTTTCCATCAGGCGGTCGAACTGCGGCTTGTCTTCCGCTTTTACGGCATCGGCTTTCGCGGGCGAGTTGCCCGCGCCATTGACGGCGCCCAGGTTGAGGCCGGCGAACTCCGTCTTCATCCGTTTTCCTCGTTTTCCTGCGCGGCAGTTGCCGCCAGACGCACGCGACGCGCGCCCAGGTCGTCCATCTCGCGCTGGTCGCGGCGTTCCACCACTTGCCGCTCTTGTACGCGGTAGCTGGCCGCCAGTTGTTCGAGCACCTGCTTGTCGCGGCTGGCCAGTAACAGGCGGTCGCGTTCGATATCGACACTGGCGCGGCTGCGGTCCACCGTCTGCGCCTGCTGCTTGAGTGCGCTGTCGATGCGGTCGAGGAAGGCGCGGCGATTGGCCAACTGCGCCGGACTGGTGGCCGCCATCTGGCTGTTGGCGTATTCCTCGGCGTAGCCGCGCAATTCTTCCAGGCGCGACTCGTGCATCGTCAACGTGCGCTGGCGTTCGGCCAGATCGCGGGCGACGGCATCCTCATGCTCCTGCGCACGGCGCAGCAGGGGATCGATTCGGCGGGATTGCATCATGGCTTATGGCTCCTTACGTTCGAGCGGACTGCGTTGTTTCGAGCTGCTTTGAATCAGGCTGCTTTGAATCAAGGTTTCCAGCGCCGAGCGACTGCTGGGCAAGTCGGCGGCGCGGGCCACGTCCTGTCCCAGGAATTCGACGATTTCCGGCCACCTTTCCAGTGCTTCGTCCACGGTCGGGTCGTTGCCGCGCTGGTATGCGCCGATGGCGATCAAGTCGCGGTTGCTGTTGTAGGCTGACAGCAAACGCTTGAGTTTGCGGATGCGGTCGCGCCAGGTTTCGTCGGCTATCTCGGTGACCACACGGCTGACCGAGGATTCCACGTCGATGGCCGGGTACAAGCCGCTGTCGGCGACGCGGCGCGAGAGCAGGATATGGCCGTCCAGAATCGCGCGCGCGGCATCGGCAATGGGGTCCTGCGGGTCGTCGCCTTCGGTCAGCACGGTGTAGAACGCGGTGATGGAGCCGCGCCCGGCCGAACCGTTGCCGGCACGTTCGACCAACGCGGGCAGGCGGGCGAACACGGAAGGAGGATAGCCGCGCGTGGTCGGCGGCTCGCCCACCGACAGACCGATTTCGCGTTGCGCCTGGGCAAAGCGGGTCAAAGAATCCATCAGCAGCAGGACGTTCAATCCCTGGTCGCGGAACCACTCGGCAATTGCAGTGGCGCGATAGGCGCCCTGCAGCCGCGCCAGCGGCGGCCGGTCGGCGGGACTGGCCACCACCACCGCGCGCGCCAGGCCCGCGGGGCCCAACGTAGTCTCGACGAAATCGCGTACTTCGCGGCCACGTTCGCCGATCAGTCCCACCACGATCACGTCGGCGGCGGTATAGCGGGTCATCATGCCCAACAGCGTCGACTTGCCCACGCCCGAGCCCGCGAACAGGCCCACGCGTTGGCCGCGGCCGATCGGCAGCAAGGCATTGATGGCGCGCACGCCGACGTCCAACGGTTGGGTGATCGGTTCACGCGAGAGTGGATTGATCGCAGCACCGGACAAGCTGACGGTGGTCTCGGCGCGGATCGGTCCGCGCCCATCCAACGGCACGCCGTCGCTGTCGATCACCCGGCCCAGCAAACCTTCGCCAACCTGCACGCCGCCACCGCGGCGCATCGGCACCACGCGTGCGTTGGGCAACAGGCCGTGCAACTCGGCGCTGGGCATCAGATAAGTACGTTCGCCGGCAAAGCCGACGACTTCGGCATCGACCCATCCGCCATCGACGACTTCGATCTTGCAGGTTGCGCCCAGTGGCGCTTCGCAACCGATGGCTTCCAGCGTCAAGCCCACGGCACGGCGCAGGATGCCTTCGCGGATCAGGCCGCGGCCGCCCAGTTCCGGGCGGATCTGCGACAAGCGCGCAGCCAGGCGAAGGTCGCGCGCGGTCAGCCATTCCAGCGGTTGCGCGCTCATACGGCGGCTCCGCGCGCCAACACGCGTTCCAGCGCGCCGCGCAGGCGCGCTTCCAGCGTGCCATCGATGCGCACACTTTCTGCGTGCACGCGCAAATCGCCGCGGCTCAGCGAATGATCGGCGGTCAAGCGTGTCGCCGGCATTAGCGAGAGTGCCGGCGCAAGCGTGGCGATATCGTCCGGATGCATGCGTACTTCCACTTCGCGATTGGCGCCGCCAACCGCGTCCAGCGCTTCGCTGGCCAGTTCTTGCAGCAGCATCGGATCGGTCTGGTAAGCGCGTCCGACCAGCGCACCAGCGATGCGCACGGCCAGTTCGGACAACGCCGCGACCACCTCGTTTTCCAGGCGGTCCAGCGGGCGCGAGAAGTTGTCCAGGATGCCTTCGATCTGCGCCGTCAGTCGGCGCACTTCGGTCTGGCCCTGGGCCAGACCTTCGGCATGGCCGTCCGCTCGGCCGCGTTCCAGACCCTCGCGATAAGCGGCTTCCTCGATCGCCTGGATTTCTTCCAGGCTGGGTGGGCGTACCAGCGGCGCGTCTTCCCCGGTTGCGCCCGCGGCCGCGAAATCCAGCGGCGGCGCCAACCAGCGGATCGCATCGTTGCTGGCGGCATTGGTGATGGTCATACCATCTCCTCACCGCCACCGGCCAACGAGATCATGCCTTGGTCGGCCAGGCGGCGAACGATCGCCAGAATTTCCTTCTGCGCCATTTCCACATCGGACAAGCGGACAGGGCCGCGCGCCTCCATGTCTTCCACCAATATCTGCGCGGCGCGCTGGGACATGTTGCGGGTGATCTTCTCGCGCACCTTGCTGTCGGCGCCACGCAGCGCCAGACCCAGACGATCGTTGGGCACCTCGCGCAGCAACGCCTGCAACTCGCGGTCGCTCAGATCGTTCAAGTTGTCGAACACGAACATCAGGTCCTGGATACGGGAGCCCAACTCGGCGTCGACCTGGTTGATGCTGGTCAGGATGATCTGGTCCTGGCCCGAATCCATGAAATTGAGGATATTGGCCGCGACTTTGACGCCGCCGATGCTGGAGGACTTGAGATTCTGGTTGCCGGAGAACTGGCGTTCCATGATCTCGTTGAGTTCGTTGAGCGCATTGGGCGGAATGCCATCCAGCGTGGCGATGCGCAGCAGCACGTCCGAACGCGTGCGCTCGGGCAGGATCTTCAGTACTTCGGCGGCCTGGTCGCCATCCAGGTGCGACAGCACGATGGCGATGATCTGCGGATGCTCGTTGCGCACCAGATCGGCGATGGCGCGCGGATCCATCCACTTCAGCGTGTCCAGGCCGGTGGTGTTGCGGCCCAGCAGGATGCGGTCGATCAGGCTGCCGGCCTTGTCTTCGCCCAGCGCCTGCACCAACACCTTGCGCACGTAGTCGTCGGCGCCCATGCCCAGCGAAGTCTGCTTGTCCAGCGCCGTGTTGAAGACTTCCATCACCTGCGACACCTGTTCCCGGCTGATGCCGGAAATGGTGGCCATGGCGATGCCCAGCTTCTGCACTTCCTTGGCGTTCATGTGCTTGAGCACTTCGGCCGCGTCCGCCTCGCCCAGCGAGAGCAGCAGCACCGCGGCGCGTTGAACACCGGAAAGAGCGAGCTCTTGTTTATTCATCGCTGTCCACCCAGTCCTTCACGACCTGAGCCACCTGCCTGGAATCGTTCTTTACCGCTTCGCGCGCCTGGCGCAAACGGTCTTCGTAGGCATCGGACGCCAATGCGCGTTGCTGCGGCGTCGCATCGACTTCTTCCTGCAGGGCGGCGACGATGCGATCGTCTTCGTCTTCCACCAGGGTGACGTCCACGCTGGGCGATTTCAGCCGCTTGGGAGCGGGATTGACGATCTGGCGGATGGCCGGACGCAGCACGCCGAACAGCAGCGCCAGCACCACGATCGCGCCCAGACCGTAGCGCGCGATGTCGCGCACCATCGGATTCTGCAGCACCGGGTTTTCCCACAGCGGTACGTCTTCGGCAGCGGCAGGATCTTCGCGCACGAACGGCGCGTTCATCACCGACACCGAATCGCCGCGCGCGCCGTCGAAACCCACGGCTTCCTTCACCAGTGCTTCGATGCGGGTCAGGGTGGCGGCGTCCAGAGGCGTCATCACCGTCTTGCCGTTGGCGCCGGCGCGCGGCACGTGGTCCACCAGCACGGCGGCGGTGATGCGGCGTACGCGTCCGGCCGGTTGGCGAGTGTGCTGCAGCGTGCGGTCCAGTTCGAAATTGCGGGTTGCGCTGCTAGCGGTTTCCACCGGCGCATCGGGATTGGGTGCGGCGGCCGCGGTCGCGTTGGGACCGGGGGGTGTGTTGCTGGTGGCGCCCGGCACGCCTTCCGGTCCTCCGGTCTTGCTGACGGTGTTCTGGCTGACTTGTTCGCTGCGGATCTTGGTCGGATCGTTGGCGAAGGTCTCGCGCGCTTCCTCGACCACCGAGAAATCCATGTCCACCGCGACTTCCGCGTTGACGCGGCCAGGGCCAGTCAGCGGCTCCAGCAGTTCGCGAATGCGTTGGTTGAACGAGGTTTCCAGCTTGCGTACGCGCTCGAACTGCGCGGCGTTCAAGGCCGCTTCGCTGTCCGGATCGGTGATGGTCAGCATGCGGCCGCTTTGGTCGACCACAGTGACGCGCTCGGGTGCGAGGTCGGGAATGCTGGAAGCGACCAGGTGCACGATGGCGTCAACCTGGTTGCGTTCCAACATGGCGCCCGAACGCAGGTCCAGCACCACCGAGGCACTGGCGACCTCGCGCTGGCGAGTGAATGCGCTGGGTTTGGGAATGGCCAAGTGCACGCGCGCGTCGCGGACGGGTCGCAGTGTGGCGATGGTGCGGACCAGTTCGGTTTCCAGCGAGTGCTGGTAGCGTGCGCTTTCGACAAACTGGCTAACGCCGAAACCCGGGTCGCGTTCCATCAGCTCGAAACCCAGCCGGCCGCTCTCGGCCAGGCCGGAGCCGGCCAGCTTCAGGCGCGCATCGTGCAGGTTCTTTTCCGGCACCGAGATCGCGCCGGTGGCTTCATCCAGTTTGAAAGGGATCTGCGCGGTGCGCAGCATGTCGGTGGCTTCGGCCGTGGCCTTGGCATCCAAGCCGGTATAGAGCGGCGCATACGCAGGTTTCTGCGACCAGAAGAACACCATCAGGCCGACCGCCATCGCGCCGGCGATCATCAACAGTGTGCCCATTTGGCGGAACACCGGAATGTCCTGAATCTTGGAAAGCGCCGCGCCTGCCTTCTCGGCGTTCAGCGATTCCTTCAATGCGTCCTTGGAAAGCGTGAGGGCCATGGGTTGCGGTTTTCCTGGTTCAAACTGTTTGTTTTTTTACGGCTTGCTTGTCTACAAGCTAGAGCGGCATGTTCATCACATCCTGGTAAGCCTGGACCAGGCGGTTGCGCACTTCGACGGTGGCGCGGAACGCCACCTGCGATTGCTGCGCGGCCACCATCACCCGCGCCAGATCGGCGCGCGGATCGCCCAGTTCGAAAGCCTGGGCCAAGGCGCCGGCTTCCTTCTGTGTTGCGTTGACACCTTGAAGCGCGTTCTGCAGCGTCTCGCCGAAGCTGGGTGCCTTGACTGCGGCGGACTGGCCGAAGTCGATGGCGCCTGGGTTCTGCACCGGTTCGCTCCGCATCAACTCCGGTGCGCGCGTGCCCAGTTGGTTCTGGTAGCTGCGGATCTGCGACAGGATGGAGGAAACGGAGTCGGACATGGGCGGCTGCGGTAAGCGTCGGAGTGTCTTAGCTGCTCAGTTGCAAGACGTGTGCCGAAATCGCTTTGCGCCGCTCGTCAGTTTTCCGTCGCCATGGAGATTTCTTCGCGCTCCACGCCGTACTTGCGCAGCTTTTCCACCAGTGTGGTGCGGCGCAGCCCGAGCAACTGGGCGGCGTGGGCGACCACGCCACCGGCGCGATCCAGCGCGTCGCGGATCAGATTCATCTCGATGCGCGCGATGTGCTCGCGCAGGTCCAAGCCTTCTTCTGGCAGGCGGTCCTCGGCCGATGTCGCGATCGAGGCGGCGGCCGTCGCGGTTTCCGCAGTGGCCAGGGTGATGGTGTTGACGGCCACCGGCGTGGCGACAGCGACCATCTCCGCCGGTTGCGGCGCCAGGTCTTCCGGCTGGTAGCGCTTGGGCAAGTCGTGCGCACGCACCAATCCACCGGGGTGCAGCACGGCCAAGCGCTCGACCAGATTGGTCAACTCGCGCACATTGCCCGGCCACGGATAGCTGCGCAGCGCCAGTAGAGTTTCCGCAGCGAAGCGCACTTCGCCGCGGCCGGTGCGCGCCAGCTGCGCCGCGATGGTGTCGACCAGCGCCGGCAGATCCTCGGTGCGCTCGCGCAGGGCGGGCATTTCGATGGGGAAGACGTTAATGCGGTAGAACAGGTCCTCGCGGAACTGGTTGCTGGCGATGCGGTCTTCCAGATTGCGGTGGGTGGCGGCGATCACACGTACGTTGCAGCGGATGGTCTGGTTGCCGCCCACGCGCTCGAAGCTGCGCTCCTGCAACACACGCAACAGCTTGACCTGCATCGGCAGGCTCATGTCGCCGATCTCGTCCAGCAACAAGGTGCCGCCTTCGGCCATTTCGAAACGACCCTTGCGGGCGCTCAGCGCGCCGGTGAAAGCGCCTTTTTCATGTCCGAACAGTTCGCTTTCCAACAGATCCGGCGGAATGGCGCCGCAGTTGATCGCCACGAACGGTCCATCGCGGCGGGGCGACTGGTCGTGGATGGCGCGCGCCACCACTTCCTTGCCGGTGCCCGATTCGCCCAGCACCAGCACCGTGGTGTCGAATGCGGCGACCTGATCGATCAAGCGGCGCAGGCGGACCACGGCGGGGCTACTGCCGGTAGGGCCGCTGGAAACAGCGGTCTGTGCCTGGTGCTCGGTATCCAGCCGTTTCAAGCTGGCGCGGCGCAGACAGCCTTCCAACTGGGCGTGGCGGATAGGCGACTCCAGCGGCCATACACCGGCTTCATGCAGACCATGCGCGGCGGCGAATGCGGCCGCGTCGCCTTCCAGCAGTAGCACCGGCGGCGGCAGCGGTGTGCGTGCCAACCAGGCGAAGAATTCCGCGGCTTGCGCGGCATCGTCCAACTCTCCAACCACCAGCGCCATCCAGTCGTGCGGACGGTGGCGGCCCCGGTCCACGTCACCGATGCTGGTCACCCAGCGCGGTGTCAGGTCCATGAATTCCAGCAGTCCGGCCAAACGTTCGGCACGGGCGGCATCGGCATCGATGACGAGGATTCGGGATTCACTCATGGCTGCGGTCGTCTCTGAACTTCTCTAGGATGGGCAAGACTTCCTGGATGTAGGAAAGCTTGCTGACAAAATTGTCGGCGCCGGCGCGCATGGCATGCTCGCGGTGTTCGGCGTCGTCGAAATGGCTGGCGATGACCACGAACGGTGGGTTGTCCTGGGTCTTGATAAGTCGGGTGGCCTGCAATCCGCCCATCTCGGGCATGGCCAGGTCCATCAGCACGACGTCCGGGCGCAGCTTTTCGGACTGCTCGATCGCCTCCAGGCCGTTGCCGGCCCGGCCAACCACGTCCAGCCAATCCAGCTTGCGCAGATGGCGCATCGCCGCATTGATGAAGCCTTCGTGGTCGTCCACCATCAGAACCGTGATCTTGCTCATGCTTCTATCGCTCCCGCGTCGTGCCGTTATCCGGCTTTGGCCAAAGCCGACACGTTACCGTGTCGGCGCTGGCGAGCGGGAGCGATATCCAGCTGTTCCCGGTACTTCGCCACAGTTCTGCGGGCAATGTGGATCCCCTGGCGGGCCAGCAACCCGGCGATGGCCTCGTCGGCCAGCGGCTTGCCGGCCGGCTCGGATTCGATCAGCCGGCGCACCATGGCGCGCACGGCCGGGCCTGAGACGCTGGCGCCTTCCAGGCGCACGGCGAAGAAATGCTTCAGTTCGAACGTGCCGCGCGGCGTCTGCATGTACTTGCCGGTGGTGATGCGCGAGATGGTGGACTCGTGCATGCCGATCTCATCGGCGATCTCTTTCAGCGTCAGCGGCGCCATGGCTTCGTCGCCGTGGGACAGGAAGCCGGCCTGGCGTTCGACGATGGCGCGCGCGGTGCGCAACAAGGTGTCGTAGCGCATCGACAGGCCGCGGGTCAGCCAGCGTGCCTCTTGCAACAGTTCGCGCAGTTTCTGCGTGCCGGCGTTTTGCTCGGCTTGTTTCGGGTCGGTTTGTTCCAGCGCGCGTTCGTGCATCGGCATCACCGACAGACGCGGGGTGGTGGCGGGATTCAAGGCTACGCGCCACGCGCAATCGGCGTGCCAGGCCACTACATCCGGCACCACATAGGCGGCTGCTTCCGGCACCAGCGATTCGCCCGGGCGCGGCTGCAGGGAGAGGATCAGGCGGACGGCATCGCGGACTTGCTCGGCATCCAGGTCCAGGCGAGTGGCGATGGCGTGGTAGTCGTGGCTGCCCAGCAGATCAAGACAGGATTCGATGATGCGTTGGGCGATCGGGCGGCCCGGTACGCGGCCCGCCAAGCCGGCCAGTTGGGCCAGCAGGCATTCGCGCAGGTCGCAGGCGGCCAGGCCGGTGAATTCGCCGTGCAGGATGCGTTGGCGCAGGGCTTCGGCGTGATCGGCGGAAACGCCGTACTGGGCGGCGGCGATCATCGCCAGCGAGGCGGGTTCCTGCACCAGGTAGCCCGCGTCGTCGGTGTGCTCCAGCCAGAACGCGGCGATCTGGAGGTCGGCTTCGCTCAGTTCCAGCGCCAGGCGGGTCAGCACGCGCACCTGCGGGTCGCTGGATTCACCGGCTTCGATCCGCTGCATGCGGTCGTCGTCGCCGTCATTCCAACTGGCGCCAGGGATGTCCCACAGGTTGGATTCGGGCAGTTCGTCGAAGGCGGCCGTTTCTATGGCGGAGGCGTCGATCGCGGCCGTGTCGGTGCTGTCGGCGGCCAGGCTGGAGGACTCGGCGTTTTGTTCTTCCTCCAACTGCAGCAGCGGGTTGAGCTCCAGGGCCCGGCGCACTTCCATTTCCAACTGCATGCCGTCGAGCTGCAACAGCCGGATCGACTGCAGCAGCTGCGGCGTCAGGTGAAGTTGTTGTCCGAGTTGAGCGGCAAGACCGGTCTTCATGATGAGTTCCCTTTCGCTGCGCCGTCACCGGACTTCGCACCGTGGGAACACTTTGAGCCGATCGCGCCAAAAAAATAATCGGGGCGTTTCTGGTTGTGATGAGGACGCACCCGACCGCATGTAGGGGTTTGCCCTACATGGTCGAGTCATGGGTGATTTGCGGCAGGCGGGAGGTGATTTCCGCAACGGGAATACGTCGCGGCTGCGGGGGATGCATGGCCTATTGCAAGAGACAGGCCAGTAGGGCGGGTCTTGACCCGCCATTGCCATGCCGGAACTCCCGACGACAAACATCGGAGTCGGCTTACGGCCTCTGCGATATGGTTTTCGATGATTGCCGTTGCAAGCGGTGACAAGGCAATGGCGGGTCAAGACCCGCCCTACGTCAACTCGTGCTGATGGCGTGCCGCCAACAACAACAAATCATTGGCGCGACGACAACCCAACGATTCCATCATCCGCGCGCGATGGGTTTCCACCGTCTTGACGCTGATGCCCAACACTGCCGCGATTTCCTTGCTGCTCATGCCGCCACCCAGCTTGCCCAGGATCTCGCGCTGACGCGGCGATAGGGCTTGGATACCGGTGGGACGACTGTTGGCCAGCATCGGCGCCAGCATCTTGGAGGAAACCTGCGGGCTGAGAAAAACCTGGCCGGCCGCAGCGGCGCGCAAGGCCAGTTCCAGTTCCATCGGCGCCGCTTCCTTGACGACGAATCCGGCGCAGCCGCGATCGAGTGCGCTGCGGACCTGGGTCGGGTCGTTGTGCATGGACATGATGACGACTTTGGTCTGCGGCAACGCATCCTGCAGCGGCCGCAAAACTTCCAGCCCGCTGCGGTCGGGCAGCGACAGGTCGAGCAGCACCACATCAGGACGATGGATCACCGCCAAGTCGATGGCTTGTTGGGCGTTGCAGGCTTCCGCTACGACCTCGACATCGGGCAAGGACTGCAGCAGGCGGCAAATGCCGGCTCGCACCAGGGTATGGTCATCGACGATCAGGACACGCACAGGGGAGGCTTACAACCGGTATTGTGATTCGGCACTCACAATAGCGGGCTGGCGCTTCCACGCCAAGCATCCCTTGCGGAGGGCTGCCGATTCCCGACCCGAATCACAGTTCTTGGACAGCAACGGCGTGAAGGCGACGCCTCAGCCTTGACCGCTGTTGAGTGCGGCTTGGCGGGCTTCGGCGATCTGCCGGCGGTGTTGGCGGAATAGATGGCGCTCCAGCGCATCTTTCAAGCCGGCATTGAGTGCGCCGAAACGCAACCACAGATGATGTTGCTTCTCACTTCCTTCTGCTTGCGCCAAAACCTGCACCGGCAACTCGATGTTGTCGCTGAGCCAGGCCACCGGTTGCAGCAGCACCACGCCGCTTTGTCCGACAACGTTGTCCATGGAATGCGAAAGATCCAGGCGCAAACCCCGATGCGACCAGCGCAGCGGACAGACGGGCAGAGCGTCTTCGCGTTGGCGCGCCAGCTTGCCCAGCAGTCCCAGGATGAGGTCCATCTTGGCCTCCACGCGCTGCATCGATTGCGGCAGTTCGCCGCGATCTTCGGGGTCTTCGTTGCGAAGATCCTCGGCGACCGCCAAGCTGTGCAGCAATGCTTCGGATTGTTGTTGCAGCAGTGGCCGTTCGCCGACCACGAAGCGCGCGGGCAGCCATGCTTCGCAGGTCAACGCGGCACCGAACAGTTCGGTTTCCGCAGGATGCTCGAGCAACGGCACTTTGTTCGGCATGATCAGGTCTCGGCGGTAACCAGATAGGCACGCGCGGCGCGATCGGCCTTGCTGGAAGACTGCATCAGCTTGGCGACTTCGTCGCGCGATTTGCGCAGCTCGCGCTCCAGGCCGTATTGCGCCTGCAGCAGCGTAGCCAACTGCGCTTGAGTAGCGGCTCGCCCGGCATGGCTGTGGACGAATTCGCGGACTTTGCGGTCATGACGGATCAGCGAGTGCTCGACCGCTTCCAGCTCTCCCATTTGCAGATGGGTTTGCATGGCCTGCAGGTCAGCGAGCAGTTCGTCCAATGCCGTTGCGGTGTCCATCAGACGCTCGCGGCCATGGCGGGGTGTTGGCGCTGTTCGGGTGGGATGGCGTTCCACGCCGATTCGATTTCGCCCAGCAGTTCCAACGCTTCGCGCAATGCGGATTCGTCGTTGTTGAGGTTGGCCTCGATAAGTCGCGCTTGCAGATAGTCGTAAAGCGAAGAAAGGCTGCTTGCGATTTCGCCGCCGGCTTCATGGTCCAGCGACCCGTGCAAGTGGCCGATGATGGCGCAGACTTCGCCGATGGCCTTGCCCTTGCGTGCCAGGTCGCCACGTGCCACGCAGGCTTCGGCCAAGCGGATGCGGTCGCACGCTCCGGCCAGCAGCAAAGCCACCAGACGGTGCGGATCCGCTTCCATGACGGCGCTGCTGAGCCCCGTCTGGCGGTATTGAGCGGCGTAAGAATGTGGCGACATCCTGATTTCTCCTGGGACATCGGCCGGCACCGGGCCGGCCGAATCGCTAACTGGTTTGCGCCAAAGCGGCGAGTTGCTGGGCGAGGTAGGAACTGGTGCTGTTCAACTGCGCGACCATCGAGTCCATGGCGACGAACTGCGCCTTGTAGCGATTGCCCACCGCTTCCATGCGCGCATCCAGCGCAGTGCGGCGGGCGGCCACGTCCTTGAGTTGCGCATTGAGGCTGTTGGTGCGCTGGGTGAAGGCCCCTTCGGTGCCCACATAGCCGCCTACCGTAGTCAGCAACTTGTCGGCGAAACCGCCTTCGCCGGCGAGCGCGGCGCGGACCTTCTCCGGGCTGGACGCCATCAATGCGTCGAACTTGGCGGTATCCAGCACCAGGCTGCCATCCGAGGACGGATAGCCCTTGGTCTGCAGGCCCAGTGTCTTGGCATCCAATCCCTGCTTGGCCAGGTCGCCAAGCAGATTGCCCAGTGCGCCGCGGAGCTGGCTGGCAGCGCTGCGTATCTGTGCGTCGCCGGTCAATGCGGACGGCGTATCGTTGGCGGCGTCGTATTTGGTGGTCGCGCCAATGGCCGCGATAGCGGCGTTGTAAGCGGTGACGAAATCCTGCACGACCTTACGGTTGGCGGCCGCGTCGCCGGACACCGTGACGGTGCTGGTGCCCAGGGTTTTCAGGTCGAGGGTGAGGCCCGGCACGGCATCAGTGATCTTGTTGGTGCTGGCGGTAATTTCCAATCCGTCGATCTTCACCCGTGCATCGGCGGCCGGCGTGCGTTCCACCAGGCCGGACACTAACGTCTGCAGGTCGCTGCCGCCCTCGGCGAGGCTGATCGACAATGTGTTGGCGGCCCCGGTTTTGCCGGAGGACACCGACAGGTACTGGCCATCGTTGGAGGTCAGCACGCTGGCCTGAATACCTTTGCTGGCGGCAGCCGTGTTGATGGCGCTGCGCACGTCGGCGAGCGTACTGTCCTGGGCGATGTCGACGCTGAGCGTTTCCGTGCCGACTTGCAGCGTCAACTTACCGGCGCCGAATTTCTGGTCAGCCGCGACAGGCGCGTTGCCGACCCACTTGCTGGCGCTCGCCAGGTCGAGTACTTCGACGGCATAGCTGCCATTGGGTGTGCCGGCGCCGGCCGCGGCGGTCAGCACGGTCTCGGTCCCGGATTTCACCGTGCGAGTATCGAAGGCCGTGTTGGCTTTCAACGCCTTCAGCGCAGTTTCCAGTCCGCTGAAGGCGGAACTGACGGTGCCCAAGGCGGACAGTTTGAACTTGGTGCCGGTTTCCAGGCGGTTGAGGCTGGACTCGACAGGCGCGCGATCCGCGGCCACCAGTTGGGACACCATGCCATTGATGTCCAGGCCGGTGCCGATCCCGCCATAGCCCATTGAATAATCTGCCACTGCCGAGCCTCCTGTCGTTTCCCTTCCGATCGTTCTGTTTTGGAACGGGACGTAGGGGCGGTCCCTGCACCGTCAACTGATGCGGTTCCGCCCGTATATCCAGTAACGGCCTCTGGAGACCGTTCTTTAGCTGTAGGCCCGCATTTCTCCGTCTCCCACTGCCGCCATGGCATCGGCCGGTCAGTGAGAAATGCGGGCTGTTGGGGGAGATGCAGGGTTTGTGCCAATCGGGGAGCGGGGGAGAAGCGGGTGAGCGGTGAGCGGTGAGCGGAAAGGCTCTCGCTTTTACCTCCCCCTTTTACAAAGGGGATGACCCGCCATTCGGCGGTTGGCTTTTAACAGCCGAATGGCTGGTCAAAGCATTTAAGGGGGATTTGCTTTTGCTGTTGCTCTTAAGAAAAACAGCAACAGCAAAAGCAAATCCCCGTAGCCCCCTTTTGAAAGGGGGGGCAAAGCCGCATGCTTTTCCCGCTCACCGCTCACCGCTCACCGCTCACCGCTCACCCATAAAAAAGCCCTCTCCCGTTGCCGGAAGAGGGCTGAGTACTGCCAAGACGGAGGGAGACGAATCCGTCCGTTGACGACAGAGAACTTCTTACAAGGTGTAGCGTGGTGAAGCGTTAGCGGAGCAGGCTGAGCACGTTCTGGGGCACCTGGTTGGCCTGGGCCAGCATGGCCGTACCGGCCTGCTGCAGGATCTGGGTGCGGGTCAGTTCGGCGGTTTCCTTGGCAAAGTCGGTGTCGCGGATACGGCTACGCGACGCGGCCAGGTTTTCCGAGCTGGTCTGCAGGTTGGCGACCACCGAGGTGAAGCGGTTCTGCACCGCACCCAGGTCGGCGCGCGCACCGTTGACCGCGGTCAGGGCCTTGTCGACGATTTCCAGTGCCTGCGAAGCGCCCTTGACCGAGCTGATGTCCAGTGTCGAAACAAAGCTGGCGGTGGCGGTGGCGGCGGCGGTCACGGCAGTGATGCCGGTCATGCCGATTTCGGTGGCGTTGGCAGGAACCGCCGGGGTACCCGCACCGCCGGTGATGGTGCCGGCCGTGATGGTGAAGTCCTTGTCGGCCTTCAGCGATTCCAGCGTGATGCGTCCGGTGGTGCCCACCGTGGCGCGTAGGCCGGTTTCGCCCATTTGTGCATTGATGCCGTTGGCGACAGCCTTGGCGACATCGGTACCGGCGTCGCCGGCTTTCCAGCTGATGTCGCTGATGGTCACGCCATTGAGCACCAAGCCAGACAACTTGCCGTCGGAAGTGGCGGCAGCGGCGTCGGTGGTGGCCACGCGGTCGGCGGCGAACTTGACGTTACCCAGCGACGCGGCCTTGGCATCGACGACTTTGTCGATGGCGATGGCCTGTGCGGCGTTGGCACCAACCTGGAACAACTGGCTGGAGAAAGAACCGTCCAGCAGCTTGGTGCCGTTGAACTCGGACTGCTTGGCAACGCGGTCGATTTCAGACGACAGCTGCTTGACTTCGGCGTTCAGAGCGGCGCGGTCGGAAGCCGAGTTGGTGGCGTTGGCCGACTGCACCGACAGCTCGCGGATGCGCTGCAGGTTGTTGCCGATTTCGGTCAGCGAACCTTCGGCGACCTGGGCCAGCGAGATACCGTCGTTGGCGTTGCGGACCGCAACGTCCAAGCCACGGATCTGGGTGCTGAAGCGTTCGGAGATGGCCAGACCCGCCGCGTCGTCCTTGGCACTGTTGATGCGCAAGCCGGACGACAGGCGTTGGATGGTGGTGGCCAGCGAAGCGCCGCTGGTGCTCAGATTGCGCTGAGCATTGAGCGACATCGTATTGGTATTGATTACCTGTGCCATGAGTTATTTCCTGAGACGTGGAGCGGGGTGAAGTGCCTGGCCGGGACGGACGGGGAAAGTGTCCGTCCCGGCGTTTTCCCTCCGTGATTAGCGGAGCAGGCTGAGCACGTTCTGGGGCACCTGGTTGGCCTGGGCCAGCATGGCCGTACCGGCCTGCTGCAGGATCTGGGTGCGGGTCAGTTCGGCGGTTTCCTTGGCAAAGTCGGTGTCGCGGATACGGCTACGCGACGCGGCCAGGTTTTCCGAGCTGGTCTGCAGGTTGGCGACCACCGAGGTGAAGCGGTTCTGCACCGCACCCAGGTCGGCACGCGCACCGTTGACCGAGGTCAGCGCGGCGTCGACGATTTCCAGTGCCTTCTGCGCGCCTTCGAACGTGGTGATATCCAGGTCCTTGGCGAACTGCGCCGCGCCGGCGCTGGCAGCGGTGGTAGCGGCGGTCAGGCCCGAGCCCGTCACCGTGCCGCCGACCACCAGGTCCTTGCCGGCCTTCACCGAGTTCAAGGTCAGCTCGTTGTTGCCGGCGCCGCCGACCGTGGCGTACACACCGGATTCGCCCATCTTGGCGTTGATCGCGGTCGCCAGCGTCTTGGCGATATCCGCACCTGCGGTGCCATTGGTGTAGGAAACGGTGTCGATAGCCACGCCGTTGACGGTCAGGCCGGCGACGCTACCGTCGGCGGCGGCGGCGGCGATCGCCGTGCCGGTGACATCGGCGGCAAACTTGACGTTGCCCAGCGATTGCGAACGGGCATCGACCACTTTGTCGATGGCGATGGCCTGTGCCGCGTTGGCACCGACCTGGAACAGCTGGCTGGTGAACGAGCCGTCCAGCAGCTTGGTGCCGTTGAAGTCGGACTGCTTGGCGACGCGGTCGATTTCGGACGACAGCTGCTTGACTTCGGCGTTCAGAGCGGCGCGGTCGGAAGCCGAGTTGGTGGCGTTGGCCGACTGCACCGACAGCTCGCGGATGCGCTGCAGGTTGTTGCCGATTTCGGTCAGCGAACCTTCGGCGACCTGGGCCAGCGAGATACCGTCGTTGGCGTTGCGGACCGCAACGTCCAAGCCACGGATCTGGGTGCTGAAGCGTTCGGAGATGGCCAGACCCGCCGCGTCGTCCTTGGCACTGTTGATGCGCAAGCCGGACGACAGGCGTTGGATGGTGGTGGCCAGCGAAGCGCCGCTGGTGCTCAGATTGCGCTGAGCATTGAGCGACATCGTGTTGGTGTTGATTACCTGTGCCATGAATGCGATTCCTTAGGCGGTTGCTGCACGGAGGGGTTGAGTTGATCGAGCGTCCCCCGCCGTGCCGCCGGGGACGCCTGGTTCAGCGTTGCAACAGACTTAAAACGTTTTGCGGTACCTGGTTGGCCTGGGCCAGCATGGCCGTGCCGGCCTGCTGCAGGATCTGGGTGCGGGTCAGTTCGGCGGTTTCCTTGGCAAAGTCGGTGTCGCGGATACGGCTACGCGACGCGGCCAGGTTTTCCGAGCTGGTCTGCAGGTTGGCGACCACCGAGGTGAAGCGGTTCTGGATGGCGCCCAGGTCGGCGCGCGCACCGTTGACCGAAGTCAGCGCGGCGTCGACGACTTCCAGCGCCTTTTGCGCGCCGGCGAAGGTGGAGACGTCCAAATCCTTGGCAAAGCTTGATGCTGAAGCCGCGGCGGTGACCGATGCGGCGATGCCGGTCAGACCGACTTCCACCGCAGTGCCCAAGGTGCCGGCGGCATAGGTGAAATCCTTGCCGGCTTTCACCGAGGTCAGCGAGATCTGGTTGGCAGCGTCCACCGAGGCGTACACGCCGGTCTCGCCGATCTTGGCGTTGATGCCGGCGGCGATGCTGCCGGCCACCTGCGACGCGCTGGCGCCGTTCTTCCACTCGACCCGGTCCACGACCACGCCGTTGATGGTCATGCCGGTCAGGTTGTTGTCGGCAGCCGCGACAGCGGCGCCCGTGGTGGCGGTGGTGACTGCGGCGAACTTGACGTTGCCCAGCGAGCCCGAGCGTGCATCCACCACTTTGTCGATGGCGATGGCCTGGCCGGCGTTGGCGCCAACCTGGAACAGCTGGCTGGTGAACGAACCGTCCAACAGTTTGGTGCCGTTGAAGTCCGCCTGCTTGGCGACGCGATCGATTTCGGAGATCAGCTGATCGACTTCGGCGTTCAGTGCGGCGCGGTCGGAGGTGGAGTTGCTGGCGTTGGCCGACTGTACGGCCAATTCGCGGATGCGCTGCAGGTTGTTGCCGATTTCGGTCAACGAACCTTCGGCGACCTGGGCCAGCGAGATGCCGTCGTTGGCGTTGCGGACCGCAACGTCCAAACCGCGGATCTGGGTGCTGAAGCGCTCGGAGATGGCCAGACCGGCCGCATCGTCCTTGGCGCTGTTGATGCGCAAGCCCGAAGACAGGCGCTGAATAGTGGTAGCCAGCGAAGCGCCGCTGGTGCTCAGATTGCGCTGAGCGTTGAGTGACATCGTGTTGGTGTTGATTACCTGTGCCATGGGTCGTCTCCTCTTGTTTAGGTCCCGGCGGAATGGAACGGGAGTGCTGCCGGTTTTTTGTGGATGGCTAGTCGCCCCCGTTGGTGAAATGAATAACGGCGCTACCGAAAAAACCTTTAGCGCCGGATCAAAAATTTGTGCTAGGGGCCGTCCAAAGGGGCGCAGTCAAGCGCCCCGCGGCTCGGGAAACTGCGACGGGAATTGGCGTTGGAGCCTTCCGGAGGAGGGGGCGCCGCCGGTTCGGAGGCGTTCGGCTGCGACCATGGCCGAATAGCGATTGAAGCTTAGGCGTTTGCTGTCCGGGTGCGCTGCGGCGCCTTGGTGACTACGCGCAGGGAGCGTTAGCGGGTGCGGTGGGAGCGTGGTCCCGGCGCGAGCGCGCCCCGATAGCCGCACAGCGTGCGCGATGAAGAACGCGCAGCGCGACCAGATGGTGAACGGCAGGCTTCAATCGCTCTTCGCTTTTGTCGAAGAACTCGCGGCCGGAGGCTGTTCCCACTTGGTCAAAGGACCCAGGCCGCACTTATTTGGCAGGCGGTTGCGGTGCCGGAGTGGATGACATGGGCTTGCGCCAATCATCCAAGGGATCATCCAACAATGACAGGTCGGGAATGCGATATTCGCAGCCGATCAACACACGGCCTTTCAAACCCGGTTGCTCCGCCGCGTAGACGACCAATGCATGCTGTTCGTCGAAGGCGCTGGACAAGGGCGTGTCGCGACTTTGTTCCAGCGCCTGTTCGAGTTGCATGGCCGCCTGTTCCAGCGGACCTTCCACGGAAATCAAGACACGACTCGACGCAATCACCACTGCATCGCTGTCGTGACCCCACGCGTGCACCGGCTCATTCAAGCGGTACAAGTCCATTACCGGCGCCGAATACTGGCGTTCGGTCTGTACGAACTCGGTAGGCCGTTCGCGCCGCAATCGCGGCAACAGTCCGGCGATGTCCGCAGCGGTGGTACGGCAGGTCAGTGCATCGCGCAGCGTATCGGAAGGCGCCGCGGCATCGGTGGCCGGCGCTTCTGGAGCGGACGGGGGCGACTGCGCCAGGCAAAGCATCGGTAATGCCGCCAAGGCGGCACTTGCGAAGGCGCTATTCCAATTGCGCGTTCGCATACGCTCCGTCCAGCGCTTCCATCGCATCCTTGGGCTTCAACTTGCCGGCTTTCTCGAAAGCACTGGCGGCAGCGTCCTCTTTCTTGTCGCCATACAGCAGCAACAGCACGTTGCCGTGTTCGACATGCGCGATCGGCGAGTCCGGTGTCAATTTAAGCGCCGTTTTTATATGCGATTCGGCTTCCGCCGCTTTCGCGCCGTAGGTCAAGCCACCAATCATCGCACCGATCTTGCCGATGATTTCCGCGTGGTAAAGCGCCAACGCGGTATGCGCTTCGGCATGCTTGGGCGCCAGTTCCAGCGTGGTATCCAGCGCAGCACGCACCTTGCCGGCGATACCTTGCTTCAGTGCCTTGGCGATGCTCAGCCCCTGGCTGTAGCGCCCCAGTGCGAATGCATAGCGGTAGTGGCTGTTGGCCTCGTCGGGCAGGGCCTTGATCGCGACTTCGGCCAGCTTGGCGGCTTGGTCGAAACGCTTCAGTTGCTCGGCTTCATCCTTGACCAGGTAGGTGGCATGGATGCCCAGCGCCTTGACCGCCACCGACGCGCCCAGCGCACCCAGCGACTCGCCGGCTTCGAACGCAGCCTGGAAATCGCCACGATGAAAAGCACGCCACGCATCCTGCAGCTTGACCGACAGGCTGGCGGCATCCAGCCCCTTGGCGGCTTTGCCTGCCGCATCAATCAAGGCTTGTGCACGCTTTGCGTCGGGATAGGGTTCGTTGTCGCCGGCATGCAATGCCGGCCAAGCTTTTTTCAATGCGTCGCCCGCGTAGGCGAATGCTTTCGCATCGTGCGGAAACGGCGCCCATTTCGATGATTTTACCGCCATGTGGTGTCCCCTCCAGGAGTACTTGGAGCATGGCCGGGTAGCCGGCCGCTGACAAGTCCCCGCGATCTTTCCTTTGTAGGCGCGTCGTCCCGGTGCAAGCTCTTTGCCTGATACCCAGATCAACGAGAGAAATGACGGCGGCGGCCAATAGTGTGTTTGCTCCATCCCTGACCGGCAGCATCCTGTGCCGGAAGCCGCCCATCCGGGCTGCGATGGAACCGTCGCCATGACCACCAAGAAGAAATCCCAAGCCAAACCGCAAGAAACCACACTCAGGCACCTCTGGCTGGCTGGTCTGGGCCTGGTCGCCGTCACTCGGCGCGAAGCGATCAGCGCCGCCAATGACGCGGCCGGCAAAATGAGCTCGCTCAAGCGGCAGGCCGGGCAACTGGCACTCCAGACACAAGCCAGCATCACGGAAGGGCTCGCCAATACCCGCCAGCAGGGCGAAGCCAAGGTCGAGCAATTCAGTGCCGATATGGAAGCGCGGCTGGCCCCGGTGTTGGTCAAGCTCGGTCTCAAGCCACGCTCCACCGCCAAGCCGCGGACGCGTAAGCCGGCAAAGAAGGCAGCGGCCAAACGCACCCGCAACACCGTGACCCGCAAACCCGCCGCCAAGCGCGCCGTCCGCAAAAATCGCGCATAGGAAGCGCCGCGCAGGCGCGGGTAAATGAGTAAGCAATTGCAGAGAAGGCCGGAGCTTTGTTCTATACGGATAAGCGCCGGCCTTTTCGTTTCAGGCCCAGAGCCGCAACGGTATCAAGCCCCAGCCGGCTAGTACGAACGTCCACTGCAGCACGGCCGTCATCGCCAGGGCATCGGTGAACGCGGCTTTGCCCGCGGGGCGACGCCGGATGTGGAAAACCAGCCCCGCCAGCATCGCCAGCGGAAGTGCGCCCGTTGCCGCAGCCAGCAAACCACTCGCCAGGGTGAGATCGCCCAGCTGCAGGAACGACTGACGAAGGAACAACGGCACCGGCAGCAGCAGCGCCAGTATGCTCAGGAAGGGAATGAAAACGGGTTGCGAAGTCCGCAGCCACCTCATGAGCAGGCGGACGAGTCCGGTAATGAACAGATAGGACATGCCCAGCAAACCCAGCGCCAAGCTCAGCCATAGCGATACGAGTTTCACCGTGGAGATGCGCTCGTAGCTTTGCGATCCTGTGCTGAAGCTCCGCGTACCTTCCGGCGACCGCAGCAGGACGTGCGAAGCGACGATGCGGTCGGGGGCGCGAAACAGCGCGCCGCCGACGGGCGTGAGATCCAGTGCCGGAGCGAAAGCAGCCTTGAGCCGCAGCGCAGTACCGTTCCTTTTCAGACTGGCGAAGTTGAGCGTGGTGTCCACCCACGCCAGGCTGGCGAAGCGATTGGGTGAGGGCACGTAGAAACCTTCCCAATCGGCAATGTCGATGGCCGCCAGCGCGGACGGCGATGGCGCCTGAGCAGGGATATCCAGCGCTTGGATCAATCGCTGGTCCAGTGCGCCGTAGTCCGCGGTCTCGCTATCGGTATTCACCGATAGGAAGAACGCCCGCTGCTGCTCGGGAAACACGCAGAACATCGCACGGTAGCCCACGGTGCTGCCGCCATGGCAGCGGCCGACCACGCCATGGCGGTCGCGCGTTGCCAAGCCCAGGCCATAGCCTATGGACAAGCCATTTTTTGCTGCATCGGTGCCGACAGGGCGGCCCATGGCGCGCAGCAGGGCAGGGTCGATGAACTCGCCACCTGCGACGCGGCCGTCGCTCATCAGGAAACGCGCGAACGTCGCCATGTCCCTGGCCGTGGTGGTGAATTGCGATCCCGCCCGCAGGTACATCGCCGCCGCGGCGTGGGGCACCGCATCTTCCAGATGGCCCATGGCCAGGCGAGGATCGGCGCGTGCGCCTTCTTGGGAAACGAAGGCGAAGCTGCTGTCGTACATCGCCAGCGGCTGCAAAAGATGGACGTCGAGATATCGCTCGTAGCGTTGCCCGGTGACCGCCTCGATGATTGCCGCCAGCAGGTTGAAGCTGGTGTTGGAATAGGAGAATCGCGCGCCCGGCCGGCTGCGGATGCGCAGCGCGGCGCCATCGCGGCTGAAGGTTTCGATCAGCGGCGTATCCGGTCGCGCCTGCGTACTGAAGACTTGCCAGATACGGGCATCGTCCAGGCCCGCGGTATGGTCCAGCAGATGACGCAGAAGTACCGGATGGCTGGCTTCCCAGGGATTGTCCAGAACCACGTTCGGCAGCAGCTGGGAAACAGGCGTGTCCAGCCGCAGGCGGCCTTGGCTGACCAGCCGCAATACGCCGGTAGCCAGCACCGTTTTGGCGACCGAGCCAACATGCACGCGGCTGTCGGTGGCGAGCGCTTGTCCAGTGCCTGCATGGCTCACGCCTGCCGCGCCGATGGCGGTGCCAGAGTCGGTAGCGGCATCAACCGTCGCCCAGACCGCCCCTGTCAATTCCTGTTGCGCGAGCAGTGCTGCCATGTCGCGCGTCAGCGTGGACGGCGGCGGTGCGGCATTCAAACCAGCCGGAAGCCAGCACGACAGCACCAAGGCCACGCAGCGTAGCCAGAGAGCTTTAGTGCTGCGTGTCTTCGCCAAGCGCTGCTCCATGGAGAGCGGGATCCGATAGGTGATGAAGCGAGTCTGCGGCGAAGTCCAACACCATGCCTGTGGACAAAGTCATGAGCCGTGTTCGTGGCAATTTGGTCTGTAGCCCGGGCATGCCGGAATGCCCCGGGGGAAACACCGATTCCAGAAAGCGATCCCGGATTTCCGTTCGCTGCCTCCGGATTACGCTGCTGCGCCTACATCACGGAGTGTCAGTCGAGATACGCCTGTATCAACGTGTTCAAATGCACCCGCTCCGCGTCGCGCAGGAAGGGGGCGATCAGCATCATGACTTGCACGATGCCGTGGCGGATGGCGGTTTGCTCGTCCTTGTCGCCTCGGGCGGAGGCGTAGTTCAACCAAAAGGTGGCGATGACCAGCACGTTGGTCGCAGTGCCCGCCAGTTCGGCAGCTGAAGCACGCATCACCCCGGCTTTCGACAGTCCGCGCATCACCATGTGCGCACTGTCGTCGGCTCGCTTGAGGATGCGTGCAAAACGCATGCGCAACCGGCGGTTGCGGCTGAGGATTTCCACCAGATCGCGATACAAGAACCGATAATCCCAGATGCATTCGAAGATCAAGTGCAGCTGCAACCAGATGTCTTCCAATCCCGGTAGGCGGTCCGAAGGCGTGGTAAGTGCGGCATCCATCCGCGCTTCGTAACGAGCGAACAGCTGCTCGATGATGTCGTCCTTGTTTCGGAAGTGGTAATACAGATTGCCCGGACTGATCTCCAACTCATCGGCAATGTGATTGGTAGTGACATGCGGCTCGCCTTGCGCGTTGAACATCGCAAGCGACGCATCAAGAATCCGTTGGCGAGTGTCGCGTGCCACTAGCGGCCGTTGACCGTGTCGGGACAGATCACGCTGCTGCTGTCTGCTGTCTGTCGGTGATGCGGGGCGCTACGCGCGGCTGCATGGAAGCGGGATGCGGCAGCCCCCGGAGTCCCTGCCGGATCTGATACGGAAATCGCAACCGCATGCGCGCGTTGCATCATTGCCTGGTCATCCGTCGGCACCGACTTCCACTCATCCTTACCCTGCAAGCGTCGATAGTGGTGTGATCCAGTCCTGTAGAGCCAGCAGCTCTCAGGCGGTGAGCTTCTTCACCAGATCCACATATTTTTTCTGCGCTTCTTCCTGCGACGTGCCTTTCAGTTTGGCCCAGGCCTCGTACTTGGCGGTGCCTACGAAATCGAAGAAACCCGGTTTATCGCCTTTTACGTCGCCTTCCGAACCCTGCTTGTATAGCGCGTAGAGACGCAACAAGGTGTCGTTGTCGGGGCGCTCGGCCAATCCTTGTATGTCTTTGGACGCCTGTTCGAACGCGGTTTTCAGATCAGCCATGGATATTCCCTCCCGAAGAACGCGGCCATGACACCACGGGCTGCCACCAGGGTCAATCAGTGCCGGGATTGTCGAACGTTGCCGGCTCTGGCAACGTAGGCCAAAGGGTCCGGCGGAGGGCGGGGCCCACCGACAAGGAACGGCACTTCATGAGCTATTTCGTCACCGGCGCCACCGGATTCATTGGCCGTTATCTGGTTAGCAATCTTCTCAAGCGCAACGGTGCCGGATCGAGCCCGATCTACCTACTGGTCCGCAAGGATTCGCAGAAGAAGTTCGACGCCATCGCCAAGAAAGCCGGTTGGGACATGAAGCGCATCTCAGTGGTTCATGGCGATATGACAAAACCAAAGTGCGGCCTCACGCCGGCGCAACTGCGCAGCCTGTCCGGCAAGGTGAAGCATTTCTTTCATCTGGCCGCAATCTACGACCTGACCGCCAGCCCGGAGTCGCAGAAAGCAGCCAATATCGACGGTACCCAGCACGCGTTGGACCTGGCGGCGGCGCTGAAGGTGGGCACCTTCCATCACACTAGTTCCATTGCCGCGGCCGGGCTGTACCCGGGGGTGTTCCGAGAGGACATGTTCGAGGAAGCCGAAGGCCTGGATGACCCGTATCTGCGCACCAAGCACGATTCGGAAGGCCTGGTTCGCCGCGAGACGCGCTTCAAGTGGCGCATCTATCGGCCCGGCATGGTCGTAGGGCATTCGCAGACCGGCGAAATCGACAAGATCGATGGCCCTTACTATTTCTTCACCCTGATCAAGAAACTGCGCGAGATGCTGCCGCAATGGATGCCGGTGCTGGGCATCGAAGGCGGCCGCATCAACATCGTGCCGGTGGATTTCGTGGCCGATGCCATGGATCACATCGCGCACAAACCAAAGCTGGATGGCCATACCTTCCATCTCACCGATCCTGAGCCCATGCGAGTAGGCGAGGTGCTGAACACGTTTTGCCGCGCCGGTCACGCACCTGAAATGACCATGCGCCTGGATGCGCGCATGTTCGCTTTCGTGCCGGGCGGAATACGCATGGCGATCGGCAATCTGCCGCCGGTCAGGCGCTTCGTCGGCATGCTGCTGCGGGATTTCAAGATTCCGAAAGAGGTGTTGAAGTTCATTACTTATCCCACCCGCTTCGACAGCCGCGAGACCGAGCGTGCGCTCAAAGGCACGCCCATCGCCGTGCCGCGCCTGGACGACTACGCCTGGCGTTTGTGGGACTACTGGGAGCGCCACCTGGATCCCGATCTGTTCATCGACCGCACGCTGAAGGGGAAGGTCCGCAACAAGGTGGTGGTGATCACCGGCGGCTCGTCCGGTATCGGCTTGTCGACTGCGCAACGCGTCGCCGAAGCAGGTGCTATCACGGTCATCGTTGCGCGTGGCGAAGAGGAACTGTTCAAAGCGCGCGATGACATGAAAGCCAAAGGCGGCAAGGTCTTCGCTTACACCGCCGATCTATCGGACATGGCCGATTGCGACCGTTTGGTCAAGCAAGTGCTGGAAGAGCATGGCCATGTCGATATCCTGATCAACAACGCCGGCCGTTCCATCCGTCGTTCGATCGAGCTGAGCTACGACCGCTTCCACGATTTCGAGCGGACCATGCAGCTGAACTACTTCGGCAGCCTGCGCTTGATCATGGGTTTCATGCCGACCATGACGCATCGGCGCAAGGGTCACATCATCAACATCAGTTCGATCGGCGTACTGGCCAACTCGCCGCGTTTTTCGGCTTATGTGGCGTCGAAGGCCGCGCTGGATGCGTTCAGCCGCTGCGCCCAGGGTGAGCTGTCCGGCAAGGGCATCAGTTTCACCACGATCAACATGCCGTTGGTGAAGACACCGATGATCGCCCCGACCAAGATGTACGACAGCGTGCCGACGCTGACACCGGAGGAAGCGGCCGATCTGCTGGTCAGGGCCATCATCGAAAAGCCCAGCCGCATCGCCACCCGCCTGGGAATCTTCGCCGCGCTGATCAATGCCGTGGCACCGAAAGCCTACGAGGTGGTGATGAATACCGCCTTCGAGCTCTTCCCCGACTCGGCCGCCGCCAAAGGCGACCGCAAAGCGCTGAAGGACGAAACACCCAGCCAGGAGCAAATTGCCTTCGCGGCATTGATGCGCGGGGTGCATTGGTGAGGGGTTTGGGGGAGCGGTGAGCAGTGAGCAGGAAAAGCATGCGGCTTTTGCCCCCTTTGTAAAGGGGGCTACGGGGGATTTGCTTTTGCTTTTTGCTGTTTTCTTTAAGAGCAAAAGCAAATCCCCCTTAATCCCCCTTTGCTAAAGGGGGAGCGAACCGAGGGCCTTTTCCGTTCCTTGCTCGCTGCTCCCGCTACCGGCTACCCGCCCTAAGCCGCTCGCGCCAACGCATCGACGATCATGCTTTCAACTGTTTCCAAATCCGGCAGCACCGCGGTTTCATCACCCAGCAACACGCGCACTTGCACGCCCACGGGCAGCTCGTCCTCGGTCGCGTCGGCCAACAGGCCGTCGCGGGGCACGGATACCAGGCGCGGGAACGACGGTGTCAGCAGGGCAAAGTAAGGCATCGTTTCGCTGCCACTCAGCGACTTCAGCACCACGATCTTGCTGTTGAGCGAAATGGCGTCGTTGGGATCGCCCGCCAACCGGCTGAAAGCGACCAGCGGTACCTGCCATCCGTGCCAATCGATTTGGCCAGGCAACCATGCGGGTGCGCCGTCGATGGCCTGCACCGGCGCACGCGACAGCACTTCGGCGACGGTCGCATTGGGCAGCAGCAAACGGTCGTGACCGGTCTGGATAAGAACGCCGCGAATTTCGTCGTTGGAATTGGCCATGTGCTTTCCTCAGCCGATCCAGCGATCGGTAAGACGTTGTGCAAGTTGCGCGGGCGTACCGGTTTCGCCGCCGAGCGCTGCCAGTGCATTGGATGCCGCAGGGTCGTAGCAACCGTCAGGCGATTGGCCGGCGACCAGCGCTCCCTGCCTGGCCAGCGCCATCGCGGGTTCGACGTACCGTGTTTCGCTGCCGCTGAGCAACAGCACGCTGCTTTCTTTGGGAGGCAGTTGGGCGATCGCTTCGCGAACACTGTCTCCAATGCGGAAGTTCACCACGCCGCCATCGACAGCCAGGGTGACATCGTTGGGCAGTACGTAGATGCGCCCTGCTTCGGCGCTCTTACCGGCTTCGGCCAATTCCACCGGCATCGGCGCGACACGCGCCATCTGCCGCACCAGGTTGTCGTAGCGACCACCATCAAGGCGCAGTTGGATCAACACCGGCCGCGGGAAATCGATGGGCAATTCGCTCAGCAACTTGCGTACCGCATCCGGACCGCCGATACCGGCGAACACCAGCACGGCGCCGGTTGCGCGCGCAGCGGGAGAAGCGCCAACCGAATCCAACTCCACCAGCGAGAGTTCCAGCTTGGGGCTGAAGCCGGCCGGCGCAGTTTGCGCCGCTGGCTGCGGAAGCTCAGGCGGCAACGGTGGCGGCTCCGGCAGCGGCGGTGGTGTCGCCACACGCAGCCAATCGTCGACGTCGACCACTTTGTCGAAATCTTGCTTGTCGAGATTTTCCCTATCGAAATCCGGCTTCGAAGCCGTCTCGGTGAACGCGTAATCATCGCGCGGCAATTCGAAAGCCACGTCCGCCGCTTCTTCCAGATGCAGGTCTATCGCCGCGTCGGCATGCAGTTGCGCCGGAGTCGGCGGAAGGCCTGGTTCCAGCTGCAGCGCACCACCGGTGTCTTCTTCCTCGCGTCCTGGCGGCAGCACGTCGCGATGGCCATGCAGCTTGGCCGCCAGATGGCGCGACCAGCGCTGGGCTTCCCAGCCTTCGCGGCGCGCAGCCAAGTCGGCTTCGTCGAAGATCACCGCCACCGCCGGGTCGTGCAGCACGGCATCGAATCGCGACAGACTGTCCTCGATGGCCGGCTCCAAGGCAACCAACACCACCTGCGGCGCGCTGTCGCTCAGAGCCTCGCCATCGACGCTGTTGGGATCGTCTTCCAACACGATCTCCGCGCCGGCGTCGTGCAGGGCCACGCGCAACCGTTCGCGCGCCTGGCCCGGGCGCGCCAGCAGCGCCACACGCTTGGTATCACTCGCGGACACGGGCGATTCCCAGCAGGTCGTAAACGTTTCGCATCAAATCCAGTTCCTGATAAGGCTTGCCCATGTAGCGCTGCACGCCGATGTCGAACGCACGCTGGCGATGCTTGTCGCCGGTACGCGAAGTGATCATCACGATGGGCACGTTCTTGAAACGAGGGTCGGCCTTCATGGCCGTCGCCAGTTCGTAGCCGTCCATGCGCGGCATCTCGATATCCAGCAGCATCAGATCCGGCACGCGTTCTTCCAGGCGCTCCAGCGCCTCGACGCCATCGCGCGCGGCGGTGACTTCCAGATTGTGGCGTTCCAGCACGCGGCTGGTGACCTTGCGCATCGTCAGCGAATCGTCGACCACCATGACCAGCGGTACGCCGCGCTGTTCCTGGGTCAGCACGCGTGCGGCGGGCTGCTGCGGTTGCGCCTGGTGACGGCGCACCAGCGGTGCAACGTCCAAGATCACCACAATGCTGCCGTCGCCGGTGATGGTGGCGCCATAGATGCCCGGAATCGAGGCGATCTGAGGGCCGACCGGCTTCACCACGATTTCGCGGTTGCCCAGCACCTGGTCGACCGCCACGGCGACCCGTAGATCGCCCGCGCTGACCAGCAGCAGCGGTACCTGCGGCTGGCCTTCGGCGCGCGCCGGCGCGTGGCCGACCAGCGTGCCCAGGTCGTACAGCGCGTATTCTTCGCCGCCGTACACGTAGCTGCCGCCAGCGGCTTCGAACCGTTCGTGGCTGATGCGGCCGATACCGCTGACCGCTGCCACCGGCACCGCGAACTGGGTTTCGCCGATCTGTACGAACACAGCCTGGGTGACGGCCAGCGTCTGCGGCAGGCGCAGCGTGAAAGTAGCGCCTTGGCCAGGCTTGGATTCGATGTCCAACGAGCCGCCCAGTTGGCGCACTTCGTTGTGGACCACGTCCATGCCGACGCCGCGGCCAGCCAGCTGGCTGACGCTGTCGTAGGTGCTGAAACCCGGTTCCAGGATCAGACGATCCAGGTCCATGTCGGCAATGACGGCGCCCGACTGGATCAAGCCGCGCTGCTCGCCACGGCGGCGGATCGCTTCGCGATTCAGGCCGGCGCCGTCGTCGGTCACCCGCAGCACCATTTCCGAACCTTCGCGGCGCAGGATCACCTGCACCGTGCCCTCTTCCGGCTTGTTCGCCTTGCGGCGCGCCTTGGGCGATTCCAGACCATGTGCGACGGAGTTGCGCAGCAAGTGCTCCAGCGGCGCGGTCATGCGCTCCAGCACGTTGCGGTCCATTTCACCGTGAGTACCGGACAACTGCAGTTTGACCTGCTTTCCGGTATCGGCGGCGGCCTGGCGCAGCACACGGCGCAGACGCGGCACGATGCCTTCGAACGGCACCATGCGCGCACGCATCAGGCCGTCCTGCAACTCGGAACTCACGCGCGACTGTTGATGCAGCAAACTGTCGTACTGGCGGGCGAGGTCGTCCAACACGCCTTGCAGACCGGTCAAGTCGGCCGCCGATTCGGCGAGCGCACGACTCAGCTGCTGCAGCGTGGAGAAGCGGTCCAGTTCCAACGGGTCGAAGGTCGGATCCTGCTTGTCCTGTTCGCGCTGGTAGCGGGCGACGATCTGCGCTTCGGTTTCCAGGTCCAAGCGGCGCAACTGATCGTGCAAACGCGTGTTGGTGCGATCCAGCTCCGACATGGCGCCGCGGAATGCGCCCAGCTGCTGTTCCAGGCGAGCGCGATAGATCGCCACTTCGCCGGCGTGGTTGACCAGGCGGTCCAGCAAGTCGGCGCGTACGCGTACTTGTTCCTGTTGGCCGGTGGGGAAGAATTCTTCCTCCGGCTGCTGCACCAGCTCGGTTTCCACCGGAGCCGACAACGGTGCCAATGGCGCGACCGGGCCAGTCTCCACCGCTTCGGCGGGTGCTGGCAAAGTGACGCCGCGGGCGCGCGCGTTGAATTCGGCAATCAAGGTGTCCGGGATCTGCACCGCACGGCGCGCGGTAACGCGCGCCAGTTGGCCATGCAGACCATCGAATCCGCGTTCCAGCAGTTTGATCGCATCGTGGTCCAGATCGGTGCGCTGGCCGACGATCGACTCCAGCATCGATTCGATCGCATGGCCCAGGTCGCCGACCGGGTGAATGCCGGCCATGCGCGCGCCGCCCTTCAGCGTGTGCAGATCGCGCTGCAGACCGGTCACCAGCGTGCGGTCTTCCGGGGTTTCGCGCAGCTTGGCCAACAGATCGTCGGAATGATCGAGCAGGTCGTTGCCTTCCTCGATGAATATCTCGACGAGATCCATGTCCAGGCCGGTGACATCGAGGGCCTCATCGGGAAGATCGTCGACAGCAATGGCCATGACGGACGCCTCGACTTCTGTATCGATATCGGCCTCGGACTCGAGGGCATCAGCATCAACAGCATCCGCCGCGGTGGCGGTCTCTTCGGCAGCTTCCGGAGCCTCGACGACCTGGTCGTCTTCGGCTGCTTCGGTCGCTGTTGCTTCAACGAGCGTGGGCTCCGCTTCGATCGCTTCGGCTTCGGCTCCAGCTCCAGCTTCCGGCTGAGCTTCTGCTTCGGTGCCGGCTTCTTCGTCGCTGGTCGTCGTTTCGACGTCCAGTGTCGGGACGTCTTCCGATTCGGCAGCCAGCTCTTCTCTGGCCGCCCCTGTGCTCTCTTCAACGGAGGCGGTGGCTTCGATTTGCGGAGCGGTTTCCGGCAGCGAGGTGTCGGGCAGCGCAACGGTTTCTTCGCTCGTTTCGCTGGCCGAGGCTTCTTCTTCCTGAGTTTCCAGGGTTATTTCTTCGACTTCGAACTCGAGGCTGTCGAAGGAGGCGCCTCGATCTTCGATCGGCGTCTCAGCGGTGAAGGTGTCTTCTGTGACGGCCTCTTCGGAAGAATCCGCGACCGAAGCTTCGCTGCCTGCACGATCATCGTCAGACGAGGCAAGGACGCTTTCTTCAAGCGCCATTTCTTCAAGCGCAGTCTCTTCCGCCGCCGACTCTTCTTGTGCGGTTTCGCTTTGCGCCGTGTCTTCGTCGCTCGCAGCGTCTTCTATCGCCGTCGCATCTTGCTCAGCCGTCTCAACGACAGGCTCTTCCGTTGCTAGCTCATCGAGAGGCGTCGGCTCAGCCAGCGCTTCTTCGGCAGCTGCTTCTTCGGCCGTCGCTTCACCAACGGTTGCGTCTTCGGCCGGTGTCTGTTCGACCGGCGGTTGCGCCAGAGACGCTTCATCAACCAGCTGCCACTCGATGTCGCCCGCTATCGCCGGCTCGGTATCGGCCGATTCGCCGGCAACATCGACGCTGTCCTGCGCATCCGTAAGCGATGTGCCCTCAGGTGATGCACTTTCGAACGATGTGCTCTCAAATGACGTGCTCTCGAATGAGATGTCCTCAAGCTCGGCCGTATTTGCGGTTTCCTGCTCAGGCACCCGCGGCGTGAACCGATAGTCCACATCGAAGAACGTGACGCCCTGTTGCGTGGACGAACCGGACGGAGCCGGATCGTCGGACAACGAAGCTTCGCCAATGCCGCCCGCCGGCTTGTCCATATATGCGGAAAGATCCAGCGCCGACAGTTCGATGTCGTCCGGCGCCAAAGGCGCTGCGATGTTCGGCAGCGTCTCCATGTAGGTGCCCTGGGTATCGGCGACGATCTGCGCGGAGGGCCGCGCTTCGGGAAGGCTGTCGCGCAGCGCGGCCAATCGACCCGCCAACGCAGCGAACACCGGAATGCGTGGCGACGGCGCCTGCAATGCCGCGACGCTGCGGCGAACCGCCTGCGCGGCGTCTCCCAACGCCGATACGCCTTCCGGCGTCGGAGTTTCCGACGCATCGAGCAAGCGCTTGATGTACTGCTCGGCCGGCGTGGTGACTTCGGTGATCTCGGGAACGTCGGCCATCGCCAACGCACCGTTCATGGTGTGCATCGCGCGCAGCAGCGCCTCGCTGGCAGGCTGCGGAGCGAATTGCGCCTGCATCAACCAGGCATCGACCGTATCCAGGTGGTTGTCGACTTCGGCTTCAAGAATTTCGCGCAGCACGGCGTCGACCGAAGCGGGCGTGCCTTCGGCTTCCGCGTCGTAACCCATCTGCGCGGGCACGGCGACCGGCGCCGTCGTCTGCGGGGCCGCGGTTGTCGGCTCCGCTTTGTCTTCCGCGTCGTGCGAAGCAGTAGGCGTGGCGCTGTAGTAGACCTCTTCGCCGGCCGCCAAACGATCTGCCAGATCCTGCAACCCGGCCAGATCGGCGGTAATGGCGCCTTGTCCGCGCAGCGCGGCATAGAGCTCCGGCAATGCTTCGCAGGCCAGTTCCAGCAGCGCGGCAACCGCATGGCTGGGCGGCCGGGTGCGGTCGAGCACGCGGTTAAGCATGTTCTCGATCTTCCAGCTGAACTCGCCCAGGATTTTCGCGCCGACCAGGCGGCCGCTGCCTTTCAGTGTATGGAATACGCGTCGGATGGGACGCAACTGTTCCAGGTTGTCCAGCTGCGAGCGCCATGCCGGAAGCAGTTGGCGCAGATTGGCGATCTCTTCTTCGAACTCTTCCAGGAAGACTTCGCGGATCTCGTCGTCGATATCGGCGGAGTCGCCATCGAAGCCGGAGCTGGAGACCGGTATCGCAGGCGGCGCAGCCACCGGCGACACCGTAGGCGTCGCTTCTGGAGTTGCTGCCGGTACGGTATCCGCCGCCGGCTCGTCCAGGCTTGTTTCAAATGTGGGCGCTGGAGTCGTTGTATCGAACTCGGTCGCCGCGGAAGTTTCGGCGGACTCGAACGATGCGATTCCCGTATCGTCCGTCGTCGTAGATGGCGATTCGAACTCTATTGCGTCGTATCGCTGGATGCCGGCATCCGACGTCGGCGCGCTGGACAACTCCGCTTCGTCGAAACTGACCGGATCGAAACTGTGGCTGCCCAGGGGAATCGAGGGCGCCGGAGCTTCGGCTTCCGCCTCGAACGCCGGCGCACTGGGCGGCAACGGCGGCGGCACAGCGGCAGGAACGACAGGCGCTATTTCCGCGGCAGGCTCTTTGACGGCGTGCTCCTTGACGGCAGGCTCTTCCGGCAACGGCCAATAGCGCAGGTTTTCCAGACTGGCGCGCGTGATTTCCAGGATTTCTTCGCGGTTGGGCCGCCGCTCGCGCAGCGCTTCCAGGTAGTACTCCAGGCTGGCCATCGCGTCGGCCAGCGTGTCCAATTGCTGGCCACCCGGCACGCGGCGCTTGCCGATCAGTTCGTTGCGCACATACATGCGAACGCCGATCAGATAATCCGAAGCCTGGCCCAACTCCAACATGCGCAAAGCGCCTGCCACTTCGTCCAGCAGGCGCGGCACATCGGCGAGTTCGTTGTGGTCCCAGTTGGTTTCGATGAAGGCGACGAATTTCTCGCGCGCCGATGCGAAGTTGACGATGGCCTCCTGGGCCAGCACTTCGACCGTGCGCTGCGATTCGGCAGCGCTGGCATCGTTGGCGCTATCGCCACTCAGATGGCCGAGCCGCGCGACCTGATCGTCCAGCGAAGCATCGACATAAAGCAGTGCGCCGGCGACATCCAGCAGCGTGTCTTCGTCCGCGGGGCGCACGCCTTCGGCCACTTCGCGCAAGGTATCGCGCTGCTGCAGCACTACGCCGCGCGCCATGCCCAGGCCCATCATGCCCAAGGTGTCGGCGACGTTGCCCAGCTCGGTGACCTGGGTCTGTAGCTGCTCGGCGTTTTCCTGGGTACGCAGATGCAAGTCCAACGCATCCTTTACGCGCAGCAGCTCTTCCTTCACTGCGCTGCCGACCGTATCCAGAAGCTCGCGATTGCGGCCGCTCAAGCTGCCGCGGGCATGGTCGATTTCGGCTTCGCTCGGAGCCAACGCGTCGTCGCTGCCGGGCGGGAACAGCATGCTTTCGTTCAAACCCGGAGCGCCGCGTGCCGCGCGGATTTCGTTGAGCAGCGGCAGCAGCACGATCGGAATATCGCGGTGGCCGTCCTGCAGCCGTTCCAGATAGTCCGGCAGCAACACCGCGCCGCGCATCAGGGTGGAGCAGGCCTCGTCGTGATCGACGGCGGTACCTTCCTGCAGCGCCTGCGCCAGCAGTTCGAGTTCTTCGGCCACCATCGCCGGGGCATACAGCTCGACCATGCGCAGCGTGCCCTGCACCTGGTGCAGGTAGCCGGCGCAAAAACGCATGCGGCTGGTGTCGGTCGGGGCTTCGACGAACGCCTCGATTTCCGAGCGCGCCAAGCGCAGGGTTTCGTCCAATTCCGGCTTGACCCAGCCGAGCACCGCATGACTCATGGCTTCGCGTAGCGCGCTCACGGGCGCCCTCCCGGAACGATGGCCGAGCCATCATCCCTGTGTAGAGGCCGAGCGGGGAGAATTCGCACTTTCATCCGTGATGTCCGTCCTCAGCCCGGCAGTTTGAAGTCAGCCACCGAGCGGCGCAGGTCCGCGGCGAGCTGTGCCAGGTGGCCGATCGACTCGGCGGTCTGTCCGGCACCCAGCGAAGTCTGCGAGGTGATCTGACGAATCACGCCCATGGTCTGGGTGATGTCGGAGGCCGCCGCGGATTGTTGCTGGGCGGCGCCGGAAATGTTCTTGATGAGGTTGTTGAGATCGTGCGACACGCGCTCGATTTCGCCCAGCGCGGTACCGGCGTCTTCGGCCAGGCGTGCACCGGACACCACTTCGGCGGTGGTCTGCTCCATCGAGCTGACCGCTTCGTTGGTATCGGCCTGAATGGTCTGCACCAGCGATTCGATGCGGCGCGTCGCGCCCGAGGTGCGTTCGGCGAGGCGCTGCACTTCGTCGGCCACCACCGCGAAACCGCGGCCGGCCTCACCCGCCGAGGCCGCCTGCACGGCGGCGTTCAAGGCCAGGATGTTGGTCTGTTCGGAAATGTCGTTGATCAGTTCCACCACCGAACCGATTTCCTGCGAGGACTCGCCCAGGCGCTTGATGCGCTTGGAGGTTTCCTGGATCTGGTCGCGGATCTGGTCCATGCCGCGAATGGTTTCGCGCACCACGCCCGCACCTTCGGTCGCGATCTGCACCGAGCGCTGCGCCACTTCGGCCGATTCGGTGGAGTTGCGCGACACCTGGTCGATGCTGACGGCGATTTCGTTGATGCGTTCGGACGCGCTGTTGATCTGATCGGACTGGTGACCGGCCGCTTCCGCGAGTTGCAGTGCGGTGGCCTGGGTCTCCTGGGTGGACGCCGCCACTTGCACCGAGGTGTCGTTGATCGTGGTCACCAGGTTGCGCAACTCGTCCACGGCGTAGTTGATGGCGTCTGCGATGGCGCCGGTCATGTCTTCCGTCACCGAGGCCTTCACGGTCAGATCGCCTTCACCCAGCGAGCTGATTTCGTCCAGCAACCGCATGATCGCCTGCTGGTTGCGGCTGTTGTATTCCACCTGCGTCTGGTAGCGCGTGTCCTGCTCGCGCTGGCGTGCGCGGTAGAAGCTGTAGAGGAAGCCGCCGATCGAGACCAGCAGCAGCGCACCGGCGATCACCGATATCCAGAAGTTGGGGAAGATGCGTGTATCGCGGGCGGAACCGAACGCGGTGAACGCGTCGAACAGCTTCTTGCTGTCCTCCAGCATCTGGCCCGCACCGTTGGACAGCGAGGCGGCAGCGGATTGCGCGGCGAAGAGGTTCTTGGAACTGCCCATGATGGCGTCCAAGTCCTTCTTCATGGTGTTCCACAGCGTCTGCGACTGCTCCAGCGCCGACAGCGCGCCGGCCGTGCGGACCGGCGCCACGCCAAGATCGGGATTGCCGTTGCGCAGGCCTTCCAGCACCTGTCCGAACAACACCGCGTCGCGGGCCAGCGCGTCGCCGGCCGTGGCCGCACCGGCGCCGCCAGCGCGGATTTCGGTGACCCGGCGCGCCATGGTGCTGGCCAGCACCACCTGCTGCAACGCGCTGTAGATCTGCGAAGAAGGCGCTCCGCCGGCCGACATGGCGCGTACCACTTCGTTCAACTGCGCTTGCAGCTGCGGAATCTGGGTAGCGAAGCGATCGGCGTTGCCGGCCAGGGCGAGCACCGCCTCCTCACTGCTGAGTATCTGGTCGGCGTTCTTTCCCAATGGGCCCCAGGTCGCGGCCAGCTTCTCCAATTGGCCGGTCACCGAGCCCTCGTTGCCGAAGCGCGACTGCAGGCCGCTAACGGTGGAGACGATCTGCTCGCGGGTCGCGCGGAATACCTTGAACGCCTCGGCGTTGCCGGCCACCGCGTCGCGGCCCTGCACGGCCAGCTGCTGCGACAACACCTGCAAGTCGGCGGCGCCGGTGCCCGCACCTGCCAGGCGGCTGCCCTCGTACGTGGCCATGCCGGTGTTGGCACCGAACACGACGACGGATATCGCCAGCAGTACCAGCCAGAAGCTGCTGCCGAAACTGCCGACTCTGCTGGCGGCGGGAGAATCCGTTGCGGTGCTCATTAATTCAACCCCTGAAAAATTCGAATGAAACTTCGCTCAAACCGCACTGCGCGCTTAAAGCGCGGCTTGGCGAAACTCTGGTGTTCTCGCCAGCAAGGACAACGCAAACACACCCCAATCCTGATCGCCGCTGCGAAACGCGCGGTCGACGAAATGCTCATAGCGGCCCGCTGCCAGTTCGCCTGGATCGGTCCGCTGGGATTCGCTGAAACTGCGCTGCCCGTACAACTCATCGATGGTCAGCGCCACATCGCCGCCGGGCTGGCGCATGACCAGCACGCGCTGGCCTTCGTGCAGCACGGTGCGTTCGCCTTCAAGGAACTGCTTCAGATCGACCACGGGAAACAAGTTGCCGCGCAGATTGCCGATGCCCAGCAGCCACGGCTGTGCACCCGGCACGGGCGTCATTGGCGGTAGCGGCACGATTTCAACCACATCGCCGAAATTGGAGATCAACCGGCGCTTGCCGACCCGATAACCAACGCCACGGTACTGGTCCGGTGCGGTTTCCCGCGCCGGCAGCACCACGGCGTGCGCCAGGCTGCGGCGCTCGTATTCGGCCAAAACGTCGAACGGTGTACGAATCACGACTCGCCCCCTGTATGCGATGTCGGAATGGACGACATGTTCCGTATCTTAAGTCAGGTACTGACGTGCGAACGGATGGCGTCGAGGAGTTCCTCGCGCGTGAACGGCTTGGTGAGGTATTGCTCCGAGCCGACGATACGTCCGCGCGCCTTGTCGAACAGGCTGTCCTTGGACGACAGCATGATGACCGGCGTGGACTTGAACACCTGGTTGTTCTTGATCAACGCGCAGGTCTGATACCCATCCAGTCGCGGCATCATGATGTCCACGAAGATGATCTGCGGCTGCTGGTCGGCGATCTTGGCTAAGGCCTCGAAACCGTCCGTTGCGGTGACCACCTCGCAACCTTCACGTTTTAGCAGGGTCTCCGCGGTGCGGCGGATGGTTTTCGAATCATCGATCACCATGACCCTGAGGCCGTTAAGTTCGCCGGCCTGGCCTTTGTTTTCCATCATTTAATTATATCCCCGTGCGCGCGGCGCTTCTTTGACTACCGGCCCCGCTGCGATGTTACTTATATCCCAGCCACGGCGCACACTGTCAAGCGACGGTTTCGCATACCCCCAAGCTGAACGCCGTCATGCGAACCCCGTCGCAGTTGTGCGGGGTGGCGCAGAACGCACCGGCCTGCCCGCCGGACCAGTCGGATTGCCGCGGCCTGCTAACATCGCCGGGTCCCTCCGAACGCCCCCGCAAGACACCCCATGCCCCTCGATGTCATCGTCGTCATGGACCCCATCGGGTCCATCAAGATCGCCAAGGACACCACCTTCGCCATGCTGCTGGAAGCCCAGCGGCGCGGCCATCGGCTGCATTACGTCGTCCCCGGGCGGCTGTCGCTGCGCGATGGCAAGGCGATCGCCCAGGTCGCCCCGCTGGCGGTCAAGGACGATAAGGCCGGTTGGTTCACCTTGGGCGAGGCGCATGAACTGGCGCTGGGCTCCGGCCAGGTGGTGCTGATGCGCAAGGACCCGCCGGTGGATGAGGAATATCTCTACGACACCCATGTCCTGAGCATCGCCCAGCAGGCCGGTGCGCTGATCGTCAACGATCCGCAGGGCCTGCGCGACTTCAACGAGAAGCTGGCGGCGCTGTTGTTCCCGCAATGTTGTCCCCCCACCCTGGTCAGCCGCGACCCGGCCGCGCTGAAGGCTTTCGTTGCCGAACACGGCGAGGCGGTACTGAAGCCGCTGGACGGCATGGGCGGGCGATCGATCTTCCGGGTGAAGTCCGGCGACCCCAACACCAACGTGATCCTGGAGACCCTGGTCGGGCCCGGCCGGCTGGCGCTGGCGCAGCGCTTCATCCCCGGCATCAAGGACGGCGACAAGCGCGTGCTGCTGATCGACGGCGAGCCGGTGGACTACGTGCTGGCGCGTATTCCGCAAGGCGACGAGTTCCGCGGCAACCTGGCCGCCGGCGGCCGCGGCGAAGGCCGCCCCTTGTCCGAACGCGACCGCTGGATCGCCCAGCAGGTCGGCCCGGAAATGAAACGCCGCGGCATGCTGTTCGTCGGCCTGGACGTGATCGGCGACTACCTGACCGAGGTCAACGTCACCAGTCCCACCTGCGTGCGCGAGCTGGACGCGCAGTTCGGCCTGAATATCGCAGGCCTGCTGTTCGACGCCATCGAGCGCAAGCTCGCTGCCTGAGAGCCTGTTTAATGTCCGCGGTTGTGGCAGCGCCGAAGATCGGCGAGAACGAGCGACTCAGCGCCACCCTGGCGCTGTCCCTGATCGTGCACGGCATGCTGGTGCTGGGATTGGGCTTTGCCTTGGACGATGCGGCGCCGGTGGTGCCGACGCTCGACGTGATCCTCAGCCAGACCCAGACCCCGCTGACGCCGAAGGAAGCCGATTTCCTGGCGGCGGCCAACCAACAAGGCGGCGGCGAATCCGATCAGGCCAAGCGTCCCCGCGACAGCCAGGCCGGCTGGATACCGCAACCGGAGGCCGGACTGGCGCCGCAACCGCTGCGCGCGCAATCGCCGCAGACGGTGCCGCCGCCGGAAACCCGCGTGATCACCGCCACTCGCAGCGATACTTCGGTACCGCCGCCGGAAACACGCCCGCAACCGGATCAGCCGGAGCTTCCTGCCAGCGACCGCAAGGTCCAGCGCGACGCGGAAATGGCACGGTTGGCAGCGGAGTATCACTTGCGTTCGGAGCTGTACGCCAAGCGGCCGAAGCGCAAGTTCGTTTCGGCCAGCACGCGCGAGTACGAGTACGCCAACTATCTGCGCGCCTGGGTGGACCGGGCGGAACGCGTCGGCAATCTCAACTATCCGGACGAAGCCCGCCGCAGACGGCTGAGCGGACAACTGGTGATCAGCGTCGCGGTGCGACGCGACGGCTCGGTCGAACAAACCCGCATCATCCGTTCCAGCGGTATCGCACTGCTCGACTCCACCGCTTTGCGCATCGTGAAGTTGGCCGAGCCGTTTCCGCCGCTGCCGGAAACCGAAGATAAGGTCGACGTCCTGCACGTCACCCGCACCTGGAATTTCCTTGCCGGCGGCGAAGTCCGCGACGAGTGAACCGCAGATTGAGCCGGGCCCTTGGTGGGAGCGGTCAAGAATCTTGTTCTTGTCGGCGCTACAGTTTCTTCCAGAGAAACCCCTGCTCACGCCGATAATAGACGGCCACGGCTTTGCCATAGATCTCATCGGCGGACACCCAGCCGAAAAAACGGCCGTCGGCACTATTGCCGCGGTTGTCGCCCAGCACCAGCACTTTGCCTGCGGGCACCACGAGCGCGGAAATATCGGGACCGCCACCGCGCTCCAGGTTCAATGCGGAGCGACGCTCGCCGAACACTTCCACATCCGGCTGCGCTTCATCCGATAGCGCATGGCCGTTGACGCGCAGCCTACCTTGCGCAAGCTCCACCGTATCGCCCGCCACCGCCACGACTCGCTTGATCAAACGCGTGCCGTCGCTGGGCGAGTCGAACACCACGATGTCGCCGCGCGCGGGCTGGTCCAGCGGAATCAGATCGGTATCGGTGAACGGGAAACGCACGCCGTAGGCCATCATGTTGACCGCCACCCGATCGCCCGGAAACAGCGTGTTCTCCATCGAACTGCTAGGCACCTGATAGTGATTGGCGAACGAAGCGCGCGCGGCGGTCAGCAACAGGACCATCAGCAAGAGCTGGCGCAGCTCAACGCGCCAATGCCGCAATGACTGCTTGTTTTCGGAAGAATGAGTGGCCATCCAGCACCTCGACGCAAGGGAGCGTTGCCGGCCAGCATAGAGACCTTAATATGACCCGCCACCGCCGGAAGTCATGACAGCTTGGCCAGCGGCGAAGTTCACGATCTGCAGGAGTGACGTCGGCATGCCGGCGCCGGTGAGTCGCGATGGCGCTCCGACGAACATTGAAGCTTGGCGATTTTCCATCGCGACTTACATCGCTCCTACGCCAGGCGGCCGATCTTTCGGCTCACCGCGAAGCGCGCAAGGCTTTCTGCTCTTCCAAGGTCAGTGCGACGTTGTTGCGTAGATAAGCAGGTTCCACCCATTCCGGTGCGACCGCCTCGCCGCGTGAATAGGCTTGCGCGGCCAGTCGCACCAAGTCGGCGGCGCGCGGCAGCGCCGTGGCATTGATATGGAGGAAGCGCTCGGCCAGGCGAACCTGCAACAAATCTTCGGCGGCGGCAAAGCCGGTGCCGACGCCGTGCCAGTCCTGGTCGTTTCCCGCCAGCACATAGTCGGAAGGCGCAGTGACCGCCTCGGATGATGTGGCCTCCAACTTTTCGCCTGTGCGCAGGAACGTGCCGGTATAGATCTCGCCCATGCGCGCATCGATGGCGGCCAGAATGCGCGCACCGTCGGATTGCGCAGCCAGCGCCGCCAATGTGGAAACGGGGACAAGTGGGCGATCCAGCGCCAACGCAATGCCCTGCGCCAAGGCGATCGCCAGGCGGACGCCGGTGAACGCGCCGGGGCCGCGCCCGAAAGCGATCGCGTCCAATTGCGACTTTGCGACACCCGCTTCAGCCAGCAGCGCATCGGCCCAAGGCAAAGACAACTCGGCATGGCGCCGTGGGGCTATCTCGAAGCGTTCGACCACATCGCCGTCGATGTACAGCGCTACGGAGCAGGCTTCGGTGGCGGTTTCGAACGCGAGTAGCTTCATTTTGGGAGGTGGGA
>CBFGZY010000026.1:0-47194 GCA_965653375.1 uncultured Pseudoxanthomonas sp.
TACTCACGCGACCGCTTCGTCCGGCTTCACCTTGAACCACGCGGCGTACAACGCCGGCAGGAACAACAACGTCAGCACGGTCGCCACGGTCAGGCCGCCCATGATCGCTACCGCCATCGGGCCGAAGAAGGCGCTGCGCGACAGTGGGATCATCGCCAGTACCGCTGCCAGCGCGGTCAGCACGATGGGACGGAAGCGGCGCACGGTAGCGTCGATGATCGCGTGCCAGCGGTCGTGACCGGCATCGATGTCCTGCTGGATCTGATCCACCAGGATCACCGAATTGCGCATGATCATGCCGGCCAACGCGATGGTTCCCAGCATGGCGACAAAGCCGAACGGCACGCGGAAGATCAGCAACGCCAAGGTCACGCCGATAAAGCCCAACGGTGCCGTCAGTGCCACCAGTGCCGTACGCGAGAAGCTGCGCAACTGCAGCATCAGCAGGGTCGCGACCACCAGCAGGAACAGCGGCATGCCGGCATTGATCGAATTCTGCCCGCGTGCGGAGTCTTCCACCGTACCGCCGGTCTCCAGCAGATAGCCTTCCGGCAACTGCGCGCGCACCTCGTCCAACGTCGGCAGTATCTGCGTAACGACCGTAGGCGGCGTCAGACCATCCCTGATATCGGCGCGAACGGTGACGGTAGGCAGCCGATCGCGATGCCAGATGATGCCGTCTTCGAAGGCGTACTCCAGGTTGGCGATCTGCGACAGCGGCACGCTGCCGCCGGTGCTGGTGGGAACCGCCAGGCTACCCAGCAGATCCAGGCGCATACGTTCCTCTTCAGGGCCACGTAGCAGGATCTCGACCAGTTCGTTGTCCTCGCGATAGGTGCTGACAGAGAGTCCGGACAGCGAGCCCGTCAGGAACTGCGACACTTGCGCGGTACTGACGCCCAGTGCACGCGCGCGCTGCTGGTCGATGTTCAAGCGCACGATCTTGCTCGGTTCGTCCCAGTCCAGGTTGACGTTGGTGACGTGCGCATTGGCGCGCACTTTTTCGGCGACCTGTTGCGCCAGCGCCTGCACACGTTCGATGTGCTCGCCAGAGATCCGGAACTGCACCGGGTAACCGACCGGCGGGCCGTTCTCCAGTCGGGTCACGCGGAGCTGCAGCTGCGGGAACTGCGGGGCCACGTCGTTGATCAGCCATTCCCGCACTTCCTCGCGGGCGACGCTGTCGTCCGTCAGCACGACGAACTGGGAGAAGTTGGTTTGCGGCAGCTGCTGATCCAGCGGCAGATAGAAGCGCGGCGAACCGGTGCCCACGTAGGCGACATAGTTCTGAATGCCGTCGCGCTTGGCCAGCAATTTTTCCAGTTGCTTGGCCTGCGCTTCGGTCGTCCGCAGGGAGCTGCCTTCCGGCAATTCCAGGTCCACCATCAGTTCGGGGCGCACGGAATCCGGGAAGAACTGCTGCGGCACGAAACGGAACATCACGATGGACAACACAAACGCCACCAACGTCAAACCGATGACCAGCCAACGATGGCGCAGGCAGGCGTCCAACAACTTGCGGAAGCGCTGATAGAACGGCCGTTGATACGGGTCATGGTCATGCGCATCGTGCGCCTTGGGCGCCAGCACGCTGGCAAAAGCCGGATAGCGATCGGCCATGTTCGCGCGCAGCGAGTGCCAGCGCGCGGCCAGCGAACCCGGCTTGGGCGGCCGAGGCTGGTCCAGATCCGGCAGCATCTTGTCGCCCAGATACGGGATGAACAGCACCGCGGCGATCCACGACACCACCAAAGCAATGGTCACCACTTGGAACAGCGAGCGCGTGTACTCGCCGGTGCTGGACGCCGCGGTGGCGATCGGCAGAAATCCGGCCGCCGTCACCAGCGTACCTGTCAGCATCGGGAACGCGGTCGACTCGTAGGCAAAGCTCGCCGCCTTCAGCCGGTCGAAGCCCTGCTCCATTTTTATCGCCATCATTTCCACTGCGATGATGGCGTCGTCCACCAACAATCCCAGCGCCAGCACCAGCGCGCCCAGCGAAATCTTGTGCAGGCCGATGCCGAAGTAGTGCATCACCGCGAACGTCATCGCCAGCACCAACGGAATCGACACCGCGACGACCAGGCCGGTACGCAGCCCCAGTGAGAAGAAGCTGACCAGCAGCACGATCACCACCGCTTCGGTCAGCACCTTGACGAACTCGCCCACCGACTCTTGCACAGCATGCGGCTGGTCCGACACCTTGCGCAGTTCCATGCCCAGCGGCAGCGTTTTTTGCAGCCGCTGGAATTCCTTTTCCAAGGTCTCGCCCAATTTCAGAATGTCGCCGCCATCTTTCATCGCCACGGCGATGCCGATGGCTTCCTGGCCCATGAAACGCATTTTCGGCGCCGCAGGATCGGCGAAGCCGCGCTTCACCTCGGCGATATCGCCCAGGCGAATGGTGCGATCGCCGGCGCGGATGGGGAAATCGCGAATTTCTTCGACCGTTTCGAACTCGCCACTTACACGCAGGCGCACACGATCGCTTACGGTTTCGAAGAAGCCCGCGTTGGTCATCGCGTTCTGTTCGTCGATGGCTTGCTGCACCGCCGTCAACGGGATGCCCAATGTAGCCAGCTTGGTGTTGGACAGCTCGATCCAGATCTTCTCGTCCTGCAATCCGACCAACTCGACTTTGCCCACGTCTTCGACGCGTTGCAGTTCCAACTGCACGCGGTCGGCGTAGTCCTTCATCACCGCGTAGTCGAATCCTTCGCCGGTCAGCGCGTAGATGTTGCCGAAGGTATCGCCGAACTCATCGTTGAAGAACGGTCCGACCACGCCCTGCGGCAACGTCGCACGGATGTCGCCGACTTTCTTGCGCACTTGGTACCAGAGCTCGGGAATCTCTTTGGCACCCAGGGAATCGCGCGCCGCGAAGATCACCTGCGATTCGCCCGGGCGCGAATACGAGCGAATGAACTCGTACTTGCCGGTGGTCATCAACGCTTTTTCCACGCGCTCGGTGACCTGCCGGGACACTTCCTCGGCGGTGGCACCCGGCCATACGGTCCGCACCACCATCACCTTGAAGGTGAAAGGAGGATCTTCGGACTGACCCAGGTGCCGGTACGACCAGGCGCCGATCAGGCCGAGCACGATCATGGCGAACAGCACCAGGCTGCGGTTGGTCAGCGCCCACTCAGAGAGATTGAAACGGCGCATGGGCTCATTCCGCCTTTACAGAGGCAGTTGCGTTCGCAGCAGGCGCGGCTTTCAACAGCGGCCGGTTCTGGCGATCCACCGGCGTCACCGGCTGGCCTTCGCGCAGCAGATGGCCGCCGCCGGCAACCACCCAATCGCCGGCGGCCACGCCCGACAGCACGGGCACGCTGGTTTCGCCGTAGCGCCCCAACTTCACCGGCCGCAGGCTGACCTTGCCGGTCTTCTGCTCGACCACCCACACCGCCGTGCCGCCGCCCTTTCCGCGCTGCACAGCCGACAAAGGCAACGTCAACGCCGCTTTGGTGCCGTTTTCCTGCACGTAGACGCGCGCGCTTTGGCCAAGTTCGACCGCTTCGGCGGCGTCGCTCGCCAGACTGACGCGTGCCGCATAGGTGCGCGTTTGCGGGTCGGCGGCGGGAGAGATTTCGCGGATAGCGCCCGGCAAGCGGCGCTCCGGATCGTTCCACAACTCCACCATCACGGGCTGGCCGACGCTGAAATCGCGAATGCGGTTTTCAGGCAGACCGATCGCTACCTCGCGGCTGCCGTCCGCGGCCAGGGTGTAGATGGTTTGACCTGCGGCGACCACCTGCCCCGCTTCGGCCTGGCGGCTGGCGATCACGCCATCGCGCGGCGCGCGCAGCTGCGAATAGCCGGCCTGGTTGTTGGCCACGTCCATCTGCGCGCGAGCGGCGCGGGCCTGGCCTTCGGCCGCCTTGTAGGCCGCCACCTGGGCGTCATAGGCGGAGCGACTGACCATTTGCTCATCGACCAGCTTGGCGAAGCGGTCGCGATCGCCGCGGGCGCGGACCAGGTCGGCCTCGGCGGCCGCCAGTTGTGCTTGCGCGGCCTGGGCCTGCAGGCTCAGATCGCCCGGATCCAGCACCGCCAGCACTTCACCGCGCCGCACCTGTGCGCCGGTGTCCACGTTGCGGCGGATCAGGTTACCGCCGACCCGGAACGACAAAGCGCTTTCTTCGCGCGCGCGGATTTCGCCGGCGTACGCCGACAGTGCGGCTTCGGCACCGCCGCCCGGCGTCACCACAAGGGCCGGCCTGGGTGCTTCGGCCGTCTTGTCGTCCCCTCCGCAAGCGGAAAGTCCAACCACGATGAATAAGAACAAACTGTTCCAGCGCATGCCAGGCATAACCGCTCCGTCGCGATTCGATAATTAGTGGACTTGGCGGTATAGTATAAATATCGAACCGAGTAGTCTAGTATTCGATTATGGTCAGTCCCGTCTTCCCTTCCGGCCGCAAAGCCGATCCCAAATCCGCCAGCGGATCCGCCACCGGGCCAGGCCGCCCCAAGGATCTGAGCAAGCGAGCCTCGATCCTGGACGCCGCCAAGCACCTGTTCGCGCGCGACGGCTTCGCGGGCGTCAGCATGGACCAGATCGCAGCCGAGGCGGGCGTATCCAAGCTGACCGTCTATAGTCATTTCGGCGACAAGGAAGCGTTGTTTCGCGCCGCTATCCAGGCCAAATGCGAAGAAATGCTGCCTCCCGATCTTTTCCAGCTGGAACTGAAGGGCAGCCTGCGCAACCAGCTCAAAGCCATCGCCAATGCGTTCTTTGCCCTGATCAGCAGCGACGAGGCTATCAGCACCCACCGGATGATGTTGTCGCCGGGCAATACCGACGACACGCTGAAGCGGATCTTCTGGGAGGCGGGCCCCCAGCGTACTCACGATGTGTTTTCCGCATTCCTGCAGGCGCGGGTGGACAACCGGGAGTTGGACATCCCCGATGTAAGGCGAGCGTCGGAACAGTTCTTTACCCTGGTCAAGGGCGAATTGCACGGCCGGATGATGTGCGGCCTGTGCGACAAGCCGGCGCGCGGCGATGTCGCCAGCCATATCGATGCCACCGTGGATTTGTTCCTGCGGGCATATGGCCCGCGCTGAGGCCCTTGCGTCGGTGTCCCCGGAGGTGGCGGTGACTTCCGGCACTGCGCGCCCTGGGCGCCAACCGCGATCCTTGCGCAGCGCTATGAAGGCTGCGCCCGGTAAACTGTGCGGCCCAGCTCCCCGCGTCGGATGACCTTATGACGATCGATTACACCCTAGCCCGCGAAATGATGGTCGAACAGCAGGTGCGTCCCTGGGACGTACTGGATGGTCGCGTGCTGGAAACGCTGTCCACCGTGCCGCGTGAAACCTTCGTGCCCGAAATACATCGTGCGCTGGCTTATGCAGACCTGGAAATCCCGCTGGGCAACGGCGAGAAAATGATGAAGCCCGTCGTCGAAGGGCGCACGCTGCAAGCACTGAAGTTGCAGGCCGATGAGGACGTGCTGGAGATCGGCACGGGCAGCGGCTACCTCAGCGCATGCCTGGGCAGCCTGGCCCGCGAAGTGGTCAGCCTGGAGATTCGTCCCGAGTTCGCTGCGGCTGCGCGCGCGCGACTGGATGCCCAGCGGCTAGGCGGCAATATCCGTATCGAGACCGTCGACGCTTTGCAGTACGACACCGATCGCCGTTTCGACGCGGTCTGCGTGACCGGCGCGGTGACCGCCATCCCGGCACTTTTCGCGCAGTGGCTGCGGCCGGGTGGCCGTCTGTTCGTTATCCGCGGCCGTTCGCCGGCCATGGAAGCCGTACTGCAGGTCAACGATGTCAACGGACCGCGCATCGAATCGTTGTTTGAGACCGATATCCCCTACCTTGTCGGTGCCGCCCCGGCCCCGCAGTTCGTTTTCTAATAGAGACAAAAAAAGGAAACCGCATGAGCCGTCTCCCCCTCGTACTCGCGCTCGCCCTGGCAATGCCATTTGCCGCCAACGCTGCCGATCTGTTGCAGACCTATGAACTGGCCCGCACCGGCGATCCGCAACTGTCCGCCGCCGAATCCAACCGCCTCTATAACAAAGAAGGCGCAGTGCAGGCACGCGGCGCGCTGTTGCCGCAGATCAGTGGCGACGCGAGGCTGACCCGCAGCAAGTCCAAGCCCGAAGGCGGCTCCTGGACCGATAGCAGCACGTCGCGCTCCTATGGCTTGGTGGCAAGCCAGACGTTGTTCGATTGGAGCCGCATCGCCAATTTGAAGGGCCAGAAGGCCATCAGCCAGGCTGCCGATTACGATCTGGCTTCTGCCAACAACGATCTGATCACGCGGACTTCGGCTTCCTACTTCAATGTGTTGGTGGCGATCGAATCGCTGGCCGCCGCCGAAACCAACGAAGCCGCATCGAAGAAGCAGTTCGACTATGCGCAGAAGCGTCTTGATGTCGGTCTTGCCCCGATCACCGACGTGCACGAAGCGCGCGCGCAATACGACAGCGCACGAGCCGACACGATCCTGGCGCGCAACGCCTTGGACGATGCCTACCGCGCATTGACCGAGATCACTGGCCAGCCGGTCGTCAATCTCAAGGGCCTGCCTGACGACTATCGTCCCGAGCTGCCGCCCGAGCAGAGCGCCGAGAATTGGATCACCCGCGCGGTCGAACAGAACCCGGCATTGAAGTCCAGCGAATATCAGGTGCAATCCGCCGAATACGGGGTCTCCAGCGCGCGCGCCGGCCACTACCCCACCCTTTCGTTGAACGGCAGCTACGGCCGTGATGCCGCTTGGGGCGGTTCCAGCCCGGTCGGCAATCAGTCTTTCGATGGCGATTCGCAATCGATCGGCGTGACCCTCAGCGTGCCGATCTTCTCTGGCGGCATCACCCAGTCGCAGGTCCGGCAGGCACTGGCTCAGCGCGACATCGCGCAGGACCAGTACGAACAGCAGAAGCGCGCGCTGGTACGCAGCACCAGCAATGCTTACCAGGCATTGGTGGCCGGTGTGAGCGAAGTGGAAGCACGCCGGTTGGCGGTGGTATCCGCGCAGAGCGCGCTGGATGCCTCGCAGGTGGGCCTGGAAGTGGGCACCCGCACGGTGCTGGACGTGTTGCAGAACCAGCGCACGCTGTTCCAGGCGCAGGTGGAGTATGCAAGTTCCAAGTATCAGTTCCTGCAGAATCGCCTGGCACTGGAGCAGGCCGCCGGCACGCTGGACGTCGCCGATTTGCAGGACGTAAACCGTCTGCTGACGGCTGACGCCGAAGCACGGTTGGCACCGATTCCGGTCACCCAGTAAAACGCCCCACGACTGCTGCAACGCGCTCTTCAACGTTATTCAACGGCGGGCCTTGGCCCGCCGTTTTCGTTTGGGAGCAATACGAGCAGCAATTGACGGCGCCGCTGGGGCACAGATAGACGCGGATTTGGGACGAGCTTGTTCGGTCATTGCCGAAGTAGCGTGCGCCGTGCGCACGACGAGTTGGCAAGACGTTCGCACGGCGCACGCTGTTGAAGAGCGCCGGCGAAGGCCGGGCCTAGCGCCTGCACTTCCAGATGGCGAAAGGTCGCTGGGTCCCGGCCTTCGCCGGGATGACAATGGATGGATTTCGAGTGACATCCGGTACGAATTCGCTCCGGCTCCCGGCTCCCGGCTCCCGGCTCCCGGCTACCGGCTACCGGCTACCGGCTACCGGCAGATCACGCGCAATCATTTCCAGCGTGCGCGGCAAGGCGCCGCGCCCGTGTTCCACCAGCGCGCGCCCTGCTTTCGCCATGGCCATGCGTATCTCATCGTTGTCCAATAGCCGTTCAAGCGCTCTGGCAATGCCAGTGGCGTCGGATGCGATATCCAGCGCACCGGCCTCCCGCAGTTGCTTGGAAATCTCGGCAAAGTTATGCAGGTGTGGACCGGTGACCATCGGCGTCCCCACTGCGGCCGGTTCCAGCAGATTGTGGCCACCGATGGCTTGCAGGCTACCGCCTACGAATGCGATATCGGCACAGGCATAGAACGCGGTCAGTTCACCCAGCGTGTCGATGACGAATACATCGGTAGCCTCGTTCGGCCAGCCCTCCGCTCGCCGCGCGGCGGTGCGGAAACCGGCTTCCTGAGCCTGTTCCAGCACGCGTGGAAAACGCTCGGGATGGCGTGGCGCCCACAGCATCAGCAGATCGGGCCAGCGCTTGCGCAGCTTGCGGTGGACTTCCAACACCGCCGCTTCCTCGTCCTCGTGCGTGCTTGCCGCGATCCATATCGGCCGCTTACGCCCCAGCCGTTGGTGGAATTCGGTAGCCAAAGCATCCACATTGGCCGGTACACGCACATCGAACTTGAGATTGCCGATATCGGCCACCTGGTCCGGCATGGCGCCCAGCATGACGAAGCGTTCGGCATCGGCGGCCGATTGCGCGGCGACCCGCTTGACCGTGCGCAGTGCGCGCGCGATCAATGGCCGCAAGATGCTGTAACCGCGCAGCGAACGCGCCGACAGCCGCGCGTTGAGGATATAGGTGGGAATGCCGCGATCCTGGCAACCGAACAACAGGTTGGGCCACAGTTCCGTTTCCATCACCAACGCCACCTTGGGCCGGTAGTGGTCCAGAAAACGGCCGACCGCGCCGGGCAGGTCGTAGGGCGCATAGACATGCTGGACACCTTCGTCCCACAACGCGCGGGCGCGGTCCGAGCCGGTTGGCGTGATGGTGGTGACGACCCAGTGCAGGTCCGGGCGCTGGCGGCGCAAGGCATCGATCACCGGCGCTGCGGCGTTGACTTCGCCCACCGATACGGCGTGCAACCAGATGTCGACCGGCGGCGGCGTGTGAGCGTAGACACCGTAACGCTCATCCCAGCGCTGAAAATATTCGCGGAAACGAAAACCTCGCCAGATCAGGTGATAGACCGTGACCGGCAGCAACAGATAGAGCACGACCGAATACAGGCCGCGCAGCAATCTTTCGGTCAGGTCCTTCCCCATCGGGATAAGGATAGGTAAGAACTTGAGCAAAGTCTTGCTGCGCTTGCCATCTGGCGCGCGTGCGGTTCGAAATGCTCATATACCTGTACGTACATTGGGCTTCTGGCTGCGCTAGCGACAGGCTTTGAACAGGTCCTAAGCCGCTAGAATTACGCCATGGCCGATGCAAACAAGACTGAACGCCCTCCTCTGGCTCCCCGGCACTGGCCCATGTGGTTGGCACTCGGTGTCATGGTTGCGGCAGCGCGACTGGCGTGGCCATTGCAACGCGTCCTGGGGCGCGTGGTCGGCCTATTGGCGCCTCATCTGGCGTCCTCGCGACGGCGTGCCGCCGAAGTGAACCTGCGACTGTGCTTTCCTGAAATGGACGACGCGCAGCGCAAACAGCTGTTGGATGAAAGCTTCGAGGCGCTGGGAATCGGACTGTTCGAATTCATCCGCGCTTGGTGGGGCTCGGTTGCGCCGATGCGGCGCGGGCTGCGCATCGAAGGCATGGAGCATCTGCAGGCGCTGCGCGACCAAGGCCGCGGCGTGCTGATGGTGTCCGGCCACTTCATGACGTTGGAATTGTGCGGGCGTTTGATGTGCGATTACGTGCCGTTGGCCGGCATGTACCGACGTCACCGCAATCCGATATTCGAGTGGGCGGTCAAGCGTGGCCGCCTGCGCTACGCCGTGCACATGTTCACCAACGAAGAGATCCGCGGTGCGGTGCGGCACCTGAAGCAAGGCGGTTTCCTGTGGTACGCGCCGGACCAGGACATGCGCGGCAAGGACACCGTGTTCGCCCCTTTCTTTGGCGTGCCCGCCGCCACGATCACCGCCACCCATCAGCTGGCTCGGCTGACCGGTTGCGCGGTGGTGCCATTCTTCCATCGCCGCGAAGGCGGCCGTTATGTGCTGCGGGTGGCGCCGCCGTTGGAAGATTTCCCTTCATCGGACCCTGTGGCCGACAGCGCGCGGGTCAATGCGCAGATCGAAGCGATGGTGCGGGAAGCTCCAGCGCAATATCTGTGGATCCATCGCCGCTTCAAGCGCCAGCCGGGTGGGCGCAGCACGTTTTATAGCTAGCAGTTACAACTGGGTTTTCTCTTCTTCATCGCGCGCCAGCAAGCTGCCGGCATATAGCGCGGCCAGCATCAGCGACAACCCGCCCCAGAAGGTGGAGTAAAACGCCAGGTGGGTATTGAATGGGAACACGGTGACCGCCAACGCCAGCATTGCCGGCCGCGCTCGCTCCTTCGCTACCGGCGTCGCATAACGCCAAGCGCGCCAGGCCAGCGCGGCGCCCGCCAGCCATAACAGCAGACCGATCGCGCCGGTTTCGCTGAGAATTTCCAGCACGATCTGGTGTGCATGCAACGCAGGACCTTCTCCCCAGGCGGGATTGGTGCCGGGGGCCGGATCGCACGCGGGGAAAACTTCACGGAAACCACGCGCACCCACGCCGTTGATGGGATGCTCCCTGACCATGCACCAGGCTGCGTTCCATATCCGGCCGCGTCCCGACAACGCCACATCGACACCGGCTTCATCGGCGGTCAAAGCATGCGTGGTGCGCTGCAGGCGTTCCCGGAACTGCGTCGATGTCAGCCCCAGCACGGCCAGCGCCACGGCACCGAAGGCGAACACCGACAGCAGTCGTTTCCAACCCAGCATGCGCCAGCCCGAGAACAGCAACACCAGCGCGAAGGTGATCCAGGCGGCGCGCGCACCGGCCAACAACACGACGATGCCGATGGCAGCGGCCGATACCAACCAGCCCACCATGCCGAAGCGCTTGGCAGCCGCGAACATCAGGAAGGGCGACATGCTGGCCACCACCACGCCGAGCTTCAGGTTGCATGGGCCCATGAAGCCACTGAGCCGGTCGATCTGCGCCACTTCTTCCGGCGTACACATGCCGTGATCGCTGACCAGCTGTTTCAGCTGATCCAATCCCCAGAACAGCGGACTGGTGCCGAGCGCCACTTGCGCCAGCGCATCCAAGGTCCAGGTAGCCACGATGATCGCCAAGCCGCCCAGGGTGACGCGGCGCCCGCGTGCATTGGCCACCGCTGCGGCAGTCAGCCACAGGAACGGCAGGTAGCGCAGATCCACCACCGATTCCCGCAAAGCCCGGCTCACGTCCACCGAGTCGGCGGCGGAGATCAGCTGGGGAAGCCAGTAAGCGAAGAACAATGCGCTGGTCAGTGCCCAGGCCGGTCCGCTGAGCAGTTGCGTGCCTCCTCGGAACCGCGCCGAAAGCAAGCGAATGATCGCCGCCAGCGCGCCTAGCACCATGACTCCTTCGGCATAGCCCGGCGCAGACCACAAGGCCACGAAGGTCAGCACCCAGGCTGGCGCCCAGCGCCAACCTTGCACGGGCGCGCCAGCGGCGGAATCAGCGGGAAGGGCGTGGCTTTGGGTCATCGGCAAGTTCGCGGTAAAGGGTCAGCGTAGCGTCCTGCATCGCGTGCAGCGTGTATGCCTCCATCGTAGCCAAAGGCGGTGGTGGATGCTTAAGCAATAACCGGCAAGCGCTCAGCAGCGCTTCGTCGTCGAACGCTGGCGCCGCGCCTTGCGGCTGCAGTTGCGCCAGCAGTTCGCCCACGCCTCCATGCGCCCAGCCCACGACCGGCCGCCCCACCGACAGTGCTTCGATGACGGTGCGGCCGAAAGCTTCGGGCTTGCGCGAAAGCTGCAACACCAGATCCGACGCCGCATAGGCTTCGGCGATACGCGAGGTAGGCGGTGCGAACAGGACGGCCTCAGCCACGCCAAGTCGCCCCGCCTCGGCTTCCATCTCCTGGATATAGGCTTCGCGTCCCGGCTCGCGCGCACCTAACAGCCATAGGCGCGCATCGCTGCCGGTCTTCCGGAGCCCTGCCAGCAAACGCAATGCGTCCGCGTGTCCTTTCAGGCGCGTGCCTCGGCCAGGCAAAAGCAGCAGCGGCCCCTCGCCGCCGAGCATCGGAAACTGACGGGCGACCTGCGCGCGAGCGTCGCGGCCGGGCCACGGCACGCGTGGAAATTGCGCCGGATCGATGCCACGCGGGATCACCCGCAACTTGTCGCTCTGGGTGCGGGGATAGTGCTGCGACACGTAGCGGCGGACCGTATCCGATACGCAGATCACCCGTTCGCCATAGGTCATCACCGCGCTATACATGCTGGGTGAATTGAGCCCATGCACGGTGGTGACGAAACGCGGCCGCTGCGGCAATGGGATCGCATTCACCGCCTTCCAGCCGAGCCACGCCGGCAAGCGCGAGCGCGCGTGGACGATGTCGGCCTGTTCCCGCAGAAAAAAATTACGCAACGTCCGGATATGACGCAGCGTCAGCAGCGATTTGCGCCCGATATCCAGCGCGAGGTGTTCTGCGCCGGCCTTCTCGATCATCGGCACCAATCGGCCGCCCGCCGATATCACAATGGCACGGTGGCCGGCGCGCACCAGCGCCTCGGCGATTTCGATCGAGGATCTCTCTACGCCGCCGGACTCGAGCGCCGGCAGCAATTGGACGACCGTCAGGCGGCGCATCGGCGCCCGGTCCGCCGCCAGGGCCTGCTAACGCTTATGGAGCATGCCGCGCCGGACCTGTGGGCGCGCGGGGCAAGGAAGAACGAGGGCGCGTATGCCGATACGCAACCGAGTGATGACGCCGCCCCGTGTGTCCACAGGTCCGGCCCTTCAGGTTGCTTCCCAATGGCCGCCATGCGGCGCCGCACAGCTTGACCTTGCCGCCAGCAAGGCGCTGCGCTGCGCAACACCACCTGGCGGCCATTGGGAAGCAACGCGGCATACGCCATAAGCGTTAGCAGGCCCTAATCGACCAGGACGAAATGTGAGCCGCAGTACGGGCACTGCACGTCGCCGCCCTTCGCATCCTCGATGGGCAGATAGACGCGTGGATGCGAGTTCCACAGCGCCATCGAAGGCAGCGGGCAGCTCAACGGCAAGTCGGCGCGCGTCACTTCATAGCGCTTCTCGGCATTGGCGGGCGCGGTGGCAGTCTGGCTCATGGCAGCGTGGGGAACTGGGAAACGAGGCCGGGAGTTTACCACCGCACCCCGTTTACCCGGGCGTCGTAGCCACCAAGAAAAACGCCGCCCCGCAGCGAGCGGGACGGCGTTGCGAACGATCCGTGGCGGGAATCTCCGCCCGGAAGCTTATTCGGCCTTGGGCACCAGGGCTTCGGTGGTGATGCGTAGCTTCACTTCGTCGCTGACGTTGGGCACGTACTTGCCCACGCCAAATGCAGTGCGGCTGACCGTCGCGGTGGCATCGAAACCGATCGCGGCGCGCTTGGCCATCGGCTGTTCGGCGGACTTGTTCAGCGTCACATCCAGCACCACCGGCTTGGTGATGTCCTTGATGGTCAGATTGCCGGTGACTTTCAGTTTGCCCTTGCCGGCGGACTCCACCTTGGTGCTCTTGAAGTTGGCGGCGGGATACTTTTCAGCGTCGAAGAAATCGCCGCTGCGCAGATGGGCATCGAAGTCGGCGACAAAACTGTTCAGGCCGGACAACGGCAGGGTCACCTGCACGCTGGATGCCGAAACGTTTTCAGCGTCGTACACGATGGTGCCATCGGCCTTGCCGAAATGAGCGCTGGGGTTGGAAAAGCCGAAGTGGCTCCACTGCGCCAGTACGTCGGTGTGATTGGGGTCGATCTTGTAGGTGACCGGAGCCGCGAAGGCGGAACCGGCGAATGCCAGCAGTGCGGCGACGAACAGAGTCTTGCGCATGGGGAATCTCCTTTGTGTGGGGCGGTGTGGGGCGTGCGGGTCAATCAATACGGCAGGCTTCGTCAAAACTGAGTCTGGGCAGACGCGGGAACACGCCCGCCGGATCGCCATAGCCCAGGTTGACCAGGAAATTGGATTTGATGGCGGTGCCGGCGAAGAACGCTTGGTCGACCTTGGCGTTGTCGAAACCGGACATCGGCCCGGCATCCAGGCCCAACGCGCGGGCGGCCAGGATCAAATAGGCGCCTTGCAGGCTGCCATTGCGGATCGCACGCTCATAGCGGGCTTCCGGCGGGCCGGCGAACCAGCTCTTGGCATCCGGCGCATGCGGAAACAGGTAGTTGATCTTCTCGTGGAAATCCAGGTCGTAGCCGACGATCACCGTCACAGGGGCGGCCATGGTCTTCTTGTAGTTGCCCTCGTCCAGCGCGGGGCCCAGCTTGGCCTTGGCGGCCTGCGATTTTACGAACACGAAGCGCGCCGGGGTCGAGTTGGCGGCGGTCGGTCCCCATTTCAGCAGGTCGTACAACGCATGCAGCTGCGAATCCTCCACCGGCTTGTCCAGGAAAGCGTTCTGGGTGCGGGCGGTGCGAAACAACTGATCCAAAGCGGCATTGTCGAGAACTTCTGACATACGGATTCCTAGGAGTGGGCGATGCGGCGATCGGATCTGCGACCTTCGCAAACAAGCAGTCAGTGTAGGGTGTCCCGGCTATGGCAAGATGCAACCGCTCCGGAACGGATTGTTTTGATAGATGGAACAACCCCTCGCCTTTGCCTTGGATTCCGCACGCCTCTGGACGTTGACGGATGGCAATGCCGGCAACCTGCGCCAAGCACAGGCCTTGGCCGGGGCATTGGACTTCGACGGGTCAGCCAAGCACTGGAAATTGGTCCCCCACGCGCCGTGGCGCTGGTGGGCGCCCCGGCGTGGACCGCTCGCCGAGCGGGCGTTCGGAACGGCCTTCGCCAAAGCCATGATGACGCCCCCGGAAGCCGCTATCGGCTGTGGCCGCCAAGGCGCACTGGCGACACGGCTGTTGCGGCAACGAGGGACCAAAACCGTGCAGATACTCGATCCAAGGATCGACCCGCACCATTGGGACCTGGTGGTCGCGCCGGAACACGACGGCTTGCAAGGCCGCAACATAGTGCATGTGCTGGGCAGCCTGAATCCGGTCGACGATGCATGGCTGACGGAAGCGCGCCAGCAGTTCGCCACATTCGCCGATTTGCCGCAGCCGCGCACGGCTGTGCTACTGGGCGGCAACAGTGCGCATGCGCGCTTCGACCGCGGCGCCTTCGAGATGTTGGCTGCAAAACTTGAAGTTGCCTTGGCACGCGATGGCGGCAGTCTGTTGGTCACCGTCTCGCGGCGAACCTCCAGAAAGGTCGTCGATCCACTGCGTCATCGTTTTATCGAAACGCCGGGCATCGTCTGGTGCAGCGAAGACGATGGCCCCAACCCCTACCCCGGCCTGCTGGCCTGGGCGGACCGGATCGTCTGCACGCCGGATTCGGTGAACATGATTTCAGAAGCCTGCGCTACCCGCGTGCCCGTGCACGTCTTCGACCCTGTCCGTGTCCGCGGCCGTCCGCGCCGCTTTGTGGATGCACTGCTACGCAGCGGACGCATCCGTCCGATGGATGGCGCACTGACCGCCTTCGATGTCGAACCCCTACGCGAAACCGCCCGCGTCGCCGCAGTTGTGCGTGAACGGCTGGCGCTGTCGTAGCGCCACGGTTTTTCAGTCAAGTTGTTTCATTGTAGGAGCGACGTCAGTCGCGATGAGGCTTTACTAGTAAAGCCTCATCGCGACTGACCGACGCCGGCATGCCGGCGCCACTCCTACCGCTTTGTGTACATCCAGAACTGCCCCTGAAGACTACCGCCGCGCATCCATCGCCATGCGCACCGCCAGGCCAGCCAGCACCGTGCCCATCAGCCAGCGCTGCAGGGTGAGCCAAAGCGGGCGCGAGCCCAGAAATACGGCGATCGATCCTGCCATCAAGGCGATAGTCGCATTGACGGTCACACTTACGGTGATCTGGGTGAATCCCAACGCCACCGATTGCATCAGCACGCTGCCTTGCTCGGGCACGATGAATTGCGGCAACAGCGACAGGTACAGCACCGCCGCTTTCGGGTTCAGCAGGTTCGTCAGCAGACCCATCGCGAACAACCGCCGTGGGCTGTCCTTGGGCAATTCACGTATTTGCAGCGGCGAACGACCGCCCGGCTTGACCGCCTGCCAGGCCAGATACAGCAGATACAAAGCACCGCCAAAACGCAGCGCATCGTAGGCGTAAGGAACGGCCATGATCAGCGCGGTAATGCCAAAGGCTGCACACAACATGTAGAACACAAAGCCCAATGCCACGCCGCCAAGCGAGATCAATCCGGCCGCGGGCCCCTGGCTGATGGAACGCGATATCAGATAGATCATGTTGGGACCTGGCGTGAGCACCATGCCCAGCGAAACCAGCGAAAACGCGAGCAGATGGGAAATGTCGGGCACGTCGATCTCCGTTAGCGAATTGAAATTGCGGAATGCACGCTTCCTTGTAGGAGCGATGTGAGTCGCGACGTTGTGTTTCCGGTCGCGACTCACGTCGCTCCTACGACTTTAGCCGGAATCGAACGCCAGCCCAAAGGCATGAGCCGCCGCACGCACGCTGGCTCGAGCGCTGGCGATAGCATCGTTCTGGGGCACCAGACGCGGTCGCCGATCCAATGTGCAGGCCAATCCTTCGGCGACGAAGGTGGAATGCGCTTGCGCCAACGCTTGCGCCGTGTCGTCGGAAAAAATTCCGGTTTCGTGCATCGCCGAGATCATCCTTTGCGTGTCACGCGGCGCCAATAGCGCGGAGTGCGTCGCCGATTCGCGCAGCACGAGATACTGAAGCAGGAACTCCAAGTCGACCAATCCGTCCGCACCTTGCTTCAGATCGAACCGCGCCGCATCGCTGCGGTCCAGCTCGGCACGCATGCGGCTGCGCATCTTGATCACATCGTCCTGGAGCTTCGCCGGCTCGCGCACCTGCGACAACGTGTTTCCGCGGATGTCTTCAAAGGCTTCCAACAGCGCCGGATCACCGGCGACACCGCGCGCGCGCGCCAAAGCCTGGTGTTCCCAAGTCCATGCACGAGCGCGCTGATAGTCGCCGTAGCTGGCCAGCGAAGAAACCAGCAAACCTTTGGCGCCGTCCGGCCGCAGGCGTACATCCACTTCGTAGAGGCGGCCGGCGCCGGTTTCGGCGCCCAGCAACGCCACGACCTTCTGCGCCAACCGCGCGTACCAGCGCCCTGCTTCCAACGGGCGCGCGCCATCGGAGATTGCCGCGCTGTCGGCGTCGTACAGGAACACCAGATCCAGATCCGAACCGAAGCCCAGTTCTTCGCCACCCAGGCTGCCATAGCCGATGATGGCGAAACGGCCATCCGGTACCCGGCCATGCGCAGAAGCGACTTCGGCTTCCGCCATCCGCAGCACCACTCGCACGACTTCATCGGCCAACCACGCCAACTGGCGCGTACTGTCGCGCGCCGACTGGCGCTGATCGAGCGTGGCCAGCGCGGTTCGGAAACTCAGCGCCAACCGGCGCTCACTGAGCGAACGCAGCGCCAGCTCCGGGTCGTCTTCGCTTGCTGCGCTCTCGCACTCGTCGCGCATTCGCGCACGGTCCGGCATGGGGCCGGACACGCGGATATCCAGCAATTCGTCCAACAACACAGGATGCAGAGCCAAGCGCTCCGCCAGCAGTGCGCTGCGGGCCAGCACATCGACCAGCCGCGCCAGCGCGCTGGGTTGTTCGTCGAGCAAGGCAAGATAGCTCGAGCGGCGCAGGATCGCCTGTAGCAGCGCCAGTACCCGCCGCAATGCCGCATCGGGATGCGAGGACCGCGCCGCGGCTTCCAACAGCGCCGGCATCACCCGGTCCAGGCGCGCGCGTGCCGAATCGGACAAGCCACGCACACCCGAGGACTGCGCAAAATCGCGCAACACCGCGTCGGCGCTAAGCGCATCCACGAAACCTGCAGCTGCCAGCGTCTGTGCATCACCGTTCTCTGGCAACGCTCGCCAGTACCCGTTCAATACATCTGGCGCGGCTTCGTGTCGCTCCACGGCCAGTAGCTCGGCGAACTCGCCGGCGACGCGTTCGCGATGTACGTCCAATGCCGCCAGAAGTGCCTGCCAATCGTCGTAGCCAAGGCCGCGGGCGATACGTTCGCGGTCGGTCGCGTCTTCCGGAAGTGCGTGGGTCTGCGCGTCGCGCAGCATCTGCAAGCGGTTTTCGAGGCGGCGCAGGAAGCGATAGGCCGACGCCAGTGCCGCGCCATCCTCCGGCAACACCTGCCGCGTTTCGATCAAGGCTTGCAGCGCATGTTGCAGCCGGCGTTCGCGCAATGCGGCCTCGCGGCCGCCGCGGATCAGTTGCAGCGCCTGCACCAGGAACTCGATTTCGCGAATACCACCCGGACCGCGCTTGATGTCATCGGCCAATTCGCGGCGCGCGACCTCGGCAGCGATGGCGGCCTTCATCTCGCGCAAGCCGTCCAATGCGGTGAAGTCCAGATAGCGGCGGTAGACGAACGGCCGCAACGATTGCAGCCAGCGCTCGCCGGCTTCGATATCGCCGGCGACCGCGCGCGCCTTGAGCCAGGCGTAGCGTTCCCAATCCCGGCCTTCGCGCTGGAAGTACTGGTCCATGCCGGCGAACGACAGCGCCACGCGGCCGGCGTTGCCGAAGGGCCGCAAGCGCAGGTCGACGCGGTGGCAGAAGCCGTCCACGGTCGGCTCGTCCAGCAGTTTCGCCAGCCGCTGGCCCAGTCGTGCAAAGTAGTCTTCGGCCGCCAGCGGTCGCGCGCCATCGGATTCGCCGCCTTGCGGGTAGGCGTAGACCAGATCGATGTCGGAAGAAAAATTCAGCTCGCCGCCCCCCAGCTTGCCCAGGCCGAACACCACCAGCCGCTGCACGCTGCCATCCGCGGCTCGCACCACGCCGTAGCGCTGCGCGAATTCGCGCTCCAACGCTTCCAGCCCGGTCTGCAGGCAGATTTCCGCCAAACGCGTGCTGCCCGCCAAGGTCGCATCCACCTCGTCCAGACCGTGCACGTCGCGCCAGATAAGGCGCGTGGATTCGGCGGTGCGATAACGGCGGAGTTGTTCCTGCCAACGCGAGGATTCGTCTGGGTGCAGCACAGGCGGTGCGACGGGCGCGATGCCATCGTCGCTCGCCAACGACGCCAGCAGTTCCGGCTGTCGGCGCAGGGTCTCCAACGCGAAGTCACTGGCGAGGATGACTTTCCCTGCGCGCTCGGCAAGCTTTGCGTCTTCTAGAAGCAGTGCCGCGGCGGGAGTTGTCTCGCGCAAGCGGGCCAGGCCGCGCTCGACCAGTGCTTCGATGGAATCTTCCGGCTGTGGGACGGTGTCGTTCATGCCGGCGATTGTGGCATGTGGCAACGCATAGATTTCTGCCCACCGGCAGAACCAAGCTACGCCGGCGAAGATTTTCGCAATGTAGTGAAAAGCGCTTCGCGCCCGCGGACGCTTCTACAAAAAGCGTTAGCGGCTACTCGCTGCCGCCAGCCGTTGCGAAGGCCTCAATGCGGCCAAGGCTCGTTGCTATCGCCGGAGGTGCCAACGATAGCTCCGGCAGTGCTTCTTCGCGTTGCAGGTGCAAGCCGAATTGTCTGGCGAGGTTTTCCAGCAACACGGGCTTCACCGTCTCCATGCCGGACGGCCCGCCCAAATCGGATAGCGACGTGACCTGCAGGCCTTGGTAACCGCAAGGATTGATGCGGTGGAAGGGTTCCAGATCCATCGCGATATTGAAGGCCAGGCCGTGGAAAGTGCAGCCGCGGCGCACGCGAATGCCCAACGCACCGATCTTGGCACCGGCAACATAAACACCCGGCGCACCGTCCTTGCGCAGCGCTTCGATATTCCATTCGGCCAAGGTGTCGATCATGGCCTGTTCGATCTTGCACACGTAGTCGCGCACACCGGTCTTCAGCCGCTTCAGGTCGAACAACGGATACGCCACGATCTGTCCCGGCCCGTGATACGTCACCTGTCCGCCACGATCCACATGGACCACCGGAATATCCCCGGCCGCCAGCACATGCTCCGGCTTGCCGGCCTGGCCCAGGGTGAAGACAGGATCGTGCTCCACCAGCCACAACTCATCGACCGTGGCTTCATCGCGCGTATCGGTGAAACGCTGCATGGCTCGCCACACCGGCTCGTACGGCTGGCGGCCCAGTTCGCGGACAATGCAAGGGCTCATGGCGCCAGGGCTCACGGCGCTGGGACTCACAGCGTCCACTTCACTTCCGGATGGTCGCGCATCGCCGCGTGCGCGGCGTCGTACTGCTCGCGGTTGTCGGCACGGAATGCGATGCGCACCGACACGTATTTGCCGTTGGACGAATGCTTCCACGAGATCTTCTCGCGCAGCACTTCCACGCCGGCGGCGTCCAACAGCCGGGGCAGCTCGATTTCCAAGCCGGTGTTGGCGGTGCCCATGGCGCTCAGCTCGAAGGTGCCGGGGAACTGGAAGCCGTGTTCGGGGTTATCGGATTTGATTTCCATGGGCGGATTATTGGGACGAGCCGCGGCAAATCCAAGCCAGGACAGCATGGGGCCCCGGCAACAGACTGGCCTGATCGATCCCCTGGCGGCGTTATGGAGGACTGTATCCAAAGGAAGATCGAACCGCCCATGAAACCGCAATCCCTTGCCACGCTTACCTTATGCGCGCTGTTTGCCGCCACCAGCCTTGCGCCTCCTTCCGCGTACGCCCAATCCGCACAGGCCCAGCGCGCCCAGAAGACCGCCGAAATCCCCACCTGCGCCCGCAGCCTGGGAACCCTGGCCGTCCTGGAACCAGAAACCAACTGGTGGAGTTCCTATCAGCTGTCTTCGCCGGCTGCGCTGATCAAGGTCTTCGTCAGCAAATCGCGTTGCTTCACCCTGGTGGACCGCGGCAAGGGCATGGCGGCCATGCAATCCGAACGCGCGCTGGCGTCCGAAGGCGACCTGCGCGGCGGCTCCAACCTGGGCAAGGGCCAGATCAAGGCGGCCGACTATGCGCTGGTGCCCGACCTGATCTCGCAGAACGCCAACGCCAGCGGCAACAACTTCGGCGGCCTGCTGGGCGGGCTGGTCGGTGGCCGGGCGGGCGCGGTACTGGGCGGAGTCAACCTCAAGAAGAAGACCGCGGACGTGGTGCTGACGGTCACCGACATGCGCTCTTCCGAACAAGTCGCGATGAGCGAAGGCCACGCCACCAAGACCGACCTGGGCTGGAGCGGCGGCGGCGGCGTTTGGGCCGGCGGCCTGTTGGCAGGCGGCGCCAGCGGTTATTCCAATACCGAAGTCGGCCAGGTCATCACGTTGGCTTATCTGCAAGCCTATACCGATCTGGTAGGCCAACTGGGCGGAATGCCCGCCAACGCCTCGGCGGCCAACCTACAGCAAGCCGTCACCATGAACAAGCCGGGCCGTCTGTTCACCGCGCCCGATGGCAAGACCGCCACGCGTCCCCTGGACGCCGGCGCCATGCTGTACCCCACCGGCAACAAGCAGGGGCAGATGTGGGAAGTGGAAGACGAACTGGGTAACAAGGGCTGGGTGTCGTCGCTGTTGTTCGGACTCAGCAAGTAACCGAATCCTGGGTGCGAAGAGGCCGGCGCAAGCCGGCCTCTTCATTTCTAAGGTGGCCCCAACCAAAGACCATCCGGCAACACCGGACTCCGGATAACGCGCCCCTAAGTACGGGGCACGCGCTAAGCGATAATCGCGCTCCGCATTTTTCCGGCGCGCCATGCTCTTCCTCGTCTTCAGCATCATTTGCAGCGTATTGGTTTCGGTGCAATTGAAACTCGCGCAGCGCAAGGGCATCGCCGCCGCTGAGGCGATCACTTGGAATTATCTGGCGGCGGCGATCCTGTGCTGGTTTCTGCTGGATCCTCCGCTGAGCGGCTTGGATTTTGGCCAGACACCGGTGATGTCGCTCGTCATGCTTGCGCTGTTGCTGCCCGGTATCTTCCTGGCAATGGCGGCATCGGTGAAAGCCGCCGGAATCGTGCGCACCGATGTCGCACAACGGCTATCGCTGGTGCTGTCGCTGGCGGCGGCCTTCCTGCTGTTTGGCGAAGAGGCCGATGCGCTGAAGATTGCCGGCCTGGTGCTGGGCGTGGCGGCGATCGTCTGCCTGGTGGCCCGCAGCGAACCGCTGCCCGATGCCAGCGGTGCGTCTTCGCGCTGGCTATTGCCACTGGTGGTTCTGGTGGGCTACGCCAGCGTCGACATCCTGCTCAAGCGCATCGCCATCTCAGGCACTCCTTTCTCCGTCTCACTGCTGATCGCATTCACGGCGGCATTCGTGCTGATGGCGGCGCTGTTGATATGGAGGCGCGTGCGCCACCAGCGCCGCTTCACGTTGATGGGGCTGCTGACAGGCCTGCTGCTGGGCGCCACCAACTTCGGCAACATCCTGTTCTATGTCCGTGCTCATCAAGCACTGCCCGACAGCCCCGCGGTGGTGTTTTCGATGATGAACATCGGCGTGGTGGTCCTGGGTACGCTCGCGGGCGTGATCGGCTTCGGCGAGCGCCTGAGCCGGCTCAACAAGCTGGCGATTCCGCTGGCCGTGGTGGCGATCCTGCTGATTGCGATGAGTTTGCGCGGGTAACGTTGCGTGTAGGAGCGACGCGAGTCGCGATGGAGCCCCGATAGCCGCGCAGCACGCATGACGAAGAACGGGCCGCAGCGCGTCCGGATGGGTTGACCGTCAAGCTTCAATCCCCTTCTTCGCTCGGATGGGCATCGCGACTCACGTCGCTCCTACGCAAGTGGGTACGCGCATAAAAAAGCCGGCTCGCGCCGGCTTTTTTTATGTGGGTCGGATTACTCCGATTCCCACCACATCCAGAAGCTGTCCCACAAGCGCTTGAAGAAGCCGGCTTCTTCCACCGCGGTCACCGCCACCAGCGGCGCCTGCGCTACGACCTTGCCTTCCAGCTTCACGGTAACGGTGCCGACGGCTTGGCCAGCGGCGATCGGTGCGACCAATGTCTTGGGCACGTCCATGGTCGGCTTCAGCTGCTCATACTTGCCGCGGGGCACGCTGACCAGCAACGGTTGTGCTACACCCAACTGCACTTCCTTGCTCTTGCCCTTCCAAACCCGCTGCGAAGCGATGACCTTGCCGACGTCGTACAGGCGGTGCGTTTCGTAGAACCGGAAGCCCCAGTTCAACAACGCCAGACTGTCTTCGGCACGCTGTTTTTCGGAGGTAGAGCCCATCACCACCGCGATCAAGCGCTGATCGCCGCGCTGCGCGGAACTCATCAGGCAGTAGCCGGCACCGGAATGATGGCCGGTCTTGATGCCATCGACGCTGCTGTCGCGCCACAGCAACAGATTGCGGTTGGGTTGCGGGTTCATCCCGCCCACCTTGAATTCCTTGATCTTGTTGTACGAATACGCTTCCGGATAGTCGCGAATCATCGCGCGGCCCAGCAGCGCCAGATCGTAGGCGGTCGAGTAATGATCGGGCGCGGACAGGCCATGCGCATTGACGAAGTGCGAGCCCTTCATGCCGATCTTGGCCGCGTAGTTGTTCATCAATGCGGCAAAGGCTTCCTGGCTACCGGCGGTGTGTTCGGCCAGTGCGATGGCGGCATCGTTGCCGGACTGCACGGCCATGCCTTTTTCCATTTCCACCAGCGGCGCGGTCTTGTTGACCTCGAAACCGCTATAGCTGCCGTCGGTACCCGCGCCACCTTCGCGCCAGGCGCGCTCGCTCATCATCACCTGGTCGTCGGCCCGGATCTTGCCGGTCTTCAGCTCGGCCGCGATGGTGTAGGAGGTCAGCACCTTGGTGATGCTGGCCGGCTCGACGCGCTGGTTGTAGTTCTCGCCAGCCAGCACCTGCCCGGTGATGTAATCCATCAGCACCCATGCGGTGCCTACCGGCTTGGGCGGAGGCGGGATGGCTACCGGCGCTTCGGCGCTCGGCGCGGCAGCGGGTTGCGGCGCCGGCGTCTGGGCAAAGACAAGGCCCATTGCGGTGGTGGCCAGTGCGGCAAGGGCGAAACGGAACTTCATCGGGTGCGAACTCCTGGCAAGGCCGAGGCCTGATCGAATAAGGAACATTAAAGGCAATTGTAGGGACGCTTTTCACGGATAGGCCACTTACCCGCGAAAAGAACGAAGAAACGTAAGGCGACGGTTATTCCCTGACCACTTGTGGTCGCCCGAAACCCAGACCGGCGATACGGCCGGCAAGTTCCGTTGCCGCACCAAGATCCGGCGCACCTACCCGCAACCGCCAAAGCTTGCGCCCATTGCTGTCGACGTCGCTCACGTTGGCGCTGCCGATGCCGGCCGCGGCCAGTTTCGCCAAGGCGCGGTCGGCATTCTCGCGGCTGGCGAAACTCGCCACCTGCAACTGCACTGCCGCCGGCGAAGAGGCCGGCACCACCTTTGCGGCGCTGGCAGCAGCGGCCACCGAGGTCGATGCCGACGCCCGCGCAGATGCCTTGGCGGCCAGCAATTTGGTCTCGGCGGCGGTCGCAGGTACGGATGCGGGTGCGGGGGCCGCGGGCTTGCCGGTCGCAACACGCACGCCACGGGCCTTCATCCACGCGTCGAAGTTATCCGCGCTGGGCGTTCGCTTGGGGTCATAAGTCACGTTGTAGCGCTGTGCTGCGGATGCGCCGGAAGCCTGGGAGGTGGACGCGGTTTTCTTCGGCAAATCGTCCACTAGCTGGTCCATGGCGCTGGCGGCCGCCGCAGGCTTTACCGTAGAAGTCGAAGGCGATGGTGATGGCGTTGAAGCCAGCGCGCTGTTGCCGTCGCCAGGCGTCAATGCACGCACTTCCACCCGGCCGGTACCACGCTGGGTGATATCGAGCTTGACCGCGGCGGCGTAGCTCAGGTCGATGACGCGCCCGTCGTGGAACGGCCCGCGGTCATTGACGCGCACGATCACCGAGCGGCCGTTGTCGAGGTTGGTCACGCGCGCGAAGCTGGGCAGTGGCAAAGACTTGTGGGCGGCGGTGAAGGCGTACATGTCGTACACCTCCTGATTCGACGTGCGCCGCCCATGGAATTTGGAACCGTAATACGATGCGGTGCCCTTCTCCACGTAACCGTCCACGCGGTCCAGCACGCGGTATTGCTTGCCCAGCACGGTGTAGGGCGAACGGTTGCCGATGGGCGAACGTGGCTCGTCGGTGATCGTAGGCTCGGCGATGCAATCCACGTCCGGCACGTGGTCCGGCGTGCTGTCCGAAACGCCGGGGGCGTACAGCCCGCCTGCTTTGTAGTCCCCGCGCTTGCTGGGATCTTCCTGCGCCGGCGCATAGATCTTGGCGCAATTCTTCGCGGTGTTTCCGGTCGAGCCTGCCGGCCGCGCGGGTTGCACTTTGCTGCCCTGTCCCAACGGCGGCGATGCTTTCTTGGGTGCCGTGCCGCAGGCCGCCAAACCGACCATCAGCAGAGGCAGCGCCAACCACCTCATGCCGGCGGAACCTCTTTGCCGGCGATGGCCTGCGACAACTGATACACCGCCATCGCGTACATCTTGGAATTGTTGTAGCGGGTGATCGCGTAATAATTCTGGAAACCCAGCCAGTACTGCTTGCCGGCGCTGCCTTCCAGCGACACCAGCGTAGCGGTGGCGTCGGGGGCGACCGGTTCCAGTGGGCGATAACCGCGCTGTGCCAGGTCGGCCATGGTGTAATCCGGGGTCCAGGTTTCCGGGTTGAATTCCTGGAAGCCGGGCTGCAGTTCCGCGCGTGCCACTACCGGGCCACCGGGCAACCAGCCGCCACGCTCACCGCCTTTCTTGCGGAAGTAATTGGCGATGGAGGCGAAAACGTCATCGAGACTGCCGAACAGATCTCTCCGGCCATCGCCATTACCGTCCACCGCGAACTCGCGGTAACTGGACGGCATGAACTGCCCCATTCCCATCGCGCCGGCGTAGCTGCCGGTCAGGTTGGCGATGTCCAGCTTCTCTTCGCGGCCCAGCGCGAACAGCTGCGCCAGTTCGTCGCGGAAGAACTGTTCGCGCCGATGTTCATAAGCCGCGCGCTCGGGGTTGCCGCTGCGCGGATAGCGGAATGCCAGCGTATACAGCGCGTCCAACACCTTGTGCCGTCCGGTGAAGCCGCCGTAGTTGGTTTCCACGCCGATGATGGAAACGATCATCTCGGCCGGCACGCCGTATTGCTGTTCGACCTTCGTCAACGCAGCGCGATGCTGCGCCAGGAACTGGCGCCCGCCATCGATACGCGAGCTGGTGAGAAAACCGGTGCGATATTCGCTCCACGGCTTCACCCTTTCGGCGGGACGCGACATGGCCGCCACGACGCTATCGAGGAACTGCGCCTTGGCCAGCGTGGATTCGATATAGGCCGGATCGAGCGAATAACGCGCCGCGGTATCGCGCACGAACGCCGCACGCGCCGTGGCGAAATCGACTGGCGCCAGATTCTCCGGCGCCACTCCCGCTACCTTTTCCACCGAAGTTTCCGCTGGCGCCGTCGGCCGAACAGGGGGGGGCGGTGGCTTGCTGCCATTGACCGCTTGCGGCGGCGGAACCGAAGACTGCGGCGGCGTCGCACAAGCGACGAGGCCGAACGTAAACAAGCAGACAAGTGCGGGCCGGATCATCGGCGCGGAGGGTAGCATGCTGTGCGCGGGGAAGCGTGAACTGTGATGGATCAGGAAGCCGGGAATGGGAAACCGGGAACCGGAATGAGTTGTTCCGTTCCCATTCTGATCGCGGACATTCTTGTATATGTCAACTCAAACAGAAGAAGAAATGCGACAGCGCATTTTTTTAATGCCGTCGAAAACCAGCAACTTTTCCAAGCGCGGAATCCTTTCCCGCTTCCCGCTCCCCGCTCACCGCTACCGGCTCTCAATAGCCATGCACCGGCCGATGCGCACGCACCGCCATCACCAATCCCAAGCCGGCCAGCAGCGACACCGCGGATGTACCGCCGTAGCTCAGCAACGGCATGGGCACGCCCACTACCGGCAACAGCCCCGAAATCATGCCGCCATTGACGATGACATAAACGAAAAAGGCCAGGCCCAGGGAACCCGCCAGCAGCCGGGAATACGTGTCGCGTGCATCGATGGCGATCCATAGGCAGCGGCCGATGACGAACAAGTACAACGCCAGCACCACCGCTACGCCCAGCCAGCCGAATTCTTCGGACAGGACCGCGAAGATGAAATCGGTGGTGTGCTCGGGCAGATAGTCCAGATGCGACTGCGATCCCTGGCCCCAGCCTTTGCCGGTCAAGCCGCCGCCACCGATGGCGATCTTGGATTGAATGATGTTCCAACCAGTGCCGAGGGGATCGTTCTCGGGATTGAGGAAGGTCAGGATGCGGTCCTTCTGATAGGGACGCAGCAGCCAGAACCAGGCTACCGGCGCCGCGGCGGCCACGCCGCCAACCGCCACGCCCACCCACCACCACGGCAGACCGGCCAGCAGCAGCGCGAACACGCCGCTGGCAGCGACCAGCATGCCGGTGCCGAAATCGGGCTGCTGCAGAATCAACAGTGTCGGCAGACCGATCAACACGCCGGCAATCATCACTGTGCGCAAGCGCGGCGGCAACGGCTCGCGATGCAGATACCAGGCCATCATCATCGGCAGGCTGATCTTCATCAGCTCAGATGGCTGGAAATAGAACAGCTTCAAGTCGATCCAGTGATGTCCGTGCTTGCCGGTACCGATGAACAGCACCAGGATCAACGGCAACAGCGATATCGCGAACACACCCGGCGTCCACGAGCGCAGCCGTGTCGGCGGAACCCGCGACAAGCCCCACATCGCCACCAGCCCCACCGCAAAGCGCGCGCCCTGCTGGACCATCAGGCGAGTGCCCTGTGCATCGCCACCGGCGCTGTAGAGCACGGCCAGGCCGATACCCATCAGCGCCGATAGGGCGATCAGCAACGGCCAATCCAAAGTGCGCACAAAGTAGCGCAGCAGATCGACCAGCCAGCGCAGGATCTCGGTCATGAGAGCCAGGAATGGGGAATGGGGAATGGGGAATGGAGGTTGGCCGCAGTCGGAATGTCCGCCCCGCGGGGAGAGGGGCTTTGAATTGCGGCGCCAGCGGGCGGCGTGGCCGCAGGATCAGCCGCGGGCGCAGCCGGGGGAACTGTTTCATTTCCGGCTCCCGGTTCCGCGCTCCCGGTTCCCGACTCGCCACTCCCGTCTTCGCTCTCGGGCAACTTGCCCAACAAATAAGCATCGAAAATCTTGCGTGCGATGGGTCCCGCCGTGGTGCCGCCGTAGCCGCCGCCTTCCACCGCGATTGCAACCGCGATCGTCGGATTGTCTGCGGGCGCAAAACCCATGAATAGCGCGCGGTGACGCAGATGCATCGGCAGGCTGCGCGGATTGACCGATGCCGTGCCGCGGCGACTGACCACCTGCGCGGTACCGGTCTTGCCCGCCATCAGATAAGGCGCACCGCGCGCGGTCGATGCGCCGGTGCCGCCGGGCAACATGGTGGCCAGCATGCCTTCGCGCACCACCGCGACATTGGCCGGATTGGGGCTGATGCGTATCGGATCAGGTTGCGCCAGCGGCTGCCAGTCGGCATCGAAACCGGTGCGCTGTTCCCACACCAGATGCGGACGGCGCAGATTGCCGCCATCGGCCAGCGCCGCCGTGGCCTGCACCAGTTGCAGTGGTGTCACCTTCCAATCGCCCTGCCCGATACTGGCGTTGACGGTATCGCCGGGATACCAGCGCACTTTGGTCGCCTTCAACTTGGCCGCCGGCGACGGCAGGATGCCGCTGATTTCGCCGACCAGATCGATACCGGTCGGTTTGCCGAAGCCGTAGCGCTCCATGTACTCGTCGAAACGCTCGATACCCATGTCCAGCGCCAGCCGGTAGTAGTAGGTATTCACCGATTGCGATATCGACTTGCGCAGATCGGTCCAGCCGTGCCCGCCGCGCGAGGCATCGCCCCAGCCGCGGCGGGTGCCTGGCAGATAGAACATGCCGGTCGATAGCACTTTGTCTTCCGGCCGGCGCAGGCCGCTATCCAACCCTGCCAATGCCAGCAGCGGCTTTATCGTCGACCCGGGCGCCACGCCGCCCAGTACCAGGCGATTGAATTGCGGACGCGAAGGATTTTCGTTGAGCGCTTTGAAATCCTTGTTGGAAATACCGTTGACGAAAAGGTTGGGGTCGTAGCTGGGCAGACTGACCATGGCCAGCACCTCGCCCGTGCGCGGATCGACAGCGATGGCGGAACCTTCGAATTCTCCAAACGCCATGACGATCGCGCGCTGCAACTCCGCGTCGATGCTGAGTTTGAGATCGGTCCCGGGCACTGCCGGCACGCGCCCTACGACGCGCAGGGCTCGCCCCTGCACATTGGTCTCGACCTGCTTGTAGCCCACTTTGCCCCGCAACGCCGTCTCGTAATAGCGCTCCAAGCCGGTCTTGCCGATATGGGTGAGCGCTGCATTGCCTTCGCCCAGTGTTTCCAGATCTTTTTCGTCGATCCGGCCGACATAGCCGATAACGTGGGCAAACAGGTCGCCATAGGGGTAGCGGCGGGTCAGGTAAGGCACCAGCTCCACGCCGGGAAAGCGCCAGCGGTTCACCGCAAAACGGGCCATCTCGTCTTCGGTCATGCGCGGCTTGAGCGTGACCGGGCGGAAGCCGCGCGAGGTTTTGCGGTCTTCCTCGTAACGGGCGATGTCTTCGGGCGTCAGCGCGACGATCTCGCTTAATTCGGTTATCAGCCGCTTGGAATTACCCGCCTTGTCCGGCGTCACCTCCAGGCGGAACGCCGGCACGTTTTCCGCCAGCAGCTTGCCGTTGCGGTCGTAAATGGCGCCGCGCCCAGGCACCACCGGCCACAGTTTGATGCGGTTGGCTTCCGACAACGTGGCGTACTGATCGTGGTCGATCACCTGCAACTTGAAGTACCAGGCCGCCAGGCCGATCAGGGCCAACGCGACCACCGCGAAGCCCAGCGCCGCACGCCGGCGGAACTGTTCGGCTTCCGCATGCGGATTCTTGGAAGGGCGACGCGCGATCATGTGGGACCCGACCTAGCCACGCCTGCTGCGCCCCATCCGCAACGCGTCCAACAGCAGGAACAGCGGCGGCCAGAGCGCCATGCCCAGCAACGGAGCCCACCAGTATTTCCAGGGCAGCGTCGGTTCTCCCAACACCAGGTGCACGGCAGCGGCGACGATGCGATCGTTCAGCAGCAATCCGCCGATCGCCAGTGCCTGCTGGGACAACGGAAAAAACCGCAGCCGCGCGCGGAAGCGCTGCAGGATGAAGGCCATGATCAGCAGCCTGAGCGCCTGTTCGCCCAGCAGCATGCCGAACATCAGATCGGCGATGAGTCCGAGCACCACTGCGAATCCCAGGCCGACATGATCCGGCGCTTCGATCACCCAGTACGCCAGCACCAACGCCAGCCAGTACGGCCGCAGCGGCTGCAGCATATTGGGCAGCGGCAGCAATCCCAGCAGCAGCGCCACCAGGATGCTCAGGGGCAGGATCCAGCCCACGCGCATCCGGCTCATCGGCGAGGCTCCTGCGGTGTCGTGGCCGGTGCGGCGGGCGGAGGAGAAGCGCTCGCTGGAGAAGTCCTCGCGGGTGCGGCTTCCGCTGGTGCGGCTCTTGTTGGAGCTGCTCCTGTGGGCGCTGCTCCCGTGGCAGGCGTCGCCGAAGGTGCCGGCGGCTGGGTACTCGTGGCAGCGCCAGCCGAAGCGGCCGATGGATCACCCGGCGCTGCTCCCGCAGCCGTTGCTGGCGGTACCACCGGAGGCACGGCAAGCGGCACCGCGGGCGCCGAGCGCAGCAACAACACATCGCGGCCACGGTCCAGCTGCGCGGCCGGTTTCAAATCGCCGATCAGGAACGCGTGGCTATCATCCGGGCGCAGGGCAACGATCGTGCCGACCGGAAAACCGGCCGGGAAATGCCCACCCAGCCCGGACGTGACGATGGTGTCGCCCACTTCCACTCCACTGTTCAGCGGCACATCGCTCAGCTCCAGACGATCGCTGCGGCCCCGGCCGTAGGCGATCAGCCGCACGCCATTGCGCGCCACCACCACCGGCACGGCGTGGTCCGGGTCGGTGAGCAGCAATGCGATGGAATGCGACGGCGTGGTCTGGATGATCTGGCCCATCAACCCGCCGGCATCGATCACCGCTTGGCCGATGCGCACGCCGTCGCGGCTACCCGCGTCCAGCACCAGGCGCTGACGGGTGGGATCAAGATCGATGTTCAGGATCGGTGCCAACTGCACGTCCAGCCCGCGGCTGGTCTTCACCCCGAGCAGGGCGCGCAGTTGGGTATTGTCGATAGCGGCGGTCTGCAACCGGGTCAAGCGCGCGTTGGCCACCAGCAGCTGATTGCGCAGCTGGCGGTTTTCTTCCACCAAACGGCCACGGGTGACGGCATCGTCCTGCATGCGCGTGCCGAGGCGGCCGGGCAGTCCCGCCAGCCACCATAACGGCTGAGTCACCATATCGGCCTGCGCCCGCACCTGGGACAGCCAGCCACCACGGTGATCCAGAAAGATCAGTGTGATGGTCAGCGCCAGGTACGCCAGCAACCGCAAGGTGCTGGCGACTTCGCCGGGACGGATGGCGACGGGAGGACCTGCGTAGGAGGGCACGTTGGCGTCAGCGGTGAGCGGTGAGCAGTTAGCGGGAACGATAACCGGTGAAAGTCATCGCAGATAGAAGGCAGGCGAAACGAAAAAAATCGGGAGCGGCCTGCTCCTGCCGCTCACCGCTCACTGCTACGCCGCTTCACTCCGGCGCGAAGAACTCATTGCCGTGCATGTCCACCAACTCCAGCGCGCGGCCGCCACCACGGGCCACGCAGGTCAGCGGATCATCCGCCACCTGTACGTGCAGGCCGGTTTCGTCGGAGATCAGCCGATCCAGGTCGCGCAGCAGGGCGCCGCCGCCGGTCAGTACGATGCCGCGCTCGGCCACGTCGGCGCACAGCTCCGGCGGGGTTTGCTCCAGCGCCAGCTTGACCGCGCTGACGATGCCCGACAGCGGTTCGTGCAGGGCTTCCAGCACTTCGTTGGAGTTGATCTTGATGACCTTGGGCACGCCTTCGGCCAGGTTGCGGCCGGAGATTTCCATCTCCTGCACTTCCGGCTGCGGGTAGGCGCAGCCGATTTCCAGCTTGATGCGCTCGGCGGTGGCTTCGCCGATCAGCATGCCGTGGTTGCGGCGCACGTAATTGGTGATGGACTCGTCGAAGCGATCGCCGCCGATACGGACCGATTGCGAGTAGACGATGCCGTTCAGCGAGATCACCGCCACCTCGGTGGTGCCGCCGCCGATGTCGATCACCATCGAGCCGCGCGCCTCCGTGACCGGCATGCCGGCGCCGATGGCGGCCGCCATGGGTTCTTCGATCAGGTACACGTCACGGGCGCCGGCCTCCTCGGCCGACTCCTTGATGGCGCGGCGCTCCACCTGGGTGGAGCCGGCCGGCACGCAGACCAGCACCCGCGGACTGGGGCGCAGGAAGCGCGATTTATGCACTTTCTTGATGAAGTGCTTCAGCATCGCCTCGGTGTAGGTGAAATCGGCGATGACGCCGTCCTTCATCGGCCGGATGGTGGTGATGTGGCCGGGGGTGCGGCCCAGCATCTGCTTGGCCTCGGCGCCGACCGCCGCCACCGAGCGGGAACCGCCGATGGCACGGTCCTGGCGCACGGCCACGACCGAGGGTTCGTTCAGCACAATGCCTTGTCCGCGCACATAGATAAGGGTGTTGGCCGTGCCCAAATCGATGGACAGGTCGTTGGAGAACATGCCGCGGAGCTTTTTGAACATCGGGGGAGTAGTCCTGCTGGTGGCGGATCGCCGTGAAATGGCGATTTTTTGTGCAAAAAAGAGGTCGGCTAGCCTAACAATCCACCCGTTTGCCGGCAAGGAGAATTCTCGCGAAAACGCTATGGATTTCAGGCCCGCAATCACTGTCGCGCCAACAGCAGTTCGACTCCCGCCTGTGCGTTGAAAACCCGCCAATGGGCCACTGACGGCGAAAGCGCGCGAATAGGGTTGCGTTGGTTAGGCGTCGACAGTGTGCGCCTTTATGCGTTAAGGAAGAAATCGGCCGCCGCGCAAGCGAAAACCGATCCATCCCGGCACCGAGCGAGTCCCGCGGCACCGGCCCCCCTTTGCCGCGCCGCTCCCAGCCGTTAACCTATTAGACTGCGGCAACGGGCCGCCTCCCGTGAGCTTCGCTGATGTCCGCACTGATCTGTGGTTCCCTTGCCTATGACACCATCATGGTGTTCCCGGATCAGTTCAAGAACCACATCCTGCCGGACAAGGTGCACATCCTGAATGTGTCGTTCCTGGTCCCGCGCATGCGCCGCGAGTTCGGCGGTTGCGCCGGCAACATCGCCTACAACCTCAAGCTGCTGGGCGGCGACCCCATCCCGATGGCGACCGTGGGCCAGGATTTCGGCCCCTACCGCGAATGGTTCGCCGAGCAGAGCATCCGGCTGGACCAGGTGAAGGTGATCGACGAGCTGTTCACCCCTCAGGCCTTCATCACCACCGACCACGACAACAACCAGATCACCGCCTTCCATCCCGGCGCGATGATGCGTTCGTACGAAAACCATGTGCGCGACGTCGCCGGCGTCACCTTCGGCATCGTCAGCCCGGACGGACGTGAAGGCATGCTGCAGAACGCGGCGGAGTTCGCCGAAGCCGGTATTCCGTTCATCTTCGATCCCGGCCAGGCCATGCCGCTGTTCAATGGCGAGGAACTGCGCCAGTTCATCGAACTGGCCGACTACGTGACCGTCAACGACTACGAGTCCAACCTGCTGCAGGAACGCACCGGCTGGAGCGAGAGCGACATCGTGAAGCGCGTGAAGGCCTACATCACCACGCGCGGCCCGCATGGCTCGCAAATCCATACGCCGGAAAAGACCTACGACATCCCGCCCGCGCACGAACGCCGCGTCACCGATCCGACCGGCTGCGGCGACGCCTTCCGTGCCGGCCTGATCTACGGCATCGAGAAAGGCTACGACTGGCTGACTATCGGGCGCATGGGCAATTTGATGGGCGCGCTGAAGGTCGAGCACCCTGGCACTCAAAACCAGCGTTTCGACTACAACGAATTCGCCGAACAATTCAAACAACAGTTCGGTTACGCGCTCTAGGACGATCTTCCGCGCGCCACGCAGAAGTGCCGGCCAGATGTAGGAGCGCCGGGACGGCGCTCCTACAAGACAGCGTCACATGACGTGCGTCAGCCACAACACTTCCGGCTGCGCCAGCCGCTCGAATTCGTCATACGGCATGCGCACCACGTCGGTGTGCGAACCGGCGTTGAAAGCGATATCGGCTTGTCCGGTCAGGCGCGAATCGACATAGACCTTCATGCCGTAGAGATTTCCGAACGGCGGCATCGCGCCCAGTTCGCAATCCGGAAACGCACCGCGGAATTCGTCCTCTTGCGCAAGCTCCACCGTGCTGCCGGCCAGCGCGCGCGACAGCCGCAGAAGATCGATTCGGTAAGAGGCCGGCATCACCATCATCGCAAGATCGCCGTCGATCTTGAGCATCACGGTCTTGGCGAAATGCTGGTGGCCGATATTCGCCGCGGCAGCGGTTTCCTGTGCGGTGATGGTGCGGTTGTGGGTGAGCGCGGTGTAGTGGCCGTGACGCTCATCTAGAAAGTGATGCAATCGTGGTGAGAGCATGGTTTCCTCCACGAGACGACCGCTTGCCGTCCATTGCCGCGACACGTAGGGAGATGGCAGGCGCGCGCATCCTGCTACGCGTCATCCTGGTGGACGTCCTAAGAACCTGTTCACAATCCTACTGCGCTCGGCAGTCGGCCCGCGTGCGGTGCTCGCAATGCTCACGTATCCCCATACGCTGCGCTTGCTGCGCTCCTCCACGAGCCGCCGGCCTTCGCTCGCGACAGATTGTGAACAGGTTCCTGGGGACGCATTCACCGCACGCAAGCTTACGCCTCTCTCGAAAGCGCGGCGTGATGTCGCGATGACATTGCCCGGCTACGTGCCCGACTGCATCGCAACACGGACGCATGTGGATGTCGGCCCCGACTCCGGCACGAGCGGAATTCCTAACGGTGGGTCACGACCCGCCCTACTCCCATCCCGGCATCTGCTTGCCATCCAGGCCGCCGGTTTCGAACACCGCTTTGCGGGTGCCGCCGGCCTTCACCGGAAATTCGATTTCCACCACCTGGGTCTTGCGCAGCAGTTTCCATAGCGCTTTTTGGTCGGTGATGAACATGGCGATGGCCTCATCGGTATCCGGACGCCACGCATCCATCGATTTCTCCGCGCCATCGGCCGTCACTTTGACCTTGCAACCGCCAGCACAGCGGAAATCACCCGCCTGCAGCACCAGATAGCCACTGCGCTCCCACTTGGGGTGGTCGCGGAACACCAGTTGCACCGGCTTGGCGCCACTGCCATCCACGTCCACCGGCTCTTTGCTGTAGATCGAAGCCGAACGCTGGATGCCGCCGTCAGTCGCCACCTGCGCGTAGTCCCACAAGGCTTCCACGCGGCGGCGTTCACGAGCGGCTTCGCCCTTGGCTTTCACTTCTTCCAGGCCCGGCTTGATCCGTTCGGCGGCTTGCGTCTGCGGGTATTGCGACAACAGCGCGGTGCCGTGAATACGCGCCATTTCCCAATCGCCAGCGGTCCGTGCCTGCTCGTATTGGCGCTCCAGCTCGTCGGCCTTCTGCTCCTGCGCGGTCGCTTGGGCGGCAGCGGCTGCACGCTGTTCGGCTTCGCGGTCGCCGCAGGCGGTCAAGCCGGTCAATGCCACCAGGCAACCGAATAAGCAAACCGACAGCAAGGGAATCTTTTTCATCTGGGTACTCCTCGTTTTATCAACAACTCGACCGCGGCCGCCGCATCGTCCGGCTTCTCCACGATCGACATATGCCCACACTCATCCAGCGTTACCTGCAAGGCTTGCGGCATGCGTTCGGCGTACAACGCCATGGCACTGAAATCGATCACCGCATCCTGGCGGCACCACAGCAACAATGCCGGTTGGTTGATGGCCGCAGCCGCTTTGCCCGGCATGAATCTTTCTTCTCCGCGACCGATGCGCTCCAGCACGGCTTGTTCGAACGGTGCCTGCCGTTTGCGCCAGCCGATCAGCGCCTGCGATATCGGCCAAGGCAGCGAAGGCTTGGCATCGGCGTCATAGAACACGGTATCGATATAGCGCTTCAACGAAGCGTCGTCATGCACCGCGAACGGATTTTCGCCGGCCTCCACCTGTTCGCCGAAACGATTGTCCTTGAAGCGCACGCCCGCGGCATCGAACAAACCCACGCGCGCTACCTGCTGCGGATGATCCGCGGCCGCCACCGCCACGATGCCGCCACCCATGGAGTGACCCAGCAGCACCACGTCGCTGCCGGGCTTGCGAATTTTTTCGACGAACTCGGCCAGCCGCGCGCTTTGCGCCAGGAAACCGTAGTCCTCACCCGCCTTGCGTTCGCTCGCACCCCACCCCGGCAGGTCGGGCACGATCAATCGGTAGTGCCCACCCAGGCGCTCCGCCATCGGGTACCAGTTTTCCTTGCTGCCGGTGAAGCCGTGCACCATGACCAGCGTGGGCGCGTCCGGATTGACCGCATCGCGTTCGGCATACACCCAGCGATGCCCGCCTGCTTCCACTTGCCGCGACGACAAACCTATCCACCAGCGCTGCGCGGCGAATGCGCCACGCACCATCAGCATCGGGTCGCGCCATAGCCACACGGCCGCCAACAAAAAGAAAACGGCCGCCACTGCGGCGACCGTTTTCCTGTTTGCCTGCTTCGACGGCATCGCTTACTTGGCTTCCGACGACTTGGCCAACAACGCCTCCACCGATGCCGTGGTGATCGGGTGATAGCCCGGCTTGGCACGGGCGAAGGATTCCTTGGCGAAAGCCAATCCGTCCGGCGTCTTCACCAGTTCTTCGTAGATCGGCATGATCAGCTTGCGCCGGCCGACTCGCTCGATGAACTCCGCAATCGCCGGGCGCGCTTCCAGATAGCCGCTGCGGACCGTCAACGGATACCAGCGCATGGCGATCTCGCCATTCTTGGTGCCGGTGAAGTGATACGCCGCATCCAACTGAGCCAGTTGCTCCACGGTCAGTTTGTCGCCCATGCCTTTCAGGAAGTTGACCCACTGCTGGGTCGTCCATTCGGAGGTGATCTGCGGATTGGGCAACTTGCCACTGCCCAGCCAGGCGATACGGGCGGTGTCGGTGATGGAGAAGCCGCGCGACTGCGCCTTGGCGGCGAACTTGGGAATGCCCGGCTCGTTGAGCCACGCCGTGAGTTCGGCTTCGGTCACGGCATTGGGGTTCTTCGGCAGCAGGTTCTTGCGCAGATATTCGACGAACTGATCGGTGTTGACGCTCTGGAACGCATGATCGTTGAACCAGCCACGCAGGAACGGATCGAACACCTCGCGGCCGAAACGCTCTTCCAGGAACTTCAGAAACCACGCGCCCTTGACGTAAGCGACGCTGCTCAGCGATTCATCGGGGTCGCGGTTGGTCAGTGCCGGCAGGGCCAGCGCCTGGTCGGCCGGCGACATGTCCTTCACTTCGTTCAGCAGGTCGGTCTGATCGATCTGGCGCTCCATCTCGGCCATTTCGGTGCCGTACAAGGACTCGGTGATGCGGTCCTGCACGTAGGTGGTGAAGCCTTCGTTCAACCAGATGTCCTTCCAACTGGCATTGGTGACCAGATTGCCCGACCAACTGTGCGCCAACTCATGCGCGATCAGCGACACCAGCGACTTGTCGCCGACGATCACGGTAGGCGTGATGAAACTCAGACGCGGGTTCTCCATGCCGCCGAACGGGAATGACGGCGGCAGCACCAACATGTCGTAGCGTTCCCAGCGATACTGGCCGTACAGCTTCTCGGTGGCGGCGATCATCTGCTCGGTGTCTTCGAACTCCTTGGCGGCCTTGTCCACCATGGTCGGCTCGGCCCACACGCCGCTGCGCGCGGAGATCGGCTTGAACACCAGATCGCCGGCGGCGATGGCCAGCAGATACGACGGAATCGGCTGCGGCATCTTGAAGCTGTAGTCGCCATCGCGCGGCGCGGCCGGATCGTTGTCGGCGCTCATCAGCACCATCACGTCAGGACGCGAAGTGACATGCGCGCTATAGGTGAAGCGAACGCTGGGCGTGTCCTGCAACGGCACCCAGCTACGCGCGTGGATGGCCTGCGACTGACTGAACATGAAAGGCAACTGCTTGCCTTCCGTCATCGACGGTTCCAGCCATTGCAAACCGGAAGCCTGCGGCGACGTCTTGTAGGCGACACGCACATGCGCATTCTGGTCGGGCGTTTCGATGGTCAGCTTGCTGCCGAAAATCTTGTCGGCCGGCGCCAATGCGTACTGCAGCGGCATCCATGTGCCCACCTTGTCCTGGCCTTCGACTTTCTCGACGGTGATATCGCGGGTGTCCAGCACCAGCTGCTTGGCCGCCTTGTCCTTCCACTCCAGGGTGTAGAGCGCGGTACCCGACAGCTGTTTGTTGTCGAAATCGACCGCCAGATCCAGTGCCAGATCCTTGATGACGACCTTGCCGGGTTCGGCGTAGGAGTTTTCGTCGTGGCTGCGTGTTTGCTTGGCGGCAACGGTTTTGGGAGCGGCGGGCGCCTCGGGGGCAGGCGCGGATTCACGGGAACAGCCGGCCGCCACCACGGCGGCGCAAGACAGCATCAACGCTAAGGAACGCATTCAGGGATATCCGGCAATCGGGGGATTGGGGAAGTTTACTCTGAGCGGGAGGCGGGAAGCGGGAAGCGGGAAGCGGGAAGCGGGAAGCGGGAAGCGGGAAGCGGGAAAAGCTCTCGCTTTACCTCCCCCTTTACAAAAGGGGGACTGAGGGGGATTTGCTTTTGCTCTTAAAGAAAACAGCAACAGCAACAGCAAATCCCCCGTAGCCCCCTTTTAAAAAGGGGGCAAAGCCAAAAGCCTTTTCCGCTCCCGGCTACCGGCTACCGGCTCACCGCTAAACCTTATAACCCGTATGGATAGCCACAATCCCGGCCGAAAGATTCTTATAGCTGGCGCGGGCGAAGCCGGCTTCCTGCATCATCGCCTTCAGTGCTTCCTGCGGAGGATGCTTGCGGATGCTTTCGGCCAGGTACTGGTAGCTTCCGCTGTCTTTGGCGAACAGTTCGCCCAGCTTGGGCAGCACCTTGAAGGAATGGAAGTCGTAGAGCGGCTTGAACCAATCCAGCTTCACTTCCGAGAACTCCAGTACACGGGCTTGGCCGCCGACCTTCAGCACCCGCAGCATCTCGCGTAGCGCCGCATCCTTGTCGGTGACGTTGCGCAGGCCGAAAGCGATCGTGACCAGATCAAAACTGGCGTCCGGGAAGGGAAGCGCCTCGGCGTTGCACTGCACATAGTCCAAGCCAGACACCAGGCCGCGATTGGTCATGCGGTCGCGGCCGACCGACAGCATGCCGGCGTTGATGTCGCCCAGGACGATCTCGCCTTCGTCGCCCACCCGGTCCTTCAGCAGCGCCGCGATGTCGCCGGTGCCTCCCGCCAGGTCCAGCACGCGGTCGCCACGCTTCACCTGCGCGGTGCCGACGAAATAGCGCTTCCATACCCGATGAACACCCATGCTCATCAGGTCGTTCATCACGTCGTAGTTGCCGGCGACGGAGGAGAACACTTCGCCGACCAGCTTCTGCTTTTCTTTCGCCGGAACGTCGCGGAAACCGAAGTGGGTGGTGCCGGACTTGTAAGGAGATTCGCTCATGGGGGGATTATCGCATTACCCGGCGGCCTGCTCGGGAACCTCAACAGGCCTAGCGCACCAGACCGCCCCGTCTGACCGGCGAACGCAGAGGCGACGAAGCCCGCAAAGACGGCGGCAATGCGCCCGATGCCGAGGACGAAGCGGCTGGCGCGGTGCCCCTGCGGGCCGGAAGCACTCCGCCGGTTACCCGGCCCATGCTGGATCCGGTTCCGATGGTCACCAGAAATCCCGTCGCGGTCTTGCCGTCCACTCGCACCCAGTACGCGGCTTCCGGCGAGTTCCAGGTTTCTCCCGGCTTGAACATCGATCCTTCGTTGTTGGAGACATCCGCCGGCGGAACGCTGGCATCCATGCTGCGCGCGGCGCGGTCGCCCTCCACCCGGTGAATGATGACCGCATCGCCGGCCAGGGCCGCGTCGTAGTTACCGACCGGCCGGCGCGCTTCCAAGGTGTAGACCGCGGTCAGAAAAGGATCGGATTGCGGCGGCAGGGCCAGCACCACCATCTGAACGCCGCCGGCACCGGCCAGGCTGGCGTAATCCAGGGCGATCTGCCGCACGCCGACGCTGCCGGCAGCAATCGTTCTCTTGCGCGCCACATCCACCCAGCCCAATCGGTCGCGCTGTTGGACGTTCACGTGCTTGGGCAGCGCTCCATAGTTGGCGTCCCGACGCGCGTTGCTCCAGATATCGCTCATCACGTCCCACGGATTGTCGTAGGTGTCGTCATCGCCATCGGAATTGTCCGAATGAGGCAGGCCGTAACCATGTCCCATCTCATGCGCCAACGGCGCCAAGTTGGTGAAGCCCCACGGTGGATTCCAGGTAACGCGCGGACAACGGCGCACACCGTCCAAGGTGGCGCAACTGCTGCCGCCCCAGGCATAGCCGTCCAGGTTGCCGTTGAACATCATGTTGACGCCCTGCACGCCGGTGAAATCGACGTAGGGGTCGGCCGCGGCAGCGCAGTCCTGGAACAGCAGGCTGAGGTTCGCTTTGCCTTCGGCCGGAACGTAAGCCGATCTCGCCTGCGGCAGCACGTACCAGCCATGGGCGCTGCTGCCGGCCAGATTGACCTTGCCGTAAGAAACCTCGCTCCAGTAATGCCCCAGTTGTCCCGGCGCGGTGCCGTATTGGGACTGGAAGAAAGACTGGTCTTTTTGTTCGGTGACGACATCGGAAAACTTGCACATCACCGTCACCCATCGCGTATTCCCCGACACCGCCGCGGCCATCGAGATCCGGCCACTGGCGTCGATCGCCGGCGCTTGCTGGGTCAGGCGGTCGGCGGGAACGATGACTTCAACCGCCGCCGGCGACGATGGCAATGGCTGAGAGGACTGCGACACGCGCCGTGGCGTGAAGGAGACCGCGACGCGACGATTGGCCAACGCGTACAGATCGCCCGCTGCCCGGCGCGCCTGCTCGGCGTTCAGCGCAATGCGCTCGCCTTGGTCGGTGAGCAACGTAGCGCGGAGGATCGGCTGACCACGGAGGTGAACTGGCCCCATCGGCACCGGGTCGCCCCATTGCAACTCCAACTGACCTTGGACGACCTGCGCGGCCGCAGGTGCGGCAATCGCCCCTACCAGCAGTGTTGCCAGTGCGCTCCCCGACAGCGCACGAGCCAGCATTGCCGGCCACTTCCCGATATTCATTCTTCCCCCGCGCATCGCGTCGCTATTGCACGTAAGTACTCCCTACGCACTGTCATGTTGCGCCCCGCCTACAAGCGGATGACGTGACCCATCTCGCAGTTTCGCCGTGAACATCAGCGGCGTGGCAACATCTTTCTTTAGACCTGCCCATGATCCATCGCCAACAGATTTTTAGTGCCCACACGAAACGGAACAGACAAACATGAACATCGACTACCGCGCCCTGCTGGAAACCGCCATCGCCGAAGCGCGCCAGGGCTTGGCCGAAGGCGGTATTCCCATCGGCGCGGCGCTGTATCGCAACGACGGCGCCCTGCTGGGCTGCGGCCACAATCGCCGCATCCAGGAAAACGATCCCTCCGTACACGGCGAAACCGACGCCTTCCGCAAGGCCGGCCGCCAGCGCCGCTACCAGGACACCATCATGGTCACCACATTGGCGCCGTGCTGGTACTGCAGCGGCCTGGTGCGCCAGTTCAACATCGGCACCGTGGTAGTGGGCGAATCGGTCAATTTCCAAGGCGGCATCGACTGGCTGCGCGAAAACGGAGTCAATGTCGTCGATCTGCAGAACCAGGAGTGCATCGAGATGCTGGGCGACTACATCACCGCCCATCCGGAGATTTGGAACGAGGACATCGGGGAGGATTGAAGTCTCTCGTCGGTTAGGGGCTGTCGAAGTTTCCCCAGTAGCCTGACTTTCGTCCCGTGACGCGCACCTTGGGTTGGGGCACGATCGGCGCATGCGACCTTGCCCGGATACCGAAACCCGCCACCAAGCCGGCGACAGCCTGGCGACCCATCGCCATGGGCAGGCGTACGCGGCATTGGTAGTGGACGGCAGCTATTGGGAAAACAGCTTGGAGGGGCCGGTGCTGTGCGTTCCCGGAACCTTGCTGCTGCACCCGCATTTTCACGCTCACGGCAATCGTTTCGGCCGCCATGGCGCCCGCGTGATCAACCTCGCGCTGCCCGATCACTCGGTACCGGAACAGCGCTCCCACTGGCAGGTGGATTGTCTGAAGGAAGCCGTCGAGGTGTTCGCAAGAGAACCTGATGCGTTATCCGACCTGCTGGCGCGCTCGCGGCCGGCCGCCGCGGAACAAACCGAATGCTCCGGCTGGCAGGCAGGCTTCATGCAGCGGCTGCGGGATTCGGATCTATCCATTGCGCGGATCGCCCGCCAAGCCGGCGTGTCCGATGCCTATGCCAGCCGTTCGCTGCGGCATTCGCATGGCTTGTCGCCACAGCTGTTGCGGCGCGAATTGCGATTGCGACGAGCATTGAACCTGTTGGCCGAGGATCAGCCGCTGGCCGATATCGCGGCGGTCTGTGGCTTCGCCGATCAAAGCCATCTCAGCCGAGTCGTGCGTGCCTGCACCGGACTGCCTCCGTCGCGTCTGCGGCGGCAGGTCAAATCCGTTCAAGACCGGCGTAACGCCGTTGTGGCTTGATCTCTCTCAATCGCGCTGGCGATGAGAGGAGGCAACCCCATGCGTTACCGCAAACATTCTCTTGGCCGCTGGCTGGCGGCAGCCCTGGCCATCGCCGTCTACCCCGCCATCGCCGCCAAGCAGAACTCCAGCCCAGAGGCAGAGCGCGCCATCGGCGAATCGACCAGCGCGCTGCTGCAAGGCGATTCGGCACGTGCCCTGGCCGCATTGCGACAGGTGCCGGCGGCGCAGTTCAAAGGCCGCGATGCCAACTACCGCGCCTGCATGTTCGGCCGGTTCGAACGCGCACAGCCGCCGTGGCTGGTCGGCGATATCGAGGATCCCTTCGTCCGCGAAGTTCTCTACCACTATCAGCGCTACTGGTGGCACGCACTGGCTGCCCCCGCACAACGGGAAATAAGGGCACAAGCGCTGTTGGCGCAGCTGCGCCAATTGATAGGAACGGCGGCGGACAATGCACACGACTTCGACGCGATAGAGCCGTTGCTGCAGCAAGAATTGCAGAAGCGCGGCTACCACGCGGTGTTGGGACGGACGCCACCATTGCGTGAACTGATGTTGTGGCGGAGCCAGGAAAGCCGGCAATACCAGGTCGAACTACCGGAAGGCCGCCATGAGGTACGAGTGGAACTGCTGGATGATTTCGTCAGCCGCGGCTGGAGCTCGTACGCGCGCTGCCAGCGTGGTTCGGCCGGCGGCTGGGCGACCAAGGAAGCTTTGTATGCCGTCGTGCCGTCCTACCGTGAAGGTCTGGACAGCGAAGCATTCCGGGTGGTGTTCCTGGGCCATGAAGCCCAGCATTTCGCCGATCAGAATCGCTTTCCCGAAATGCTGCCGTGGGAACTCGAATACCGTGCCAAGCTCACCGAACTGGCGCAGGCGGTGGAAGTCAGTCGCAAGCGCCTGCTCGGTTTCATGGAAGCGCAAAGCGACGATCTGGATTCTCCACATACTTACGCCAACAAGCGGGTCATCGCCGATCTGAGCCAACGGCTTGGCAAATCGCCCGAATCGGCGTCCATCGCCGAGCTGCAACGGGCAGCACGGGAACAGCTAACGGCCGACACTGCCAAGCGCACTCGTCCGTGATGCTGGGATGGTGTCAAAGATCAGCGTATTGGTCGCATATCCATGAACGGAAACACTTGCTTGGGCTGAAATAATTGCAGCCCAAGCATCCCTGCAGTGCTTGAAACAGAAACAACTCCGCATTGGTGATCCAGCAAGCTGGATGACGATGCCTTCACACGCGTACGCGAAGCGTTGCCCCTTTCCAGCACCCCACCGCGCCGCGCACAGCCAGCTGACAACCGCTGGGAAACATCGCGTTAACAGGCCCTAACCTAGGGCCGGGCGAGAATCTGTCATCACTTGGCAGAAGAGGCTCTAGCGATGGTAGGCCGCTATGACACAGTAGGAATAGACGGGATCGCCGCCACATCAGCAATCCGGGGGCGCGCACGCACTGAAGCGCTCTGCGCAAGCACGGTAATCGGCATACCTAAGGCATCGCCTTCCGGACTGCGCGATGTGCCGCCGTGGCTGCAGGATTGGATGGGCATCGCGATCCCGCTGACCGAAGCGGCCATCATCCTGCTGTTGGCTTGGCTGTTGAACCAGCTGTTGCGCCGCACCTTCTCGCGCCTTTGCGGCCGCTATGGGCTACCACCGGAAATGGCTATCGGTGCGCGACGCATTCTCGGCTTCATCGCATACGGCGCGGCGATACTGCTCATCCTGGAACGCTGGGGGGTATCCGGCTCGGTCCTGTGGACCGCGCTGACAGGATTCACTGCGGTGGCCGCGGTCGCGTTCTTTGCCGCTTGGAGCGTGCTGTCGAACATTTTCTGCACATTGCTGATCTTGACCACGCGCCCGTTCCGGCTTCACGACCACATCGAACTGGTGGACAACGGCGACAAGCCCGGACTCAAAGGCCGCGTGGTCGATATCAATCTGATTTACACCACGCTGCAGGAAACCAATACAAACGGTGATGACACCCTTTTGCAGATTCCCAACAGCCAATTCTTCCAACGCAGCACGCGACGCTGGCGCAACGATGCCGGGCCTGCGGCTTAGCTGCTGACGTTAGGCCTACCGAAACTCCCCTCGTAGGATGGGTTGAGCGCAGCGATACCCATCGATTGCACCAAGCCGTCCGAATCGATGGGTATCGCTGCGCTCAACCCATCCTGCAGATAGACCGTGGGTTACAAGATATAGCGACTCAAATCCGGGTCCTTCACCAGCTCGCCAAGATGCGCATCGACATACTCGCGGTCGATCGCCACAGCTTGGCCGTCACGATCGGGAGCTTCGTAGCTCAACGTGTCCAACAACCGCTCAAGCACCGTGTGCAGACGACGGGCGCCGATGTTTTCCTGGCGCTCGTTGACCTGTGCGGCGATCTCGGCCAGGCGATCGACGGCATCGACGGAGAACTCCAACTGAAGGCCTTCGGTCTTCATCAGCTCGACGTACTGCTTGGTCAGCGCGGCCTTGGGCTCGGTCAGGATGCGGATGAAGTCTTCCTTCGACAATGCGCCCAGTTCCACGCGGATGGGGAAACGGCCCTGCAATTCCGGGATCAGATCGCTGGGCTTGGCTAGGTGGAACGCACCCGAAGCGATGAACAGGATGTGGTCCGTTTTCACCGTGCCGTACTTGGTGCTGACGTTGCTGCCTTCCACGAGCGGCAGCAGGTCGCGCTGCACGCCTTCGCGGCTGACATCGCCACCGCCGATGTTGTCGCCGCGCTTGGCGACCTTGTCGATCTCGTCGATGAAGACGATGCCGTTCTGCTCGCAGGCTTCGATGGCGGCACTGCGAATATCGTCCTCGTTGACCAGCTTGCCGGCTTCTTCTTCGATCAGCTGCGGACGCGCGGCCTTGATGGTCACCGTGCGCTTATGCGACTTGGCGCCGCCCAGGTTGGAGAACATCTGCCGCAATTGCTGGCCCATTTCCTCCATGCCTGGCGGCGTCATGATGTCCACGCCGACATTGACCGCCAGTTCCAGTTCGATCTCGCGGTCATCCAGCTCGCCCGCGCGCAACATCCTGCGGAACTTGATGCGGGTGTCGTTGTCCTGCGCGGAAGGTTCGTTGCGCGCGACCTCCGGATCGAAACCAATGCCGGTGCTGCGCCGCGGCAACAGCGCATCCAGGATGCGCTCTTCGGCACGCTCTTCAGCCTGGGTGCGCACTCGCACCTTGGCTTGTTCGCGATACATCTTGACTGCGGTATCGGCCAGGTCACGGACGATCTGCTCCACGTCCTTGCCCACGTAACCCACCTCGGTGAAGCGCGTGGCTTCCACCTTCACGAACGGTGCATTGGCCAACGTCGCCAGGCGCCGTGCGATCTCGGTCTTGCCGACGCCGGTAGGGCCGATCAGCAGAATGTTCTTCGGCATCACTTCATTGCGCAGTTCTTCCGGCAGTTGCATGCGCCGCCAGCGATTGCGCAACGCGATGGCGACCGCGCGCTTGGCTGCATGCTGGCCGACGATATGGCGATCGAGCTCCTGCACGATCTCGCGTGGGGTCATGGTGCTGTTGGTGTTTTTGTTGTCGGTCATAGAAGAAGCGGGGAGCGGGGAGCGGGGAGCGGGATTGAAACAGGGAAGAGGAGAAAGGCGAGCGCGGAGAAGATTACGGCACCCGGTATCGGTTACCAGTTACCGGCTACCGATTCCCGGCATCACAGCTCTTCAACCACCACATTGCGATTGGTATAGATGCAGATGTCGCCGGCGATATTCAGCGCCTCGACCGCAATGGATTTTGCGTCCATCTCGGTGTGCGACATCAGCGCGCGGGCGGCGGACAGCGCAAACGAGCCGCCGGAACCGATGGCGATGATGCCGTCTTCCGGTTCGATCACGTCGCCAGTGCCGCTGATGACCAGCGAGGTTTCCTTGTCGGCGACCGCCAGCAGCGCTTCCAGCTTGCCCAGGCGGCGTTCGGTGCGCCAATCCTTGGCCAGTTCCACCGCCGCGCGCTGCAGTTGGCCGTGTTTTTCGAGTTTGGCTTCGAATAGTTCGAACAGTGTGAAGGCATCCGCGGCGGCGCCGGCGAAGCCTGCCAGCACTTGGCCGTCACGGCCCAGCCGGCGCACTTTGCGGGCGTTGCCTTTCATCACGGTATTGCCCAGCGTGACTTGTCCGTCGCCGGCAACGGCAACATGGCCATTGCGGCGGACCGAGATGATGGTAGTGGCGTGGAAAACGTTAGGGTTCTGGCTGGGGTCCATGCGGCCTCCGAGGTGTTCCCAATGAAGTGGGGACGGCCCGCACGAGTTCAAGAAGCGGGGAGCGGGGAGCGGGGAGCGGGAAATGCTCGCTCTTAGTCCGAACACCACCAGATATCGCGATGCCTCGTTCCCTGCTACCTGTTACCTGATCCCTGCTCCCTGTTACCCCTTCTTGCGCTTTGCCCGTGGATGGGCAGCGTCGTAGACCTTGGCCAGGTGCTGGAAATCCAGATGCGTATAGATCTGGGTGGTGGCGATGTCGGCATGGCCGAGCAGTTCCTGCACGCCGCGCA
>CBFGZY010000027.1:0-45625 GCA_965653375.1 uncultured Pseudoxanthomonas sp.
GTGGTGTAGATCCACATCGCGAACAGGGCGAACCAGGAGAAGAACTGCACCACCGCCAATTGCCGCATGGTGCCTGGCATGGCGTGCAGATCGGCGGCAATGGTGCTGAACATGTTGCGCGAGCGGCTGAGGCTGACCAAAAGCAGGATCGCCCCATAAGCGGCCAGGCCTCCGGCCAGCACGAACAGCTGTTTGTCCAGCGCCAACCAGAAGATCGCCGCGATGCCGGCGCCGCCCACCAACAGCCACAGCAATCCTTCGCGCTGCGCACGGGCGGTGTCGAGATCGGCGTGGGCTTCGTCGACCACACCGGCGTCGTCGAACGACGTCAACACTTCCGGCGGATACTCGCGCGTGCGCAGTACCGTCCAGCCGACGGCCAGGAACAGGATCGCTCCGCCAGCGTAGAAGGAGAATTTCACGGTGTCGGGAATACCGCCGGACACAGCGGTGTTGCTGACCCCGGCCTGGGTCAACAGCCATGGCAGCATGCTGGCGATCACCGACCCGACGCCAATGAAGAAGCTCTGCATCGCGTAGCCGGTCGGACGTTGCTGCGGCGGGAGCTGATCGCCGACGAACGCGCGGAAAGGCTCCATCGAGACGTTGATGGACGCATCCAGAATCCATAACAGGCCCGCGGCCATCCACAGCGTCGGCGAGTTGGGCATGAACAACAAAGCCAGCGAAGCCAGCAATGCGCCGTACAAGAAGTAGGGCCGGCGGCGGCCCAGGCGCGTCCAGGTGCGGTCGGAGAAATAGCCGACGATGGGCTGCACGATCAGTCCGGTCAGCGGCGCGGCCACCCACAACATCGGAATATCGTCGATCTTCGCGCCCAGGGTCTGGAAGATGCGGCTGACGTTGGCGTTCTGCAGTGCGAAACCGAACTGGATGCCCAGAAAGCCGAAGCACATGTTCCATATCTGCCAAAAGGAAAGTTGCGGCTTTTGGGTCATTACAGAAAGGTCCTGATGGCAGAGAGACGACGCATTGCCCCGCGCATGCGCGTCGAAGGACGGCATCTTGCAGGTAAGCGCGACCAATTCCATGCTGCACTGCAAACAGGATTGGATGGATGGCCGCGACCGGATTTTCAGGCGATGAAACGAACACTGCCGTCAAACCCTTGTGCCATCGACACTTTGCGGCAGTCGCCCCGGCAAACTCTCCCAACGCGAGGTCGAAGGCGGTTTCGCGGTGGGACGATATGCATACGTATTCATGCCGTGACGTGACCAACAGCGGTCACGCGCGAACGCCAAGCATGGAATAGTTGCGCCCGCTGTGTGCGCCAGGGCGGCGCGCGTTTCAAGGGTCCGAGGAAGCGATGACGACAACCAACTGGTGGCGTGGTGCGGTGATCTATCAGGTCTACCCACGCAGCTTCCTGGATACCAATGGCGATGGCGTCGGCGACTTGCCGGGCATCGTGCGCAAGCTCGACTACATCGCCAGCTTGGGCGTGGACGCCATTTGGATATCGCCCTTCTTCAAGTCGCCGATGGCCGATTTCGGCTATGACATCGCCGACTACCGCGATGTCGACCCGTTGTTCGGCACCCTGGACGATTTCGACCTGTTGATGGCGAAGGCGCATTCGCTGGGCATCAAGGTGATGATCGACCAAGTACTGAGCCATTGCTCGGCCGAGCATCCCTGGTTCAAGGAAAGCCGCGAGAACCGCGACAACCCCAAGGCCGACTGGTATGTCTGGGCCGACCCGAAGGAAGACGGCACGCCACCCAATAACTGGATGTCGCTGTTCGGTGGCGTGGCCTGGCGTTGGGAGCCGCGCCGCGAGCAGTACTACCTGCACAACTTCCTGGCGTCGCAGCCGGATCTGAACTTCCATAATCCGGCGGTGCGCCAGGCTACGCTCGACAATGTGCAGTTCTGGCTGGACAAGGGCGTGGACGGCCTGCGCCTGGATGCGATCAACTTCTGCTTCCACGACGCGCAGCTACGCGACAATCCGCCCAAGCCCAAAGAGATGCGGGTGGGCCGCGGCTTCAGTCCGGACAATCCGTACGCTTACCAGTACCACTATTTCAACAACACGCAGCCGGAGAACCTTGGTTTCCTGGAAGACCTGCGCCGGTTGCTGGATCGCTATCCCGATGCCGCGGCGCTGGGCGAGATCTCCTCGGAAGATTCGTTGGCGACCACCGCCGAATACGTGGGCGACCAGCGTCTGCACATGGGCTACAGCTTCGAGCTGCTGACCGACGACTTCAACGCGGCGTACATCCGCGGCACGGTGGAAAAGCTTGAAGCCGCCATGACACATGGCTGGCCATGCTGGGCTGTCTCCAATCACGATGTGCAACGTGCGGTGACGCGCTGGGGCAATGGCGACACCACCGGCGACTTCGCTTCGCAGCTGGTGGCGCTGGTGTGTTCGCTGCGGGGATCGGTCTGTCTCTACCAAGGCGAAGAACTGGGCCTGCCGGAAGCGGACGTACCTTTCGAAGCCTTGCAGGATCCCTACGGAAAAGTGTTCTGGCCGAAATTCAAAGGCCGCGACGGTTGCCGCACGCCAATGCCGTGGAGTGGCGAAGAGCGCGCTGGCTTCAGCGACAGCCAGCCCTGGCTGCCGATTCCCGAAGCGCACCTCGCGATCAGCGTGGCTGCGCAAGAGACGAATCCAGCCTCAGTCCTGAATGCGGTACGCAGTTTCCTCGCCTGGCGCAAACAGCACGCCGCGCTGCAGCATGGGCATATCTCGTTCTTCGATGCACCGGAGCCAGTGCTCGCGTTCCGTCGCGACGCGCAGGACGAGTCGCTGTTGGTGGTATTTAACCTGTCGGCGCAGGCAGCCGAATGGACATTGCCCGAAGAACTGGCAGTGAAGACGCTGGACGATCACGGGCTCCTGTCGGGCACTCTCGCCGAGCGCAGTGTGCATTTGCCTGCCCGCGGCGTTTTTTATGCAAGGATTGGTTAACAGGATATTCCTCGCCGTGTAGGAGAGACGTAAGTCGCGATGACGCCCCGATAGCCATTCAAAAGGCAGGATGAAGAACGCGCCGCAGCGCGTCCGGGTGGCGAAACGGTCAGGCTTCAATCGCACATCGGGGTGCCAGCGCGACTCACCCGTGCCGGCATGCCGGCACGACTCCTACAAAAACGATTACGCACTGGAACTTCAAGCATGAAACGAATGTTATTGATGGTGCTATGCCTATTCATGCCGCTGACGCTGGAAGCCGCTCCATCTTCGCCGGTACCCATCACCGGCCCAGGAATAACCGGTCATCTGGAACGATTCGAAGCGTTCCCATCGACTCATGTCGCGCCGCGCCACGTCGACATCTGGCTACCGCCGGGTTACGAAAAAAATCCGGACAAGCGCTACCCGGTGCTATACATGCACGATGGCCAGAACGTGTTCGATCCCGCCACGTCCTACACCAAGATCGATTGGGGTGTGGACGAGGCGATGACCCGGCTTATCCAGACCGGACAGGCTCGCGAAGCCATCGTCGTAGGAATATGGAACACGTCGCGGCGATTGCAGGAATACATGCCCGCCAAGGCGGTTACCGGTGCTTCCTTCATCCCCAGTGAGGGAGATCGGTCGGTCTCCGTCAACGACCTGTCATCCGATGCATATCTGCGCTTCTTGGTGCAGGAGCTGAAACCCTTTGTGGATGCGCGATACCGCACACTGACTGGCCCGCAGGATACTTCTGTCATGGGCTCCAGCATGGGCGGCCTGATTTCGGCTTATGCCGTGGCGGAGTATCCGGAGGTGTTCGGTGGCGCCGGCTGTGTGTCGACGCATTGGCCGATCGGCCAAGGCATCGTCGTCGACTACCTGGCAAAGAAACTGCCGCCTCCGGGCCGCCATCGCTGGTACTTCGACTACGGCAGCGCCGGAATCGATGCGCACTACGCGCCTTATCAGCAGCGCGTGGATGCACTGATGCGTGGTGCCGGCCAAGTCGCAGGCAAGGACTGGATGAGCCGAAGTTTCGTGGGCGCCGACCACAACGAAGCCGCCTGGCGCGAACGCATAGAAGTGCCGCTGACGTTCCTGCTGTCGCCCTGATCACGTACGCCTTGATCATGTAGAGCGGAGCTTGCTCCGCTGCTTTCCGATCCGGGGTGCGAAAAGCAGCCGAGTAGGCTTGGCTTTACCTCATCATCGCAGCTGCGTCTGCCGCCGCCGTTTTGCGCACCAACATCAAGGCATATAAGCCTGTTCATATTGCCGGGAGGGCCCCGCTGAAGGCGTGCGCTGAACTATCCCATGCACCCAAAACAAAAGCTGCCGGATGCCATTTTTCGCCTATGAATACGTATGCAGGGCGATTTGTGCAGGGTCTGCCGCGACTACCATTGCCGCACGTTTCAGGGCGCCTGCCCTGACGTAGTAGACCCGGGCGATTGCGATTTGGCGACGTACTCGGGTCACCGCATACAACATCCTTGGAGAGGGGAATATGTTGCAATTCAAGCGCAATCTGCTGAGCGCGTCGCTGGCGTCTGCCCTGACGCTGACCGCAACGGGTGTCCAGGCCCAAACCGCCGAACCGGCACCCGAACAGACAGCACCGGAAGCCACTCAGCTGGATACGGTGGTGGTGACCGGCATCCGCCGCGGCATCGAGAGCGCCATCGCGGTCAAGCGCGATTCCACTTCCATCGTCGAGGCCATTTCGGCCGAAGACATCGGCAAATTGCCCGACGTCAGCATCGCCGAATCGCTGGCCCGCCTGCCGGGTTTGGCCGCACAACGCGTCGCCGGTCGCGCCCAAGTGATCAGCGTGCGCGGCCTGTCGCCCGATTTTTCGACCACGCTGCTCAACGGCCGCGAGATGGTCAGCACCGGCGACAACCGCAGCGTGGAGTTCGATCAATATCCGTCCGAACTCGTTAACGGCGTGACCGTTTACAAGACGCCGGATGCCGGCTTGGTCGGGCAGGGTTTGTCGGGCACGGTAGACATGCAGACTGTTCGACCGCTGAGCTTCGATGGCCCTGTTGGCGCCATTGGCGTCCGCAGTCAGCGTAACTCCCTAGGCGCGGCCGCCGATGCTTCCGCTTACGGTGAACGCATCAACGTCAGCTACATCACCCAGTCCGAAGACCGCCGATTTGGCTTTTCGATCGGGTATTCACACTCGGACACGCCGATCCAGGAAAACCAAGTTGGCTTGTACGAGCCGTGGAAGACCGATGCGCGTCCTGGCTTGCCGGCGGGCACCTTCGCCAGCGACGGCATCAAGGCTTTGCGGCGCACGGGCAACACCGAACGCGACGGCGTTTTGGCCACGGTCCAGTTCCGTCCTTCCAATGCCTGGACCAGCACATTGGACCTGTTCCATTCCGAAGCCACCCAGATAGACACTGCAAATCAGTGGGAAATGAACACCCAGTACAACGGTTCTTTCCCGTGCAATCCGGAATGCGTCTACAGCAATGTCACCGTCAACCAAAACGGCACCTTCACTGGCGGCACGCTGACGGGCGTCTACCCGCTGGTGCGTGGCATGTACAACAAGCGCGAGGACGAGATCAATGCGTTTGGCTGGAACAACGAGTTCAATGTGGGCCAAGTACGGATCGTCGCTGACCTCGGCTATTCCAAAGCCAAGCGCGATGAGATCAACCTGGAGAACAATACCCAGCTTGTGCCAAGCCCCCAGTACGACACCGTGCAGTTGAGCTACCGGAATAACGGCTTCTCGCAAATGGTGCCAACGCTCGACTATTCCGATCCGTCGCAACTGTTCCTTCGTGGCACGATCTATGGCTCGGGCTACGGCAAGACGCCGAGCGTTGAGGATGAGCTGAAGACTTTCAAACTGGCAGCGGAACTGCCGGCTCCTGCCATGCTGGGTTGGCTGTCGGGCATCGACGTCGGGCTGAACTATGCCGACCGGGCAAAGTCCAAGCGTCAGCCCGAAGGCAACATCGATGTTGGTCCGCAGGGCGAGACCGCGATCGCTGCGGATCTACAGTATCGCCCGGTGAATCTCGGTTTCGCCGGCCTAGGCTATATCCCTTCGTGGAACGTCCCAGAAGCGGTCGCTCGCTACATGATCTTTGAGCCAAACTCCCTGGCCCCACATCTGATAGCGAAGTCCTGGGACGTGGACGAGGAAACCACCACGGCTTTCATCAAGGGCAACCTCAACACCGATTGGGGTGACGTAGCGGTGCGCGGCAATTTCGGCGTGCAGGTACAGCGGACGGAGCAATCCTCCGAGGCGGTTCAACTCACCAACGGCGGAGCACCGGAGCTGATAACCCTCGGCAAGACCATGACCGATGTGTTGCCCAGCATGAACCTGTCGTTCTCGTTCGCGAACGACCAAACGTTACGAGTGGCGATGGCCAAGCAGGTGGCGCGCCCGCGTGTTGATCAGATGCGGGCATCGATCGAGGTGAACGTATCGGACGCGCCGGATTCTACCGGCGAACGCGTGGTCACCGGCAGCGGTGGTAATCCTCAGCTGGACCCGTGGCGTGCGTATGCGTTCGATATCTCCTATGAGAAGTACTTCGGCAGCAAGGCTTACGTTGCGGCTGCGTACTTCTACAAGGACTTGCGTTCCTACATCTACACGCAGACAGATCCGTTCTTCGACTTCTCGCAGTTCACCGCCGGTATCCCAGAGAATCCCGATTACCCTGGCGTCGGCGTTTCCCAAACCGGAAGCTACTCCGCTCCAGCCAACGGCAAGGGCGGTAAGCTCCAAGGTCTGGAGCTAACGGCATCGGTACCTCTGGATCTGTTTTGGGAGCCACTGGCCGGGTTTGGCGTGATTGCCAGCGCCAGCTTCAGCGACAGCAATATCAAAATCAGGGATCCGGAGAGCGCCTCCAGTATCGGTACCGGCGAAATCAGCCTGCCTGGCTTGTCGGACAGGGTCTACAACCTGACGGCCTATTACGAGCGCAATGGATTCGAAGCGCGTGTCAGTCAGCGTAAGCGCTCGGACTTCATCGGCGAGATCGGCAACTTCAATGGCAACCGTACGCTGCGCTACGTGGTCGGCGAAGAGATTACCGATGCACAGGTCAGCTACTCGTTTCCTGAAGGCCACGCTCTCGATGGGCTGAGCGTGCTGTTCCAAGTCAGCAACCTTACCGACGAAGCGTACCGGACCTATGCCGAATCGAAGGACCGTCCGCTCGAGTACATCGAATGGGGTCGCACGTATCTGCTAGGCGTCAACTACAAGTTCTAAACCCGCTTCAGTAACACGCTAAAAACCCGCCGGCGTTATGCCGGCGGGTTTTTTCGTGTCAGGAAAGCGCAGCAGACCGGTAAGGCAGGTCTTGACCGGCAGATCGGATATACAAGCGGTCAAACCACCGCCGCGTGATGCGCCCGCGCTTGACCAGAGCGCCAGCCCAGAATGCGAGCAGGCAGGAACAGAATCGCCTGAAGAAACGCGAAGAGGGCAGAGAACGTAATGCCGACCAAGCGGAATGGCAAAGAGAGCAGCCAGATAACCGGCCAGAGCACCAACGCCAGCGAGGCGAGCGGCCAGCACAGCACGAAGAGAATGCACCAAGCGACTACTACCATCAGCGTCTTCATAAACGATTCCTTTGGGCTCCGTGCGCGCCTATTAACCGTAGCGGTATGACCAGGCTGCATCCCGGTTCCAACGCTGGCAACCGGCGCGCGACGAACCTGCCGGTACACACGACAAAACCACGGATATGGCGACGAAGAGCTGAGCCTGGCTTAGTTCAATCGACCAGTGCCTCTGCAAGGCTGGCGCGCGTGGGCCGATTGAAGTTCCTCAAACTCCAGCCACAAAAAAAGCCAGGCTTTCGCCTGGCTTTTTGATTTTGGTGGAGAGGATGGGGATCGAACCCACGACCTCGTCATTGCGAACGACGCGCTCTCCCAGCTGAGCTACCCCCCCACGGGGCAAAGCAAGTTTAGCGCTCTGGGGACGCGGATGCCAAGTCGGCGGGCTTGAGCAGGGGGCTCAGTACGGGCTCCAGTTCAGCCCGGCGCCAGCCGGCGAGGGCGCTGGGCCAGCGGCCCGATTCCACGAGCGCTTCCAGGTAGCGGCGCGAGGCCAGCACGCCGTCGGGCAAGCCCAATTCCGCGGTGCGTGCCGAGACGGCATCCTGCAGGCGCTTCAATGCCGATTTGTCCGCGTCGCTGGCGTTGCGTGCCAGCGGTGCTTCCGCTTCGTCCGCCAACGGGCTGTTCAACGCCTGCCAAATCGCATCACCCAATTTGCGCGGCGATTTTGGCGAGGCCTCCAGTTGGCTTTGCAGTGCGGCCCGGTCCACGGGGGGTGTGCGCGCCAGTGCGACCGCCAGTTCGTTATCGAGAATCCAGCTACGCGGTTTGTCGCTGCTGCGTGCCTGTACATCGCGCCACCGCAGCAGACGGATCAGCCGGCGTTGCGCGTCCGGTTCCAGGAACTGCGCACTGCGCATCGACAAATGCGGCCAGCGTTCGCCTTCTTCCTGTGCGGCGTTCTCGACGAAGCGGCGGCAGTCTTCCTGCAGCCAGGCCATCCGCGCCGATCCTTTCAGCTTGGCTTCCAATGCATCCTGCAGCGCGAACAGGTACTGCACATCATCGGCGGCATATTTCAGCTGCGATTCGCTGAGCGGGCGGCGCATCCAGTCCGAACGCGTCTCTCCCTTTTCGAGCGCCACCCCAGTCACTTGTTCCACCAGTTTCTGATAGCCGATGCCGCCGGCCACGCCAGCCAATGCGGCCGCGATCTGCGTGTCGAACAGCGGTGTCGGCAGTGCGCCGCAGCTGTACTTGAACGCCACCAAGTCTTCACTGGCGCTATGCATGACTTTGAGGATCGAGGTATCCGCCAGTACCGGTGCCAATGCGTCGGTCATTCCCGGCGCCAGAGGGTCGATCAACAAGATCTCCGCGCCGATCGCCATTTGCACCAGCGCCAGCTGCGGCCAGTAGGTGCGCTCGCGCACGAATTCGGTATCCAGACCGATGCGGGAAGGGCGGTGCTGCAAATGTGCGTGCAGCGCGGTGGGGGTGTCGATCCAAAAGGGCACGAAATCTCCGCTGAATGCGTTGTCTACTCAGGCAGGCGACAATAGCCTAACGTCGCCGGCCGGGATACCGCTGGCCCTAGGAGATCCATTGCGAGCGATCCTTAACACGCCGTTGCTGCTGGCACTGATGGGCCTGTCGGTCCTGTTGTGCGGCTGTTCGCGTACGACGCCTTCCACGGGGGAAGGCGAAGCGGCTGACGGCGAAGTCCGCATGCCCAGCGTGACCGTGAGTGGCGATGAAACCGGCACGGAGGTGCTGAACTGGCGTCCGCCGACAGTGCAGATCACGCCTGACGAGCTGGGTGCAGCCCGCAGCCGTGCAGAAAAGGCATTGGCCGAGGAGCGCTTGTACGTCACCGCGGAGGATGCGGTGCCTTTGTATCTGGCGATCCTCAAGATCGCCCCCGACGATGCGCGTGCCAAGGCCGGGCTGGAAAAATCGCTGGACGCCCTGCTGCAACAAGGCCGCGCGGCACTGAAGCTCGCCGATGACAAGGTGGAGTCGCTGCGTCAGGCCCGCGAGATTGCCGCGGTGGTGCGTACCCTGAAGCCCGACGATGAGGCGGTACAGGCTTATCTGTCCCGGGTCGACGAGGCCGAGCAGCTGTCACGCTTGAATACCGCCAGCGAAACCGACCTACGGGAAGGCCGCCTGGGCGAGCAGGGGGGTGGGGCACTGGCAGGGTTCCGCGAAGTGCTGAAGTGGAAGCCGGGCCAGCCGCGTGCCATGCAAGGCGTGGCGGCGGTGGAAAGCGCCATGATCCGTCGTGCGGAAGACGCCGCGTTGGCGAGCAATTTCGATACCGCCGAGCTCTGGCTGCGGCACGCATCCAAGGTGCGCGAGCAAGCGCCCACCATTGCCGACGCCGAACAGCGTATCGCCGCCATTCGCATCGCCCGTATCGCCGAACTGCGCGACAGTGGTCTGCGCGATCTCGCCACGCCCTTGGGCCTGAAAGCGGCACGCGAGAAGCTCACCGAAGTGCTGCGCATCGCCGAACCGGGCAACCGTATGGCAGCCGACTTTCGCGAACGCATCGACTTGGCCACCTATTACGGACTTTTCCGTCCCGGCCAGGCCTTCACCGATGCCTTGCGCAACGGCGGCCGTGGGCCCGAGATGGTGGTGGTGCCGCACGGTGGCTTCCGCATGGGTGCAGACGACAAAGACAACGACGCTGCAGAAGCTGAAAAACCCGCCCATTACGTGCGCTTCGATCGCGGTTTCGCGATGTCCCGGCACGAAGTGACGGTGGGCGAATTCCGCCGCTTCGTCGAAGCCACCGGCTATCGTCCGCGTGCGACCCGTCGCGGGCACTCCATCGTCTACGACGAGCGCAGCGGCAATTTTGTCCGCCGCAGTGGCGTGGACTGGCAATCCGACTACAGCGGTGCCAAGGCCAGTGACGATCTACCGGTGCTGCATGTCAGCGTCTACGATGCCGACGCCTATGCCACCTGGCTGGCCGCGCAAACCGGAGAAAGCTACCGATTGCCGAGCGAAGCGGAGTTCGAATATGCCTTGCGCGCTGGCGCCCAGGGGCGGTATCCCTGGGGTAATGGCGCGCCACCTCGCCACACCGGCAACCTGACCGGTGGCAACGACGTATCTCCCAGCGGCCGGCGTTGGAACAACGCCTTCAGAGGCTACGGCGACGGCTATTGGGGGTCAGCGCAGGCAGGTAGTTTCCAAGCCAACGCCTGGGGCCTGCATGACATGAGCGGCAATACCAGCGAATGGGTGGCCGACTGCTGGCACGCCAGTTTCCGGCGCGCGCCCGCCAACGGCGGGGCGTGGTTCAATCCCGGCTGCCGGTCGCGAGTGGTGCGAGGCGGTTCCTGGGCCAGTTCCCCGGCGCAGACGCGGGCCGCCTGGCGTTCTTCGTCTGATTCGGATATGACTAATGCGCGGGTGGGTTTCCGCGTCGTGCGTGGCATCTAGCAGATGAGGAGAACGCGATGAGGAACGATCCATTTGGCCAGGGACGTTACGACCAGGGCGGCGGTACCCGGCAGCGGCGCGGCCTGTTCGGCAACGTGCGTTGGTTGGTGCTGTTGGGCTTCCTCGTCTATGGAGGCTGCTATTACTTCAGCAACCGGGTGGTCGATCCCTACACCGGCGAGAAAGTACTGATCGACGGCTCGATCGGTGTCGAAGAAGAAAAAGCATTGGGCCTGCAGGCGTATCAGGAAATACTGGCGCAGGAACGCCCGGTCGACCCGAACTCGCAGATCGCACGCGACATCAAGCAAATCGCTCAGCGCCTGATCGCCAAGGTTCCCGAGGTGGAAGCCGCCATCGCCCAGGAACGCGGCACGCAGCCTAGCGGCAACTGGAAAACATTCGAGTGGGACGTCAACGTCATCCAGTCGGATCAGGCGAATGCCTTCTGCCTGCCGGGCGGCAAGATGGCGGTCTACACCGGACTGGTGCCGGTGGCGAAGAATGCCGACGCCATGGCCGTGGTGATGGGCCACGAAATTGCCCACGCATTGCTGCGCCATGGTGCGCAACGCATGTCGCAGCAAAAGCTGACTCAGATCGGGCAAATGGCCGGTGCCATGAGCGGCATGGACCCGCAGCAGCAACAGATGGTGATGGCCGCGATGGGCTACGGCTACCTATTGCCCTACGCGCGCAGCCACGAGACCCAGGCCGATGAAGTCGGCCTGATGTTGGCGGCCGCGGCGTGCTTCGATCCGCAGGAAGCCGTGCCGCTGTGGCAGCGCATGGGCGAGGCGAGCGGCGGCCAGGCACCGCCAGAGTTTTCTTCCACTCACCCCAATCCGGGGACACGCATCCAGAACCTGACGGCGCTGATGCCCAAGGCGATGGAATACCGGCAAAGGTTCTGCAAGGAAACGGCGGCGCGATGAACAAGTCGATCTTGATACTGGCTGTATTTGCAGCGGCCGCCGTGGCTCCTTGCGCGCTCGCCGAAGTCAAGGATGCCGGGCCGGACGGTTTTACCGTGGAGAATTCACAATGGGTGCCGGCGACGCCCGAGGTCGCGTGGAAAGCGTTTGTCCATGATGTCGGCCAATGGTGGCCAGCCGATCACACGTGGTGGGGCGACGCGTCGAAGCTTTCGATTTCGGAAAAGGCCGGAGGCTGCTTCTGCGAAGTCAACGGCAACCGCGAGGCATGGCATATGACCGTGAACTTCGTCGATCCAGGCAAGCTGATGCGAATGACCGGCGGCCTGGGACCACTGCAGGGCATGGGACTGAACGGTGCATTGGAATGGCGCTTCGCCCCGGAAAACGACGGCACGCGCATCACGCTGCATTACCGCGTGGGCGGCTACAGCCCGGATGATCTGAGCAAGTTCGCCGCTGTCGTCGACAAGGTGCAGGGATCGCAGTTGGCCGGACTCGCGGACCACGTGCGCACTTCAGCCAAACCCTGAAGGGAACATGTAGGAGCGACGTGAGTCGCGATGAAGCTCTACCTGGAAGCTTCATCGCGACTCACCGGTGCCGGCATGCCGACACTACTCCTACGAGCAAAGCATCCGGTAGCTAGAGGCGATTGAATACCGTCGCCAGCACCAGCAGGACAAAGCCACCGACCACCAGCCAGAACGCATGCGGCGCCAGCGTGGGAACATAGCCGAAGCGCGCGGCGATACCGCCACCGCCCAAGAGCAACGCTATCAACCAGACACCGAAGGTTGGCGGGGTGAGTTTCATCCATTTCTCCTAATTGACTTACGACGACTCGAGCACAAGGCGCACATCATAGCCGTGCATCGGAAAGTCATGAACAGGGCCGCCGGTCGATGCGCAGGACAGACACGGAAACGACAGCGGACAATTGCGTCATGCCCGAGGAAATCCATCGGCATGAAAAAGCCCGCACACGAATGCGCGGGCTTCAAGGATCACCGAAAAGGATCAGCGAGCGCGGGTTTTTGGCGTCTCGCGCGGAGCTTCCTTCGGCTTGACCGTGGGGCGACCCAGGCCGCCGCCGCTGAGATTTCGCTGGAATTCCTGCCAAAGCTCCAGATTGCGTTCGGTCAACTGGTTCATCATGGTCCACGGCGTCTGGCCGAGCAGGCTGCCCATCTGGCTGCGGAACTGCTGCTGCTGTTCCATGAACAACTGCATGCTGCGCTCCAGGTAATTGCCCATGAAGCCCTGCAGCGAGTCGCCATAAAAACGGATGATCTGGCTGAGCAATTGGGTGGACAGCACCGGCTCGCCATCCTGCTCCTGTTCGCTGATGATCTGCAGCAAAACGGTGCGGGTCAGATCGTCACCCGTCTTGGCATCGCGGACCTCGAAGTCCTCGCCATCGACGATCAGCTGGCGCACGTCTTCGATGGTGATGTAGCTGGAAATCTCGGTGTCGTACAGACGGCGGTTGGGATACTTCTTGATGATGCGAATTGCGCCCATTGAGCAGCACTCAAAATACGTATGTTGCGCAGCATGACGCAGCGCAACAGCCCTTGCAACTGCCGGAGGTGGGGGCTCCCTGTTCAGCCTGGAAGAATGCTGCGCAGCATTGGGGAGCCGGGAATGGGGAATGGGGAGACGGGAAACGGAAGAGTGGGGGCTGCGATGGCGGTTGGGGTCGTCGGCCAATTTTGGCGCGCCAATTTTGATCGATCTTACGCCTTTGCCGGATCATCGACGGTAATGGCGAAAATACCGCCGTGCCTTACGGCCATTGATCGAGCAGTGCAGGGTCCACGCCTACGCGGCGGCAGGCACGCGGCGCCACGCCGTCGTTGAGGGCGATTCGGAACAGCGGTGCGATCGCTCGCAATGTGCGGGCCGATATGGCCGCCTGCAGGCGTTGGGCTGGCCGGCGACGCAACAGCTGTTCTGCCCAATCAGGCAGCAGGGCGGCTCCGGCGCCCAGAAACAGTTCACGCGACAGGCCGGCCGCCGGAACCGGCAGGCGGATCCGCGCCAGCACGGCCAGCACTTCGCGCGAGCGCTCGTCGTAGCGAAGTTCACCCTTCACCTGTGCGAAGTAGTCGCGCACTTCCGACTCTGACGCCGGTACGTCGCGTGCGCCCAGCGCTTCGGCAACCCGGCGGACCTCGGCGTAGTAGGCATCGGCGGCACCGTCGGGCAGCGATATCGGCGCATAGCGGCGGAACCCTTCGAGAAAACCGTAGCTTTCAGTGATGTGGACCCAGGTCAGCAGGCGCGGGTCGTCGGCGCGGTATGGACGGCCATCGGCGGCGACGCCGCATACCTGCGCATGGATGGCAGCGACGCGTGCGATCAGTTTCTCCGCTTCCGGGCGCGAGGCATACGTTGTGCCGGCGACGAAATTGGTGGTGCGGCGCAAGCGTCCGACCAAGTCGGTGCGGAAATTCGAGTGGTCCCACACGCCGGCGAGGGCCAGCGGGTGCAGGGTCTGCAGCATCAGCGCGCATAAGCCGCCGGACAACATGCCGGGAAAGTCGGCATGGATTCGCCAAGTGACACAGTCCGATTCGAACAGACCAGGGTCGCCTTGCGGATGGTCGTAATCAATTCCGCTTTGACCACGTGGGAACGCACTCAGGACCCAGCGGCGGATCTGAGCGGAAACAGGAGCGGCGAGGGCGCGGAGTGCGGGCTTCATGGACTACGCCATGATCCCACGCCTTGCGCCCTCGCTTGGCCTGCGCTTACCAGCCCATATGGTGGCCGCCGTTGATATCCAGATTGGAACCGGTGATCCATGCCGCCTGGTCATCCACCAGGAAGGCCACCGCGTAGGCAATTTCTTCGGGCTTGCCCAAGCGGCCGGTGGGGATGTCGGCGGCAATCTTGGCGCGGACTTCCTCCGGCACCGCCATCACCATGTCGGTGGCCACATACCCCGGCGATACCGTATTGACGGTGATGCCCAGCTTGGCGTTCTCGCGCGCAAGGGAAATGGTGAAGCCATGCATGCCGGCCTTGGCGGCGGCGTAGTTGGCCTGGCCGTACTGGCCTTTCAAACCGTTGATGGAGCTGATCTGGATGATCCGGCCCCACTTGCGCTCGCGCATACCCTCGATGACCGGGCGGGTCATGTTGAACACCGAGTTGAGATTGGTGTTGACCACCTCGCCCCACTGCTGCGACGTCATGCGGTGGAACGTGGTGTCGCGAGTGATGCCGGCATTGTTGATCAGGATGTCGACGGGGCCGAGCTGCTGTTCAACCGTCTTGACGATGACTTCGGCGTCTTCGGGCGAGGTCACATCGCCTTTGACCAGCGTGATGGCGTAGCCGTCGGCCTGCATTTGCGCTTTCCAGGCCTGTGCTTTTTCTTCATTGCGGTAGTTGGTGGCTACCTTGTGGCCCATGTCGGCCAGCTTTTTGCAGATAGCGGTACCGATGCCTCCGGTGCCGCCTGTGACCAGGGCAACGCGTGATGTCATGTGAGAATTCTCCAAGGCCGCTGAGGGGGAGGCGACAATCGATTCTAGTCAGCGTTCGCGGTAGATTTGTTGTGCAGTGCAGCGAGTCCGATCGAGGGCGTCTTGGGAAGCAGCCCGGGATCGAACTCCACCCGAGCGGCTCCCAGCGCGGACTCGACCGACCGATGCGCCGACAAGGCTTCGACCGGTTGTCCCAACGCCTGCCAAGCCAGTCTGACGGCGGGCAACGGATCCCCCGCATCCACCGGTAGCGCCGCCATCGACTTGGACAGCTTATGCCCGTGCGCGTCCATGATCAGCGGCAGATGCAGATAACGCGGGGTGGGCAGGCCGAGTGCGCGCTGCAGAAGAATCTGGCGGGGAGTGGAGTCCAGCAGGTCGGCGCCGCGGACCACGTCGGTGATGCCTTGCGCGGCATCGTCCACCACGACTGCCAATTGGTAGGCCCAATAACCATCGGCGCGCTTGAGCACGAAGTCGCCTACCTCGGCCGCCACGTCCTGACGCACGTTGCCTTGCAGTCCATCGGTGAAGTCCACCGCAGTGCCTTCGGCTACGCGCAGGCGGATGGCGGGGTCGGGCCGCTCTTGGCGCGCGACGCATTGGCGATGGATGCCGCCGGTGGCCGCCAGATCGCTGCGGCTGCAATGGCAGGCGAACGCGGCGCCGCTGGCGAGCAGTCCATCCAGCGCCTGCTGGTAGGCCGCACCGCGCTGGCTCTGCCATAGCACCGGTCCGTCGGATTCCAATCCGAATGCGGTCAGAGTTTTCAACTGCGACTCCGCGGCGCCGGGGACTTCCCGTGGCGGATCGATATCTTCCATCCGCACCCACCATTGGCCGCCGGCATGACGCGCCAACAACCAACTGCCAAACGCCGCGAACAGCGAACCGAAGTGCAACGGGCCGGTAGGCGAAGGCGCGAATCGGCCGCGATACGGTGCTGGTTGGGGCATGTGAGGAGAAGGCTCGAAGCTGAATAGTCGGTCAGCGAATCGCTTGAATTCTACCCAGTGCAACCGCAGTAAAGCCTGGCCATCTTTTCATTCCTTCATTGGAGGTTTGTGTGTTCAACCGTATCGCCCTTTTCCTCGCCACCAACCTGGCCGTGCTGGCCTTGGCGGGCATCGTGATGTCGGTGTTGGGCGTGCACCCCGGGCAGATGAGCGGCTTGCTGATAATGGCGGCCATCTTCGGCTTTGGTGGCTCCTTCATTTCGTTGTTGTTGTCCAAGACCATGGCCAAGCGAGCGACCGGCGCGCAGGTGATCGAACAGCCGCGCAACGATGCCGAACGCTGGCTGCTGACCACGGTGCAGCGCCAGGCGCAGGCCGCTGGTATCGGCGTGCCGGAAGTGGCGGTATATGACGCGCCGGAGATCAATGCTTTCGCCACCGGCGCCAACCGCAACAAAGCGCTGGTGGCAGTATCGACCGGGTTGTTGCGCTCGATGAGCCGCGACGAAGCCGAGGCGGTGCTGGCGCATGAAGTCAGCCATGTGGCCAACGGCGACATGGTGACCATGGCGCTGCTGCAGGGCGTACTGAATACTTTCGTGATCGTGCTGGCGCGCGTGGTCGGCGGCATTATCGACAGTTATCTTTCCGGCAACCGCGAGGGCGATCGTGGGCCTGGCCTGGCGTATTTCCTGATCGTGATGGTGCTGGAAGTGGTGTTCGGGTTGTTCGCCACCATGATCGCGATGTGGTTCTCGCGCCGCCGCGAGTTCCGTGCCGATGCGGGTGGTGCGCACCTGGCGGGCCGCCAGAAGATGATCGCGGCGCTGGAGCGCTTGGCTGCCAACCAGAAGCCGAGCACCTTGCCGGCGCAGGTGGAAGCCTTCGGTATCGCGGGCGGCATCGGCCAGGGTTTGCGGAAGTTGTTCCTGAGCCACCCGCCGTTGGAGCAGCGCATAACGACGCTGCGTAACGCGCAGGCGACGATGGCCTGAAGCGAAGCGAGTCCCAGTTGCTTTGCACGAAAAAGCCCGCGACAGCGGGCTTTTTCTTTGGCGCTGCAGTAGCGTGCGCCGTGCGCACGATCTGGATCGATGGTGCGAATGGAATTTTTCATCGATCGCGCGACTAAGTGTTGTCCATTCGACGCGGCGATGGCATGTCGGCATCGCTCAGGTCTTCAAGTTCCATCGTGCGCACGGCGCACGCTACGCTGACGCAGCCGATATCAGCTGAAGTCGTAGTTCATGGTCGGGCCGGAAGCGGCCAGGAAGTGGCCTTCCACGTAGTCGACACTGGCCGAAAACAGGAACGCCATCGTCGCCGCATCCTGCACGTGTTCGGCCACCGTCAATATCCCCAGCGCCTGCGCACGTTCGGCGATCTCGCGGATCTTCTGCTGATGCTCGGGCGTCTTGGCCAGTTCCTCGGTGAAAACCGGATCCACCTTGAGGAACGTCGGCTGGAAGTGCGACAGCAACTGGAACGAATCCAGGCCAGCGCCGAAATGTTCCAGTCCGACCTGGCAACCCAACTTGGAAGCGCCGGCCTGGAATGCCTGCGCCTGGCGCAGATGCGTGAACACCTTGGCTTCGGGCGTCTGCAGCCACAGGCAATGGCCGGAGACGTCGTGTGCCGCCAACTGTTGCGCGATGAGCTGCAGCAGCTGGTTGTCGGCGAAGGATGCTGGACTGACCTTCACGATCAACCGCGTGTCGTGGCCGGCGCGCTTGCGCTCGGCCATCACTTCGATGGCGCGGTTGACGACCCAGCGGTCGATCGCGTCCAGCAGGCCATGTTCTTCGGCGATGCCCATGAAAGACTGCGGCGAAACCAGCTCGCCGCCGGATTCCAGCCGCAGCAACGCTTCATAGACTTCGCCAGGTTCGCCCTGAAGACTGACCACCGGCTGGTAGTGCAATACGAAACCACCATCGGACAACGCCTGCTTCAGGCGATTGATCCAGTTTTGCACGCGTTCTTCTTCGGCGCGGTCGACCGCACCAGGGTCGAAGATCTCGAAGCGGTTGCCGCCCAGATGAGTGGCGGCATGCAGGCTTTCGGTGGCGCGCGTCAGCACCTGGCCGACACTGGCTATCTTTTCGCCGATCTGCACGCCACCGATGCTGGTCGTGACGGAGGCGGAGCGTTCGCCGACATTGAACACATGCGACGCGAAAGCGGCGCGGAGTTTTTCCGCCAATGCGGCGGTGTGCGCGTGATTGCCCTGCAGCAACACCGCCAGGGTACGTTCGCCGAAGCGTGCGGCGATGGTTCCCTTTTCCAGTTTTTCGTTCAGCCGACCCGCCAGTGCCGCCACGAAATCGTCGGCCGAATCGATGCCGATATCCTGCAGCAGACGTTGGTAGTGGTCAGGTTCGACCAGCAACAGCGCAAACTGGTTTTCGCCGCGGGCAACCTGGCTGACCGCGTTTTCCAGCTCGCGCAGGAAGGTCGGCCGGTTGAGCAAGCCGGTGACCATGTCGCGCTGACGCAGGTCTTCGACTTCGCGGGCCAATTCCGGATCGAACTCTTCGCGGCGGCGGAACACCACCTGCACGCAGGATTCCCCTTCGTAGCTGGCAGTGGCGAATTCCAGCGTCGCCGGGAAAGCCTCGCCATCCAGGCTGCGCGCTTCCAGTTCGAAACGCGGCGGCGTTGCTTCGTTGTTTCCCAGCTTTTTCAGCAGCGCCTTGAAGTCGTTGACATACTGTGGCGCGACCAGATCCAGCAGCGACAAGCCTTCGACGTCGTCGAACGATTCGAAGCCGAACATCTCCAGGTACGCATCGTTGGCGCGGATGTGCATGCCTTCGTGGATATAGGCGATGGGATCGCGTGAAGACGCGATCAGGGCATCGCAGCGGCGTTCGGTTTCGCGCAGTTGGCCTTCCAGCCTTCGCAGCGCACGGCGCGCGTCCAAGTCGGCCCATTCGGTGCGCAGCACGTTCAATAAGTGTTCGTTGCGGCCACGCAGCGCCACCGCGCGTGCGCCGCTGGCCAGGTCGGCCACCAGATCGGCTTCGGTGATGGCGTCGGCCAGCACGATGACGGGGACGTCCTTGCCGCTGGCATCGACCTGAGCTAGCACGGTGGCCAGCGGGATGACCTTGGCCGAGCGCGAGGCCAGCACCAGGTCAATCGGTTGCGACGCCACCATCTGGTTCAACTCGCCGGCATCCAGGGGCCGCAAGGGCCGCACGGCGATACCTCCGTTACGCAACGCACTGACGACGGCTTCGGCGTCTTCGCCGCTGTCGTCGACAATCATCAATCGAAGAGTGGTGTCTTTGCCGATCTGCATGCGCTGCTTCCGCCAGAAGAGCGCGTTTAATACACGATGGGGGCCAAAGCGTCCATCGCGGGTGTCTCAGAAGGGGAGGGAAGTCGCATGCGCAACACGCGACCTCCCACTTCTAGAGCGGCCGCTTGCCGGTGTCGCCGGGGATTTCCCTCACCAGACGTGGCACCAGGTAACCCGACAGCCGGGCGGCCAGCGCGCCGTGCAGGGCCAGTGCCTGGGTGTCCTCGACTTCGAAATGGGCCACGCCTTGCACCCGGTCCAACTGATGCAGGTAGTAGGGCAACACGCCCGCGGCGAAGCTGCGTTCGCTCAGATCGGCCAGCGCATCCACGCTGTCGTTGACGCCGCGCAACAGGACGGCCTGGTTGAGCAGTTGCACCCCGGCTTGTCTAAGCCGTGACAGCGCCGTGTCGACCGATTCGTCGAACTCGTTGGCGTGGTTGGCATGGATCACGAAGGCGACCGGCCAGGGCAGTGCCGCCAGCCATTCCAGCAAGGCATCATCGACCCGCTCGGGAAGCACCACCGGCAACCGGCTGTGGATGCGAAGCCGCTTCAGGTGCGCAATGCCGGCCAGGGCGTCGGTCAATTCGGCCAGCTTGGAGGTCGCCAGCGACAGTGGATCGCCGCCGGAAAGCAGGACTTCATCGATGCCGGGATCGGTACGGATCAGCGCCACGGCCCCGCGCCAGCCGTCGCGGGCGGCGGTCTCTTCGGCGTACGGGAAATGCCGGCGAAAGCAATACCGGCAATGCACGGCGCAGCTGCCGGTGGCTACCAGCAAGGCCCGGCCCTGGTACTTCTGGATGATGCCGGTGCCAGCCCGCGCGGCGCTGTCGCCGACCGCATCCAGGGCGAAGCCCGGAACCACTCGCATCTCGTCGTCCAGCGGCAGTACCTGACGCAGCAGCGGGTCGCCCGGATCGCCATGACGCATCCGGGCGACGAAGCCACGCGGCACCCGTAGCGGAAACTGGGCGGCGGCGTCCGCGGAAACCCTGTCGGCCAAGCGATCCAGTCCGAGCAGCGACAGCAGCTCGCGCGGGTCGCGCACGGCCTCGCGCCAGGCTTGTTGCCAACGCGGCGGCTGCAGGGGGGCAGGCTGTATAGGGCTGGGGGCAGCGGTTATCATGTCGGGTCTGAACAAGCACTCGCCGGTCGCGGCGGGTTTCCCATTCTATCCGGCCGGCCGCAACCAGCGGCGGGTTCGCCACACCCCAGGAGTTTGCCCATGGCCAGTTACGGCATGAACGACGTCAAGAACGGGATGAAGATCCTGATCAACAACGAGCCCGCCATCATCAGCGATACCGAATACGTCAAGCCGGGCAAGGGCCAAGCCTTCACCCGCGTGAAGTACCGCCTGATCAAGTCGGGCCGCGTGCAGGAAATCACCATGAAGAGCACCGACTCGGTCGAGGCTGCGGACGTGGTGGATACCGACATGCAGTACCTGTATTCGGATGGTGAGTACTGGCATTTCATGCAGCAGGAATCCTTCGAGCAGGTGCAGGCCGACAAGACCGGCATGGGCGGCGCCGAGAAGTGGCTGAAGGGCGAGGAAGACTGCGTGGTGACGCTGTGGAACGGCACGCCGATCGCGGTGCAGCCACCGAACTTCGTCGAGCTGAAAATCACCGAGACCGACCCCGGCGTGCGTGGCGACACCTCCGGCGGTGGCGGCAAGCCGGCCACGCTGGAAACCGGCGCGGTAGTGCGCGTGCCGCTCTTCGTGGGCCAGGACGAAATCATCAAGGTCGACACCCGTACCGGCGAGTACGTCAGCCGCGTCAAGTGATGAACCCGTTCGTCACCTATTTCATCGGATGGGTCGCGGGCGTGCTGCTCGCCGGCCTGGGCGTCATGCTGTGCTGGAACTTCACGCTGCCGAAGTTGTTCCCGGCCGTGCCACGGCTGGGCTATGGCCGCGCGCTGGCTTTGATGCTGCTGTGCTGGCTGTTGTTTGGCGCAGGCGCTTTCGGTTTGACCTACACCTTGGGTTTTGGAATCTGACGCGAGCGAGCATGTTGGAAGCACGTTGGGAACACGCATGACCGAACACATCCGCGAAGCCTGCGACCTGTTGATCGAAGCCGGTTTCGTGGTGCCGGTCGTGCCGCACGGCGTGGTGCTGGAAGACTACGCCGTGGCGGTGCGCGGCGGCGAGATCGTTGCCGTGTTGCCGCTGTCCGAGGCACGCCAACGCTTCCAGGCCGCGCGCGTCGTTTCGCGTCCGGATGCGGCGCTGATTCCAGGTCTGGTCAACGCTCATACGCATAACCCGATGACGCTGCTGCGCGGCGTCGCCGACGACCTGCCGCTGATGGAGTGGCTGCAGCAACACATTTGGCCGGTGGAAGCGGCGGTGATCGGTCCGGAGTTCGTCGCCGACGGCATGGCCTTGGCCATCGCCGAGATGCTGCGCGGCGGCACCACCTGCGCCAGCGAAAACTACTTCTTTCCGGATGTGCAGGCCGCGGTCTACAAGCGCCATGGCTTCCGTGCCCTGGTGGGTCTGCCGGTGATCGACTTCCCCACCGCATGGGCAAGCAGTTCGGACGAGTATTTCGATCGCGCCGGTGAAGTACACGATCAATGGCGCGGCGACGACCTGATCGGCACCGCCTTCGCTCCGCATGCGCCGTATACGGTGAGCGACGCCAATTTCGAACGCGTACGCATGCTGTCGGACCAGCTCGACGTGCCCGTGCACCTGCACACCCACGAAACCGCGCAGGAAATCGTGGATTCGCTGAAACAATACGGCCAGCGTCCGCTTGCGCGGCTGGATCGATTGGGATTGGTCAACGACCGGCTGATCGCCGTGCACATGACCCAGCTCACCGAGCAGGAAATCCATCTGTGCGCCGAGCGCGGCGTATCGGTGGTGCACTGCCCCGAATCCAATCTGAAACTGGCTTCCGGTTTTTGCCCCGCCTGCGCCTTGCAGCGTGCAGGCGTGAACCTGGCTATCGGTACCGACGGCTGCGCAAGCAACAACGACTTGGACATGTTCAGCGAGACGCGCACGGCGGCGTTGCTGGCCAAGGCCGTTGCCAACGACGCCACCGCGCTGGACGCACCCAGCGCATTGCGCGCCGCGACATTGGGCGGCGCCAAGGCGCTCGGTTTGGGCGACAAGACTGGTTCCATCGAGATCGGCAAGCAGGCCGACCTGGCTTGCGTGGATCTGTCGGCATTGGAAACGCAGCCGCTGCACCACGTGATCTCGCAACTGGTCTACGCCACCGGCCGCCAGCAGGTAACAGATGTGTGGATCGCCGGACGGCCGCGAATGATCCAGCGCGAACTGGTCGATATCGACGTCGACGCACTGGTCGCCAACGCCAGGCAATGGCGGGCACGTATCCGTACGATCCGCGGCTGAGCGTCCGACTAACGTCATTCGGCGTAAGCTGGATGCCTTCCGGCGGCCGAAGGGCTGCTCATCCATTTCGATTTCCGCACGATTTGCCGGCATGAATACTTCCTCATCCTCAGCCTCAGACAACTTCGACCAAGCCGAACTCGACAAATTCGGCGCGCTCGCCAATCGCTGGTGGGACGAGCAAGGCCCGCAGAAAGCGCTGCACGCCTTGAATCCCGTGCGCTTGGACTATGTGCGCCAACGGGCGGCGTTGGCGGGTATGCAGGCATTGGATGTCGGCTGCGGAGGCGGCTTGCTCAGCGAGGCGCTGGCGAAAGAAGGCGCGGTGGTGACGGCCATCGACTTGGCGCCGGAACTGATCAAGGTAGCCAAGCTGCACCGGTTGGAGTCGGGCGTGCAGGTGGATTACCGCTTGCAGTCGGTGGAAGCGTTGGCCGAAGAACGGCCGGCCAGTTTCGACGCCATTACCTGCATGGAGATGCTGGAGCATGTGCCGGATCCGGCGGCGATCATCAGTGCCTGCGCGACGCTGCTGAAACCCGGCGGACGCCTGTTCCTGTCCACGCTCAATCGCACGCCGGCAGCCTTCGCGCTGGCCATCGTTGGCGCGGAGTATGTCGCGCGGCTGCTGCCCAAGGGCACCCACCACTATCAGGATTTCATCAAGCCGGCTGAGCTGGCGGCATGGCTGCGCGATGCGGGTCTGCAACTGGAGGACGTCAGCGGATTGGCGTACGAACCTTGGCGCAACGGTGCCCGGCTGATTCGTCGCACCGACGTGAACTATCTGGCTTGCGCGGTGAAGCCTGGGGCTGGAAGCGAACAACAAGGCCGGGCAGATGCGCACTAACGGATTTCCCCGGGCTGCTTTGTTCGATCTGGACGGCACCTTGCTGGACAGCGCACCGGACATGCTGGCCACCGCCAATCGAATGCGCGACCTGCGCAACTTGGCTCCGATATCGCTGGCAGAGTTGCGGCCGCACGTTTCCAAAGGCTCGCGCGCGATGCTGGCCATTTCCTTCCCGCATTTGGAGGCGGCACAGCGCGATATGTTGGTGCCGGAATTCCTGGACGTCTATCGGGAGGAACTCGGTCGCCATAGTCGGCTGTTCGATGGCGTGGAGGCCATGCTTTCGGCGCTGGAGGGCGCGGGCACGATCTGGGGCATCGTCACCAACAAACCCGAATACCTGGCGCGCGACATCCTGCCGCAACTGGGTTGGGAAACTCGCTGCGCGGTGCTGATCGGCGGCGACACACTGACCGAAAAAAAACCGCATCCGCTGCCTTTGCAAGTGGCGGCGCAGCGCATCGGTGTCGCAGTCGAAGAGTGCGTATACGTGGGTGACGACGAACGCGACATCATCGCCGCACGCGCGGCGTCCATGCCTTCCATCGCCGCGCTGTGGGGCTACCGCCAGGCCGGCGAGCGACCCGCGGAGTGGGGCGCTGATGTCATGTACGAATTGCCGCATGACCTGATCGAGCCGGCTGCCTGGCCATACATACAGGCCGTTGTAGGAGCGACATAAGTCGCGCCCGTACAGCTTCGGTGTGCATGACACTAAACGCGTCGCAACGCGATAGGAAGGATTAGTAATCCCCTTTCTTTACCGGTCCGTGGCCTGCGGTTTCCCAATTCTCTTCGTCGCGACTCACATCGCTCCCACACGTCCGCAATGCCGCATGTCCACATGTCCGATTCCACCGCCCTAGACAACTTCCTCGACAAATGGCGTACGCGCTGGCCGGAATGGCAGGTGGCGGAAGTCTTTGTGCCGCCGCCACGCCGCGCGGTCGCGGTCGCGTGGTTCGCGCTGCTGCAGGAATTCGAGGACGCCATGAACATCGCCGGCGACCCCACGCCGGCCGACGCCAAGCTGGCGTGGTGGGGCGAAGAATTGCGCGATTGGGCGCGCCAGCGTTCGCGACATCCGTTGGGGCGGGAGCTGGAGCCGCAACCCGCACCGTGGACCGTCTTGGCGGAGGCGCTGCCGCAACTGATCTCGGCGCGCGATCGTCCCGCCGATGCCGCAGCGGCATTCGCCGGCCTGCAGAACTACGGTCAGGCCGTCGCGGAAGTTGAGGCGACGTTGTTCACGGCGCCGGCTTCGGACGCGCTGGCGCAGGTGATTGCCGCGCAGACGCTCGCATCTCGTTTGGCCGACGCCGGCGGCGCGGCACTACCGCTGCGCGAGGGCAGGGTGGCAGCTACAAACGATCCCAAGACACAGTCGCGCCAATGGGCCGAGGTTCTGCTGCAGCGGTGGCCGGAGCGTCAGGGCGGGCGCGAGCGGCGCATCCTGTCGGCGCTGGCGCGTGCCCGATTGCGCCGTTTCGCCCAAGCCGGTGAGGCCGCGCCGATACCGTCTCCCGCCGTCCTCTTGTTCAACACTTGGCGCGCCGCCCGAGGCAGCTGAAGGCCGGTTGGCGCTGGCTATCGCCGCGATAGCCGCCCGGACTTGCCGTAACGGACTGTTTCATCTAGGGATTCGGGGCGGGGAGTACAATGGGCGGGTCTTCTTCCCCTGCATACCCCATGTCCACCTCTCTGCCACTGGCGCCGCGCGCCGATCTGCCCGATGTCGCTCACCAGAGCGTGCCGCTGGCGCGTCCGCTGGATTGGGTCGGTATGGAAGGCATTGCTTTACCTGTGCGCATCTCCGATGGCGCCGGCGGCCAATTGCAGGTTGCCGCCAGCATCGACCTGTCCGTCAATCTGACCAACCCCGACGCGCGCGGCATCCATATGTCGCGCCTGTATCTGCAACTGCAGGAGGGCCTCGCTCGCGAAGCCATCACGCCGGCCGGCCTGCGCCATCTGCTGCAGGACAGCGTGGACTCCCAGCAGGGGCTGGCCTCGCAAGCGCGGTTGAAGGTCCGCTACGAGGCATTGCTGCAGCGGCGCGCGTTGGAAAGCGACTACAGCGGTTGGAAGCGCTATCCGGTGGAGATCGAGGCCACACTGGCTGAGGGCCACTTGCACTTGGCGCTTTCGTTCTCGGTCGAATACTCCAGCACTTGCCCGGCTTCGGCGGCGCTGTCGCGACAAGCCAATGCGGAGCGCTTCGCGCAGGATTTTGCTGCTGCGCACCCGCTGTCGGTCAACGTGGTCCATGACTGGTTGGCATCCGAGCGCGGCCTGGCGGCAACGCCGCACGCGCAGCGCAGCCGCGCATCGGTGCGGGTGGAATTGCGCCCGCAGTTCGATGAACTTCCTCTGGTGGCGCTGATCGATGCACTGGAAACCGTGCTGGCGACGCCGGTGCAGACCGCAGTCAAACGCGTCGACGAGCAGGCCTTCGCGCGACTCAATGCCGAGAACCTGATGTTCTGCGAAGATGCCGCACGCCGCGTTGCTTCCGCGCTCGCCAGCGACCCGCGCATCGCCCGCTACGACGCCACGGTCGCTCATTACGAGAGCCTGCACCCGCACGACGCCGTTGCCCGCGTCAGCGGCAGCAATCCATGAGAAGCGCGTAGCGCAGCGGAATCCGCTCCGCGGCTCCTATCTCGTTAGCATTTTTGTAGGAGCGACGTGAGTCGCGACGTTGGGGTTTCCGGTCGCGACTGACATCGCTCCCACAAGGAAAGACTACTGTCCGCGTTCGAGCACCAACACCGGGTCGATGCGAGTATCGAACCGCGCCCCGATAGCGGTGCGGTGTGCAGGATGAAGAACGCGCCGCAGCGCGAGGCATGGGCGAACTACGCGGGATTTATTGTCCGCGTTCGAGCACCAGCAGCGGATCGATGCGCACGTCGAACCGCGCCCCGATAGCGGTGCGGTGTGCAGGATGAAGAACGCGCCGCAGCGCGAGGCATGGGCGAACTACGCGGGATTTATTGTCCGCGTTCGAGCACCAGCAGCGGGTCGATGCGAGTATCGAACCAATTCATCCCCCAATGCAGGTGCGGCCCCGTCGCCCGCCCGGTCGCGCCCACCGCGCCGATCACCTGGCCCTGTTCGACACGGTCGCCTACCTTTACATCGATGCGCGACAGATGCAGAAAGTTGGAGCTGACGCCGTGTCCGTGATCCAGCAGCAAAGTCCCGCCGGTCAAGTAGAGATCGGGTGACGCGAATGTCACCACGCCGGCGGCAGGCGCTTTGATCGGAGTGCCGTTGGGTGCGGCGATGTCCATGCCCGAATGGCCCGCGCCAGGCTGGCCGTTGTAGACGCGGGCATTGCCGAAGCGGCCGCTGATGCGGCCCTGCACCGGCCATTGGAAGGTTTGAGCGAAATCGGCACGGTCATCGTCGCGATCGCGCGCTGCCGTCACCAGCGCTTGCTCGCGTTTGATCCGTTCGGCGATTTCCGGTGGTGGATTGACCGTCTTCGGCGGTACGCCTTTGACGTATTCGGTGGGCCAATCGCGCGCGGTGACATCGATGGAGACGGTTTCGAGGCGGCCGGAGGGCAGGGCGACGTTCACCTGCAGCGGACCTTTTTCGTCGCGTCCCACGCCAAACACCACCGTTCCGTAGGCGGTGGGGCGAAGCGTACGGTCGCGGTAGCGCACGTCGCTGCCGGCGGGCACCTTTCCGAACACCAAGGCGCCTTGCGACACCTGTGCGGGAAACACGATCCGCTCGTCCGCAGCGGCCGGGCTCTGCTGAGCTTGGGCCAGCGAGGCGAAGAAGGCGAAAGAACTCGGTATCAGCAGCAGCGCGAACAACCGCGCGGCAACTCTCACCGATCGAACTCCAGCCTCTGGCCGCCCGGCGTCCCGACCAGGTGGTCGCCGTTCCATACCATGCGGCCGTTGACCCAGGTGGCGCCGATCCGGGAGCGGAAACTCATGCCCTCGAAAGGCGACCAACCGCACTTGGACAAGATATCCTCGCGCTTTACCGTGAACGCTTCGTCATCCACCAGCACCAAGTCGGCCCAATAGCCTTCGCGCAGATAACCGCGTTCCTTCACATCGAACAGCTGCGCTGGCGCATGCGCGAACTTGTTGACGACCTGCGCCGCGGTGAGCTTCCGCTCGTGCACCAGTTCCAGCGCGGCCACCAATGCGTACTGCACCAGTGGTAGTCCGGACGGCGCTTGTGCGTAGGGCTTGGATTTTTCTTCCCACGTATGCGGCGCGTGATCGGTCGCCAGCACATCGATCACATCGTCCACCAATGCCTTCACCAGCGCTTCGCGGTCGCTGGCGTCCTTGATGGCCGGGTTGCATTTGATCAAGTTACCCAGCCGCGCGTAGTCGCCGCGGTCGAAGCGCAGGAAATGGATGCAGGTCTCGGCGGTGATGCGCTTGCGAGCGCCGCCATTCACCAGCGGGCCCGGAGTGAACAGGGCCAACTCGTCGGCGGTGGAGATGTGCAGCACATGCAGGCGCGTGCCGTGCTTGCGTGCCAGCGACAATGCCAACTGAGTCGATTTGACGCAGGCTTCACGGCTGCGGATGTCGGGGTGCTGTTCGGCGCTCAGCGCATCGCCATAGCGGGCCTGGAAGGCCGCCATGTTGGCGTCAATGGTGGGCGTGTCCTCGCAGTGGGTGATGATCGGGGTAGGAGCTTCGCGAAAGATGGCGTCCAGGGTGTCGGGATTGTCGACCAGCATGTTGCCGGTAGAGGCGCCCATGAAGACCTTTATGCCCGGCGCGGTCTTGGGGTCCAGGGTGCGGATGTCGGCCAAATTGTCGTTGCTTGCGCCCAGGTAAAAACCGTAATTGCCCCACGCGCGGCCTTTCGCCCGCTGGTATTTGTCCTCCAGTGCTTCGGCATTCAGCGTCGGCGGGCTGGTGTTGGGCATGTCCATGAAGGTGGTCAGCCCACCGGCGACGGCAGCGGCCGATTCGGTCGCCATATCGCCTTTGTGCGGCATGCCTGGCTCGCGGAAATGCACCTGATCGTCGATCATGCCGGGCAGCAGCCAGCGGCCGCCGGCCTCGATCACCTTGTCGTCGGCACGTGGTCTGATCTCCGTGGCGATCCGCGTGATGCGGCCATTCTCGAAACGCAGGTCGCCTTCGAACTCCTGGCCTTCGTTGACTAGACGGGCGTTGACTATCACGGTACCGGAAGCGGGCATCACAGGTTCCCTGTCGGTGGGGTGGGGGAGGGTTTCTCGGGCACCGGGTCGTGCCCGCCGGGATGGAGCGGATGACAGCGGCCGATCCGACGCAAGGCCAGCCAGCCACCCTTCATCGGGCCGAATCGGGCGATGGCTTCCATCGCGTATTCCGAGCAAGACGGGGCGAAACGGCAGCGCGGACCCAGCAAAGGGCTGATGAAACGCTTGTACACCCGCAGGGCAGCAATGAGTGCGCGGCCTATCATCAGCCAATGATACGCATGTTGGGGGCCGTTACCGTCATTGGATGGGCGGCCGCACCGCAGCCCAGTGCATGTAGGGCAAGGAAGAATGAGGAAATGCGCCGGTACAAGCCCTAATGATGAAGCTGCTCCGTGCGCACTGGGCTGCGGTGCGGTCCATCCAAACGACGGTAACAGGCCCTCGCTTGCCGCTGCCCGCTGGGTAGGCTATAAAGTCGCGCTTTCCCGGTTATCGGGAAGAACAAGGAAGCGCTGTTCGTGGCTGCAAAAAAACCTGCGAAGAAGGCCGCCAAGGCCGCCAAGAAACCCGCCCAGACCTCCGCCAAGAAGCCTGTCGTGAAGAAGGCTGCCGCCAAAAAGCCGGTCGCAAAACCGGTGGCCAAGAAGACGACGGCCAAACCGGCTGCCGCCAAGAAACCAGCGGCGGGCAAAGCGGTTGTCGCCAAGAAACCTGTCGCCAGCAAGGCGGCGGCCCCGAAGGCTGCGGCCAAGCCAGTAGCAAAAAAACCGACCAGCAAACCAAGCAGCAAGCCAGCCACCAAGGCTGCTGCCAAGCCGGCCGCGAAGCCCGTTTCGAAAACGGCCGCGAAGCCCGCTGCAAAGCCCGCACCGAAACCGGCCGCCAAGCCGGCTTCGGCCAAATCTGCCCCCCCCAAGGCAGCGTCCTCTCATGTCCAAGCGCCTGCAGCACCTAGTGCCGCAGTGAAGGCGGCACCGGAGCCCGTTGCCAAGGCTCCGCCCCCACAGAAGCCAGTGCCCGTCTCGAAAACCCCCACGAAATCCGCTAAAAACGCCCCCGCCGCCACTCCCGTGATCGCCAAGCAAGCCCCCGTCCCGCGTCCCGTCGGCAAAGTCGCCGTCGCCGTGGCTGCCCGACCCAGCGCGCCGGTGGTGCGCACCAAGGTCAAGGAAGTACCGTACAAGACAGACGAAGCCACCGGCCGTCCCATCATTCCCCAAGGCTATAAGCCTTCGGTGGAAGAGGAATACATGAGCCCGTTGCAGCTCGAGTATTTCCGTAAGCGCCTGCTCGATTGGCGTGCCGACCTGGTGGAAGAATCCAAGCAGACCATCGAAAACCTGAAGGACGAGGTGCGCGACATCGGCGACGAAGCCGAGCGCGCCACCCGCGAAACCGAAAATTCGCTGGAGCTGCGCACCCGCGACCGCTACCGCAAGCTGATCGGCAAGATCGACAGCACGCTCAAGCGTCTGGATGCCGGCGACTACGGCTATTGCGTCGATACCGGCGAAGAAATCGGCCTGGAGCGCTTGGAAGCGCGCCTCACCGCTGAGCGCACCATCGATGCGCAGGAGCGTTGGGAGCACATGCAGAAGCAGCAGGGCGACTAAGCGCTCGCGTTGCCCGTGTTCGAAAAACCCCGCCAAGCGCGGGGTTTTTTATGTCCCCAAAATCACGACGCGCCCTAGTGCAGGTCCTTGATGTTCAGCCTGCGCAGCGCCGGCGCCTTCCAACTGGTGATGCCTACGACGCCCAAGGTCATGAAGCCGCCCAACACCACCGCCGGTACCAGGCCAAGCAGTCGCGCCATCGAACCGCAGTAGAACGCGCCCAGCTCGTTCGACGAGCCAATGAAGATGCCATTGATCGATGACACCCGGCCACGCATGTGGTCCGGCGTCGCCAGTTGCAAAATGGTCGAACGCAGCACCATCGAGACGCTGTCGCACACGCCAGACATCAGCAGCAGCACTACCGACAACCAGAAATGCGTGGACAGGCCAAAGCCGATGATGCACAGGCCGAATCCCGCCACTGCCATCAACAGCCAGCGGCCGGCGCGTTGTCCTGGTGGATGCCGCGCCAGCCACAGGCCCATCGCGACAGCACCCAGCGCCGGTGCGCCGCGCAGGATGCCCAAGCCTTCCGGTCCGTAATGCAGGATTTCCTGGATGAAGGCGGGCAGCACCGCCACCGCGCCGCCGAACAACACGGCAAACATGTCCAGCGCCAGCGCCGCCAGCACAATCTGGTTGCCGAAGACGAAGCGCAAACCTTCGCCGATGCTGGTCCAGATGGGCGCGCGCGTGGCTTCGGCGATCGGTTCCGCCACGCGCAGCCGCAGCAGCACGATGCCGGCAAGCAGTGCCAGTGCAGCGGCGGTCGAATACGCAGCGGTTTTCCCTGCCCAGCCCACCAGCACGCCGCCCATAGCCGGGCCGGTGACCAGCGCTGCCTGGAAGGCAACACTGCCAAAGCTGGCGCCGCGGGCGAATTGCTCCCGTGGCAGCACGCGGGCGAACAATGCGTTGTAGATCGGCCCGAGAAACGCCCGCGCCACGCCAGTGACCGCGATCGCCGCATAGATCATCCACACGCTCTGAGCATTCTGGCTTGACAGCCAGCCCGCGGAGATCGCGGTCAGCAACAGTCCGGTGATGCTGAGGCAGACGCAGGCCGCCAACCCCAGTTTGCGTCGTGGCAGATGGTCGACCGCGTAACCGGCGAACAATGCGAAACAAAAGTATGGAATCACTTCCGCCAAACCGATCAAGCCCAGCGACAGCGGGTTGCGGGTCAGCTGATAGACGTGCCAGCCCACCGTCACGGAGGTGATCTGATACGACAGAATGGACAGGATGCGGTAGGCCAGCAGCGTCGGAAGCTGCGTGCGCATCAGCGTCGCGTTTTCGTGGATCCCTTCAGCCACGCTGGCTTTGCGCAGTATCGCGGATGAAAGCCAGCAAGGCGGTCAGGCCGTTGCTGCGGGTCGGCGAGAGGTGCTTGGCCAAGCCGATATCGGCGATGAAATTCGGCTCGGTCGCCAGAATCTCAGCGGCCGAACGGCCGGAGTACACACGCAGCGCGAGGAAGATCAATCCGGAGACGATGGCCGAGTCGCTGATGGCATGGAAATCCAATCTCTGCGCATCGCCTCGCGGGACGATCCACACCAGCGACTGGCAGCCCAGCAGTCGATGTTCTTCCTGCTTCCACTGTTCGGGGAACGCAGGTAGCTTGCGGCCCAGATCGATCAGGTACTGATAACGCTCGGACCAGTCGCCGAAGAACGCGAACTCGTCCTTGATGGCTTGCTGCGCCTCGGCGGCGGTGGGTTCTAAAGGGAAAATATTCTCGGTCACAATGTGCTCTTGTTTCGGCTCCCTCCCTGCGAAGGCAGGGAAGGGTTGGGCGGTCCGTGCATTCCCTGCGACACCCTCGTAGTCCCTCGCCTCCGCAAAGGAAAAGACTGTCTACCCGCGTTTCCAGCGTACGCCCTGAGGCGTGTCTTCCAGCAGAACGCCTTCTGCGGCCAACTGCTCGCGTATGGCGTCGGAACGGGCGAAGTCGCGATTTTTCTTCGCGGTTGCGCGTTCATCGATCAGCGCCTGAATGCGGGCGTCGTCGTCGCTGGATGCGCCGCGCGCGAACCATGCGGCCGGATCCTGCTGCAGCAGGCCCAAGGCCAGTCCTGCGCCTAGCAGCTCGGATTTCAGCCGGGATTTATCGCCATCGGCGGCCTTGCGCGCTTCGCCGGCGATGCGCGCCACCTCGGCCAACGCCTGTGGGGTGTTCAGATCGTCGTCCAACGCGTCTTCGACCACTTGCGGGATGATGGCTTCGGATTTCACGTCCGCCAGATCGCGCAACGTGCCATACAGGCGGTCCAACGTGCGCACCGATTGTTCGATCAGCGCGTCCGTCCAGTCCAGCGGCTGCCGGTAGTGGGCAGAAAGCAGCGCATAACGCAGGGCTTCCGGCGGATGCTGTTGCAGCAGGTTGTGCACGCGTTCGATATTGCCCAGCGACTTGGACATCTTGGCGCCGCCGAAATTCAGCATGCCGTTGTGCAGCCAGAAGCGCGCGAACGTCTTGCCGCCGTGGGCGCATTCGCTTTGGGCTATTTCGTTTTCATGATGCGGAAACTGCAGGTCCACACCGCCGGCGTGAATGTCGATGGTTTCGCCGAAATGGGCGCTGATCATCGCCGAGCATTCGATATGCCAGCCGGGACGGCCGCGGCCCCAGGGCGAGTCCCAGCCCGGCAAATCGTCGCTGGAAGGCTTCCACAGCACGAAATCGCCGGCATCACGCTTGTACGGCGCCACTTCCACGCGCGCGCCAGCCAGCATTTCCTCCGGATCCCGGCGCGAGAGCTTGCCGTAATCGGCGAACGTGGACACCGCAAACAGTACATGTCCTTCGGCTGCATAGGCGTGGCCGCGGTCGATCAGCTGTTCGATCATGCCGATGATGTGCGGGATATGGGCCGTGGCTTCCGGTTCGAGATCCGGCGGCGCCACGCCCAGCGCCGCCATGTCTTGGCGGTAAATGGCGGCGTAACGGTCGGTGATGGTCGAGATCGGCACGCCTTGTTCCTTGGCGGCGGCGTTGATCTTGTCGTCCACATCGGTGATGTTGCGGGCGTAGCGCAGCGCGCCGTAACGCCGGCGCAGCAGGGCAGCCAGCACGCCGAACACCACCGGGCCGCGCGCGTTGCCGATGTGGGCATAGTTGTAGACGGTGGGCCCGCAGATGTACATCGTGGGGCAGGCGGGGTCGAGCGGCGCGAAGGGCTCGACCCGGCGCGTCAGGTTGTTATGCAGGCGCAGGGTCATTAGATGTGGGGCGAAGGGAAGCCCCGTGATTCTACAGGCTGGCGTATGGACACGGCAGGCGGCCACGAGGGAGAGCGGGTGTTCAGCCCCACTCAAGCCTTGCCCCCTAAACTGTCGCCCTGAGTCTCACCTTCTTTCTGGCTGCCAGCTTTGTTTCGGTCCCCCGTTCTACTCGCACTGCTGTTGAGCACGCAGGCTGCCGCCCAGGAACGGGTGGTGCAGGCCGAGAACGTGCGTGTGGACTATGCGCAGGTGCTGAGCGTCGAGCCGGTGTACCAGACCTTGCGGGCCAGCCGAACCGAGCAGCAGTGCGACGACATGCCGGCGCCACCGAAGTCCGAATCGGACGACAAGGAAGAAGAGGGGCGTTGGAGCCGGATGATGGGCTCGATCCGGAGCATGTTTTCCGACGACAGTCCGGAAACGCAGGCCAAGTCCGAACCGATCAAGGTCAACTGTCGCGTGGTACCGGTGGAGCGGGAATTCCGTCGTCCCATCGCCTACGACGTGGACTACATCTATAAAGGCACCAAGTACCGCTCCCGTCTGGCCGAGGATCCGGGCAATCGCCTGCGCATCCGCGTGTCGGTGGTGCCCTACGTGCCACCGATCCAGACAGCCGTCACGCCGTGAGCCTTGCGCTGCAGCGCGGCACGTGCGAGCATTCGCCCCCATGAAGATGAACGTGCACATGCATGCCGACAGCGCCGCCCGGATGGCCTCGAGCATGACATCGCGTGCCCGTCGACCGGAATCCTGCTTCTAGCTGGGTCGCCCGGACGTTTTCACTTGTCACACCGGAACCCAGCCTGAGGCTGGGTTTTTTCGTTTCTGAAGCATGGATTTCCGAAGCAAGCACTTCCCTCCGCAACCGCCCGGCGGTCATGGCCGCCCCCAAAGAGCCTGGAATCACGACGTCATGAAGCACTTCTTGAACACGCAGGATTGGAGCCGCTCCGACCTGGACGCCTTGCTGACGCAAGCTTCGCTGTACAAGCAGCACAAGTTGGGCGATGCGCTGAAGGGCAAATCGATTGCGCTGGTGTTCTTCAATCCCTCCATGCGTACCCGCACCAGTTTCGAGCTGGGCGCCTTCCAGTTGGGTGGTCACGCAGTGGTGCTGCAGCCGGGCAAGGACGCGTGGCCGATCGAATTCAACCTGGGCACGGTGATGGATGGCGACACCGAGGAGCACATCGCGGAAGTGGCGCGAGTGCTGGGCCGCTACGTGGACCTGATCGGGGTCCGCGCGTTTCCGAAGTTCGTGGACTGGTCCATCGATCGCGAAGACATCGTGCTGAAGAGTTTCGCCAAGTATTCGCCGGTGCCCGTCATCAACATGGAGACCATCACCCACCCATGCCAGGAACTGGCGCATGCGCTGGCGCTGCAAGAGCACTTTATGAGCCGGGACCCCGGATCAAGTCCGGGGCAGGCTCTGCGCGGCAAGAAATACGTGCTGACCTGGACTTATCACCCCAAGCCGCTTAACACGGCCGTGGCCAACTCCGCGCTGACCATCGCGACTCGGATGGGCATGGACGTGACCCTGCTATGCCCGACCAAGGACTACATCCTGGATGAGCGCTACATGGGTTGGGCCGAACAAAATGTCGCCGAAAGCGGCGGTTCGCTGACGGTCAGTCACGACATCGACAGCGCCTATGCCGGCGCCGACGTGGTTTATGCCAAGAGCTGGGGCGCCTTGCCGTTCTTCGGCAACTGGGAGCCGGAAAAACCCATCCGCGACCAGTACAAGCATTTCATTGTCGACGAAGCCAAGATGGCGCTGACCAACAACGGCGTCTTCAGCCACTGTCTGCCGCTGCGCCGCAACGTCAAGGCGACCGACGCCGTCATGGATTCGCCGCAGTGCATTGCCATCAACGAAGCAGAAAATCGCCTGCATGTGCAGAAAGCGATCATGGCTGCGTTGATCAAATAGGGTGGGCCCCGGCCCACCACTACCATCCCACAGCTCCCGTTTTCGTTCCGTCGATTTCGCTTTCTATTTCCACATTTCATTCTTCCAATGGTGGGCCAGGGCCCACCCTATGAGAGCCCCCACATGACTTCTCCCAAGCAACACATCGTCCTCGCCTTCTCCGGCGGCCTCGACACCAGCTTCTGCATTCCTTATTTGCAGGAGCGTGGTTGGGCCGTGCATACCGTTTTCGCCGATACGGGCGGCGTGGATGCGGAAGAGCGTGCGTATATCGAACAGCGTGCGGCCGAATTGGGCGCCGCCAGCCATGTCACTGTCGATGGCGGCCCCGCCATCTGGGATGGCTTCGTCAAGCCGTTCGTGTGGGCGGGCGAGGGTTATCAGGGGCAATATCCGCTGCTGGTATCGGACCGCTATCTGATTGTCGATGCCGCGCTGAAGCGTGCCGCCGAGTTGGGCACGAAGGCGATCGCGCATGGCTGCACCGGCATGGGCAACGACCAGGTGCGCTTCGATCTGGCGGTGAAGGCTTCCGGCGATTACCAGATCGTTGCGCCGATCCGCGAAATCCAGAAGGAACACACGCAGACCCGCGCTTATGAGCAGCAGTATCTGGAAGAGCGCGGCTTCGGCGTGCGCGCCAAGCAGAAGAGCTACACCATCAATGAAAACTTGCTGGGCGTGACGCTGTCTGGCGGCGAGATCGATCGCTGGGAAGCGCCGGGCGAAGGTGCGCGCGGCTGGTGCGCGCCCCGCAGCGAATGGCCGGAACAGGCACTGAAGGTCACGATCGGTTTCAAGAACGGCGAAGCGGTCACACTGGACGGCCAGCCGATGGAAGGCGCCAAGTTGCTGGCCAAGTTGAACAGTCTGTTCGCGCCCTACGGTGTTGGCCGTGGCATGTACACCGGCGATACCACTATCGGTTTGAAAGGCCGCATCGTGTACGAAGCGCCCGGCCTGATCTCGCTGCTCGCCGCGCACCGTGCGCTGGAAGAGGCTGTGCTGACCAAGCAGCAAAACCGATTCAAGCCCGATGTGGCGCGCAAGTGGGTGGAGGTGGTCTATGAAGGTTTCTACCACGATCCGATCAAGGCCGATCTGGAAGCTTTCCTGGCATCCTCGCAAGCGACCGTCAATGGCGAAGTGGTACTGGAAACTCGCGGTGGCCGGGTGGACGCGGTAGCGATCAAGTCGCCGCATCTGCTGCATGCCAAAGGCGCGGTGTATGCGCAATCGGCGGACTGGGGCGTGGAAGAGGCGGAAGGCTTCATCAAGCTGTTCGGGATGAGCAGCACCTTGTGGGCGGAAATCAACCGCTGATGCAGCCGTCGGTAGGAGCGACGTGAGTCGCGACGAGACCGCAAAGGACGCCATCCTCACCCAACCCTCCCCTTGAAGGGGAGGGCAGAAGCGAAAAACCCACATGCTGGATTCCACCCTTCATCACCTCGAAACCCTGGTGTCCTTCGACACCCGCAATCCGCCGCGCAACATCGGTACGGATGGGATCTTCGATTACCTGCGTGCGCAGTTGCCGGATTTCCGTATCGAGATAACCGACCACGGCGCCGGAGCGGTGTCGTTTTTTGCCGTGCGCGGCCAGCCGAGGCGGGTGTTCAATGTGCACCTGGATACCGTGCCGTCGTCGCCGGCGTGGACGGCCGACCCGCTGAAGCTGCGGGTGACGGAAGACCGTGCCATCGGGCTGGGCGCTTGCGATATCAAGGGTGCGGCGGCGTGTTTGGTTGCAGCGGCGCAGATCACGCAAGGCGATGCCGCATTCCTCTTCAGCAGCGACGAAGAAGCCAACGATCCGCGTTGCATTGCGGCTTTCCTTGGACGGGACCATGGATTTTCCGAAGCGATCATCGCTGAGCCGACTCAAGGGCAAGCCGTGCTGGCACACCGTGGCATCAGTGCGGTGCGGATGGCGTTCAAGGGGCAGGCAGGGCACGCGTCCGCCGAGAACGCGCTGTCGCTGAGCGCGTTGCATAACGCGATGCGCTGGGGCACTACCGCGCTTGATTTCGTGCAGGCCCAGCATCATCTGCGTTTCGGTGGGCTGACCGGGCTGCGCTTCAATATCGGACGGGTCGAAGGCGGCATCAAGGCGAACATGATCGCGCCCAGCGCCGAAGTCCGTTTCGGTTTCCGTCCCTTGCCGTCGCAGGACATGGATACGCTGCATGCGCAGTTCCGTGGCTTCGCCAACGCCGACGCCCTGGCTGAGTACGAGGAAACCTTCCGCGGCCCATCGCTGCCTTCCGGCGACGTGGCGCGTGCGGAGGAACGCCGCCTGGCGGCTCGCGACTTGGCGGACGAACTGGGACTGACGATCGGCAATGCGGTGGATTTCTGGACGGAAGCCTCGTTGTTCTCGCAGGCGGGGCTCACCGCCTTCGTTTATGGGCCCGGCGACATCGCCCAGGCGCATACGGCGGACGAATGGGTCAGTCTCGAACAACTGCAAAGCTACGCCGATAGCGTGGTGCGGATACTGGAACGCACGGATTCGTAGGGTGGGCCCGGCCCACCTGCGCGGATCGGCAATGGTGGGCCTGGGCCCACCCTATCAACACGACAAAAGAAACCAAATGGAATCGCACAAACAAACTCGCCAAACCATCATCCGCCTGCTGTCCAGCATGGCCAGCGCGAAAGAGATATCGCAGTACGTCAAGCGCTTCTCGCAGCTGGATGCCAAGCGGTTCGCCGTGGTGAAAGTGGGCGGCGCCGTGCTGCGCGACGATCTGGAGGCGCTGACCTCATCACTGGCCTTCCTGCAGGAAGTAGGGCTGACGCCCATCGTCGTGCATGGTGCCGGTCCGCAGCTGGATGAAGAAATGACCGCTGCCGGCATCGAGAAGCAGACCGTCAATGGCCTGCGGGTGACCACGCCGGAAGTGCTGGCGATCGTGCGCAAGGTTTTCCTGCGGCAGAATCTGGCCCTGGTGGAGGCGCTGCAGCAGGCTGGCGCACGTGCGACCTCCATCGTGTCCGGTGTGTTCGAGGCCGAGTATCTGGACAAGGACACCTACGGATTGGTGGGGGAGGTCAACCGCATCAACCTGGCGCCTATCGAAGCCAGCCTGCACGCCGGTTCCATTCCTGTCATCGCCAGCCTGGGCGAGACCGCGGGCGGCCAGATACTCAACATCAATGCCGACTTCGCCGCCAACGAATTGGTGCAGGTGTTGCAGCCGTACAAGATCATCTTTCTCACCGGTACCGGTGGACTGCTTGGCGCCGATGGCAAGGTGATCGACTCGATCAATCTGTCCACCGAATACGACGAGCTGATGGCGCAGCCGTGGATCAACGGCGGTATGCGGGTCAAGATCGAACAGATCAAAGCCCTGTTGGACAAACTTCCGCTGACATCCTCGGTGTCGATCACCAAGCCGGCCGAACTTGCCAAGGAACTGTTCACCCATCGCGGTTCCGGTACGCTGGTGCGGCGGGGCGAACGGGTGCTGCGTTTCGACAGCTGGGAAGGCATCGATCTGGACCGGTTGCGCGGACTGATCGAATCGAGCTTCGGCCGCCGACTGATGCCCGATTACTTCGAACGCACGCAGCCGTACCGCGTCTACGTCAGCGAAAACTATCGCACTGCGCTGATCCTGACCCAGGAGAAGTTGCTCAACGACGGCATGGCGACCTATCTGGATAAGTTCGCCGTACTGGACGATGCACAGGGCGAAGGTCTCGGGCGCGCCGTGTGGCATGTGATGCGTGAGGAAAATCCTCGGCTGTTCTGGCGCTCGCGCCACAACAACCAAGTCAATATCTTCTATTACGCCGAGTCCGATGGCTGCTACAAGCAGGAAAATTGGAAGGTGTTCTGGTACGGCATCGACGATTTTCGCGATATCGAACGCTGCGTCATGCATTGCCGCACGCTACCGGCGACGTTGACGGATTGAGCCATGGCGACTGAGCATCTTTCAGAAGCATGGCGCGCGGCACCGCGGTTGAAGGGCCGGCACGCGTCAGTGGAGCCGATGCAGCACGGACATGCCGATGGCCTGCGTGCTGCGCTGGCCGGCGATGAACTGTCGCATCTCTGGTACACCCAAGTGCCGCTGGCCGCGCATGTGGATACCTACGTCGATGCGGCGCTGGAAGCACAGGCCGCCGGCCATGCACTGCCTTTCGTGGTCCGCAATGCGCAGGGAGAAATCGTCGGCAGCACCCGTTTCTACGATCTTGAACCGGCCGTGCCGAAGTTGACCATCGGCTACACCTGGTATGTGCCCAAGGCGCAACGTACCGGCGTCAATACCGAGACCAAGTTGCTGTTGCTGACCCACGCTTTCGAAACACTGGGCTGCATCAGCGTGGTGTTCGAGACCAGCTGGTTCAATCACCGCTCGCGGGCCGCCATCGCGCGTTTAGGTGCGAAGCAGGACGGCGTGCTGCGCAATCATCGCCGCCATCCCGACGGCACCCCGCGTGACACCGTTATTTTTTCGATCATCGACAGCGAATGGCCGGGCGTGAAGCGTAATCTGCTCTTCAAATTGGAACAGCAGGCCAGGAAATCAGGAACCACTCATGAGTAAGAAGACCGTCGGCATCGTCGGTGCGCGTGGCCATACCGGCGCCGAACTGATCAAGTTGATTGCCCACCACCCGCAACTTGAGCTGGGTTTTGTTTCCTCGCGCGAGCTGGACGGGCAGAAGGTGAGTGACCATATCGGCGAATTCACCGGCAATCTTCGCTATGAAAGCCTCAGCCACGAGCAAGTCGGCGACAAAGGCATGGACGCGGTGATCCTGGCGCTGCCCAATGGCAAGGCCGCCGAGCTGGTGGCTGCCATCGACGCACGCACGCCAGAGACGCTTGTGGTGGATCTGTCGGCCGATTATCGTTTCAACGAAGACTGGTACTACGGCCTGCCGGAACTGACCCGCAGCCGGTATGCCGGGCAGAAGCGCATCAGCAACCCCGGTTGTTACGCCACGGCGATGCAACTGGCCATCGCGCCACTGCTGGAACAACTGGCCGGCCCGCCGCAGTGTTTTGGCGTCTCCGGATATTCCGGTGCCGGCACGACACCTTCGGACAAGAACAATCCCGACCTGCTGCGCGACAACCTGATGCCGTATTCGTTGGCCGACCATATGCATGAGCGCGAGGTCTCGCGCCATCTGGGCGTCCCGGTGGAGTTCATGCCGCACGTGGCGTCGTACTTCCGCGGCATCACCATGACGGTGAACCTGTGGCTGCAGCAGCCGGTCAAGGTCGAAGACGTTCGCGCCGTTTATCGGCGCCACTATGACGGCGAGCCACTCATCCGTGTTCTCGACGACGCACCTTGGGTCAGCCGGATCGCGGGCAAGCATGGCGTGGAGATCGGCGGCTTCACCGTCGCGCCGGGTGGCAAGCGCCTGGTGGTGGTGGCGACGCTGGACAATTTGTTGAAAGGCGCGGCAACGCAGGCGATGCAGAATTTGAACCTGGCATTCGGGTTCGAGGAATTGGCGTCGATTCCGGCGGAGTAAACATAGGGTGGGCCTTGGCCCGCCGAACGGGATGTGATGGAAGGTGGTGGGCCAGGGCCCACCCTACAGAGGAGTTGATGATGTCTGATCTTTTGTGGCAAAAACCGGGCGTCACCGTGGATGCGGAGATCCAGCGTTTTCTCGCGGGCGACGACGTATTGCTGGATCGAGAGTTTTTCCTGCACGACATCCAGGCCAGTACCGCGCACGCGGAAGGATTGCAGCGCATCGGCATCTTGTCGGCGGATGAACTGGAGGGCCTGAGGCGCGAACTCTCGGCGTTGGCGGAAGATTTCCGCGCCGGCAGCTTCGTGCTGGACGAACGCTACGAAGACTGTCATTCCGCCATCGAGGCGCGCCTGACCGAGCGCCTGGGCGACGCCGGCCGCAAGATCCACACCGGTCGCAGCCGCAACGATCAGATCCTGGTCGCGACACGCTTATGGCTGAAGGAAAAGCTGGCGCGCGTTGCGGATCTGTCGCGCAGCATCGCCAAGATAGCCTTGGACCGCGCGGAAGCCGAACGCGATCTGCCAATTCCCGGTTATACACATATCCAGCGTGCGGTGGTGTCGTCCGCGGGCATGTGGTGGGCCGGCTGGGCGGAGGCCTTCATCGACAACGCCATTCGCGCCAACGATACCTTGAAGCTGGTCGACACCAATCCGCTGGGCACCGCTGCCGGCTACGGCGTCAACCTCAAGCTCGATCGGGAACACACCACGGCTGCGCTCGGTTTCGCGCGGATGCAGGTCAGCCCGATCTATGCGCAGTTGTCGCGTGGCAAGTTCGAAATGGCCGCGTTGGAAGCGCTGGGTAGCGCGACCTTGGACTTGCGACGCATCGCGTGGGACCTGTCGTTGTTCACCAGTGCGGAATTCGGTTTTGTCGCCTTGCCGGCGCAGTACACCACCGGCAGTTCCATCATGCCCAACAAGCGCAACCCGGATGTGATCGAACTGATGCGCGCCACCCACGCCAGCGTGGCGGCGGCGCGTACCGAGATCGAACAGTTGTTGTCGCTGCCCTCCGGTTACCACCGCGATCTGCAGGCCAGCAAAGGCGCCATCTTCCACGGCTTCAGCCGTGGTTTGCCCGCGCTGGAATTGCTGCCGGCGTTGCTGGCTAATTTGGAATGGCGCGAGGACAAGCTGCGCGGCGCCATCGACTCGGGCATGTACGCCACCGACGTGGCGGTGGACGCCGCCGTCGCCGGGGTACCGTTCCGTGAAGCCTACAAAGCCGCGGCGGCTTCGGCCGGAACTGCGGGGGAAGGGCGTACGCCGGAATCCAGCTTGGCCGCACGGACCTCGCCAGGCGCCGCGGCGGATTTGCGTCTCGATGAATTGCTCGCCCGCTGGAAAAAGCTGGATACCTAATTGCGCAAGAACTCCTCGTTTTTTTATGAGCTTTCAATGTTATGAAGCGATACCTGGTCATGGCCATGCGCAAGCCAACCTTCAACGATGAAGTCATCGCGCCGCATCTGGCTTTCCTGGATGAACTCAGAAACGCAGGCCAGTTGGAAATGACCGGTGGTTTCAGCGACAAGAGCGGCGGTGCCTACCTGTTGACGGCCGACAGCCTGGAGCAAGCGCAGGCCATCGTCGATCGCGATCCGCTGGCTACCTACGGGTCTTCGGTTCTCACCGTCTACGAATGGAACACTCGCTGAGCCAGCCCATGAATCCGCCGACCGCTCCCCGTTTCGCCGAACAGACGCTGCCCAACTGGCGTCGCGCCGTGCTCAAGGTCGGCAGCAGCCTGCTGGCGGCGGATGGCGAAGGACTCAGCCCACGCAATGCATTGGGCCTGGCGCAGTTCGTTTCCGCCAGCCTTGTGGCAGGTCGGGAAGTGGTGATCGTGTCCTCCGGCGCGGTCGCCGCAGGCCGCGCCATCCTGCATCGCAAACCACAATCCGGCGCGGCGATGGCCGAACGGCAAGCCTTGGCCGCATTGGGCCAGGCGCAGTTGATCGGGCTATGGCAACGGTTCTTCGAGCGCCCTGTCGCGCAAGTACTGCTGACCCACGACGATCTGCGCAACCGCCGCCGCTATCTCAACGCGCGCGCCACGTTGCGGGAACTGTTGGCGTTGAACGCGCTACCGGTCGTCAACGAAAACGATACGGTGTCGGTGGACGAGCTGAAGCTGGGCGACAACGACAATCTGGCGGCGATGGTGGCGGCGCTGATCGATGCCGATGCGCTGTTCATCGCCACCGACATTGCCGGCTTCTATTCCGCCAACCCGCGCGTGGATCCGGATGCGCGGCCTATCGACGAAGTCGAGGCGCTGACGCCGGAGTTTTTCGCCATGGCCGGCGATGCCGGCAGCGGCGTGGGTACCGGCGGCATGCGTACCAAGCTGGAAGCCGCGGCCAAAGCAGCCGCGGCCGGCATCGAAACCTATCTGTTCGACGGCACCAGCGCCGAAGCGGTGCGGCTGCTCGGACAAGGGCGCCTGCAAGGTACCCGGTTCCGGCCGGCGCAGAATCGACTCGCCGCGCGCAAGTATTGGCTGCGCAATGCACCGGCCGAAGCGGGCGGGAAAGTCTTGGTCGATGTCGGCGCGGCACAAGCATTGACGCAGAAGGGCGCTTCGCTGCTGCCGGGCGGCGTGATCACCGCCGAAGGCGACTTCCGCCGCGGCGACATGGTGGAAGTCTCGCTGCGCGATAGCGAAGGCGAGCAGCGTATCGCCCGCGGAATCGTCCAGTATTCGGCCGTCGACATCCGCCGGATCGCGCAACGGCACTCGCGCGACATCGAGGGCATACTCGGTTACAGCTATGGCGAGAACATCGTCCACCGCGATGACCTGGCGCTGTTGTAGAAACTCTTACATGTAGGAGTGGCGCCGGCATGCCAGCGCCACTCCTACAAAAATCTTGAGCTTTGATCGGAACACAACGATGAGCGACATCAAGCAACAGGCCCTGCAATGCCGCGACGCTGCGCAGGACATCGCGCAATTGCCCACGGCTGCCAAGAACGATTTGTTGCGGGTCATGGCGGCGGCGCTGGACGCCGACGCCGATGCCATCCTGGCGGCCAACGCCCGCGACATGGACGCCGCCAGCGCCAAGGGCGTAACCGGCGCCATGCTGGACCGATTGAGACTGGACGCGGGCCGTCTGGCCGGTATCGCCAATGCAGTGCGCGAAGTAGCCGAACTGCCCGATCCGGTGGGGCAGGTGACTCGTCGCGAAGTGCGGCCCAACGGCATCAGCATCGAACGCGTGCGGGTGCCACTGGGCGTGGTGGCGATGATCTACGAAGCCCGCCCCAACGTCACCGGCGATGCGGCCGCGTTGTGCTTGAAGGCCGGTAACGGTGTGATCCTGCGCGGCGGCTCCGAAGCCATCCATTCCAACACCGCCATTGCGGCTTCGGTGAAACGCGCGCTGCGTGATTCCGGGTTGCCGGATGCGGCACTCACCCTGGTGGAAGACCTGCGCCGCGAGACCATGCTGGAATTGCTGCAGCTTACCGACATCATCGATCTGGCGATTCCTCGCGGTGGCGAAGGCCTGATTCGATTCGTCGCCGAGCATGCGCGAGTGCCGGTGATCAAGCACTACAAGGGCGTGTGCCACCTCTACGTCGACCAAAGCGCCGACCTGGAGTTGGCACTGCGCTTGCTGCTGGACGGCAAGGCTTCGCGCCCCGGCGTCTGCAATGCCCTGGAGACGCTGCTGGTGCACGCTGACGTTGCCGAGGTTTTCCTGCCCAAGGCGGGCGAAGCATTGCGTGCGCGTAGCGTGGAATTGCGTGGAGATTCGCAGTCGCGCGAACTGCTGTCGGGCGCCAAGGCGGCGACCGAAGACGACTATGCCGCCGAGTTCCTGGACCTGATCCTGGCGGTGCGGGTGGTGGACAGCCTGGACGAAGCCATCGCGCATATTCGCCGGTTCGGTTCCGACCACACCGAGGTTATCGTCACTCGCGACACTGCCAACGCCGATCGTTTCGTGCAATCGCTGCGCTCGGCGGTGGTGATGGTCAACGCCTCGTCGCGCTTTTCCGATGGCGGTGAGCTCGGCCTGGGCGCGGAGATCGGCATTTCGACCACCCGCCTGCACGCCTACGGCCCCATGGGCGCGGAATCGCTGACTGTCGAGCGCTTTGTCGTGCGAGGGGAAGGGCAGGTCCGCCATCCGGATCTTCTCTGATCGATCCGGATGCCCGACTTTTTGTAGGAGCGACGTGGGTGGCGGAGGGGGGTGTGCGGGTACCGGTGAAAGGGGAAAAACG
>CBFGZY010000028.1:0-45573 GCA_965653375.1 uncultured Pseudoxanthomonas sp.
AAAGCGGCGGCCGGCCGGCGGTCAATCGCGACCGCCGATGTTGTATTGCGCCGCCGCGGCGTTGCTGATGATGCCGGAGAGCGGCAACAGCTGGCTCAAGAAGCGGTTCCAACGCGTGATGCCCGCCGGGCCCACCCAGACCACGTCGCCCGGCCGCAGCGAAAACCGGTCCGCCAGTGTGAAGGCAACCGGCGAGGTGGCATCGAGGTGATAAACCTTCGCCGGTGCGGCCTGCATATTCTCCACACCGCGGATCACATAGACCGCGCCGCCCTTGGCGCTGATCGGATTCAGGCCACCCGTGCGGCCGAGCGCCTGCGTCAACGTCATGTCGGTGGTCTTGAAGTTGAGCGCTTGCGGGCGCAGCACTTCACCCACTACATAGACTTCCTTGCGATCGTTGAACGGCAGGAACAGGCGATCGCCCGGTTTCAGGTAGATGTCCTGGGCGAGCTTGCCATCCCGATTCAACGCATCCAGATCGAGCGGATAATCACGCCCGTCGCGCGTCAAAACAAAGCCGGCCAAATCGGCCTGCTCCACATTGATACGCCCCCTGCCTATCGCCTGCGAAAGCGTCAGCGGAACTGTCGTGAATTCCTGGGGGGTGGTATCGGTGAAGGCGCCTTGCAATGCCACGCGGCTGCCGAAGCCCACCACATTGACGTCCAACTGCGGGTTGCGCAGATAGCGCGCAAGCCGTTCGGCCAGTGTGCTGCGCAGTTGCTCGATGGTCATGCCGGAGACGTTGATCTTGCCGGCGTAGGGATAGAAGAACGTGCCGTCCGGTTGCACGAGCCGGCCGTTGGTGATCGCCTGTTGTTGATTGCCTGCAGGCGTCGTCAGTTCCGGATGGTCCCAGACCGTGACCAGAATCGTGTCGCCGGGATGGATCTGGTACGACTCCGGCTTGTAGCTGGCCAGTTCGGCGGGAAGCTGCACGGCGGCGCTGGGCGCGGAGATCACCTCCGGCGTGATGGCGATCATCTCGACATCGCCGCTCTCCACCAGCGTGTGGTTGCTCGTCATCCGCTGACCCGGTCCCAGTGCGCATCCGGCAAGCATGATGGCGGCCAAAGCGGTCACGCCAGTACGAAGAATGGTTTTCACCTGATAGGTCCTCATAAGCTCATGGCACGGCATCGCGCGTTGACCGCCGCATGCCATCTGTCCGCGATGGGGTGTGCCGACTACCGATCGCTTCGCCTGGACAGCGTGCTAGCCCATTCAAGGTGTGTCGCCGCAGGACGCACTTGAAGCCTAAATTGGGCATTGCGGTAAGCACGTGAAGGAATCGACCGCGGTCTGCCACTGTTCATAAAATAATCTTCACGAACAAATCACATCGCCGCCGCGTTTCGATTTTGCAGGTGCGCTACCGCCAGCGCGGCGAACTCTTTCATCGCGCGGCCGCTACGCCACAAAGCCTGGCGCGAAGGTCGCCATTGATCATGCCAAGCCGGGTTTTGCGATCGCTCCGGTACCGGCACCGGAATGACGTGAAAACCGGCTTCACGAAACAGCAGCGCCGCACGCGGCATATGCAGGGAAGATGTGACCAACAATATGGTTCGCGCACCGCGCGGCTGCAGCAGGGCAGCGGTGAACTGCGCATTGCCGCGGGTGTCGCGGCTGCGTTCTTCCAGCAGCAACGCAGAATCCGGTACGCCCAAACGACCGATCGCCGAGGCCATCCGACGCGCTTCGCTGGTGCCGCGCACTCCGCCGCCGGTGAGCACCACCACCGGCGCGCGGCCGGCTAGCCAGACGCGCGCGCCAGCGGCTAAGCGGCTGCTCTCCAGATCCTCGGGCCGCACGTTCGGCCGATTGAGCCAGCCGTACTGGCTGCCGCCGCCCAGCACCACCACGGCATCGGCCACTGGCAATTCGGCTTCATCGACCACCGAGTAGCGCTTTTCAAGCATGCCTCTCAAGCCGTCGGATACCGGCGGCAACGACCATAGCAGCGACCACGATATCGCCATCACCAGCAGCAGGCCGCTTAGTTTGCGCCATCGCAGGATCGCGGCGACAACACCGCAAAAAACCAGACACAACGACAGTGTCAGCGGATAGGTGAGCGAAACGGCGATGTCCTGCAAGGACGACGGCATGTCGGGCATGGGGTCGTCAGATCACGATTTCGTGGGTGACATAGAAATAGAACACCGCGCAGGACGCGAGCAGTCCCAGCCGGATCACCAGAGGGTGCCGCACCAGCGGAATGCGGCTGTGGCAGACCATGGCCGCGAGGATGACCGAGACCGCCAGCCAGCCCGGCAGCAGGTAACGGTTTGAGAAGTAGCCCCAGCCAACAGCGAAGAACGGCAGCAGCATCACCAGGTAGATCGCGGTGCTGTCCTTGATCAACTCTTTGTAAGGCGATCTCACCAGCGGCGCCAGGATGTGCGGCAACGCGTACCAGAAGATGGAGAACACCGCGAAATCCACGCGGACGCCGGAGCGGTAATAGCTGTTGGCGGTGTATTCCATCACCAGTTCATACAGGGAGGGTGCCAGCGCGCGCACCAACGTTGCCGACAGTCCCGACACGTACATGACAAACGCGCCCGCCGCGACATAGCGAAGCAGGCGCGGACTGATCAGCAGCAAGGGCGAAAACGCCAAATACATCAACGATGAGAAATGCAGGCTGCTGGCCAACGCACCGTAGATGGCAAACGGCCACCAACGGCGCTGATAGAACGACAGCAGCGAAGTGAACACAAGAAGCGCCGCCAATCCTTGACGGATCGCGTTGATCGATCCGTTGACGAACATCGGCGAAACGAACAGCAGCATCAGCGCCGCACTCAGGAAGGTCAGATAGCCGCGCCGATCGCCCAGATACTTGAAGTACCTGTGCGTTGCAATCACCGCCGTGACCAGCAGCAATGCGAACAACGCCGTCTGATAGCCGGTCACGTCCAATCCGATATTTCTCAACGCCAGGCTCAGATAGACGAAACCGGGTTCCAGCCGGGTCTCGATCGTGTGCAGGCCCAGACGCTCGAAGAAGCCGGCATAGACGTAGGTATCGGTACCGACGCCGACATCCCGGCCCCCGACCAGCATGCAGCCGAACGCCGCCACCGCCGCCAGCAACAGCAGGCTGAGCAATGCTTCCGCGGTGACGTCGGAAGCACGGCGACGCTGCAGCGGAATCGCAGTGGAATCGATCACTCTCATGGTGCCACCCCCCCGCGTGCCTGCAAACGCCGCATCGTCATCAGTAGCCGGCGGCGCGCCCTGCGCACCATGCCAACCAAACGGGCGATGTAATGTTCACTCCGGCTTACCAAGCCCAACCGGAGCAACTCGAGACGTACTTCGCGACCGGCACGGTGCATTGCGTCGAGATCCTCGCTGAGCCCGCCCGCGCCATACGTGGGCTTGTGCCAGAAAGCGAGCGTCTGATTGATCTTGGCGCAGCGGTATCCGGAGAACGCGATTTGAGCCCACAGCAGGAAATCTTCCACGCGACGGAAATTTTCGTTGAAGCGGAAAGGAAGATCGCGCCGCAGCACCACCGATGCGGTGGGAAACGGGTTGTTTAGGAGCAGCCGACGGCGGCCGAGGATGGCGACTTTCAGCGGCCGCTGCGGCGGCAGCGGCTGGTCGCGATTGCGGACCTCCATCCGATGCGCGATCAAGGCAATCTGCGGATCGTTGCGCAGTGCCTTTATCTGCACTTCGAGCTTAGTGGGTGCCCAGGTATCGTCCGCATCCAGAAACGCTACATATTCCTGAGTGGCCTCTCGCCAGCCCGCATTACGCGCGCACGACGGACCTCCGTTGGCCGGCTGGGCAACGACCTTGATCCATCCCGGAGGATAGGTCGCCGCAAGTTTGTGCAAAGCTTCCAATGTGCCGTCTCCACCGCAGTCGTCGACCAGGATGACTTCCTTCGGAGGCAATGTTTGCGCTGCGATCGATGCCACCGCGGCGCCAATGGTGTCCTTGCAGCGGTAGCACGGAATCACCGCGCTGACCGGCGCTCGCAGTTGTCGCGGCAGCGTCGGCGCGTGCGTGCTCACTGCATGTTTCCCGTTGTCGCCCATGTGGTTGCCCATGGCGCACATTTGAATACGTCTTGCGTCTGTTGCGCGTAAATCTCGCGTGAAAGCGTCGGTTCGCCCGTTCCGCCCAGCATGGAATCCAACGCCCCACTGAACGAATCGACGGACTCCCGACCGGCGGTAATACGCCGGACATCATCAAGGCCTATGTCCTGGACGAAATCCTGGCATTTCGGGTGGTAATCGATGATCGTGAACGGCACGCCTCGCAGATAGGCCACGATGGCGCCGTGCAGGCGCGCACTGACGACGGCGTCGCAGGCATCGATAGCCTCCACTATGGTCAGTGGACTTCGCGCACGGTACCGGATCGTACGGGCGGGAATGCCACGGTTATCCAATGCCTGACACAGTGTTTGCGCCAGAGCGAAATCCCCATGCGTGGGGTGTTCGTTGAGGCTGAAGACATCGACTTGCAGCGGATTCCGGCGGGCGAGTCGCGCCAAGGCCTCGGTCAACCCCGCCTGCCATGTCTCAGGGTCGGGTGCAGCGTATCCGCTACCTGTCTTGTAGTTGCAAGGCGCCAATCCAATCCGGAGCGACTGGCCGGCTGCACGGGACTGATCACTCCGTTCCGACTTCGGCACCAACAGCGGCAACAGACCGGCGAGGTCGCGGCCGTGATGGGTCTTTCCTTCCAGCCCCATGCGCACCGCGAGTTCGTAGGAGCGGCGGTCGCGCACCGCGATATAGGAAAAGTGCTCAAGGAAAGCCGCCGCCGAGTCCTCCGAGGCCGAGTCCGGAAAAGGGCCGATGGAGACCCCGACCGCCGCCAGCTGCAGGCCGCGACGGCGCTGCGCCGACAGCATCTTCGGTTTGCGGAACGATTCGCGCGCGGTAATTACCGAGCCACCTCCCATCACCAGCACATCGGAGCCTTCGGTCGCACGCAGGAAACTGTAGAGCCTGCTCGCTTTCCCTAGCGGCCCGGTCGCGCCATAAACACGCGCCGGAAACCAATTGGGCATGGTGTAAAGCGATGGAACACCCGCAATGACCGGCCCCACCAGGCGTGGCTCAGCATTCCAGTAGCGCTGCGCCGCGGCCCAGCAAATCGCGCCGAACAGATCGTCGCCGAAATTGTTCATCCCGTAATAGCCAGTAAAGTCCACCTTCAGCGCATGCCGCTTCATTCGCCCTCCGCCCGCCGTATGCGCCGGACACCGCGATACATCGCCAGCAGCAACAAGGCTTCTGCCAGCACCGTCGCGATCGCGGCGCCGAGCTCATTGAAAAGTGGAATCAAAAGTATGTTCAACAGCACCGCCGCGGCAGTGGACAGCGCCATCGCGAGAACGCGGTAACGCATGTGATCTTCCGTGAGCAGTGCCGAGCCCACCGCTGTGGAGAGAAAACGGATGGGTATGCACAGCGCCAACACCATCAGAATGTTCGCCACCGGGCGATAAGCCTCTCCGAAAGCGAGAGGCACCAGGTACGGTGCGGATAGCGCCAGCACCGTGCCGATTGCCAACCCAGCCGCCAACATGGCGATGCTGCCCTGGCGCTGGATTCGCCAGAACTTCGGCTTGTCGTGCACCGCCCAACGGTGCAACTTGGACAATAGAAACTTCTGGTAGATGGTTGCAGGCAGCAGGTAGATCGCGGTCATCACCGCCAGCGCGATGCCGTAGCGCCCCGCCTGATCATCGGCATTGAGATATTTCAGCAACACGGTGCTGACTTGGAAAAATACTGGGTAGAGCATTGCCGCAACGCCGTATGCCCAGGCCTGCGACCACAGCCGCATTACACCCGGCGCGGGCAAAGCTTCGACCTCTCCGACCGGCCCACGCGCACCATGCCCTTGCAGTTGCATCCGGCCGTCCATCATGGCGCGCACCTGTGGCGCCGCCATGGCCACGGCCACCAGCGCAACCGCGCAATAACCCCATGCGACGAAGCCTGGTGTCGCATGCGGCGTCATCAGTATCAAGGCCGCCACCAGCAAGCGTCCGCCCGGCATCAGCAGCTGCCATCCCGCAAGCGCGCCATAGCGCTCCTCCAGCCGCAACTTGCTTCCAACCAGGTCGACCGCAAGCAAACCCAGGATGACCGGCGACAGCGCCAGCAGCGCAAAGCGCGTCGCCGGATCCACCGGCGGGCCCATCAGCGCCCACGCCACCACTATGGCAACAGCGAGCAAGGTAGTAGCCGTGGTGAAGCGCAATGAAGGCCGCAGCCAGCGATCGGCCGCCCACCCTTCGGAGCCATAGGCTTTGAGTCGGAACTGCGATAGGCCGAAACCGGCAAGCGGAGCGACCATCGTGATCGTGGCCAGCGAAGAAGCGAACAATCCATAGGCCGAAGGACCCAGCCGGCGCGCAAGCATTGTCTGGGTAAGGAACACCATGCCCGCGCCGGCGACTGTCGCCAGCCACAACAGCGAGATGGCGATAGCCGCTGGACGCCAGCCCCGCGGCATGACCACCGTCACTGCGCCACTGCCTCAGCCGCCTGCAAGGGCGCTGGCAGCAGTTCGCCGTACACCTCGAACGTCTTCTGGATGACCATGCGTTCGTCGAAATGCAGCAACGCACGCTGCCGCGCACACTCGCCCAGCCGCCGCAGCAGGGCACGGTCATCGTCCAACAGCGCCAAAGCTTCCGCCAGCGAGTTCGCATCGCGCGGGGCGACATGCAAGCCGTCAGTGCTGTGCTGCGAGACAACTTCGCGGCAGCCGGGAAGATTGGTGGTGACCAGTGCCAGACCGCTGGCGGCACCTTCGATCAAGCTCTTCGGCACGCCTTCCCGGTAGTAGCTCGGCAATGCCATCACATCCACCTCGCGCATCAGCGCGGGCATATCGTCGACATGGCCCAGCCAACGCAGCACGCCTTCCTGCTGCCAACTCTCCACCTCTTCACGGGTGACCGAATGAGGGTTGCCCGGATCCGGCATGCCTGCCAGCAGCAGTTCGATATCCCTTCCCTGTCTTCGCAGCAGTGCACCGGCAGCGGCGTACTCACGAACGCCTTTCTCCTGCAGCAGGCGCGCGGCCAACAGAACGCGTAACGGCCGCGCCGCATCTGCGCGAGATACCGGTTGGAATCGCTGGACGTCCACACCCGAACTGCGGATCAGGCGGATGTATTGCGGTGGAGCCAGGCGGGAAGCGGCGAAGGCTTCGGCGTCGTCGGTGTTCTGCAGCACGACACGCGAATGTTCGCCCGCCAAGGTTCCGCGCATCAGAGCGCTGACGACCGGCCGCAGAACGCGTGCCTTCAAACGGTTGCTGGTGAACACATAACCCATACCCGCCACCGCATTGACGACCGCGGGCACCTTGGCCATGCGCGCGGCGATGGCGCCGTAGACGGCACACTTGACCGTGAAGTTATGCAGCAAGTCCGGACGTTCGGTTTTCAGCAGCCGCACAAGTTGCTGCAAGGTCCACGCTTCCCGCAGCGGATTCAAACTTGCCCGATCCATTGGTAAGGTCAACCAGCGGATCCCATGTTCTGCGAAGCGCGCTCCGAACTCGCCGGGAGGCGACAACATGATGACTTCTGCGCCTTGTGCCTTCAGTTGCAAGGCGGTCGAGAGACGAAAGTTGTACAGATACCAATCGGTATTCGCGAAGAGGATAAATCTCATCTGCCGGTTCCGTGCGACCACGCGCCCAGCGATTACGCCGAACGACACGACGCAGCACTGTCATCCTTTGGACGGGGCCGCGATTATATCGACGGCCCGCCTGCTTCCCTTCACGAACCGATCACGCAAACAGCATCGCAGCACTCAAAAACCACAGATTTATTGCATCGGTATTAACCGCAGACAACGGCGATAGATAATCAAAAAAAAGGCGGCAGCCCGATGGACTGCCGCCTACCTCTCACCTGTTGGCTTCCTGCCGCGCTACATTGGCGCTTATTTCGAGTAAGTATTCGTGGTTACCCGGATGTCGTACGAATCCGAGGTTTTCGCGACATGGGCACCGTTTCCGTAGTTTCCGCCTACGATGCCGGTCATGGACTGCATGTTCTTGCTGGTGGTGTTCACGCCATGCAGACGCACGTTGTTGTTCCAGGATGCATTTCCGCTGGATTGATAGCCGCGGGTCGCCGAACCGAACATCAGTCCCACCAGGTAGTTGTGCTGGATTCGGTTGAGCGCGATATAGCCGGTGTTCGGACCGATCGTCAGAATGCCGTGGCCACCGTTGTACTCGATGGTGCAGCGCTTGATGGTCACGCCCTGGACACGCTTGTACACCAGGATGCCGTTGCCCGCGTTGTTGCGGATCAGGCAGTTCTCGATGTGGACGGTCGAGGTGGTACGCGAATCGTTGGAGTCCGGTTCGATATCGATGCCGCAGGCGGGTGCGATGCCGTTGGAGTTGCTGAACTCGCTGTCGTAGACCTTGACGTTGGTCGAGCAACCGATCGTCAGCCCCTGGCGGCGATTGCCGGTACACACGACGTTGGCGATCACCACATCCGAAGACGGGATGGTCGGAGCGTTGGTGACCATGGCGCCGCCGATCGATACTCCGTCGCCCCAGCACTTGGAGATGTGGATATCGCGCACAGTCACTCGCGCCGATCCGCGGACCATGATGCCGTGGCCCCACTCGCCGGTGGTACCCAGGTGGTTCTCGCGATCGCCGACGATCCGGCCGCCCGAAATCTCGACATCGCTGACCTTGTAGACCATCAGTACATAGGCGCGCTCCAGGTCGTTACGCTTGGCGACCAGCACTGCATCCGGCGACAGCTGGAGATGCATCTTGCTGCGCAGACGTACGTTGCGTGCCGGATCGATGACGTAAGTGCCGGCAGGCACGTAGACGGTGCCGCCCGTCGAAGGCAGTGCGTTGATGGCGGATTGGAAGGCGGTCGTGTCGTCATGTTCGCCGTCGCCGTTAGCGCCCCAGTCGCGTACGTTCAGCGTAGCGGTGCCCCGGGCCCGCTGCGGCGGCGCATATGCCCCGGCATAGACGCCGGTGGCCGCGAAGACATTGGGGATGCCGGTAGCTGCAAGGACACCTGGCAAAGCGAGCAGCATGGAGTTACGCAGAAAATCGCGCCGAGGCATCCCAGCCTCGCGCACGGAGTGCACGAGTTCTATATTCTTCACAAAGTTATCCCTTAGGCGCCGGACCAATGCAGTCCGACTAAAGTTAAAAAATAATCACGCCGCAATCACATATCACGACGGCGTGAATATACAGAAAGGTTTTTTAATAGCGCCCCCCAATTTTCGTTTCTGTGAGGTTGCGCAAGTCTTTCTGCGTGAATAGTTCATCTAGCTCGTTGGTTACCTAGCTGACTAGGTCCATATACCGATTTTCGACTCGCATTCATCAATATAACTGCGTTGAAAGCTGGCTTTTCATCTTCCTGACTTCTGACGTGCGCAAAGCTCTTTCACGCACCACGACCTGGTATTCACGGCCATGTTCATCATTATCAAGACAATGACCGCGGCGCCCGGCGCAGCAGGTTAGGTGAATTTCCGCATCATCAGGCCATTCAGAGATTTGAAGAGCGCAGACCCTAACCGTAAATGCGGCGATGAGATTCTCACCTGCCCTGGGCCAGCCTAAACGGGCGCACAGGTTCAGTCGATGCCGGCACGCTGCTCATCGGCATTCCGTAGGCGAAGCCGACGCTCTCTTTTGATCTGCGGCCGATTCCAACCGCCAGGCTTCTGCCAAGCCGTGCGCAAGGACGCGATTCACGCGTGGCGCTGCTACGGTCGGCTATTGGACCAGGTTGTCCGGCTCGACATGGATCGCAATGGTGTCATCTGCGATTCGAACTTGCCGCTTTCCACCGCGGCCGCGATCGTTGCCCATGAGCTTGTTGCCTGTGACGCGGACATTGCGCGAGCCGGTGCGCAGGAATATCCCTCCCAACCCGTTCTCGCGGATGATGTTGTCGGCGAACACGCAGTCGATAGCGGTTACCGCCAGGATGCCGTCGCCTCGATTGCGCTCGATGGTGCAGTTTCTTACCGTCACTTCAGCGGCACGTTTGTACAGCGAAATTCCTGGCCCGCGATTTCCGCGCACCAGGCAGCTCTCGATTACCACGTCGCGCGCCACGCCGGTATCGGGCTCGATGTCGATACCGGCGCCTGGCGGTACACCGCCGGTGTTGCTGAATTCGCAGTTGCGGATGCGCACACCGCTTGAGCTACCGATGGTCAGCCCCTGGCGCCGGTTCTCTGTGCAGACTACTTTTTCGATTACATAGTCGCGGCCGGGAATGGACGGCTCCCCGCGCGCGTGCATTCCGCCAGCGGATATGCCGTCGCCCCAGCAGCGCGAGATGTGGATGTTGCGGATGGTGACGCCGGAACAGCCGCGAATGCCGATGCCATGCCCCCATTCGCCTGTGGTGCCCAGATGCGAATCGCGTTCGCCAATGATACGTCCGCCGGAAATTTCCAGGTTTTCCAGTTTCTCCGCCAGCAACACGTAGGAGCGAGGTGCGGCATTCGCTTTAGCCACTAGCCTGGCTCCCGTCGCCAGGGACAGATGCATGCGGCTACGCAGTTTTATGCTGCGTGTGGGATCGATCAGGTACGCGCCTGCCGGCACGTACACGGTGCCGCCCTCCTTGGGCAATGCGTCGACCGCTTCCTGGAACGAGATCGTGTCATCACGCACACCGTCGCCCTTGGCGCCGTGATCGCGCACATCGATTCTCGCGCCTCCGCGCGCTCTTGGCACGGCAACCGCTGACCCGGCAGCAACAGGTGCGGCGAATGCGGCGCCTATGCCGCAAAACAGGGTGGACCCCGTCAGCGCAAGCAAGCCACCCAGGACCTGTCTTCGTGTTGCGGATCCTGCATTTGCCGGCTCGGAGCCCTCCGAGCCCAAATCGGTTGCGGTAAACCTCATGCGGCAACCGTCTGCGCCGCAACTTCTCGCCGCGATGCTGCAATCTCGCGGCGGTGTTCGACCAGCCATGGCAGCACGATAGCCAGCAAGTAGAACTTCGAGGCGTGATACTTGTTGTCCAGCCGCCGACGGTTTCTGTCCAACCAGGGCACGGCACCCGGCAACAGGTCGCTGGTCTGTTCCGCGTAGCTGCGCACCATGTCGAAACGCTGTGCGGCCAGACCGCACAGGTCGAACCGGAAGCTGCCCTTCTTGCGCACGTAAGGCAGATCCTCGCCGAAACGCCTGGCGATGTGCTTGCGTATCAGCATCTTGTTGACGTGCGTCTCCGGGTCCACTTTCTGGTCGCGTGGCACTTCGCGGTGAATCCATTCGCGCAGCGTGCGGTCGCAGAACGGATAGGCAGCGTGCAGCGACAGCGCGCTGGCGGTGAACAGCCCTTTGGCGAACGCGCCGGCCGAGCCTGCTATGGACATCGACATATCGCGCCACTCCCACAGGCTGGTCGCCGATGCGATCTCGTCGTTGAACAATGCCAAGCGGGCGCGCGACTCGCGCGAGATAGGACGCCCGAACAAGCCATCGACTTCGGCATCGCTGAAACGCGATCCGGGGAAGACCCGTTCGATGGCATTCATCTGCAGGGTTCCCAACATGAAGCAGAGCTGGAAGCTGCGATCGACCAGCGGCAGCTCGGCCACATTGCTAGGTAGGCGGATGTTCCGCGCCAGCCGGGCGAGCAGCCGCTGCTGGCGATCCACCGGCGTACCGAAATAGCTGTCCGCGCCCAGTCCATCGATAACGCCGTCGCCGCCTAGCGCGTCGACTTCGGTGGCCAGGTCGACATAGGAAAGCAAGGCAAAATCGGCCGTCAGCAATGGCATGCGATCAGCCACGGCGACATAGCGGTCGAAAGCCCGGCCAGGATCGCAAACGAATGCTTCGTGGCGCAGGCCCAGCGTTCTGGCGACGTGGCTGGCCGATTCCAGCTCGTTTTCCTCTCGACCCCCAAGATAGGTGATGCAGGTCGTGTCGGGCCGGGCATCGGCGATGGCGATCGCCAGCGTGGTCGAGTCCTTGCCGCCGCTTTGCAATAGCCATGGCGATTTCATTTCCGCACATGATTCGACAATGGCCTGGCAGAGCAACCGATGGTATTCCGCTACCCAATCCTGGTCTTGCTTGGCGACTTCGGGCACTTCGCCGGCGTTGCGAAACTTGAAGTGGAATTCCGGCGCCCGGTGCATGTCCTGGTTGGGACAGAAGCCGAAGGTCACCAGTTTCACGTCTTCGAAGATCGAGTGCGGCGGATACACAAACGCGTTGCGCAGTATGTCGGCCACGGATATCAGATCGAGCCGTTCGCGTGCGGTGCTGCCCTTGGCAAGCGCGGAAAAATCCGGCTTGCCGTAGTAGGGGGACATGGTGATTTGCATGCTCACCCTGATTTCGAGTTGCGGGCGGGAATGTATTCGTAATAGCTGTAGGCGTACCGGCCGGCACCGCGCTTTTGCACGCCATTGAAGATGGCGCCCTTGACGCGTACACCGTTCTGCTCCAACCGCTGCTTGGCCAGTGCGATTTCGCGCTGCTGATTCAAGCCCCAGCGCACCACCATCAGGCAGGTGCCTACGTGATGGCCGATGACCGCGGCGTCGGTTACCGCCAGCACCGGCGGCGTATCGATGACCACGATGTCGTATCGCTGCCCAAGTTGCTGCAGCAGTCCCGAGAATCTCGGGTGCATCAGCAGTTCGGAAGGATTGGGCGGCACCGAACCGCGCGATATGAACGACAGGTTTTCGGTTCCGGAAACATTGCGGATGACGTCCTCCAGCTCTGCCTGGCCGGAAATCAGATCGGACAGGCCGCCTTCCCAGCGAACTCCCAGCGCCTTGTGCAACGTGCCCCGGCGCATATCGGCGTCGATCAGCAGAACGCGTTGCCCGGCTTGGGCGATGGCCACGGCGAGATTGGCGCAGACGAAGGTCTTGCCCACTCCCGGACTTGGCGCGGCGATCATCAGCAGATTGTTCTTGGTTTTCAGACGCGCGAAATGCAGGCTGGTGCGTAGCGTGCGCAGCGCTTCCATCGCCAGATCGGTAGGTGCCCGCAAGGCCAGCAGGTGCTGCCGTCCGTCGCGGCTGTAGCGATTCTGGTGCACGCTGAGTTCGCGACCTTTTTCGCTGAAAGGTATCGATGCATACACCGGCAAGCCCAGCAGCTCGATATCGATGGGATCTTCGACGCCGCGCCGGAAGGTCTGCTGCAACAGCACGAAGGCGATCATCACGATCGCACCCAGCAGCGTACCGCCGGCCAACACCGGCAAAGTTTGCGGCCAGGCGGGATTGCGCATATTGACCGCGGCGGGATCGATCACCAACGCATTGCCGACCGCACTGGCGCGCGCGATGTCGAGTTGCTGCGCCTGATCCAACAGATTGGCGTATGTCTGGTTGGTCACTTCGACATCGCGGTTAAGACGGAACAATCCCTGCTGCGTGTCCGGCAGTTGCTTGATCCGCCCCATCAGCGCGTTTTTCTCGGCTTGGAATTGGCCGATCTGCCGCTGCAGCGATTGATAGCTGGGGTGCTGCGGCGTGTACCGGCTGGCGATCTCGGTCATCTGGATCTGAAGTTGCTGGATGCCGGTATCCAGCGCGATGGTCTGGTCGAGCAGCGCCTTGTTCTGCACACCGACGTCCAGCGTCTGGGTACGGTTCTGGAAATCGCGCAATGCCGCCTGCGCTTTCTCCAGCTCGTCTCGCACGTTAGGCAGCTGCTCGGTAACGAACTTCAATCGCTTGGCCGCTTCAGCGGAGTTGCGGGCGACGTTCTGATGCACGTAGGCCTGGGTGATCTCATCCAGCACGCGCTTTGCCCGCACCGGATCGGTATCGGCGTAGGTCAACGAAATGACCCCGGAACTCCGGCCTTGCTCGGTGGCGACGACGTCCCGCTTCAAGTTCGCCATGATCGTGGTCGTGTCCAGGCGCTTGACGTTGAAGCGCATGCCGGGATTGGCGCTGAGTTCGTCCACCCGCACCTTGATGCCGTTGCTGTCGACCTCCTGCCCCACGCGTCCTTGCGCCAGCACGCGACCTTCACCGTCGGACAAGGTGTAGCGGCCGGCTTCGCCGACATTCATTTGCATGGGAACGTCGATGTAGTCCGGCGGCACGTCCAGCTTTGCGATCTTCACCCGCTCGCCGCCCCAGCCGTAACGGCTTAGCCCGAACCAGGGCGATGCCACTTCACCCGGTTGCGAGGATTGGAACTGGCGCGCGATGAAATCGCCGATCAGCGGAAACCGGACAGGCTCGATAGCCACATCCAGGTCCAGCTTCTCCAACGCCTCGCCCAGTACCCGGCGCGACGTCAGCAGCTGTATTTCGGTGGCCGCTGGCGATTCGGCCGGCGATTGCGCAGGTGCCGCGGCGTTGGTGCTCAGCCCGGGGACCGTCGGCAGCCTGCTCTGGACCTGCACCACGGCGTTGGCTTCGTACTTGGGTGTGACCAGTACGATGTAAGCCAGGCTGGCGAGCAGGAACAAACCGGTTCCGAGCAGAATGGTCCGCTTGTTCTCCGATAGCGTCGTTACCAGTGTCGGCAGATCGATGTCGTCATCGTGGATGGTCGCCGTCTGACCGCGCCCACCGGTCCTCGTAATTAGATGCGTAGCCATAGTGCTTCACCAGTCAAAGAAGAAATCGCCGCGTCCAGTTCACCGGCAGCCTGCCGGCAACGCGGTTGAGTCGCCGCAGCCGTGCCTCATGCTTGCGGCCCTGCTCCCGGCATGAATGGCCCAGGCATGGCGGATGCTTCAGGGTCATAGCGCCTCCCGAATACCTTGGAGGCCTGGGTTGATAAGCGGGCCTGGGCCCCGCGTCGGGATCGCGGATGCATTTTTTGTGGGGCACAGACCCGCCAATGCTTCGATGATGCGTTGGCACGCAACATCCTCGTCGCTCCAATCTTCCGATTCCAAGCACATCGCTTCGTAAGCTTGGTGCTCGCCTAGCAGCGTCAGGATGCGATCGGCCATGGTCGTGGGATTGGGGCCGACCGCTCTGACATTCACGCGATCTATGACGTCGGCGCAACGCACGCCGCCTTGAACCACCAGGACCGGTTTGCCCAGCGCCGCGACTTCGGCCTGGGTTTCGCCATCGGCCACGATCAGGTGCGCCATGTTCAACAGATATACCCAAGCCAGGTAGTCCTGCGGATCGATGGCATGGACGTTGTTGAAGATGCTCAGCGGCGCCTCGGTGCTGTCCAGAGAACGTCGAATCAGCTCAGCAGGACAGGCGATATCGATTTCAGGATGCCAGGGTGCGACGCGGCGCAACGCACCGGCTATCGCGCCGGCGTTTTCGGCCATGCCGCTACGGCAAGCGATCAACAGGAGCGGGCTGCCGGCGCGCAGGAATTGAAACCGGCGTGCCAGATCTTGGTTCAGCACGGTATCCCGACGCAGACGCTCCAGAGCTGTATGCAGGGTATCGATGGCGATGTCTCCGGCCACCAACACGCTGTCGGCGGAAACACCTTCGGACAACAGCTCGCGCTCGGCGTTCTCGTTCTGGATGACATGCAGCGATGCCAGCGTATGCACGATCTTCCTGCTGGCATCATCGTTCAGATGGGAAGGCGGCGCGTCCGGATGTCCCGTATCGATGCTCACTACCGGGATCTGGCGGTAGTAGGCGGCAAGTGCCGCCGCCAAAGTGGTGGACGCGTCTTCGGGCACCAGCACCAGGTCCGGCTGCACTTCGTTCAGCACGCGCTTCATTCCGCCCAGCGCGGCAAAAGCGGTGTCGGTAGGATCATCGCCCGAGCCGGCGTCCAATTGCACATCCGGCTGCAGATCGAAAAGCCGAAGCACTTGCTCCGCTTGGTGATGCGGTGTCGCGGTAACGCACACCGTGGAATCGAAACGGTCGTCGTGCGAAAGCTTCCGCGCGATCGGCGCCATCGCGACGGCATCCGGCGCAGCTGCAAGCACGCACAGCGTCTTCACTGTCGGTGTCGACGCAGCCGCGGCTGAGGTGGACACCGGAAAACTCTCGTCGTCGACCTCATCGATCAACGCACGGGGCGCAATCGGAGTAATGCCTTCCAGCGCGAGCTTGCGCTCGACATCAACGGAAGCCCAAGGCATCGATGGGCCTGCCGATGGCGTCCGCCCCCACGTCGAATTTCGTAACCACGCCAAGAACGGGGGCAGCCACAACATATACGCAGCCAACACTGCCACGAACAGCGAAGCGCTGACGGTCTCGGGCGCATTTCGCAGTGCATAGCCCAGCATTACCAGGACCCCGCTCGCAGCCACGATGGCTACCAGCGCCATGCGCGGCGGACATCCGGCGTCGACCAACAAATGGTGCAGATGTTGTCTGTCGGGCTTGAATGGCGAACGCCCCAGGCGAATGCGGCGATGCATGACCGCCAACGTATCCATCACCGGCAGCGCCACGCACCACAGCACATCGACCGGCGCTACCCGGCCCACGCTGTTGTGGCTCAGATAAATAAGGCTCCACCCCAGTACAAAGCCGATCAGGGTGCTGCCGGCATCTCCCATGAAGATCTTGCGCCCGTCCGGCCAGCCAAGATTGACGAAGAAGTACGGCACCAGAGCTGCAAACAGAATCTGCAGCAGCAGCAGCACGCCGGGCGCGGAAAAACTCGCGGTGTCGTAAAGCAGTACGGCGGCGATGCTGACCATCGCCATGGCGGCCGCCAGGCCATCGATGCCATCCAGCATGTTGAAAGCGTTGATCAGCCCAATGACGGCGATCACGGTCACCGGAATACCGAGCAAGCCCAGACGGAAACCCTGGATGCCCAGCAGGTCCCCCAGGTGGTCGATGTAGAAACCAGATACCACGATGACCATGGCCGCAGCGGCGGCTTCAACGAGCAATCGCGAACGGACGCTGGTGTCTTTGACGTCGTCCACGACGCCGGCGGCGACCAGCAACGCTCCGCCAGCCATCAGGCTCATGACAAACCGGTCCAGATATCCCAGATAGGTAAGCCCGACCAACGTACCCAAGAAGAAGCACAAACCTCCGATCAGAGGAATGCGTCCGCGATGGCGTTTACGGGCGTCCGGTTTGTCCACCAGCCCTAGCCGGCGCGCCCATGGGCGCATCGAAAAGATGGCGACTAAGGTGACTGCAAGCGCTATAGCGCTGGCGGCCACCAGTTTGGGGTTCTCCATGCACCTTTGCCTCGGATTATTTATTTAGTTGTTGAATCCGTGTGCATCTGCACGTACCACAACCACACCCCTCAGCGGTTGAACCTCCATGCACCTTGTCGGCAAATCTGCCGACATTGCGCATCCGAGCCGTTCCTGTTAGATCGAAGCGAATTTAGTGGAAAAAATCTGATGACAGGGTGAAGAACACACTGCATTCTGATGAAAGGTGGATTGTCGAAAACGATTATTGCGTACCCAAATCGCCAACCGTGAAATCCGTGTCACGACATAAAAGCCGAGTTAAATGCGTGGGCACCAATGCTTGATACTTTCATCGATCATCTGGTACGCGCGCTCGTACGTGGACAGGTCTCTTCCGTACGGGTCCGGAATCTCCAGATTCCCACGCCACTTCCCCAGCAAATGGATTTTTCCACGGGCGCCCGGCGCCATTTTTGATAGCGCGGCAAGATGCTTTTTTTCCATGGCCAGGACGAGATCGGCGCCCTCGACAAGGGGCGGATTTACCCGATGGGAAATGTGGTTTTCGCCGCTGAACCCATGCTCCGCCAACAAGGCTGCGGCCCTTGGATCCATGGGATTTCCGTATACGGCGGCCAACCCAGCCGACTTTATCTCGTAACCCTGAATAGGCAGCGCCTCCCGCAGAATCACTTCCGCTGTCGGGCTCCTGCACAGGTTTCCAACGCAGACAATCAGGATCCGTTTCGGCATGCTACAGATAATAGTGATTCGACCTTTACTACGATGCAGCGACGATACGTCATATAGCTTCGCCCGTTCATTCACGCATTCGTCACGGTTTTAAATTGGACTCCGCATCTTGTTCACTTGCCTATCACCACGATGAACTCAAAGGAGTTCAGGCCGACACATCAGGCTGTGGGTTACTACGCGTGTCATAGCAGGAGGCGGCCGCAGGCAGGGTGCGCGCTTCGTTGATGGTTGCCCCATGCAGCGACGCCCCGACAAGCGGGGCGTCTTCAGTGCCATTTTTGTTTTGGTATCGGTACTGCCTACTCGCTTCGTTGATCAATTTATTGATCAATGCGGCGCGGCAACACCCTTCAGCAGCTTGTCGGATGCTTTCCTATTTCCGCTGTACGCGAAATTGGAAAGAGACACCACACCAACAAGGCGCTTGTCGCGATTGACCACCGGCATTCTGCGCAGCTCGAGATCTGCCATGTTGCGGGCGACATGATCTATGTCTTCATCGTCGTAGCAGTACTTGATGTCCGTGGACATCGCTTCCTGCACCGTGGTGTCCGGCGATTTGCCCTGGGCAACGGCGCGAATTGCTATGTCGCGATCGGTGATGATGCCTACCAGCCGGTCGTTGGCGCCTACCGGCAGGCTGCCGATATCCATTTTTTCCATCAGCATCGCTGCATCGCGCAGCGTATTGTTGGGCGACACCACGCATACGTCAGTCGTCATCATCTCATTGACTTTCATCGCTTGCTCCTCGGTTCGCTTGTCCAAGAAGCCTATCGTTCCGACGATAAAATCGTGGTGAAAAAAAGCGTCGGTAGCTGTAAACAGCGACCGACGCCTGCTTTGTCCGCTACCTATTGATCTGTTGCTTCTTGTTTCGCTATACCGCGCTACGGATGGCTTGCTACTGGGTGGTAACGGCGCTTCCAAGCGAGCCGCCCATGCGCTGCCATACCTGCTGCAGCATTTCGCGCATCACATGCCAGTCCATTCGATCCATTCGATCGAAACGCTCGCTGTACTTGCTCTCCAACGTTCGCAGCAGTTCATCCAACGGAATCTTATGGTGCTGCAGGTAGGCGTCGTAGGCAAAAATCAGGCATGGCTCATACTTTTTGAATGGCACGCCTGGCTCGTAAAAGCCGTATTCATGGATGTCCCTTTTCCATTGCTCCAGCTCTGCCTTGATGTCGACGACTTCGCAGCGAAAACGACCATTCGACGGATAGCGATTCAAACTGCCCATCTTCACGACCTCCTGGTGGGGATGATGACGAAGATGTTTATGAATACGCTGTCAGTTGTAAATTCCACATGGAAACCGAGTTAAGCAAATGAAAAATCGGGCCGGGCGGGCTTCCCCGCGACCTGTACGTTCATGTGCGATGAAGAGTGTTTTGGCTGTGTTGGCCAGTCGATATACCCGCTGAACCACTACGCCCGCTAACAATCCGACGACGCGCCGTATACCGATCTTTCGCGGGCCGTCCCCTATAAAGGCGACGTGGGTGCCATACCTTTGGGTTTGGCCTAGCCTGTATTCGGAAACTTCGCAAAGAAGCTTTGACCCAGGCCCCACTGGAGAATCGACGCCAGACCGGGTCATTGGTTTGTGCGGAAAGAGCGGGTCAACCTCGTCTGGATCGCCTTTCGATTCTCCGCAGCGGAAGGAGCGGCACCCAAGCGGTGGTTGGTGCCGCTCCTGGTAGCGGCGGCATGGAGAATTGCATTGGGATGGCGCTTGCCACAGCGGCCTCTCTCCTCCTTTGTCAGGGATATTCGTCCCTTTGTCGCGGGTCACGGTTCCTGCTCCTCCGGCGCCCGCGTTTTTTTCTTCGCACGCGTCCCTTTCCGGCGGCCGGCATCGACCGGTTATCCTGTGCGGATGCCACTTCGAACCATTCTCGCCACCCGCTACGTCACGCCACTCCGGGAGGGCGGCTCCATGCCCGCCGTCGTCGAAGCCGACGACCAAGGGATGTACGTACTCAAGTTTCGCGGCGCGGGCCAGGGGCCCAAGGCGCTGATTGCCGAGGTGGTGGCTGGCGGCATTGCCCGTGCGCTCGGCCTGCCGGTGCCGGAGATCGTTTTGATGGAGCTGGATCCGGATCTGGCTCGCACGGAAGGCGATCCCGAGATCCAGCACTTGATTCGCGCCAGTGCCGGCCTGAACCTTGCGCTGGACTATCTGCCGGGTGCGGTGAACTTCGATCCCGTGGCCGAACGTCCGGGGCCAGACCTGGCCTCTCGGATCGTATGGTTCGACGCCTATGTCAGCAATGTCGACCGCACCGCACGCAACACCAATCTGCTGATGTGGCACCGCCAGTTGTACCTGATCGATCACGGCGCGGCGCTTTACTTTCACCATGGTTGGGAAGGACGGACCGCAGGAGCCGATAAGCCTTTCGCCCTGATCAAGGATCACGTGCTGCTGTCATGGGCCGAAAGCTTGGCGCAGGTCGACGCGGACATGGCCGCCAAGCTGGACGGCGACGTCATCGCCAGCATCGTGGCGCAGGTGCCGGACTCCTGGCTGGACAGCGACGACGCCTTTGCCGAGCCTGCCGTGCAGCGGGCGGCTTATGTGGACTATCTGGTGCTGCGACTGGCGCAGCGCGAAGCCTTCGTGCAGGAGGCGATCCGTGCACGTGCTTGATACCTACGACTATGCGGTGATCCGGGTGGTACCGCGGGTAGAGCGGGAAGAGTTCGTCAACGTGGGCGTCATCCTGTCCTGCGAAAGGACCGGCTTTCTGGATGCCCGCATCGAATTGGACGAATCCCGCTTGCTCGCGCTGGATAGCACATTGGATCTGGAATCGCTGCGCCGGCATCTGGATGCCATACCGGCCATCTGCCGAGGCGGCAGCGAAGCCGGCCCCATCGGATTGCTTCCGCAGCGTGCGCGTTTTCATTGGCTGACCGCCAAGCGCAGCTCGATCATCCAGACCTCGCCGGTGCACATGGGCAAGTGCGGCGACATGCCGGCCATCCTTGAACATCTGATGGATCGCATGGTGCGGCCGCCGCGATGAGTCTTTCCCGATGCATGGTTTCAGCCACACTCACTCACCGGCCGCGCACATGAGCGTCTATATCGATGATGCGGTGACGCTATGGCGCGGCCAGCGCTGGGCACATCTGATGGCCGATACGCTGACGGAGTTGCATGCCTTCGCCGATCGCTTGGGGATTCCGCGGCGCGCTTTCCAGAACAAGACCAGCGGCGCGCACTACGACCTCACCGCCGATATGCGCGAATACGCGATCCAACTGGGAGCCATCCCCATCTCGCGCCACCAGGATCGCGATCTGGTCCGCGCCGTCATCCGCAATGCGAAGGCACAGGGCCGCGGCCTGGCGCCGTGATGATCGGCGCCGCACAGGCACTTCCAGATAGCTGGTGTCTAACCATCGCAACTGCAGGGGCTCGCCGGCATCGGCGATGGTTTCATCGCTTACGTCCTTGCCCGCTGCCATAGTTGATCTGAAATCCAGCCTGCTTCATCACACTCAGTACTGCGACCAACCGGTTCGGCCAGCCACGGCCTGCAGCCGAAAGAGATTGTCCAGATATGTTTCACGGTCGTCGTCGCGATAGACCGTGGTCACCGCTTCAGCCAAAACCGGCAACGCCTGGGGCAGGTCGTGCGGATCCTTTTACCGCCAATGGAAACTCGGAAATCAAATTCTTGGAAATCTCGCCAGCGGGGCGTTCCCTACGGCCTGCGTACGCCGCTATTTCACCTGCTGCGCCAAGCCATTCGCGATGGCCGCATCGATCAGGCGATCTGCTTCACGCTGCGCCGTTTCGCTGGCGACTCGCTGACGTTCACCCAGGGCTTCTTGCTGTCGGCCGAGCTCCTGCTGCTTGTCGCCAAGCGCTTGTTGCTGGCGTCCCAGCTGCTCCTGTTGTTGCTCCAAGGCGGCAAGGCTTTTCTCCGTGGCGGCTTCCTGAGCCTTGCTGCGGGCGTCGGCTTCGGCGCCAACACCACGCATGACGTTGGCCGCATGCCGGGCCGCTAGTTCACCCTGCTTCGCGCCGAGTTCGCCTTGGCGTGCGCCCAGTTCACCTTGTTGTGCGCCCAGCGCGCCTTGCTTGTCGCCCAAGCGTCCTTGTTCTTCGCCCAGTTTCTGGACGGGCGCATATGCCGCCTGGAGGCGTCGGATCGTTGCCGCGTCACGCACGACATACTTGCTGTTGCCCTTCCGGACCCACAGTAGCGCTTCGCCGGCGCGTTGCTGCGATTTCGCCGCGCGAAAATCTTCCGGTCCGCCGATGGCGAAGACGGTATTCCCGTCGATCAACACACTCGCTTGGTCGCCTGCTCCATCCGACCAGATATGCACGCCTTTGCTGACTGGAGGACGCGGAGGAGCTGGTGGTGCGGCAGGAACTCCCCTCGCCACATCAACGGGCGGCGGCGATGGTGGCGCCGGAGGCACAGGTGCGGCGGCCGGTGCGGGGACGGCGCGGGGAGCGGCAACGGCTTGCGAGGCACCAAGCGCAGCCCGAGCTGCCGTCGATGCCACCGTGCGCACCGACGGTGCAGCCGCCGGAGCCTGCGTGGCGAGCGGTGCTGTTTGAGCGGTGACACGATAAGGCACCACGCCGACCAGCGCGACGGCGATCGTCAGCACCAGCGCACTGGCGCGAAGAGGTGTAGCGTTGTGCTGCAACATGAGCAGCCTCCGTTTGAGCATGAGGAATGTGGGCGACGCGCTGGCCAAGCCAGCACTGGGACGGTTCGCGACGCCCAGGCGCACGAGCAGGCGTCCATAGTCGCCCGCGCAATGGGGATTTCCGGCAAGTACCGCGGCATCGCAGGCGGCTTCGCGGGCGAAGGCGTATTCGCGCGCGGCAAGATGCGCGAGCGGATGGTAGAAGAACAGATGCTGCGCCAATGCCGGCAACAGACCCCACCACAGATCGCCGCGCTGAAGATGCGTCAACTCGTGCGTGAGCGCCATGTCCAGTTCGTCCGCATCCAGCGACAGCAATCGGTGCGCGGGCAGCAGGAGCACCGGCGACCAGGGGCCGATCAGTTGCGGTGACGCGATGTCGGACGACAGGCGCAGCTTTGGCGTCACGCGCAAGCCATGCGCTTCAGCGGCGAGATTCAGCGCCTGCACCAGCGTTGCGTCATGGCATGGCATGGATTCCCGCAGCAGACGACGCGTTGCCAGATAGCCGCGCAATGTGCGGGTGATCATCAGACTGAGGCCAAACAGCCACAGCAGCGACACCACCAGTGGCCAAGACCAAGCGGAAGGTAGCGGCGTGATGCCGGCCGGCGCTTGCGATACCGACAGCATCCCGGCGGTATTGGCCGCCGGCGCCGCCAACGGCTGCAATGGAGCGAGCATCGCCTGCGCCACCGGCTCTGCTGGAAGCAGTGGCAGCGCCAAAGGATCCGACCAGAACACGCCGACCACCAACTGCAATGCCACCAGCCACCACAGCCAGCAACGTGCCGATGCCGACAACCGCGGCAGAAAGCGGCAAAGTGCCCACACCACGGCTACCAGCAAGGTCGATTGCACACTGGCGGCGAACAGGCGCGGCAACAGGATTTCGCTGACGTATTCGAGCGCCATGTCAGTTCTCCTTGCGTTTGGATTGCAACGTTGCGACTAGTGCTTCCAGTTCCGCCAGTTCGTCTTCGCTGACCTCGGTGCGCTGCGACATCCACGCCACGAAAGGCGAGACGGACCCCTGCAGGGTTTTCTCGACGAAGCTTCCCACCGCACTGCGCATCACATCGTCAGGACGCGCGACCGTTGCATAGCGATAGACGCCGTTGACCTGGCGACGGCGCAGATAGGCCTTTGCGCGCAAGCGCTCCATCATGGTCAGCACGGTGGAGCGAGCGAGCCCGCGCGATTCGGCGAAAGCCGCGGCCACTTCGCCTACCGAAGCCTCACCGTGCTCCGACAAGTACTGGAGCAGCGCCAACTCCTGATCGCCAATGGATTTTCGCGACTTGGCCATACGGATTCCTTGACTACATTTGTAGTCAACATGCCCGATGACTACAACTGTAGTCAACCCTGCCGGAAGTCATGCCAAAGGATTTGCCGACGAACGGTAGCCAGCGGTCCCTGGCGCATCCTGGGAGCGGCGCCCGCCGCGAGTCTTTACCGCCGATCTCCTTTGACCGCAGCGCCCGCCATGCATCAAGCCGTCACGTTGATGTCGTGCGCACGGCGCACGCAACGTATGCGTCTCAAACCGCGACCGAAGCCGCCGATCTGCTCTGGAAAAACGCAATCGAGACAATCAGAGCGACTGCATCTCGCGGTTGCCTTTGTCCCGCTTGTCCTCCGGCACCACTTCCGGCTGCGACTGCACTGCGGGTTCCGCGGCAGGCACTGGCTGTAGGCCGGAACCCGGCCCTTCGGGCACTTGGATGAAAGGCAGCTGCAGCGTCTGGCTGGTCATTCGCCGGATGTGGTTGGTCAGCGCCGCGCTCTTGTTGAGCTCCTGACCGTAACTGGGGACGATCTCGTTGATGCGCGCCTGCCACTGTCCTTTCATCTGCTCCGGGAAGGCCTGCGCCAACAGTTTCAACATGATCGGCGGCGAGGTCGAGGCACCGGGCGAAGCACCGAGCAGTGCGGAAATCGTGTGGTCCTTGTCGGTGACAAGTTCGGTGCCGAACTCCAGCGAGGTCTCGCCCGTCTCGGGGTTGCGCTTGATGATCTGCACGCGCTGACCCGCGGTGATCAGCTGCCAGTCCTTGCGCTGGGCCTTGGGGAAATACTTCACCAGTTCGGCCTGACGGTCATCGTCATCCAGCCCGGCCTGCTGCATCAGATACTTGACCAGGTCCAGGTTCTCCTCGCCTACCCGCAGCATGCCGCCGACGTTGTTGTGGTTGACGGACGAGTACAGATCGAACCAGGAACCATCCTTCAGGAACTTGGTGCTGTACAGCGCGAATGGCCCAAACAACATCACCTGCTTGCCGTCGAGCTTGCGCGCATCGATATGCGGCACGGACATCGGCGGCGATCCCGTGTCGGCCATGCCGTACACCTTCACTTGATGCCGGCGGGTAATGGCCGGATCGCGAAACGCCAGGAATTGCCCGCCTACTGGAAAGCCGGCGTAGTTCTTCGATTCCGGAATACCCGACATCTGCAGTAGCTTCAACGCCGCACCACCGGCGCCGATGAACACGTAGCGGGATTTGATGGTCCGTTCGCGATCGTTCTTCAGATCGTTGACGGTCACGCTCCAGGTCTTGTCGCCGTTCTGGCTGAGCCCGCGCACCTCGTGTCGCAGATGCAGCTGGAAATTGGGGCTCCTGCGCAGTGCAGTAGTCAGTTGCTGGGTGAGCACGCCAAAGTTTACGTCCGTCCCGAGCGGCATGTAGGTCGCGGCGACTTTTTGGTTGGGATCGCGGCCTTCCATGGCCAGCGGCGCCCAGCGCTGGATTTGCGCCGGATCAGTGGAGAACTGCATGCCATAGAACAACGGATTCCTGACCAGCGCCTGGTGACGCTTGCGCAGATATTCGATGCGGTCTTCGCCCCACACGAAGCTCATGTGCGGTGTGGGATTGATGAAGTCCGCCGGATTGCCAAGGCGTCCGTTGCGAACCTGATGCGACCAGAACTGCCGGGAAACTTCGAACTGCTCGGCAATTCCCACCGCTCGCTTGGTTTCGATCGACCCGTCCGGCAACTCAGGTGTGTAGTTGAGTTCGGCAAAGGCGGAGTGGCCCGTGCCCGCGTTGTTCCAACCGTTGGAACTTTCCAACGCCACATCGTCGAGCCGCTCATACAGATGGATTTTCCAGCCCGGCTCCAACTCCTGCAGGAACGTTGCCAAGGTAACGCTCATGATGCCGCCGCCCACCAGCACCACATCCACCGGGCGCTCGTTTTCCGCCTTCGGCGGCGCGGGCGTGTATAGCGGCCAATAGAGAAACAGAACCGCGACCAACACCAGCATGGCCACAACGCCAACGAACCACTTGAGAAACCGTTTCATGAAGCTTGCACTCCCGTCATCCACGACGCCACCTGGGCTACCGCTTGATTACTTGTGTGCGTGACGCATCATGGTCACCCGCCGCGAGGCAATCGCGACCCTCATCGACCACCCGGTTCTGCTGTCTCAAACATTCGCCGATGCTGAACGCTCGGCCGTATCGCGAGAGTGAACGTCGCAAGCGGTGTGTTAGAGCTATTTCTTATGAGGTACTTATAAGCCCGATGACCGTTGTCTACGCGACGCGGACGGGAAGGACATGCGCGTATGCGAGGGACACCCGATATCGCGCAGGAAGGCTGTTCTACGAACCGAACAAAGGGAACTTCCAGAGCAGCCTGGACCGTGACGGGTCCAGGCTGCTCCATTGGGCTAGCAGGCGGATTCGTAATCCGTCATATCCATCCTATTGCGATCAGACCGACATCACCCGCCGCTGTTCGCGTTCCTGCTCCTGCTGCGGCTGGGAGAGATTCTCCTGCTGCAGCTGCGCAGTGCTCTTCTCGATCGGCTGGGAAACGGCTTGCGCTTTGTCGGCATAGACGCGGTGATGGGCCGGGTCGTTCATGGCGCCCTGTACTGCAAAAAGGCCGGCCTGGTTGGCGCTTTGGACCACATGATCGATGCGAGTCAGTCCGCTGGCGCGCGCATCGAATACCAGCGTACCGGCTGCATTTTCCAGCTCCTGGCGGTTCTTGAAGGCTTGCGGGCCGAGTTGCTCCAGGCCTTTCACTGCCTGTTGATACATGGCGTTGTTCGGATGGCGCGGCTCCGACAACAAAGGCGATTGCTCGGCCCGCTTCAGTGCATCCATCGTCTGCGGTCCAACGATACCGTCGCCCTTGAGTCCGTGAGCCAGTTGGAACGCCATGACCGCCTCCTTGGTGCGATCACCGAAATGGCCGTCGGCACGCAGCGGCTGGCCAGCTGCATCGCGATAACCAAATCGATTGAGCGTTTCCTGCATCTGGCGGACTTCATCGCCGCGCGAATCTTCGCGTAACGTCCCATTGGTTGCGCGCGCAGGGGCATCGGCGGGATTGCGTCCGGGCGAATCCTGGGTCTGTGTGCGCTCGCCGGAAGTGGTCACCGCCCGCCAGGCATCGCTGGGCGACATGCCTTTCTCGATGTTTTCCCGATAGTCGGTGCGCATCTGATTCAGCGCTGCGGCCGATTGTTCCGGCGTGATGCTGGCATGGTTGGCGCCGCCGTAGTAGCTCCTGCCGCCTTTGTCGGGATCGCCAAAGCTGGCCCATTCCATCGCCATGGCTCGCTGCGCGGAGTGCAGCGTGGCGCCCGGCTTGCCGGTGATGTAGTCGTGCACGGCAGGCCGCTTTTCGACGATCAGGTATTCGGAAAAGATCTTGTCCTGCAACTCCGGCGTGAAGCGTTCGTTCGGATCCAGGCCCAACGCACGGACACCGCTATCCATGGTGGCGGGAATGATCTGGTACTTGCCGACCGCGAACAGCCTGTCGGGATCGCGGCGAGGCAGGTGCTGCAATTCCTGCACCTGTCCCAATGTCAATCTCGAGAAGTCGATCGGACCATCGCTTCCCCGGATGCGTTCCCTTCCGTCGGCATCGACGTAGGTACCGCGGTTATAGGCGTTGTAGCCGGCTGCGCCGGACTCGCCCCGCCTCATCAGTTCAAGTAGCGGATTCTGACTCATGTAAAACTCCATTTTCTGTCAAGTTGGTTGGATGGTTTATCTGAAGAAACTTCATCCAGAATCTTCTTCAGCCATGGCGAACCGGCCTGCGCCGGTTCGCACTACGTCTCAGGCCCTTGCACAACCTGATCCGTTTCCCGGTGCGTCTTGCACCGAGGGGTGCCTGCGGATTTTTACACCCGCAAGCTCCGTACCGCAGCCCATCGATTCAACGCGCCGGCGAACGCCGGACGCTGCGGAATCAAGGGGCGGAATCTTTCGAAAAACTCCACTTGGACAGCTGCAACCGCGAGTCTTCCCCCGACACGTTCCAGTCCTCGACCATGCCGTAGCCCGTCGCCTCCAGGCTTTCGCCGCTGGCGCCGTGCTTGAAGCGCACCAGACAATGGCCATCACCACTGCATGCGCTCAGCTCGGTCATCTCGTCGCAGACTTTGCAGGTCGCCAAGTTGGGATCCTGTGAACACACGGTTGCATGGTTTTCGCCCACCACATTGGCCTTGCATTGCGCATCAGGTACAGGCGTCCAACCCTGGTCAAGCGCTTGTTTGCGGAAATCCGCATAGGCCATCCCGGCCTTCAGTACCGCTTCCAGCGCAGCGCTAGCGGCTTGGGCTTTGTTTTCTTCCACAGTGGCACTCTCCGATGCAGTGGGTTGACTTGAAACCGGCGCGCTGGGGGTCGCCTCGTTGGCCTCCGCCGGCGCCTCGGCCCGGCAGGCGGAAAGCAGTAGTGCCAGCATCAGGCAAGCGGTTGTTCTTATCTTCATTTGTTTCCCTCCGTGAATTTCATATCCAACGACTAACGATGCGAACACCCATTACTGAATTTGCACAGGTGTACTGCAAGCGGAATAGTAGATCTTGCAACTCGTCGTCTGCTGCCCGCATTTTTGGAGAGCCAGTTCCGACGCCTGCTCAACCGTTTCTGCGCGGTGCGTGCTCAAATAGTTGACGCCAGAAACAATAACCGCGCATTGATTCTCATAGGACAGATGCAATCTGCATCCGCTGGTTCCACCGGAAGAACGGCAACTCGACAAAGCCGCCGCATCGGCAGTTTGCTTGTCCGGCAGCCCGGTCACCGTTCCTATGCCTCCCGCAGTCACGGTTTCGTCGATGGCGATCGCACCCCAAGTCTTGGCCCATCGCAGTTGCGGAACGGCAGCAGACTCCGCGCCTTCATTGCTCTGATAGCCAGGAATGGGCGCGCATCCCATGGCACCTTGCCCGCCAATGGGGTAGTAGCCGGCCGGACAGGTTCCGCCTTCGGCCAGCGCCAGTCCTGGGAGCATGCACAAACCCATGAGCATCAGAATTTTTTTAGTCATAGTTCACAACCCCAGCCGCTGACCGACATCAACTATTCCGTGGCCCCTGCTTAACTCCATCCTGCTGAATTACGTTGGAACCATAGTTGGGACTGACGGCAGGGTTGTTGAAAGTAGACTCGGACAGTTGTCTACCCACGGTGGGCCCACCACCACTTCCGACATTGGCCGCGGGCGGGCTGTAAGCAGCCGGTGACTGGCTGTAGGCATTGCCCCCTCGGTACGCGGGCTCGCCCGGACGACTCCCCACTGGAGCGCCACCGCCACCGCCAAACTGCGAGAACGCCATGAACTGTCCAAGCGTTCCCTGGAAGAACATCGCCGCCATCGGCGGGGCACTGATGATGAGCGCGGTCAGGATCAATCCCATGCCGCCTTGTTGCATGGCCTGGCTGGTCATGCCGTCGGTGAAGTTGGCTCCGAAAATGGAGCCCACCAAGGCCGTCGTCCAGAACGCCGAAGCCACCCGCGTGACCATATCCAACGCGATGGACACCATGGCGCTCAGCACCGCCATCGAGAACATCGTGCCGATGCCGTAGAACAGCCATTTACTGAACAACTGCTTGGTTTGATCGAACAGCAGGCACAGGATAAAAAGCGGGCCCAAACCGATGAACAAGGCTATCGCCACTTCATAGAGCAGCAGCATGGTGCCGCCGGTAATCGCCGGACCGCCGGTGCCCAGGCCCACGAACCACATCGCACGGGTCTTTGCGCTATCCAACGTCGGGTCGCTGACGACATCCAGCGCATCGATGCTGGAAAGCGCCACTTGCATCCAAGCCAGGTTCTGGTCGATGTTGTCCTCTGGCGACTCATGCTCGCCAGTGACGATCCAATTGATCTCTTCCTTCACATCCTGGGTAAGGAAATCGTGCAGCCCCGAGCCGAATATGCCCATCGTGGTGGCCGCGGTAAGGATCAACACGGCGCGCAGGGAGTTGGTCACCAAGGCCATCATCGATTCGCGCGACTGGCCGGTGATGATGCGGTAGCCCTGCACCATGATCCAAAGGGTCAGCAGCGTCAGCGCGATGCCTCCGACCCACTGCATGGCGTTGCCCATCATCTCGATGCCGAATTCGCGTATCTCGCTACGCAGATAGGCCAGGATCGACCGGAAGAAGACGAAGTCCCCCAACGATTGCGCCTGCAGATTGAGCCAATCCTGCAAACCACCGGTTCCCAGCCACCCGCTCATGATGTCGATTCCCTTGTTCATCGCTGCGCCTGCCATTGCCATGCTCGGGCCAAAGTACCGGCGCCCCCCTGTACATTTCTGCGTCGGACAGTGCCGACGCAGGCTCCGTTGCGTTTATTCAGATACGACTACTGTTCAATCATTCCCGACCTGGAGCGCTCCGGCCAGAACGCCGGTTTTCACCAAAGTTCCGATCGGGTTGTTTTCGCCTTTGAGCGCCAAGCTGGCCAGAAGCTTCTGATTCTCTTCCATCGAGCTGATGTAGGCGTCGTACATCTGCATGCGCGAGCTCCACGTCTGGAAGTTCACGCTCAACTTGTTGCTGGCCTGCAGCGCATTGTTGTTGCTGACTTCGACGTTGCCTTGGTCGTTGCTGGAATCGCGCTGCGTCTTCAACTGGCCGAGCATAGTTTCCAACTCCGGCACAGTCTGCCTCATGAACCGGACGGTCTCGTTGTACTTCGCGTTCCGCGTCATCTGGATGTTCGCGCAGATCGCCTTCTGCTGCTCGGTGATATTCCCGGCGGGATTCAGGTTGAACACTTGTGTCAGGCTGGTCAGGCTGAAGCTGCTGCTTGCGCAACGTTCCCTCACCATATAGTCGTCCGGGACTTCGGTCATTTGCTGTCCTCGGGGCAAGCCGAAGTTCATCAGTAGGCTCTGCATGCGGATCAGTTGCTGTTGGTAGTGGCTCAAAGTCTGCCGCCAGCGCATAGCCTGTTCGCCGTACTCAGCGATATCAAAGCTCTTCTGTGTAATCTGAGTAATGATGTTCTGTATGGTATGTATGGGATCGTGAAACACGATCGCATTGGCGCTGCCGACTGCCAAAGAGCACATCAAAGCAAGGCTGGCCAGCAGGGGTTTCTTGCGGTTGGCCGACTTATTTTTTCTGTTGATGCTCATAGCAACTCCTTCTATCTTGAGACGTTCTAACGGGGCGTGCCGTTGTCCTGGTGATCGGCACGTACAACGCTTTCTATGCCCCTATGGCCCGGGCATTGCTGGTTGATCTGGAGACTGCTTTCTTCCCGGATCCTTTTCGTTGGGCGTAGAACTCGGGTAACCATTGCTCAGGAAGCAGATCATTGGTCGACACGCCCATGACGGCCGCCTGCTGTTTCAACACCTCGTGCATGATCTCGATGTTGTCCGTCGAGGCTGAAATAACGGACAAAGCATCGTCCATGCCACGCAGGTTCAGTTGACACACACTGGATGCGTGTCCTTGCTTGACCAGGAAACACCGCGAACGCTCGTCCAGGCTGACCACTACCTGGTACTCGGCGTCGGTCAGCTTGAGGCCGTTGATGTAGTCCTCACGGCTGGCGTTGGGATTTGGCAGCAGGATCAGCGTCGCCGTCTGCTCGATCAACGCGGCGGAGATGTCGCTGGCCAGCGCGTCTTCCGGGCTTTGGGTGGCAAAGATGCCCAGGCCGTTCTGCTTACGGATGGTCTTCTGCTTGTTCTTGGCGAATTCTTTCAATCCACCCTTGCCGTCCAGGATCTTCCAGAATTCGTCCATCACGTAGATCAGCGGACGACCGTCGATCAGCGCTTCCAGGCGATGCAGCAGGTAGTTGATCACCGGCACCCGGACTTCGGGATTGTCGATGATGTCGGTGTAGTCGAAGCCGATGATGCTGGCCTTGCTCAGATCGATCGTATCTTCCGGATTGTCGAAGACCCAGCCAAGCGAATTGCCGGCGGTCCATTTGCGCATCCGCGCGAACAGACCGTCGTCGCCCATGTTGGGTAGGCTCTTCTGGAAATTGGTCATGTTGCGCAAGCGCATGGGCGTGTCGAGCATGTTCTCGACGGCACGATAGATTTCCTCTTCCTCGCGCGAGGTGTAGTTGGTCTTGCCGGCCAATACCTTGACCAAATCGGCCAGGAACTGCACGTTGGCTTCGTTGCGTTCGCAATGGAAGGGATTGAATCCGGTGGGCTTTCCGCTTTCCAAGGCCAGATAATTTCCGCCGCAAGCACGCACGAAGATCTCGGCGCCGCGGTCCTTGTCGAAGAAGAAGATGGTCGGGGACGGCTTGAGCTTCTGCACCTGGCTGAGCAGGAAATTGATCAACGCTGTCTTACCGGTACCGGACTTACCGATCACCATCGTATTGCCGATGGCCTTTTCGCCAAGCGAATTCTCGGCCGGATGCGTGGCGTGGAAGTTGAAGTAGTACGGCTGCCCGTTGGTCGTCTGCAGCGTGGTGACGCATTCACCCCACGGATTGTTGTCCTTCTTGCCTGTGGCGAAGTTATGTAGCGGCGACAATCCCAGGAAGTTCAGCGAACTGACGTTAGCCAGACGCGTACGGTATCTCCAGTTGCCTGGCAGCTGCGAGTAGAACGAAGACGTCACGGCCAGGTCTTCCTTCGCCGACACGAATCCCGCGTTGGAAAGTTCCGCCCTTGCGGTAGCGATGTTCTGCGAAAGTTTTTCCTGGCTTTCGGCGTACAGCGCGAGGATGAAGTGGTATTCGCCCAGCACGAAATTTCCCGAGGCCAACTGGTCCATCGCGTAGTCCAGCTCCACGATCTGGCTGACCGCCTTGTCGCCGGAGGAAATCATCATGCCTTTGGTGCGGTCCAGCACTTTCAACGCGTCCTGGCGCCCCATCGGACTGAAGGAATGAGTTATCACGTACTCGAAATCAAGGTACTTCAGACCGTTGAGTATTCCGGGGTAGGTGCCGTCGGTGTATTCCTTGATATTGAGGATGGCGCCGAAATGATTGGCGCCGTTGGGCGTGTTGATAACGAAGTCGCCGGTCTTGGCCGAAAACATGTGGCGACTGACCGGCAAGTAGGCGTAGACCGGCGCCTGCAGCACGGGCACTGGCTCATCGATGCGATTGAGCAGATAGCCGAAGAACTCCAGCGCCTCGGAGAAGACCACGCCGTTGCTGGCTTCGTACATGCCAAGACGATACGGCGAGTAGTCTTTCAGGACGGCTTCGACATTGCCTGCCAGCTCTTGGATCTTGGTGATCGCCTGCTCCTGTTCTGCCTGCAGCTGGCTGCTGTTGGCCGATTTCTCGACGAATCGTTTACCCGTCACCACCGGCCGATAGATCATGGTGAGGTAAAGCTCGTTCTGCATGATCTTTTGCGACGACAGCGCACTGAAGTACGCGTCGGACATTTCCTGGTTGAATGCCTGATCGAACTGGCTACGCGCGGTGATGCGGCGGCGGCGGCGCACGTCGTGCACCCAGAACGCTACGTTGACGTAATCCGGGGCGCGCAGGGTCTGGAGCATTCTGTTGAAGGTGTTGTGGCGGTGCTCGATCTCCCACTCCTCACGCCCCACGAACGGCAAGCCACCCAGATGCCACACCATCAGGTAATCGCCGCCGGTGGTTTTCAGCACCGTGGGAGACACGTGGGTGGAGATGGGAACGAATTCGCTGATGGGAGTGTCCGGATTGAACATGAGCTTGCTTCTCGCAACTTCCTTATGACTGGATCAAACTCGGGCCGGCATGCCAACGGTCACCGATCCGACCGAGGGCACGATGGCTTGACTCTCTCGGCACCGCTAGCGGTGCCGAGGGGCCGACATACTCTGCAGCATTACTTGCCTGCGGCTTTTTCGCGATAACCATTGGGCGTGAACACCCACAACCCCGCGTGATTCTTCACGTTTCGTACCCTGAACTTGAACTGCCACCTCAAGCCCAGCAAACGGAAGATCATTTCGTCGCGACGCGCCATTTGGCGCATCACGAAGATCACCACGGGTATCAGGAATAGGAACAGCAGATTGAAGTACATGGACAGCAGCAAGCACCCGCCCGCGCCCAGGAAGAACGGCACGTAAGGCACGCCCAGGAACATCGGTGGGCGGGTGCAGCCGCGGAACAGCACATTCTTATGCATAGCGGCTGTATACCGCTTCCATCAACATAGAGGTACCCGTTGTGCACTCGGTAGCTTCCGGCAACAGCATCTTGGCAACCTGACTGGCGGCGCCGATCAACAGACCGCCGATCAGAAGGGGAGCCACGTCGCCGATCCGCTTGTGTGCGAATGCGATTTGGTAGCCAGCGAAGATGATCGCGATGGTCACCACGGCGATCGACGCCATGTTCAACAAGCCATGGACGTTGCTAAAGAAGCCGCAGACTTTCTGGTCGGTGCCCGCAAAATCCTGTGCCAGCGCTGGCACGGTCAGTATGGCGATCAACGCAGTGGCCCTTAGCAATCCCAAGGCCAGGACCTTGGCTTGCTCGGCCATCGCTTTCTGTGTGGTTGCCTTCATAGTTTTCTCCTTGTTGACGGTCGTGACGCTGTATTAAAAAACGAACGCTTCATCCACTGCAGGCGGAGGAATCGGTGGCCGTTGCGGCGCCGCTGACGGCGCTGCATCGACCAGAACGGGTTGCGATTCTTGCGGCATGACGCTGGCGACAGCGACATCCCCCAAAGATGCAACCGGTGCTGCGGGTTGTGCCTCAGCGGCAAGCGCCGCCGGCGGTGGCGAAAAAGGCTGCAACGGCGGCACGGCGGCCTCGATGATTCGACGCTGCGCCGGTGTTTGTGCCGACTGCAGTGGATGGCGGGTAACCTCCATCACGCGGCGCGACGGTTTGCCCACCACCTCGATGGCGCCGTCGGAAGATGTGGATGCTCGCGTACCATTTCCGCTCATCGACGCGTATATCTTCTGCACATAACCGTGCCGATAGCCGGTGGTGAAGTTGCCCGAGTAGTAGCAACTGAACGATTTTCCCCAATCCTTGCCCGAGCGGTTGTAGCACTCGGCCAGGATGCGCGACCCGGCTTGCAGGTTGGAGCAGGTTTCGAACGCCTTCTCGTACGAATCCAGCCCGTACTTGCTCAAGTTGTAGCGATTGACTTGCGCCAGACCCAGGGAGAAGTTGTATCCCTTGCTCTCCAGCATACGCACGGTGGCTAGCGCTTCGGCCAGGCTCTTGGGTTGCCGCAGAAGCCGCCCGCCCACCACGCCGATGGCGTATGGGTTGTATGAGGACTCCACACGCACGACGTGATGCATCACGCTAGCGGGCACCGCAAGTCCAGCGCAGCCGATCAGCTCCAAGCCAGGCAACATGGCGTCGGCCTCCCATGCGTAGTCATTCGTTGAACACTCGTTCCGGATTGAAATCGATGCCGGTGATGTAGCGCCGGCCGGCGTGCGCCTTGATATGCACCAGGATGTCGATCGTCATCATCAACAACCGCTTGATGACGGAGAACTCCAGGCCCGCACCTTCCGCCGAAGCTTTCACCATCAACGCCAACTGGTCCCAGGTTTGGGACGTGCTGCCGGCATGGCAGCTGGTGATGGAACCAGGATGGCCGGACGCGCAGTTTCGGATGAAATAGAAGGACTCGTCGCCGCGCAACTCAGCCAGGATGATGCGGTCCGGCTTCATGCGCAGGCACGCTTCCATGCAACTCTTCGCCGTCACGTTGCTGGTGCTCTGGCCGCCTTTCGAGTACAGCAAGTGCACCGCATTGGGCTGGGTGATGAAGAGCTCCCTGGCATCTTCGATCGTCACCAGCCGCTCGTTCTCCGGAATGTGGTGCACCAACGATTTCATGAACGTGGTCTTGCCGCTGCCGGTGGCACCGGAGACCACGATGTTCTTCTTGTACAGGACCGCCTTCTTGAAGAACTCGGCGTAGTTGCGCGAGTAGCGCAGCTCCAGCAACTCGCGGTCGTGTTCGCTGAGGGCATGGGTCTGCTCGAGGATCTGATCGAAGAACCCATCCTCGTGGTACTGCACCAAGGTCTTGGTGTGCTTGGAGGGCAATCGGATAGTGATGGAGACCTTGCCGGCGTCGCACGCAGGCGGGATCACGAACTGCGCTCGCTGCCCGGTAGGAAACGTCAGCGACACCACCGGATCGGTATCGGTTATCCGTTGCCCGGTATTGCTTTCGTTGACCACGGCGGTGCAGAACTGCCGCGCCCGCTCGAAGTTCAGCGAGGGCACTTCGATCTTGCGCCAGCCGTCCAGGGTTTCCAGATAAAGCTCGCCCGGCTTGTTGATGCAGATCTCGGTGACGTCCGGCGAGCTCATGTACTCCCGGATTCCCAGCACGTCGTACTGGTAATCCAGGAAGTCGTTCGAGATATGAGCGACGGGTGAGAGATCGGTATCCATGGCGACAGATATGCCCTGTCAGTACCGCGCCAGCACGCCGGAGAAATCGACGTCCTTCGCCACGTAAACATTCACCACGGTGCCCTGATTGATCGTCACCGTCGGCGGACGCCTGTTGTCCAGCGCCTGATTGGCCAATCGCTCCATGGTCCGAGCCGTGGCGCTTTCATAAGGCGATCGCACCGCCAGCCCGGAGCCGGTAATGGTGGTGGATTCCGGGCCATGCTCGGCGGCCGCATATTTGAATGCGTCGCTGATCAGACTGATCAGCAGCGCGGACGAAATGCGGCTGGCCCAATGGGCGTCGTACTGACCCGCATAGCCCGCGCCACCCAGATTGTCGACACCGGGGCTGGCCATATTGATGTCCATGCCATTGGGGGTGGTGATGCGGTCCCAGATCACCGATACGCGAGGTACGCCTCCCAGGCCCGAACTGTACTTGCCCAGGATCTTGGAACCCTTCGGCACCAGCAGACTGCGGCCATTGATCGAATAGATCGGCTCGGTGACCACGCATGACGTGAAGCCCGGGATGTCCGTGATAATCCGGGTTTCCAGCACGCAACGGATATAGGTGCCACGGACCAGCAGCGCCCCGGGCTTGTTGATGAAACGAGCACTGGTGGGCTTGTCCTCAACGATATCGGCGGTCGCGGAACCAGACTGATCGCCGCCCGGTATGCTGGCCATCATCGCCTTCATGTATGCATCGCTGGCACCATTCTGCTCGCGCGCCTCGCCGGATCTTTCCGTCATCATCCGGCGCTCGAGGAGACTGGGGCCACTGGGCTCCTGCGGCTGGTTTGGATAGGCGCTTGCATAGGTGGGTTCCGGAGCAGGCAGCGGCGGCAACTCGGCCGGCGCGGCTGGCGCCATTTCGATCGGCGCGGCTGGCGGTTCGCTAGCCGGCGGCGCACTGGGAAGGTCCGGTATGACCACCGTTTCTTCTCGCGGCTTGGTCTTTTCGTCATCGCCCGAGCTGGCGGCCCGGAACATCAGGATCACCGCGACGATCAGCAAAGCGACGATGCCTGCCAGGAACACCAGCGCTTTTCGGTTCAAGCGTTGAAGTTCGCTGGACTTCAGCGAAGGCGCATTGGCGTCCAGATCCGGTGGCGGCGATCCCGACTGCTGCGTGTAGTACGGATTCGCGCCCAGGCCGCTGTCGCCTGGGGCGTCGTCCCGGTGCGGGCGTTGCTGATGGGGATCGCTGTGATCGTGAGGACGATCGGGCGGGTTTGGCGGCACGTTCTGGCTCATTTCTGCTTATTCCTCCGCAGGCCGACGACGTTCTTTCCATGACGGATCACCAGATAGGGATAGGTGCCGTGCACGACCAAGGTGTTCTTTTCCACAGTGGTATTGACTACGAAATCCTCGCTGTCCTTGAGCTCGCGGCCGAACACGGCCGGGAAATTCCCCGTCGGAAAGCTCTTGAGGTCGCTCATCTTGATATAGGTGAACTGACCGTCGTCGTATACGTTGGTGGGGATCAGCCACGCTTGCTTGGTGCGAGTGGAGTAGTCGTAATCGAAGTGGTAGACGCGATCTTTCTCGAGCACCGTGCTCAACTCCGGAACGATTTCCTCCTTCTTGTCCGTCTTGGCGACGAACTCGGTATCGCTGGGATACTTGAACGCGACTTTGTACTGCACGCCCGCTCGCTTCGCCTGCTCCAACGTCGTCCAGTCGGTAGCCACTACCTTCAACTCGAAGATATAGGTATGCATCGCGGTGCGGATCACCATGTTGGTGTCCACGTCCACGTTCTTGGGTTTTAGATAGAAAACGTTGTCGCGCCGGGTCAACTCCCAGCCGCTGCTGAAGCCCGTGCTGTAATCCAGCACTTCTTCATATGGGCTGAGCTCGACCTGGGTTGTGATTCCTAGCGCTGCGCGGATGGGGTAGACCTTGTTGGGCTGGTATTCGTACTCATCGACCACCTGCGCGTGCGCGTACATCGGCAGCGCATAGATCGGCAGTACGACCACCGACGCGATAGCCGCGTGCAGGATCCAGGCCAGGCAATGTTTACTGGTGCGATTCATCGACGGCTAGCTCCGTTAGCGTTGGGATCGGTCGGCGCAACTGCCGGGGTGGGCGCTGGGTTCGGATAACCTGGTGCTCCCGCAGGAAGCGCCGCATCCGGGCTACCCGGCACTTGGCCAGGCACCTGGCCATCCGGAGTCATGGCCGGCGGCGCCGTCGAATCGGCCGGTATCGGCGGCGCGGCGTCGGGATAGCCGGGCATTGGCTGCCCTTCACTCGGAATGGCCTGGGACTCAGCAGGGGGCGAAGCGGCGTAATCGTTGTCGACTCGATAAGACGTCACACGGAAGCCCAGCGGGTTTTCGATGCGATCCTTCTCGCTCATCTTCAAGTTGGACTTGTAGGTGAATTCAAGCGTGGCCAGCATGCTGTCCAATGGACGCGATGCACCGGTCGTCTTGTCGTAGACCGTGCGCTGGAAGCGCACCGTCGCGCCTTTTGGCGTCATGCCATTGCCACCGCCGATGAGTACGATGCTCAGAATCTTGACGCGTATGGCACGCGTTTTTCCGTAGATCTTGTAAGGACTCTGCGGGTTGTTGGGCGAATGCAACGCGGTGTATCCGGACGAAACCTCCGGCGTGGACATGGTGTAGACGGTGGTCCAGTCGCGCAGATTCATCAGCGCCACGTCGTAGGATTCGCGCGCCATGACGAAATGGGCGACGTTGCTGCGATTGATGGCTTCACTGGCGGTGATGCTGTTGTTGACGAAATCACCCTGCAGGCGCGCCACCGTGCTGGTCCCGGTATAAGCGTCGGCCATCACCAGGTATGGCACTTTTTCCTTCAGCGGAAGCATGTAGAAATATCCGCCCGCCAGGATCAACGACATCATTACCGCGCCCCATGCGACCAGCCAGGCACGGCGCTCACTGCGGCGGGCCATATCGGCGACTGTCAGTTCGAAGCTGACCGACTTGGCGACAGCATTTTCGATTTTCGGTGTCGCTTTATTCTTTCCGAACATCATTGACTTCCATGGCAAATAGCAAAGCTCAACAGTAAAAACGAAGAACAGCGACGCAAAAGCTTGGAGCCGCCGAACTCAGCGGCACGGCGCGGCATCAATCCGAACTGGTTTCTGGCTCGCTTCCGCCCTGTGCCGGCGCGGTGGCTGGATCGGCATAACGCACGACGATCTGATTGCCTTCTATGGCAACGCCTACGTGCTGAGCCGAGTAAATGGCATTCAATTGCGACACCGCATCCTGCGCGCTACCGGTGTGAACGGAAGCGACCGGAGCATGCAGCGTGAAATCGGAAGGATGCAGATACGACAGCGTCATATTCGTATCCTTGGCCCAGCGCTCCAACATTTTCTTCAGCGTGCCGTCCATCGGCGACGCCTGGAAAACGTAAGACTGATAAAGCGGAATCGCTTCCGTCGCTGCGGAAAAACGATTTACCGGCCGCCAACGACCGCCGTAATCGGGGGCGGGCGTAGTGCCGCAAGCTGCGAGTATGGCGGGCAGAACAAGCGCCCAGGAGATGAAAGAAACAACGGACTTCAACTTCACGCTTCCGCCTCCGTGTTGGAAATAATCGTGATTGCGTCGGGAGCACGCACAGACATATGGCACAACGAAGTGCATGGCTTGCGCCGCGAGCGGAGCGATGTTTCCTGCAAACGCGCACCCGCGTCGAGCGCAGACGTGCGTGTCAGGCGGACCCCAATGGATTTCGCGTAGATGTTCATGGCGCAGGACACCCCCGCGCACCCGCGTACTGATGAATCCCCACAAACTTCGCCCCTAGTTTTTGCATGCCGGCTGCTACCCGACATATCCCTGCAACTGGTACATCAAAAGCGCTTCCCGCTCTTAACTGTCCCCCAAACTTCCTCGTTTTTTCCTGCCTTCCCGACCCTTCCTAAATGCAAGAATGCAATGAAAGTTAGCAAAACAAGGCTTTTTAATCGCCAGGCGAAGGTATCTCGCGTTACACAAGGCGGTCAATAGCAAACAGCTCGACTTGCGCAACGAGATGCGCTCCCCGTGAGCCCCATCACAGAGGACATTTGTATATGCATGTGTTTCATACAATTGAAGCAAACATCGGTTACTACACGCGTTTACCTAACTGCTTACATCTGCAACCAACGGGCACAGCCATACCCTCAAGCTGCGAAACGCAGCCAAAAATATCGCGTAAATACCGGATCTGGAAGCAAATCTAAAAGCCGACCACCGGGACTTCCACCCTCGTAAGCAGTCGGTCGGTGAAGTATCGATCCTTGTAATATTTGATCTTGTCGCACTTCACGGGGTGGGGTATTCCTTCGTAAAGGAATACTTCCTTATCCGGCCCCATCGCCTTCAGCTCCTGGGGCAGCATCAGTGCGCGGCGCTCTTCGGATTCGCTGCGCGATATTTCGCGCCCACGCGTGATGTTTTGTTTGCGCACAGTGGTATAGCCCAGCATCTCCGAATAATCATTGGCGTCCTGCTGCTCGCGTGGCGCGTAGATAATCTGCAATGCATGATTGGTGATGATGGTCCGCGAGACCTCTTTTCCATACGTCGCATCGAGCTGCGCCATGCTTTGGATAATGGGCAGCAAGCGGATGTTGTAGCCCGCCATGTAGGAAACCGCCGAGGCGATGATGTCCACCTTGCCTATCGAGGTGAACTCGTCCATCAGCAACAAACACTGGTGCTTGAGCTCGCGGTTGTTCTGCGGGAGCTCGCGGGTATTCAAATTGATCAGCTGACTGAAGAACAGATTGACGATCAGGCGGCTCTCGGCCAGCTTGTTGGGCTGGATGCCGATGTAGATGGTCATCCTGCGCTTGCGCACATCGGTCAGCAGGAAGTCGTCTGCGCTGGTGGCCGCGTCCAGTACCGGATTTATCCAGGCGTTCAACGGCTCCTTGAACGTACCCATGATGGAAGCGAACGTTTCGTCTGCCTGCGACAGCAGGTTGGCGAAAGCCGAACGGGCATTGCTGCTCAGGAACGGCTTCTGCGATAGCGTCTTCAGATACGCCCTGAGATCCGTGCCGTCGCCGGAAGATACGCGGTACACCGCGCCCAACGTGGGACTCGCCCCGCCTGGGAATCCGTTGGCTTGGGTGTCGTCCCAGTTCTCGAACAGGTATAGGCAGAACGCCATGAAGGCATTGCGCGCTTGGCTGACCCAGAATTTCTGGTCGTCCGAACCATCCGGATACAGCATGGCAGCGATGCTCATGAGGTCCGAGACACGGAAAGCCGGATCCTTTGACACGTAGCTCAGCGGATTCCAGCGATGCGTCCGCCGGTCTTCTGCAAACGGATTGAACAGGTAGATTTCATGCCCTTGGCTTTTGCGCCAGCCGCTGGTCAGGTCGAAGTTTTCCTGCTTGATATCCAGGACCACCATCGATTCCTGGTAATCGAGCAAGTTCGGAATGACCACGCCCACGCCTTTGCCCGAGCGGGTGGGCGCGGCCAGGATGACGAACTGCTGCCCGCTCAGGCGGACCAGTTTGCCGTTGAACTTACCGACAACGACACCGTCTTTGGAGGGTTTCAGCAGGCCGTGCTTGGCCAGATCCCCCGCCGTCGCGAAACGCGCGTCGCCATGCATTCCTTTCTTGGCCGGCTTCAATATCAAAACCAGCAGAACCAGGGATGCCGCCAGCGGCACACCAAATCCGACATAACCCGCGAGTTTGATTTTGCCTACGTAAGGTGCGACTTGCGGCAGGTCCAGCGCGCGTACGTATTGCCAATAAGTACTGAACTTAATCAATCCCGTATCGAGCCCCAGCAACAGCAGCGTCAATCCGCCGGAAAGGTAGTTGCCCGCAATCAAGGCGGCCAGCACCAGGGCCACGGCCAGGATTATTTTTGTTCTACTCAATGATCGTTCCTCCATGAACCGGGCAGCCTCGCGACCCGGCGATTCAGATTATCGGCGGCGCTTGCGTTGGGTACTGGGAGGCGTGGGAGGAACGTAGTCGGGCTGGCCGGTGTCGGTAAGGCCCCTTTCGGCCAGCTCTTTCTCGGCCAAGTCGGTCGCCCAGCGTTGTGCAGCTTCCAAGCTCAGTTCCCGGCGCACCAGCCCACCCGCGGAATTGAGCACCGCATAGCCTATCGGGCTGTCCGGCGGCGACGGCGCCGCCACTTTCAAGGCGACCACCTGGTAACGTCCTTGAACCATCAGCACGGGGCCGTACTCGACAGACCCCGCTGCATCATCGGTAGAGCACATGACTTTGTCCCCTAGTCCCCGTGTTGCCTTTCGCCACTGAAGCCGGCGCATCCAGATCAGGCCACGCCGCTATCCATCACTACCACGCGGATGGACACCGGCCAGGTCAGGGCCGAGTATTCAATACGCCTGCTTGCATTTGCAACCCGGTACTGCACCGAATTGCCATCAAAGCGCGTCACTCCCTCGTCGCAAATCGATGCCCATCACAGAAGCGAGTTGCTGCATGGCTTCATCGTCGCGGCTGAGCGTCATCCAACCTGCATAGGTATCGTCGCCGGTGTTCCAGTTCCACAAGGTATAGCCGTGCTCGCGCAAGCGATCGTACGCGACCGCCAGCAACGCGGGGACGTCGGTGCTATCCAGGAAATCCTCATCACTGGGGTCGCCACCCCAATCGATGTCGATGCCGAAGCGGGCGGCAAGTTGATTCAAACAGTCGATCAAGGCTTCGCGATCCTTTTCATCCACATAGAACCCCGATGTCCAGTCGATGGCGTCCTTGATGAACCAGATTGCCTGATCGCCCGCCTCTCCCGTTTCGCCCACGGCGTCGCGGTAGGCGGCGAACTGGCGCAATGCGGTTTCTTCGTCGCCGGGATTGATCAATACCAGCAGATTCCAGATCAGGGCTTCGGTGTCGTCCAGATCGATGTCGTCCTCGTTCTGGAACGCATGGTCGAAGTTGTCGTCGGGATCGAATTCGTGGTCGGGCAGGGACATGGAGGTAGACCGGAAGAAGGGTGGGCTTCGTGCCGCTATGCGGGAAAGTAAATAGGCGAGATAACTGCGGCTTCGGGATTATCGCGCTTTCGGCTCCGAGAAACCTGCTGCGGCTGTTCACTATGGTCCGCCGTTGCGACAGCCCTATTGCCACGGCCACGGCAAGCTTGCGGGGCGCTGACGGCACATAAAGCCGTGGGCCGCCGCTTGGTTTATCCTTATCGGCCCTGTGGCGCCGGCCACGATGCAGCAATGATTTCCATGACCGAGAAAGTCCCCGATCGCCTGGCTTCCGACCCGCGCAGTCCTTTTCACGACGCCGAAATGCTGGACCGCGGCATCGGCATCCGCTTCAACGGCGTGGAACGCGACAACGTGGAAGAGTATTGCGTCAGCGAAGGCTGGATCCGCGTGCCGGTCGGCAAATCCAAGGACCGCCGCGGCAACCCCATGACGCTGAAGATCAATGGCCAGGTGGAAGCCTACTTCCGCGAGCAGGGCTGAATCGCAGCGCCAGCACATGGCTATTTGCATTCGGCGTGGCACAATCGCCGCTCGCGCGCCTCAGGCGCCATTGGGAGGGAACGCATGAAGTTCGCACTGATGATCTACACCGACGAAACCTTGTTGGAAGAGCTGCCGGCGGGGACTTACGACAGCATGATGCGTGGTTGCATCCTGCATGCCGACGAGTTGCGTGCCGACGGCAAGCTGCTGGATTCGCAGCAACTGGAATCGCCGGCGACGGCCAGATCGGTCCGGATACGCAATGGCCGCACTTCGGTGATAGATGGCCCGTTTGCGGAAACCAAGGAGATTCTGGGCGGATTCAATCTGATCGAAGCGGAGAACATGGAAGAAGCCATCCGCATCGCGCAGGAGTTCCCTTGGACAAAAACCGGTTGTGTGGAAATCCGACCGGTGCGCGACTTTGAAGAAGTACGGCGCAAAGTCGGCGCGTGAGGCATCGTGTTCCCGCTAGCGCGAAAAGCGCAGCGGGCGCACTCGTACAGATAGACAGCCGTAACGGCAAGTAAAGCACTCGACGCGATGTTTACGCCGCATGCTTCAGGCTGCGGCGTAACCCTCTGGCTGCGGGAGTGCCGCATGACATCCAGCCAATGGCAGGACTTCGTTGCCATAGCGTGGCCGTTGTTGATCGCATTGGTCCTGGGCCTGATTGTGCAGCAGGTGCTGTTGGCGATTGCCCGGCGTGCGCGCCAGCACACGGCGGAATACCTGCGGGCACGCGTTGTGCAGGTCATTGCCGCACCGGCGGCCATTGCGCTGCCGCTGTTCTTTCTCAGCGTGGCGGTACGCGCCACCCCGCTGCCTCCGGAATGGATAACCAACATCCAGCACGCGCTGGGAATCGGTGGATTGCTGTGTTTGACGTGGTTGGCGGTACGCGCCATTGGAGCGGTGGAGCGGCGCATCCTTCGCGAGCATCCGGTGGAAGTGGCGGACAACTTGGCAGCGCGCCGGATACAGACGCAGACACGGGTCATCAGCCGGGTGGCGCAAGGCGGTGTGGTGCTGTTGGGCGTTTCGATCGCCCTGATGACTTTCCCCACCATCCGCCAGATCGGCACCACGCTGTTGGCCTCGGCCGGCATCATCGGCCTGGTCGCGGGTATCGCCGCCAAGCCGGTGTTCGGCAATCTCATCGCCGGGCTGCAGATCGCCATTACCCAGCCGATCCGCCTGGACGATGTGGTGATCGTGGAGAACGAATGGGGCCGCATCGAAGAGATCACCAGCGCTTACGTGGTGGTGCGCATCTGGGACGAGCGGCGCATGGTGGTGCCGCTGACCTGGTTCATCGAGCATCCTTTCCAGAACTGGACCCGCACCACTTCGGAGCTGCTTGGCACGTCTTTCCTGTGGTTGGATTACCGCACGCCGATCGCGGACATTCGCGAAGCGTTGCAACGCATCTGCGAGACCGACGAACGCTGGGATGGGCGCGTCTGCGTAGCGCAGATCACCGAAACCGACCAGACAACGGTGCAGGTGCGTCTGCTGGTCAGCGCGCGCAACTCCGGCGATTTGTTCGATCTCCGCTGCGCCGTGCGCGAGCGAATGATCGACTATCTGGTGCATGCGCATCCGGAATCGTTGCCGCGGTTGCGCATGGATCTTGCGCGCGACGAAGGCAAGGCGACCGCGACACCCGGCGAAGCGCTCCGCGCCGCCCAGGCCACCAGCGAAGTTACCGAGCACACGCGCTCGCCAGGCGCGGAAGACGTCACTCCCGCCGATGCGGCGACTGAGGCGGCGGCGCGGCCGCCCTCCGCGTAGGAAACGTTCGTAGGATGGGTCGAGCGCAGCGACACCCATCGTCCGCGATGATGGGTGTCGCT
>CBFGZY010000029.1:0-44983 GCA_965653375.1 uncultured Pseudoxanthomonas sp.
GTAGCCCGTGTTCGTGGCAGCCGACTGGTAGCCCGTGTTCGTGGCAGCCGACCGGTCGCCCGTGTTCGTGGCGAGGCTGCGCTCCTGGTTCTCTGCCTTGGTGTTATCGATCCGGTTAAGAATCCACTTCACAGCATAGCTGACGAGTTCCGGGATCTTGATTTCAGCCTTCACGGACAGTTGCGCGGACGCGACCTTGGAGTCGTCACTATGGCGGGCAAGCGTTCCGGTGCATTCCACCAACGCAAAGCGATTCAGCATGCCGCTTTCGTTAACCGACGGGTAGTAGCTCAGCACGTCAAGCGGGAACTCGCACGAATGGAAGCCGGACGAACAGGCTTTGACTTCACCGCTGTGCGTATACGTTCCGCCAACCGCGTACTGATATCCGCGGCACTGCCAGTTGGGATCAAAGCCCTTGAATGCGACAAGGACTTCCTGAGGTGCGGTTACTTCCTTCTTCTTGGTCACGGTCAGCCCCTAGTGGCAGAATTAATGGTGTACATCGACGGCGTTTCGAACTTCTTCTGCGACATTCCCAGCCCCAGCGCCGCAACGAACATCAGCGCACAGACGAAGTAGGTATTGCGTGTGTCGTCCTCGGTCAGCCAGTGATTGAGCGACCACAGGGCGTTGTAGATTCGGTGGCGGAGGCGTTTCATGCGGCCCTCCGCATAACTGGTTGAACACAGCCCAACCCAGAGCGATCAAGTGCGGTAACGTTGGCGACGCCGTACGCCACAAGACAAATCGGTGCTCCTGAGTTAAACGGAGCGCGGCTGCCATCTGCGCGATGGAAGTGGGGTCTTCCGCGAACGAACAACACCGCATCTGCAGCGCCCCACACCCAGCGATAGAACATGACGGTTTCGGTACGTGCGGGTATCAGTGCGATACCGTTGCCGTGCGCTGCCAGCTTCGCCATCCACTTTTCAGCGTTGCGACCGAAAGGGGGGTTCATCCATACTCGGCCCCACCACTCAGCTAGTAGTCCATTTGCAGGCGGGCTGATGTGATCGTTCGCGGTCGGCCACGGACGAGGCGAGGGTGCGGCGCAGGGGTCAAGGTCGAAGTCGCCCAGAACCCCAAGGATCTCGGGAGGCGTTAACCACACGTCCGTGCCCATACGTGCGGATTGATGCGCAGAGAGGCTCATTTCCTTCCCCAAAAGTTGATCCACGCGCGCGTCAGCGCCCAGAGGAACTGGTGGCGGTCGTCGTAGCGGTTCATGCGGCCGTCCTCATCAGATCGTCGCGAGCCGCGTGCGCTTCGTTGATCGCGTCAGTCGCGTGCCGTTCCACTTGCCGCTTGACCCACGGCCAGTCGCCTTCGACTAGTGCATGTGCCAGCGCCTCAGCGAGCCAGGACGGCATGTCCATGCCTTCGAGGGCCTGTTGCGTGGTGGTGGAATCCCACGGACCGCGGTATTTCGGAAGGCCAGCCATCACCGCATCTCCGCCGTGTAGTCCGCTTCGGCCAGTTGTTCCGGCGAGAGGGGTGGGAGGATGTGGGGGAGGCCAGATTCGTAATGAACTGTCTCCAGTCCCTCAGCCGAAATCGGACGACCCACGACGAATGCATGCAGCTTTTCGTCCAGGTGCCGCGCTTCGGCGACGGTCAGGTAAACAACCGAGCACATGCCGATGCGCAACCACACGCCATCGCCATCCGGATCTAGGCTGATGCTTCGGCAGAAGGTGTTCACTTCGCACCGCCCTGGCGGCGGGCCAGTTCTTCAAAGTAGAGATCGGTCAGGGCGAACGTCTGCGCGATGTGTGTCTTCGGCTCAACGCGACCGTCTAGGGTCACGGATGCCTGTAGCAGAACTTTGGAAACGTCCTCGTAGCGCGTGGCCTGGGTGGCTGGCTTGTTGGCTAGGTCTTGCGGCGTCATGGCTCTCTCCAAGGGGCCGGTTGGGCGGCTTGGAGAGAAGTTTAGCTAATGGCTAAGTATTGTCAATAGCCAACAGCTAAATATTTCGCGCGGGGCTAATTTTCAGACGAACGGTAGTTTTCCACGGGCAACAAAAACCCCGCCAGGGCGGGGTTAGCGAACAGCTAGCGCTTGCTTATGGGCCGACCGGACACTGGTAGTAGTCAGCAAGAGCGGTCATGACCGGCGTCGAGCTTCCATAGCCATAGCCTCCGTAGGCGTTCACGCTAGCTCCGCTGCTAGAAGCCTGTCCCTGCCTCTCATTTGTGATGTAGACCGTATTAGCTCCGTAAATCGTTGCTCGCTGCTTGTACCAGTTGTAGCACTTCGCGCCTGCGCCACTGCATGGTTCCTGAGCCTTGTACTGACAAGCCATGGGTGGCTTTTCTTGAACGATACGAACTTGCTCCCACCCCAAATAGCGGCCCCCACACCCGCCTAGGGCAACTAGTGCGCCTAAGACCAAGATCACCCTCATACCAGCTTCCTCCTAATTAGCTGCCGCTACGGCGGCGGTTGTCGTACAGCCCATTCAAGACATGCGCAATGCGAGCGGTCACAGCCAGGGCTGCAATCGGATCTTCCCGATAGTCGCCGGTAAGCCCGATCCCGTGGTTCTGGGCGCCGATCTTGCAGGCGAAAGCAAATCCGGTGATTTCTCCGCGGCGCGCCTGGTCAAGTAATTCTTCCAGGACCGCCACAGTTTCCTTGTTCCGGTACTCGACAATGCTCGTCACCGCCATACAACGCTCCTTGACATGTCGTCTATCAGTGACTCCTCAACCGCGGGCTGCCGCTTCACGCGCTCCGCGGTAGTCCGCATCTCGGCGAGTAGGGCAATCAGCTCGGCGTCCCCAAGCAGCTTCAGCTTCCCCACCTTTGCGGTGGCCTTGTTGACCATCCAAGTTAGCCGGTAGGCCGAAGCTAGGTGCTTTATCTCATTCAGGCTAGATCGCCAGGTGACCTCGTTTAGCAGGGGCGGCTCTACAGCGTCAGCTTTTGCCCTAACAACGTGAAGGCTAGGCGGGTTTGCCCGTGCCTCCTTTAGCCCGCGTTCGATCAACCCCACTAGACCGCTTATCTTCGTCTCGTTCATCCCCAGCCCCTGCCTTCGCTTTGTCTCTCTCTGCAAGTTTTGCGCCAAAGTCGATCAGCTGGGCGGAGCTTGGCTCATCCCCCATTTCAGCAAGCAGTTCGTACGCGTAAACGACCATCTCAGGCTGGGCAACCGGATCAAACACCAATCCCCGGCGAGCCCATACGCGGCGCAGCGCTTCAATCGACTCGGCAATCATCTCAGGGTCCAATCGCCAGGACTGCGACACCTGATCACCTGCGTGCACGTTATCCATCCAGTTAACAGGAAGCCCCCGCGCCAGCTCGATTTTTCGGGCGATGTCGTCCCCCATTTTTTTGCCGGCCGTGAGCTGGCTAAGCATTGACGAGCCGGTGTTTAGCTGCAGGGCCTGTTCCTTCTGCTTCAGGGCCGCAAGGTCCGGAGAAGCGAGTAGGGCAATCAGGTTCCGAAGGCGAATAGCGTAAATGTCATCCATTGCTAGAGATTAGCTACTAGCTAGTCGAAAAGGTTTAGCTGATGGCTTGACAATGACGTTTAGCTGTGCGCTAAATATGTCATGGACCTCCTGACCTTTATCTCCGATATCCCGCGTCGTGAGGCCTTGGCTCGCGCTTGTGGCACCGATCCCAACTACCTCTGGCAGATCGCCACCGGCTGGAGAGGGAAGCGCGCCAGTCCCAAGTTGGCAGAGCGTATCGAAATCGAATCTCAGCGGCTTGGACCGGCCACGGTCACTAAAGAGTCCGTGATCTTCTCCCCAACCCCCAAGCAAGGGGAGGTGGGGTGATGACTGACCACGCAGATCTTGTGGGGCGAGTTGTCCTAGCCGAATGGCTGGACTCGCACCAGGTCGCGGGCTGGCATAGCACTGACCCCGCAACGGACGCACTGACTTGTAGGTCAGCTGGGCTTCTGGTGCACGCAGGCACGCATGCGGTAACGATTGCGGGCCACTGGACTGAAGAAGATCAGCGGCAGCGTAGCGGCGAAATGACCATTCCAACCAGCGCCCTCGTATCACTGAGGGCGCTGGAATGACGCGGATTACTTCTCTTTTTTCTTGTTCGCAGCCTGAGTTAGCGCCGATGCCGCAACTGATTTCTCGGCGGGTGTGCTCTTGGGGTCGCGAAGAATCTTCGAGGCCTTGGTTGCAACGGGTGGGCTCGTCTTCTCGTTCTTTGCCATTTTGGCTTTCGCACGGTTTTGCGGGCAATTCCGCGCCCCTGAGCATACCTCTAAATAACTGACTTTCCATGCGGCTGACTTCTTTGGGGTCGGCCTTTATTTCAACCAAACAGAAATGGCAAAAGTAGGCAAAAAATGGCAACCATTGGAAACGAAAACCCATTGAGGCTCGCTTTCGGTGTTCACAGGGGCCCGCAAGACGCGCCGGCAAAGGTAGTCCGGCAGATCGAAACGGACGCACAGGCGCTAGCCGTCAGCATCCAGGCCGGGCACTACAAGCTCGAATACATCGCGGCTCGTATTGGCAAGTCGGTCGCGTACGTTTCTCGGATGCAGAACGGCGAGCGGCCAATTCCGCGGAAGCTGGTGGCACCCCTGTGCGCGGCTACGGGCTCCAACCTACTGCAGCAGTACCGCGACCTGCAGGCCGCGCTGGAAGAGGTTTGCCCGATTGACCGCCTGGCTCAGTTGATGAGGGCCGCCTAATGAACGCCACCCAGCTCGCCATCCAAATAGTCCAGCGCCAATGGCACGAAGCGGCCAGGGCGAATGTGATCGACTTCCTCGCAGCGCGCCACCGCATCCGCCAGAAGCGTGCGGCTGACTGGCTGCGGACCTACACGCGGCCTATGCCGCCGGAGGTTGCGTGATGGCTAAGTTTTTCGTTGGGCAGAGAGTGCGGGTGAAGTTCGTATGTCGTCCAGAAAACAAGGTTTTGGTTGGGTTGGAGACTGTTGTGGCAGACCTATGTTGGATGCCCACATGGGACGAGCCAATCTACGGTGTGCGCGAGAAGCCCATCGTTTTTGACTTCGGCGAGGGCTGGGTTGGTTTTTCGCCAGACCAACTCGAACCAATCCTCCCCTCCGGCCACCGCGCCTCCGACTTCTCCTTCCACGAGTTGATGGACAAGTGCCGGCAGGGCGAGGGGGTGGAGGCGTGAGGTGTCCGTTCTGCAAATGCGATCCCTTCCACTATGTGGATAACGGCGTAGGCATGGAGGCAGTTGCGGTTACCTGCTGCGAATTGGGTATCGACCTGTATAGCAGCAACGCATCCGTCCGTAGGTTTGCGCGCCGTGTACTGAGGCAGATGCGGTCGCACTCGCCTCGCCAAAAGGCCAGAGCCATCGCTGTCCTACGCGAAGCTGGCCTGCGGGAAGAGTCTCGTAGGGGCGGCCATGACCAACGCCGAGCGCTGCGCCCAGATGGCGCTGATAGCCAAGTACGCGCCGTTCCTATCGGACGACGAGAAGTTGAAGCACGAGCATAACCAGAAGCAAAAGGACGCCGAGGCATGGAACCGCATTCGGCCAGTACCGCAGAAGGATTTGTTTCAGGGGAATTGAAGGCATATGAGAACCGCGACGATTAAGAACTGGGCCGAGTTCCAGCACTACAAAGACCGCAGCCCACCGTGGTTGAAGATCCATCGCGGCCTCTTGGACGACTACGAGTTTCAGTCGTTGCCGATTGCTAGCAAGGCGCTAGCGCCCATGTTATGGCTCATTGCGAGTGAGGCAGACAAGGGGGTCTTCCGGGTAGACATCGAGTTTCTAGCGTTCCGGCTCCGGTGGCCGAATGACCAGGTAGAGGAAGGACTAAAGCCCTTGATTTCCAAGGGCTTTGTTGTTCTTGATAGCAGCCCGCTAGCAGAGTGCTCGCAAACTGCTTGTCTAGAGGGAGAGACAGAGGGAGAGACAGAGGGAGAGACAGAGGGAGAGAAGGCGCCCCGGAAAAGGAAGAGGTCTGACGAACTCACCCTGAGTGACTGGGTGCTGTCTCTCCCGGAGACCGAAGAGATCATCTCGGAGGACGACGGGATCTACGAGTGGGCCGAGAAGCAGCAGATACCGCGAACGTGGATCGCGCTTGCCTGGTCGTCGTTCGAGGCGCGGTACGTGGACAAGCGCAAGAAGTACTCGGATTGGCGCCGCGTGTTCCGTACCGCGGTTCGTGAGGACTGGTTGCGGCTGTGGCGCGCTGACCCTGGCGGGCGCGGCTGGACGCTGACCACGGCTGGCGAAATGGCACAGCGGGAGATGCAGTCGTGAGCGCCGCCGCCTACAACGTGATTGGCGGCTTGCTAATCGATCAGTCGGCGTATTGGCGAATCTCGGGAATCGTCACGTCGGACGACTTCCCACAAGACCTACGCCCCCTGTATGTCCGCATCGCGGAGGCCTGCGCCAATGGCGAGGTCTATGACGCGGTAACGGCGGCAGATGATGGGTTTGAAGACGCTATCGAGCTGGCATCCAACACTGCTGGCACGGGCAACATTGAGGGCTGGGCGAAGCGCCTAGCCGATGCCTCGGAGACCCGTAAGGTTCGTGACGCCGGTCGTCGTATCGCATTGTGCGAAAGCTACGCAGAGGCGCAGGAAGTACTCGCATCGGTTCGCCCCGAGCAGGCCTCCCGGGTCAAGACGGCAGAGGATGGCGTTAGGGAGATGGTGGCGGCGTTGACGGCTCGCTTCAACGCGGGGGAGGGCGTTACTGGCGTCCCAACAGGAATTGAATCTCTGGATGATCTTACTTCCGGATTTCAGCCCGGCACGCTGACGGTGGAGGTTGGCGAAACCAGCATGGGCAAATCAACACTCGCCTTGATTCATGCCATCGCCGCCAGCCTGCACGGGAAGAAGGACGGGACGCAAACGGCGTACTTCTCTCTAGAGATGACGGCCGGCGAGCTTACAGAGCGTGGCGTGGCGAACATGGGTGACTTTCCCTTGGGCTGGATCACTAAGCCTTCTAGCGCTCCTGAGTATGCCATGGAGCGAATCCAGGCCGGCTCCAAGGCGTTCGTGGAGCTCCCGCTTCTTATCGACGACCAGTGCGGCCTAAGCCTGGAGCAGATTGTTTCACGGGCTACACAAATGCACATGGCGAAGCCCCTAAACCTGATCATCGTTGACTACATGCACATCATGAATCGACCGCGCCGAAATGACGTAGCGGAGCTCGGCGGAATCGCGATTGGACTAAAAAACCTCGCCAAGAATCTCCATGTCCCGGTGATAGCGCTGCACCAGATCAACCGGAACAACGCAGCGCCCGATCGATCTCGTAGACCAACCATTTTTGATATCCGCGCCAGTGGCGAGATCGCGGAGACGGCAAACACAGTCATTGCCATCTACCGATCAGAGGTAGCGCGCCCCGACTATGCGCAATTAAAGGGATACGCGGAGGCTCTGATTCTCAAGCAGCGTCAAGGCCGCCGAGACGTACGCGCCTGGATGAAGTCGAAGATCGGGAACATGAGGTTTGAATCGTGCGAGGCGCCGGAAGGTTATGACGAGAACATCACCAAAGACATCGACGAATCCACTGGAAACTCTGGCGGATCTGGCAGCACAAGAGGCATCACGTCGCGAATACGCCCGATCAGCCAATCGAGCGCGCTTCCCGGAGCTAGCCGCTATGACTGACCTAATCGGACCCGACGCAAAGCTGATATGGGCTCAGGACGAGAACGGCGAGATAGGCAAGCGACCGAAAGACCCGGCGAGCTGGTGCGAGATAGAGAACATGCCGCCGCCGTATGTGGAGCCGAAAGGAAGATGGAAATGAAAATATCCAACCAACAAGAACTAGACCGCTGGGTGGCGTTCGTCAGCGACCAGAAGTTCCCGCTTGAGGTGAGCTGCAAGCGGTGGCAGAAGGCCAGGACCGAGCCGCAGAACAACTACCTGTTCGGCGTTGCGTATCCGCCGATTGCGGAAGCCATGGGGTACGCCGTCGAGGATATTCACCAATGGATGTGCGGCCAGTTCTTCGGCTGGGTTGATCGCAAGGTTCCGAAGACGCCGAACAATCCGGTGGGTGTGGAGTCGGTGCCATTCCGCACAACAACCAAAGATCACGAAGGCAAGCGCGACGTGATCGACGCCGCCACATTCGGGAAGCTGCTGGACACTGTTGTTCTTCCAGCCGCAGCTCGATGCGGTGCCTATATCCCTGAACCCTACGAGCGTGCCGCATGAGGATTGTCACCGAGCAAGAGTTTAAAGATCGCCTGGCTGTAGTGATCTCCAACGTGCCAGCGGATATTGGCAGCGTGACGGGGCCTGGAAGGAGTGGGGCGGTCGCAGCAGTCTATGCCAGCCACATGCTTGGCATTCCCTTCATCCCGTATGGGGCAGCTGCGCCAGCCCACCTTGGCCGACTACTTATCGTGGACACGGCTATGGAGTCTGGCGCAACGCTTCGCAAGGCGATGAGGCGATACGTTGACGCCAACCCGGAGGCGCGGGTGGCTTTCATCGAGCCGCCTCGTGTGGCGTTCTGGTACGAGGCAGCGAAACCCCAATTCTATCGGCACGAACGGAGGGCAGCATGACGCTCGCTCGCCGCAAGGCTCCTACATTAGAGCAGAGAGACTACCAGGACCGCGCCCGTGCGCTTGGGTGTGTGGTGTGCCGATATCGAATTGCACACGGGATGCAGGATGCCCGTGATGGGCAGTGTGGCGACACGCACATGCATCACCGCAACTTCAATGATTGGCACGGAGCGAAGCAGCTAGGACAGCACGCTGTAGTGGCGCTGGGTGGCTGGCACCACGATGGTGTCTTGTTCTTCGGTGAGACGAACGACTCCATGCGCGAAAAGTTCGGGCCCAGTTTCAAACACGCCGCGGACTTCCGTGAATGGACGTATGACGTGCTGCCGGGATACGGACGCGGAACTGGGGCTTGGCAGAAGTACCAAGACGAATTACTGGAGGGGCGCTAATGGGCGTCGTCATCCCCTGGACTCAGGACGAACTGGACACGCTGCGCGCCGTGTATCCCGTAGGCGGAATCTATGCCGCGATGGACGCGCTACCGCATCGGCCAAAGTCTGGCATCTACAAGATTTGCAATCGGCTGGATATTCGCAGCTGCGGACCGTACAGCGGAGGCGGCAACAGGCTGATGCCAGAGCCCGATCCGGCGATTGGCAAAGCATTCAACCAATGGCGCGGCGTTGTGCCGGGTCAGATATTTGCGAGGGCTTACTGATGCTAGGCACTGACATGGATGGTAATGATTACGAAATAGAGGTTACCCGCGGCGTGACGTTCCGGTGTTACGACGTATTTGGTTGCGATGTAATGGAAGTAGCCGTGGAGGATGGAGTTATCTCCATGCGCCCACCGCCGGACGAGATGACCGCATGGCAGGCGAGGGCACTTGCTGCAATGTTCCTGGATGCAGCAGACGAACTGGAGAAGCAGACCAAATGAGCAGCCCAACAGCACGGACGCTGGCGAAGTTGAGGAAGGAGGGGTGGCGCCCCTGGGTGGTCGAGACGTTCAACCACTTCACGAAGACGCGGCTCGATCTGTTCCATGTGGGTGACGTGATCGCGATACGCGGGAACGAAACACTACTGGTGCAGGCGACGAGCTACAGCAATGTCTCTGCGCGGGTAAAGAAGATTGCGGACGCCGAAGCAACGCCAGCGATACGCGAGGCTGGCTGGCGTCTCGAAGTGTGGGGCTGGCACAAGGTAGGCCGGTTCTGGCAAGCACGGATAGTCGATTGTAGTTAGGGGGATTTATGAGACTGGATGACCTGGCAAGAGTGCTGCGCGATCTGGAGGACTCGCTAATTGCGATTGGCGTCTCGCGCCCGGCCGCGCGTAAGGCGGCACTGGACGCGGAGGTGGTGGCGGTGGCCGACCTGCTGGAGACGCAGACAGACGTTCGCCTATTAGATCTATTCGAGGAAGTCGGGTGCGCCAAGTTGGCCGAGCGCGACGGCGTGAACAGGAACACGATCTACGCTCGCCGAGTGCAGGCTATCGAGCGCCTTGCTGCCAAACATATTTCACGCCGGACTGAGCAGACCACTGGGCAGGAAGCCGCTTAACTGTCAGCCATCCGATAGGAGATCGAGATGGCTGGGTACCCCGACAGTAATCCCAAGACCGCAATCGGCGTCACGAAGGTTCCGCTGCATCTGGTGCCACCAAGCGCCAAACACTACTTGGCGTTGGCGCTGGCTGATGGAGCGCGGAAATATGGTCCGTACAACTGGCGCGAACACGAGATCAGTGTTTCGGTCTACAAGGCCGCCGCCGAGCGTCACCTAGACGCATTCTGGGATGGCGAGAACGTAGCGCCCGATAGCAGGATTCATCACGTCGCGCATGCGATGGCTTGCTGCGCTCTGATGCTGGATGCCTTCACGCTGGGCAAGTTGAAAGACGACAGGCCGCTCAATGGCGCGAGTTCACGACTTCAGGCCGAGTATGCGGGCGCCAAGCCGTTCCCCAGCGCATCCGACCTGCCCGAGTCTCCGCTTGTGGCCGCGATGATGGAGCTGCATGACGAAGATGGTCCCACTTCGGGACTAAAAGCTGGCGAGGCCTTGAACCTCCCCAGCGACCACGACCCGAGCTAGGACGCACCCAAGGACAACCGGCGCAGGGATGCGCCCCAAGGATGGAATCACTATGCGACTTCTCACGATAGACATCGAAACTCGGCCAATAGAGGCTCGCACTTGGGGCCTGTGGGGCCAGAACATCGGCATCAACCAAATAACCAACCCTGGCGGCCTGTTGTGTTTCGCTGCCAAGTTCCATGACGAGCGACGAATCCGATTCCATTCGGAATGGGAGGATGGCGAAAAGGGGATGGCGCGGGAGCTGCATCGCCTGCTTGAAACGGCGGACGCGGTAGCTGGCTGGAATAGCGACAAGTTCGACATTCGCTGGATTCAGTCTCAGTTCTTGAAACACGGCATGGCTAAGCCTTCGCCATTCGCGAAGATCGATCTCATGCGTTCTGTCAAGCGCCAGGTGTATCTGCCTAGCTACAAGCTGGACTTTGTAGCGCGCTGGCTTGGCATCGGACAGAAGGTCCGCACGGGCGGCTTTGACCTGTGGTCGGACGTGCTTGCAGGTGACGACAAGGCCCGCGGTCTAATGCGCCGCTACAACATCGGCGACACGCGACTGACGGAGCAGGTGTTTGATCGCCTGAATGCTAAGGGCTGGGTACTGGGTATGCCGAACGCCTCCATTGAGGGCGGCCTGTGCTGCACCAATCCCATGTGTCAGAGCGAGCGACTGATTCGCCGCGGCTACAACCAGACGAAGACACGCAAGTACCAGCGCTGGCAGTGCAAGGACTGCGGGACGTTCATGTCCGAGACGCATAGCGTCCCAGGATCGTCGGCCAAACTGAAGCAGGTGGCGTGATGAGGTGGCAACGGGAGCGTCCGCAGGTCGGTGATACGCGAGTGCGGACCGGATTTCTCTGGCGACCCCTGGAAATTGCGGGGGAGTCGCGCTGGCTAGAAACGGTTTCGTGGCGCGAAGAGTACCGGAGGGTACTCACACACCGCTATTGGACTGCAACCGAGTGGTTGGATTAGGCAAGAAGGCAAGGACGCCATGAACATCGAATCTAAAGCCGCACAGACGGTTGCATTACTGGCGGGACTGTATGCGCGGCCTGACGTGCCAGACGCGGCGCAGCGAACCGCGGGCTACTGGTGGGGCGCCCAGGATGAGGAAGTGCCGTGGTGGCTCGCCTTGTGCAAGCAGATCAACTCACCGATTGCCCAGAGCCTCTACATCGCCAGCGTAGCGGAGGATGTTCGACATGCTCGTGGCCTGAAGGACTGGGCCTACCGAGTAGCGGTCGAGTACGCCGGCAGTCGCGGCAGCGGTCAGCGACGTCGATCCATTGTGGAAGCATACCGGACAGATTGGGGCCACCAGGCGGCTAGGGATGGGTTGGCCTCGGCTTTGTGGCCTCACCTAGCGGACGACATCCCTGGCCGCGACAAGCGCTGCGCTCAGTTCGGATGTGGTCACCAAGCCTACCAGCGAGTGCGGGACGAAGTGTCCCGTCAGGCAGGCGATCTGATAACCGGGTTCGCGATGGACATGGAGCAGTGCCGGACGGAGCGATTCAGTCGGGACTTCATCTCGCGGTGGGAGACGGCGACGGGGAAGGAGTGGAACCATGATTGAGGTGGGGAAGAAAGTTCTTGTAACTACCGACGCGTGGTTCATTGCTCCAGATGGACAAACATACTCTGCGGTGTTCGGGACCGTTCGGGCGGTCAGATCGGACGAACAAACTCTTGGCATCAAGACCAATCGAGGCAGTACGAACTGGTACGTGGAAATTGGCAGGATGACTATCGCCGGCTGCCAGATTCACTACGTGGTGGAGTGCGACTCGGTCAATAACGGCGCGGTTTACGATTGGGTGGTGGTTGATGGCAGATGCAAGATCCATGATCGGCCGACCCGAATCTTCATGGCCGATAACTAGGCTAGAAAATCAAGCCCATGTGAGAGACTGAAATCTAGGGCTACATCTGCCCGCCCCGCCTGCGCTCCTATACCCGCCGTCGCTGACGAGCAACCCGGAACCACGCAGTAACCGCCAAAAGCGTGCGGGGCAAATATACGGAGCCTCTTGTGCTTGACGATATCGACCAGGAAGACGAGCTAGTCGCCGGCTGGGAAAGCAGCGTCACGCTCATGGAGGGGGAGTGCTGGGTCGGCGATCCGGACTACCTGTGGCCTGAGAGCGGCGTAGAGGGTGTCCTGGCGATTCAGTACCGCGGCGGCGAGCTGTTCTATCTGGACGGCGCTACCCGCAAGTGGTTGAACGTTGAGAGTTCGGTCAAGAAGGGGCCGCTGAGGCCCGTTAACTAGTTTTGCTCGCGGCGGCCGGTAATCGCGTTACCGGAGGGGCGCAACTACGCCACCGCTACCGGCAGGCCAATCCTGCCCGCGAGCGTCAAATTGCAGCAAGCGCCGAGCCTTAGGGCTGGTAAGTGGTGCTGGCATCCCCGGCAAACCGGGGCGAGGTAACTCCGTTAACTACATGAGCCAGACGAAAGCGTCGGTGACCGCCTGCGCAGCTGCAAGCCTAAAAATTGCAGGCTCCCCATCACAGAAGAGAGTGGTGGCTGAGTCTTCCTGCTAGTGATTGGTGCCCTCATCCGCCCGGCGTTGGTCCAGGGCTGCTAGAGGCAGCAGAACGCGCCATCGATGTCTCCTGCGAGTTAGCCGCGCAGGTTCGTTGGGCTCTGTCCAACTGGGTGTATCGGCCGCACAGCCAGCCATACGGGCGCACGTAGGGGTTGGTACTTATTCAACAGGGGCAACAGCGTGAAAGAACAAGCAGTCGAGGCGACCATTGCCGCCGCCGCACAGAAGTTTACGGTTGCTGGAGGCGGAACAGCGGTGATAGGCGGCCTGACTGCGAACGAGATTGCAGCCTTTACTGGCGCGCTCGTTGCGGTGCTGGGCCTCTTGGTCCAGTGGTACTACAAGCGCAAGGACGACCGACGCAAGGACGAGCTCCATAGGGCGCGGCTATCTTGGAGCAGGGACGACGACGAATGACATACACCTACAAGCGATACATGCGGGATGGCACTGTCGAAATCAGGACAGGGCATGCCGATCCTCTGGGTAAGCGGGTCCGCAAGGGTAAGACTGGCAAGGATCGCCATCGCAAATGAAAGGCAGGATCGCCGCAATAGCAACCGCTAGCGTACTGGCGGCAGCTGCTGTGGTCGTGACTAAGTGGGAAGGCAAGCACAACACCGTATATCTGGACCCGATCGGCATCCCCACGGTGTGCTACGGGCACACGGGGCCAGAGGTCAAGCTGGGTTCGCGATTCACGAATAGCGAGTGCGAAGAGCTGCTGAAGCAGGATTTGGCTGAGGCTCTGCGCATCGTGAATCGTTGCCTGCCTGCCCGTGAGCCGCACCAGACAGCTGCGATGGTCAGCGCCGTATTCAACATCGGCCCCAAGGTCGCATGCGGCTCCACGCTGCAGCGTAAGGCACTGGCAGGGGACTGGGTAGCTGCCTGCGCTGAACTGGATAAATGGAAGTTTGCCAAAGGGCGCGTATTCCGCGGTCTTGTACTGAGGCGCGCGGACGAGAGAGCCCTATGCGAGGGAAGGCTATGAGGGAGTTGACAGAACTTGAGCTTCAGGAGCAGCAAGAGAGGCTCCGCGCGTATGCCGATGCTCGAAAGCAGTGGCATTGGTTCCGCAAGGACTGGTCGTCCAAGGTAAAGGACGCCGCATACCAGAATCTTAGTCATCTTTGGTTCTGCCTCACGACCGATGAAGCGAAGGTCGCTGGCATGGACGCTCGGCTGAAGTATCACTGATGGGCACTTTACGCCACCTTCTGCTTCTGGTTGCGCTGGCGCTCCCGGCCTGCCAGCCGCCCAAAGAGACACCAGAGTTCAACCCGAAGGACGCGGTACGGTTCATCGAGTTTGACGCCGGCGCCCGCAATTGCTCAGCCACGTACGTAGCGCCCTCGGTACTGCTGACTGCTAGTCATTGCCTGAAGGACACGGACACTCTCATCACGATCAACGGCACCACGACCGCGATCCTGCATGTGGAGCATGACGGCGCAGACCATGCGCTGGTGAAGGTGGCGGCGACGTCGGTCAGGTGGACCGCGATTGGTGCCGAACCGAAGCAGGGCGACGAAGTCGAGGTGTGGGGTAATCCCATCAGTCTGGTCGATCAATACCGAAAGGGCTATGTCACTGGCCGCTCGCGTGAGCGGATCATGATCGACGGTCGTTTCTGGATGGGTGATTCCGGCGCGGCCATCTTCAAGGGCGACCGCATTGTGGGCGTGGTGTCCGGTGTGTACGGCCAGGGCGTGTTCTACCTGACCTTCGCCTACCCAATGAAATTTAAGGCTGAGCAGTGGAGTGCGGTGCAGTGAATCGCATCCTGGCCATTGCCGTATTGGTGGCGGTCGCCATCTCGGGGCTGATTGGTTATCGCTTGGGTACTGCATCGGGTCGTGTTGCACACACCGAGACGCTAGCGGATATCGCTAAGCAGACGGCAAGAGCAGCCAACCTAGCCACCAAAGCAGTAGAGGCGGCAAGAGCCAAAGAACGCCAACACGCCGAAGCCCTGGCATCCATCGCCAGCAAATACGAACAGGACAAACTCAATGTTCAAGCCAATGCAGCCCGCATTGTGGCTGACCTGCGCGCTGGCAATCGCAGGCTGCACCAGCGCTGGCAAGCCGCACAAGCCACCGCCGACCTGTCCCGTGCTGTCGCCAGCGCCGGCCAGTCTGATGCAGAAGCCCGAGACCGGGAAGAAAGTGCGGGGCGAGCTATTGCAGCCGCAGACCAGTGCGACGCCCAAGTCGAGGGGCTCCAGGCCGTGATTAGGGCAGACCGCGGTGAGTGATTCGCGCTACGCCTCCCGCAAGTTCCTGCTGGCCTCGGCGGGTTGGCTAGCAGGGGTCGTGTTCTTCGCCCTCGGCAAGCTGGACGCCTCGCAGTGGATGAGCCAGTCGGCCTGGGTGTTGGGGCTGTATCTCGCCGCCAACGTGAGCGATCAGGTTGCGTCCAGGGACGCCAATGCCTCTCTCGCGTTGAAGAGGTAATACGAAAGATCGGACGAGGGCTCGTACAGCCCTCTCACCCAGTCGCGAGGATGGGCGTCGGCTCGCAGACGAAAGTTTGCCGAAGCTCTCCGAACGCCGGGATCGAGAAAGCATTGTTCAGCCCGGTTTGTGAAGCGCTCCCGCGCGGCATCCTTAACGGCCTTTTTCGCTACCGCAAGCTCACCGGAGCCCTGCAGCAACGGCCAGTTCTTAGGCTCACTCGATGCCTGCATAAGGGTCTCCAGCGATTCATGCAGGTGGCTCAGGCGAGCGATTACCAGTTCCAACTCGGTGCGGTTGAAGTTTTCGGTCATTTTTGCCCTCCAGGGCTCACGTTAACAGGCATCCAATGAGTGGTAAAGGCGACACCCCGCGGCCCTTTGCCGTGGATGAACAGACATTTGCTTCCAACTGGGAGCGGACATTTGGAGCCAAGGGAATCTCCAGCTCCATAACAGAGGCAGATAGAAATGGCGGGCAAGGGAAAGCCCAAGACGGGCGGCCGAGCGAAGGGAACGACCAATAAGCTGACGGGCCAAGTCAAAGAGATGGTGTTGGCGGCCCTCGATCAAGTGGGTGGTGTTGACTACCTGGTCGCGCAATCAGAAAAGAACCCAGCGGCGTTCTTGACCCTGGTGGGCAAGGTGCTTCCGTTGACTCTGGCCGGCGACCCACTGAATCCCGTCACACTGCAAGCCATCGAGCGTCGCATTGTCCATCCTAAGGATTGACACCGCTGCCGTATTCGAGCCGTTGCTCGAGCCTGCCCCGTACAAGGGCGCATGGGGTGGTCGCGGGTCGGGCAAGTCGCACTTCTTCGGCGAAATGTTGGTTGAGGACTCGCTGGCCGAGCCTGGCAACAATGGTGGCGTTGGTTTGCGGTCTGTGTGCATCCGAGAGGTTCAGAAAGATCTTGCGCAATCCAGCAAGGCTCTGATTGAGGCAAAGCTAGCCAAGTTTCGGTTGGGCGAAAAGGATGGGTTCAAGGTCTTTCGCGATGTGATCGAGACGCCCGGTGACGGGCTGATGATCTTCAAGGGCATGAACGATTACACCGCAGAATCGGTGAAGTCGCTGGAGGGATTCAAGCGCGGCTGGTGGGAGGAGGCGCAGACAGCGACCGCCCACTCATTGAGCTTGTTGCGCCCAACCATCATGCGCCTGGATGGTGCCCAGCTGTGGTTTAGCTGGAATGCTCGCCGCAAGACTGATCCTGTAGACGCCATGTTGCGCGGCCCAGAGAAGCCGACCGGCGCGGTCGTTGTCAGGGCCAACTGGCGCGACAACCCATTCCGAAGCGCTCAGCTTGAGCAGGAACGGCTGGACTGTCTGCGGATGCAGCCAGACCAGTACGACCATATCTGGGAGGGTGGGTATATCTCGGTCGCGGAGGGAGCGTATTTCGCTCGCTCGCTGGCCGATGCCGCCAATGGTGGAAGGATAGGAAACGTTGCCGCTGACCCACTGATGACGCTTAGGGCGCATTGGGACATAGGGGGCACCGGCGCAAAGGCCGACGCCTGCGCAATCTGGATATCTCAGTTTATCGGTAAAGAAGTTCGCGTCCTGGACTACTACGAAGCCGTAGGCCAGCCGCTGGCTACGCACATCGAGTGGCTGCGCGGAAACGGGTATAGCAAAGCTCTTTGTGTTCTGCCACACGACGGTGCCAGCCACGACAAGGTGCACCAGGTCAGTTACGAAAGCGCTCTGCGAGCCGCTCAGTTTGACGTGAGGGTGATCCCGAACATGGGGGCGGGGGCCGCGAATAAGCGGATCGAGGCAGTGCGCCGTCTGTTTCCCTCAATCTGGTTCAACGCCAGCAAGACTGAGCCTGGGCGCGATGCGCTTGGCTGGTATCACGAAAAGAAAGACGAGGCGCGCGGCATAGGTCTAGGCCCAGATCACGACTGGTCGAGCCACGGCGCCGATGCGTTCGGACTGCTGGCTGTTGACCACGCGAATCAACCCTTAGCTGCGATGGATGCGCCGCTACCCTACAAGAGACTGAGACGCTAAATGGCATCGGAAGCCCGCAAGAAGCTGACAGACGAGGATATCGAGGCCGCCTGTCAGAAGGCGCTCGCCATGAGTTTGGGTGCGCCAGATAGCGACGTTTCCAAATCGCGCGAACGCAATCTGGAGTTCTACAACGCTGAGCCCACGGGCGAGCTTGGACCGCCCGAGGTTGAAGAGCGCTCTGACTTTGTCGCAACGGATGTGCCGGACACGGTTGATGGCATGTTGCCGCAATTGATGCGCATGTTCGTGGGGTCGGACGACGCGGTGACCTTCGAGGGCCAGGGTCAGGAGGGCAGCGAAGAGCAGGCCAAGCTAGCAACCGCCTACATCAATCACCTGTTCTATGTCCGCAACGATGGCGTCGGCATCATCCACGACTGGTTCAAGGACGCACTTATCCAGAAGGTTGGGTTCGTCAAGGTGTGGGCCGAAGAGGAGTCCGACGACGCCAAGCAGAAGTACGAGGGTCAGACGCAAGAGCAGCTCGCCATGCTCATGGAGGATGGCTGGGAGCCGATGGAAGAGCCAGAAGTCGATGAAGACGGAACGCTCACCTTCACGGTTCGCAAGGAGGACAAGCGCGTCACCATCAAGGTTCAGGCCTGCGCGCCGTCCGAGATGCGGGTAGACGTAAATGCTCGGTGGGGCGGTGACCCAGCAATGATCGGCCAGGCGTTCAACCGGCGCCGTTACGAGCTTGAGCAAGACGGGTTTGACCTGACTGACGTTGGCGCGGCCCCCGTCTATACGCCTGGCATTGCCATGCTGGATGAGCTGGGCGAGACAGATGATTTCACCTATGCCGCACCCCACCCTTCGCATGAAGAGGTGGAGTTTGCCGAGGTTTACATCAAGCTGGACCGTGACGGTGACGGGATAGTCGAGTGGCTCAAGGTCTGCATGGTGGGCGGCAGCCTGGGCGTGTACGAGAACGGCGATTCAGCCATTGAGCAGGTGGACGATCACCCGTATGTCTGGATATGCCCCATCCCGCGGTCGCACGCCTTCTTCGGCGACTGCCCGGCAGACAGAGCCATCCAGCCGCAGAAGCTGCGCACACGCACAATTAGGGCCATTGACGACAACCTCTGGCTGACAGTCAACCAGCGTACATACGTCAACGTCGCGGCTCAGGTGAATATTGACGATGTGCTGGACAATCGGCCGGGCGGAATCATCCGCGGTCAGGCAGCTCCTGGTGAGGCGCTCGCCCCTGTTGTCCAGCCAAGCCTGGGCGCACCCGCGTACCAGTTCAACGACTACATCGCGAGCTGGGCAGAGAATCGCACCGGCTTCAACCGCTACAGCGCCGGCACCGACCAGAACGCCCTGAACAAGACGAAGGGCGGCATGGAGTTGTTGACCGCCAAGGCCGACATGCGCATGGAGCTGATGTCTCGGTTCTTTGCGGTGGGTATGCGAAACATGTACGCCAAGATGCTGAAGCTAGCAATTCAGCATCAGAACATCGCAGAGATGGTGGCTATCAACGGTCAGTTTGTCCCGATCAACCCTGGCGAGTTCCGCAACCAGTTCAATGTACGGATTAACGTCGGCCTGGGCACGGGGACAAAGGAGCAGCAGGCCGTCCGCATCATGGGATTGATGCAGATGCAGCTTCAGATGGCGCCGTTTGGGATCGTAACGCCCCAGCAGCTAGCCGAAACCGGCCGCTTGTATGTGGAGGCGAACGATTTCAAGAACCCGGAGCGATTCGTTAGCCCTGAGCCTACCGGCATGCCGCCCAATCCCGAGGCATTCCAGCAGATGCAAGCGCAGGCGCAGGAACAGATGGGCCAGATGCAAGAAGAACTGCAGAGGCTGGCGCAAGAGAACGAGGCACTCAGGGCCGATGCGGCCTCGAACCAAGGGGATCTAGCGATCAAGTCCGCCGAACTGCAGCTGAAGGAACAAGAGCTGCAAATGAGGGCAATGGACCAGGCGGCGAACTTCCAGCTCAAGCAGCAGCAAGTCCAACAGGCTGATCGCGATAGCCAGGTCAAGAATGTCCAAACCATCCGCGGCATGGAGCGCGAGGACGATGACGACGCCAAGATTGCCGAGCTTTCACAGCGAGTCGATCAGCTAATGGCTGCTGTGTCTCAGATAGTCGAAGTCATTCAGCCACAGGGGGGCGCGTGAGCCTAGAGAACGACGCCGAACGCGGCCGCTTGGCTGATGCGGTGCTTCAGAACCGCGTCTATGTCGAGAGCTACGTACTGATTGAACAAGGAATCTACGCAAAATGGGCCGAATCACGCGACAAGGAAGAGCGCGAGCAGTTGCACAAACTGTTGCAGATGCTAAGCAAGGCCAGAACGCTGCTGGAAACGACGATGCGCAGCGGCAAGGTGGCGGCGGAAGAACTGAATCGGCGCCGGACACTAGCGGAACGAGTTGGACTGAGGCGGTAAGCCTTTTGACGTCAATGGAATCGGAAGGAAACCCCGTGTGCGCGGTGTACTGGCCTGAGCCAAACGCCGAGCTGTGGGGCGGACAGTATGGAAATGCACCCATCTACAAAGGCGAGCCTGGCGCCGTCCTAAGCAGCGGCGAACGAGTGCCGCTGTAACTCATCCCCTCGGGGATCTGCCGGCAATGGAGCCGGTACGTATCACAAGGAAGTGACTATATGCGTATGGAAGGTGACGGCCCAGAAGGCCAGCCGGCCGAGAGCGTCGAGACGTTGACCGATCTCGTTGCCCTGCTGGATGAGGGTGAGGAAGGTGGCGAATCCGCGCTGGATGAGCAGGAACAGGGCGAAGAGTCCGGCGAATCCGAAGGTGAAGAGGAGTCTGAGCAGGAAGAAGGCGACGAGGAGCAGCAGGAAGAACCCACCATCGTGCTCAAACACGACGGCAAGGAAGTAGCCCTGAAGCAGTCCGAAGTCGTTGATCTTGCCCAGCAGGGCTTTGATTACACGAAGAAGACAATGGCGCTGGCTGAGGAACGCAAGTCGTTCGAGGCCGTGCAGGGAGAGGTGGCGCAGCGGCGCCAGGAATACCAGCAGCTGCAGACCACTTACACGCAGCAACTGCAGACGCTGGCCCGTGTGATCGAGTCAGAAATTGGCTCGCCGCCGCCGATCCAGCTTGCGCAGCAGGATGCAGCGCAATATCTCGCCCAGAAAGAGCTGTTTGACCGCCGAAAGGACAAGTTGCACCAGGTCTACGCGGAGATTGAGGCACAAGAGCGCGACTCGCACCAGAAACGGCAAGACGAGTTCGCTCAGAAGGTCCAGTCAACCGAGAAGGCGCTGAGGGACACCCTGCCGGGCTGGAATGATGCCAAAGGCCAAGAGCTAATCGATTACCTCGGAACTTCGGGGTTGACGTTCGAGACGCTCGGTCACGGCATCGCGGAGAAGGGCCTGTTCGAGCTCGCAGACAAAGCGAAAAAGTACGACACACTTGTGGAGAAGAAGGCGCAAATGAAGCCGGTCTCCCAGCTCAACAAGGTCACGCCACCTAAGGCACACAACCAACCCCCTCAACTGGCCCGCAGGCAGGACGCCATCAAGCGGTATCAAGCCGCTCCGTCGATCTCCACGCTGGCCGATCTCCTCTAAAGGACTAGAGATGCCCGTCAATACCCTCATCACTCCCAGTATCGTCAAGGTTAAAGAGGATGTGATCGACAAGATCTACAACTTCAACCCCTCCGATGCTCCGCTGCTGTCGCTGATCGAGCGCCAGTCCGTTGACAACGTTTATTTCGAATGGCAGCGCGACACCTACCGTACGCCTGACCAGACGCGAGGCGCCATTGAAGGTGCTGATGCGACGTACGCCGCTCAGACCGAGCCAACCCTGCTCAACAACCGCACCCAGATCTTCCAGGATACCGTTTCCGTGTCCAACACGGGCGAGCGGGTGAAGAAGTACGGCCGCGACTCGGAAGCCAAGCGCCTGCGCATGAAGAAGATGGTCGAGCTGAAACGCGACCAGGAAGCGGCCTGTCTGGCGTCCGGCGCAACCGTAACCGGCACCGATGCAGTCGCCCCCAAGCAGCGTGGTCTCTACGGCTTCATCACCAATCGCCGTACAGGTGCAACCGGTGCGGCCCCCAACCCAGTGACCAACACCGCTCCTGTCGCAGGCACCTTAGCTGCTGTCGATGAAACAATCTTCAAGGCGGGCTTGCAGAGCGCCTACATCAACGGTGGCGATGCTTCGATTGTCATGTGCTCGCCTGCTCACAAGCAGCGCATTTCCACCTTCACTGGCAACGTGCAGCGGACCAACGAAGTAGGCAGCAAGACGCCCGCCGTGCTGAATGCGGCGTACGACTTCTATCGCTCGGACTTCGGTGTGACGAAGGTCATTCCGAACCGAGTGATGGCCGGCGCAACTCCTGGCCTGCAGTCCACCATCTACATTCTGGATGCGGACAAACTGGGCCTGGCGGTGCTGCGCAGCTTCGAGAGCGAGCAGCTAGCGACCGTGGGCGATGCCAAGAACTGGCAGGTGCGTACGGAGACTTCGCTTGTCGTCCGCGACGAGAAGCCGCTGTATGCCATCGCTGACGTGACCCTGACCGGCGCGTAATCAACCAGCAGTAACCACTTTAGGGCCGGGGATTACCTCGGCCCTTTTCTTTTGGAGGCAGCGATGCGGGCATGGATCAAGGACGTTGACGAGGATCATGTTGCGTTCGTGCACGCCACCTCCGGTGCGGATCTGGACACGCTCGCCACCTATTGCAAGGAGGCTGGCGAAGTAAAGCAGGCGTCCGACTGGAAACACGCAGCAAGCGTGGACGGCACCGTCATCATGGCGTGGTGCAATCAGCGCGGGATCGAGTGGAACGACTTCTTCAATGACCAAAGGCTGGTCAACCAATTTCTGAATGACTCCGAGAACGAGGCGTTTCGCATTTGGAAGGGGCGCGTCTAATGCCCTTCGCAAACTACAACGAGTTTCGCGCAGCAACGCTGCTGATGATCGACGGCGATGATGTGCAATCCAACATCCAGCCAGCGACGGTTGACCTAATGATCTCGCTGGGTGAGGCCCTGGTGCATTACGGGCAACAGATCGGGCTTGGTGGGCGCCTCCTCGGGCCACTACGCGCATCAAGCATGGAAGCGGACCTGGCCGGCACGATAGCAAACAACGAAGTAGCCGTCCCCGCTGACTGTATGGAGTTAGTGATCGCGTGGCTAGATAGCGGTGTTCCGCTTGAGGTCTGCAGTGAACAGGACTTGCGTACGCGCCTGAGATGGATGGTCGGGGGCGACCCGAGAAAGGTTGCTCAGGCGGGTGAAAACCTTGTCTTTTCACCAATCGCAAGCGACGGCGCTGTGCTAGGCGGGCGTTACTACACCAAGCCGCCCGCACTAAAGGACGAACTCCACCCGACCTTCCATCGTTACCCAGAGCTTTACATGTACGCCGCCCTGTACTCGTCAGCCCCCTTTATTGGGTTCGACAAGCGCATTCCTGTATGGCAATCCTACTACGCGACATTGCTTGATCAAGCAAACCAGCAGGAACGGCTGAGGGTGAAGGCTGGTGGGCGGCTAAGGCAGGTTTCCAGGTAATGCGCCGCCCAATCAACACAGTCAACGGGACCTATAAGGATCCGAACCTGCACTTTTCGGCGCAGGACGCGCTGAACGTCATTCCGATGATGGCGGAAAAGGGCGGCACGCGCACGCTGTCGAAGTACGTGGATGCGCCAGGCCTGAAGCCTTTCTGCCGGATTGGCGTTAACGACGGCGAAGCCTTCACGGCGGCCGGCGCCGGCCGCGGCGCCCGCGTAGTGGACGGTAAATTGTTTGTGGTTGCTGGCCGCAGTTTGTGGCAAGTCACCCCGACGGGGGTTTCGATCAACTACGGCACCATACCTGGCGTTCGTCGCGTCTCCATGGCGCATAATCAGCAAGGCCTGGGTAATGAGCTGGCGATTGACAACGGCCAGTCGCGATACGTCTACAACACGCAAACGAAAGTGCTGCAGAAGGTTGTGGATGAGTCGTTTCCTGGCTCGGTCAGGGCGTTCTTCATTGACGGCTACATTGGGTACGTGGAGCCGCAGGGGCGATATTGGGGTCACTCCGATCTATCCAACGCACTAAACTACAATGCCTTCGATGCCTACGAGGCCGAAGGACAGCCTGACAGGATCGTGTCTGCCCACGTCAGTCACCGCGAGGTGCTGATCTTCGGGCAGGAAACAATTGAGCCCTATGTAAACAGCCCGAGCGGTAGCGGTGAGGCGCCGTTCGTTCGAGCGTCGAACACCGTTATCGAATATGGTTGCTCGGCGCGCGACTCGGTTTGCTCGGTTGGGCCGTTCACTGTTTTCCTGGATCAGAATCGTACGGTTCAGGTGCTCAACGGCTATACGCCCGTTCCCATCAGCACGAGCGTGATTGACTCCGCTTTGCAGGAATGCTCCAAGCAGGAAATTGCCAACGCTTACGCCTTTGCGCTGGAGGCAGAGGGTTTCCAAATCTACTACCTAACGGTGCCCGGTCGGTTCACGTTCGGATACGACTTCAAGAACAAGGAATGGCATCGCCGAAGCTCTACAGGCCTGGATTGGTGGGCTGTTACGGATGTCGTGCAATGGAACGGGAAGTGGTATGCGCTGGATAGCCGTGCCGGGGAAATACTTGAGCTAAGTTGGCGGGATTACCCCTTTGATGTCCAGCAAGAGTTGGTGCGCGAGTGGGTAACCGGCACGATAAGCGCGGATCAGAACCCGGTCTTCGTGCATGAACTTGAGTTGCTGTTTGGGTGTGGCGGACAAGAGTATTCGCCCGTTGACTTCCCAGAGCAGCCGGTGGGCCCAACCGTTTCCGGGGCCGCGCCAGACGGGGCAATAGGCATCCCTTGGGGTCCGTACAACTACACGGCAGCGGACGGGACTCCTCCATACTCCTTCAGCTTGCGCCCTGGCGGTGTACTGCCTCCAGGAATCGCCTCACTCACTCAATCGGGAACAATAAGCGCCGGAACACCTACGACGATTGGAGAGTACCCGTTTACTGTTCGTGCTACGGATGCGAATGGGCTTTATGCAGACCTGAGTGATCAGATTTCTATCGTCAATCCAGTGCTCGTCGCTGGCCCAAGAGTGTCGATTGGGGAGCCGTCAGCGTTTGTCACGAACAACAGCGGAGCGAGTTGGTCCCCCATCCCCAACGCGAGCATGACGCTTGATGCTGGCAAGGCGGCCTACAGTGACGGAGTGTGGGTGTTGGTCACCAGTGCATCCAGCCGCTATAGCTCGGACTTGGTAACTTGGCAGACTGGCACCGTGTCTGGTGCGGGCGGTGCGCTGGTGGCCGTGGCTGGCGGGGACGGTATCTTCGTCGGAGTCGGCGTCAGTGACACTGTGCTCCGCTCCGTTAACGGCGGCGCGAGCTTCAGTGCTGTGACTACACCAGGGACGAGTAACTGGGGGAGCGTCGGGTACGGCAACGGCCGTTGGATCATCGGGTCCACCAGCAACGATCCGCACCTGTATAGCGATGACGGGTGCGCCACGCTAACGTCCTTTGGCTCCAACGTGCTGACCTACCAGATGTTGGCGGTCGAGTACGCGAACGATATGTGGCAAGTGGGGGGCGGAACATCGATCCCGTCGGCAGCAGGGGAGGTTGCCGTATCGCTTGATGGCGGGACCACCTGGGACAAGCGGGTAACGAATGCCCCGAGCATGGTGGTTGCACTCTCTTCGGGGAATGGATATCGGGTGGGCGTCTGCCACAACGGCGAGATCATTTTCAGTGACGACGAGTGGGAGACGCACGCCGTTTCCCCATTTGCGCTCCCTGGTTCCACCGTGAATCGCTATGTGGCTTATGACGGTGCCCGGTTCGTATTCACGGACGATAATGGTTTTAGCAATTTAGTTGTGTACAGCAGCGCTGATCTACAGACATTCGCCGGCCCATTCTCAGTAGCTTTAACCGCCGCAAGCGGAATGGTGGCAAAACAATGAGTGATCGAAAGGTAACAATTACCATCAGTAAGGACGGCGGCCACAATTATGGCGCCGCGCGAGAACAGAGTCTGGGTGAGCTTGGTCAGTATCGGCACAGGGTCCGCTTCCGACGGCTGGGGCGCTCAGAACAGTTCTGCGCCAAGGTGAGGGTGACAAGTCCTATTGTGATGGATCACCTCGGAGCTGTCGTGGAAATGGAGGCGGGCGAGTGAAGGTAGCGGAGTCGCCCGACTTCCTGCAGTCTGTTATTGACCACCCCAAGGTTCGACCCTGGATCAAGCCGGACGGCGTGGAGGGCGACATCCCCCTCGCGGCGATCTTTGCCCAAGGCATCGGCTTGGAGTTCGAGACGGGTGGCTTCTTCTTCCATTCGCTGGGAGATGGCGTTTACGAAGTCCACACATTGTTCCTTCCCGGCACAACGAACGCACTGGACTGTTGCAAGGCCGCTGCGCACTTCATGTTCTGCGGGACGGAATGCACTCGCATCGTAACTAAGGTGCCGGCGGACAACATTCCGGCCTGGAAGCTGACAGAGAAGATGGGGTTTAGGTCGGACCACATCCGGCCGTCCGCATTCCTTCGCGGAGGTGTGCTCCATGACGTGAAGCACTATTCGCTCGCGATGGATGATTGGATGCGGGAGCGTGGCCCGCGGTGGTTCTTCGAGCAATGCTCGTTGCTTGGCAATACGAACAAGGGCACCCGCGGGCTTCATCGCTGGGCCGTGATGTACGACGAATATCAACTACTGGAGGGGCAAGGATGCCCGCAGCAGGCCCAATCATCGGTGCAGTCGGCTCTGTAGCCGGCGGCGCAATGCAATCAAACGCGGCCGGTCAGGCTGCGGGCGCAAGCACTCAGGCAAGCCGAGACCAGATCAATGCGACCTTGGCGATGTACAACCAGAGTCGCAACGACACGATGCCGTATCAGGCAACGGGTGTCGGCGCACTCAACATGCTCGCTCAGATGTATGGACTGCCTACACAGGCGTTCACGGGCGGTGGCGGCATTACGGTCACTGGTGGCGAGCCGGCTAAGAAGAAAAAGCGAAGCCTGTTCGACAAGTTCACAGACCCCGCAAACCTTGCCGGCCAGTTCGGAGGCACCAGCTACGACCCTATGGGCTTCTTCGGAAAGCCTGGACAGGAAGTCACGCCCCTGAGTATCCAGGCAGGTGCTGGCGGTAGCGGCGGAGGGACGGGTCAGGTCACGCCAGGCACTGGCGTTGCCGACTTTTCCGCCTTCTACCAGACCCCTGACTACCTGGTCGCGCGTGACGAAGGCATGCAGGGCCTGAATCGCCTGGCTGCCTCCCGAGGCGGCTTCCGCTCTGGCCGGAACGACGCCGATATCATGCGATTTGCATCGAATCTCGGCTCAAGTGCGTTCGGCAACTTCCAGAACAACCTATTCCGGCTCGCCGGATTTGGCGGCCAGGCAAACAGCCAGCTCAACCAGCTGGGACAGAACGCCTCCTCGCAAATTGGCAACGCGACCTACAACGCGGGACAGGCGAGAGCGAACGCATATTTGAACCAAGGCCAAGCCTGGAACAACGCCCTGCAGGGCGTCGGTACCGCGGCGGGCCAGTACTGGGGGAGCCGTGGCTAATAACTTCGCAGAGGCAATGCAGCAGGGCTACGCCTTCGGGGCTGATCAGCGCCGTGAGCGCGAGGCGGAGCAGCGCAGGACTGGGCTGGCGTCGCTGGCGCAACAGGCGTACGCAGCCCCTCCGGCGCAACGTCAGGCCCTCGTAAGTCAGGCGATAGGGCTAGACCCTGAGGCTGGCTTCGGCCTGGATAAGACGCTGCAGGGCAACGAGGATCGGCGACAGAAGCACCTCGTCCAGCTCGCCAAAGGCTGGAAGCAAATTACCGATCCGACACAGCGCCAGCGGTACTACGAGCAATTCGTGCACCCTGCCGTCAGTCAGATGGGTTTCGGCGATCTCGGACAGTACGACGAGGCCGAGGTCAATGGCGTGGCTGACCAGATCCTTGCGGCGTACGGCGGTGGAAAGTTCCAGAACCCATACGACGGCCTACCGGCCGATATTCAGTCGCTACGCCTGTTGCAGGATAGCCCCGAATTGGCGGCGCTTGATAAGGAGCGCCGTCAGTATTCAGGCATGATCCCCAAGCTGGTCGAAACTCAGCAGGGTATCGGCTGGGGTACACCCGGGGGCGGCATCCGGCTGGCGCCGCTGGAAGGCGTCGCCGGCGGCGGTCAGCAACAGTCAGTACAGGCGCCGCAGCTCTTCGCTGCCCTCGGGCAGAAGTACGGCATTCAACCTACTAGCGTCACGCGCACCCCCGAAAAAAACCGTCAGGTCGGCGGGGTCAGGAACAGCTATCACCTGTCTGGACAGGCAGCCGATTTCGTAGTGCCGCAACAGTTCAAGGCGCAATTTGTTGCCGATGCTCGCGCAAACGGATTTGAAGCGATCGACGAAGGCGACCATGTCCATATCGAGCCGGCGACAGGTGGTGGTGCGTCCCCAGTCGCGCAGCCGTACGAGAAGCCGAAGGACGCACCGAAGCCCACAGCGCTAGAAGATCGAATCCGTCTTGCGCGAGAGCTTGGCGCCTCAGAGGATGAAATCAAAAGGATTGTCATGGGCGGAGATTCCGCCAGGGATGCCCAGCGGATTAGCGCGAAAGACGCAACGACGGCCAGACAAAAGCTGACGCAGATCAAATCCGCTCGCCAGCAATTGCTGGCAGCTCGCCAGGCATTCGATAGGCTCAAAGGATCGTTCTCGGCCGGTCTGGGCGGGCAGTACCTGCCCACCCCTGAGGGTCAGGCCTTCGACCGCGCGATTGCCAATCTTGCTCCGCTTTTGACCGCGGTCACTCGCGTTCCCGGTATCGGTGCAATGTCTGACTACGAGAGTCGCCTACAGAATGCATCGCTTCCGTCGCGTGGCACTTACGAGGACGTGACCGTGCAGCAGTTTGAAGACCTTGCGCGGCTGTTCGACACGGTCGAGCAGGGCTACACCGAGCTCTTGAGCGGCGGACAAGCCGCGCCGAACGCGAGCGACGAAGCTGACGACCTAGACTCCCTACTGGAGTTATACCGCTAATGGCAACCCTGGAAGAACTGGAAGCCGGGCTGCGGAAGGCGCACGCCGCAGGCAATACTGAGCACGCAAAGCGGTTTGCGTCTGAGATACGTCGTATGCGCTCTCAGACGCAGTCAGCCGCCCCACAAGGGCTTTCGATGGAGGAGCGCTACCGCCGCGTCGGTATCGACCCGAACGAGGTCGCAGACCCGCTTGAAGGCCTATCGGGACTAGAGAAGTTCCGGGCTGGGATGGGCAAGGCGTTCGCAGACACTGGGCGCGGCTTAAAGCAGCTTGGGACCGAGGCGCTACTCCACCTTGCTGGCGACAACACTGGCCTGACCGGAACCAGCAAGATGGAGTCGCTCGTTACTGGTGAAGCTCCTGGCAGTAATGCGGTAACGCGCTGGGCTGCCCGTTCGCTGGATAGCCAGCAGCTGGGGATTGACGAAGAGCGCAGGCTAACCCAGCCGCTCATGTCCTCAGGCGCCGGCATGGCGGGGAATATTGCCGGTCAGGTCGCGCAGGCCGCGGTTCCCGTTGGCGGAGTTGCTCGAACTGCCGGGTGGGGAAATCGTTTGCTTCGTGCCGCCGATGCTTCTGGACGTGCCGGTGCGTATGGCGCAATACAGCCTGTCGCAAGCGGGGAGTCTCGCGCCGGCAACGCCGGCGTATCTGCCGCGGCCGGGCTGCTTGGTCAGGGTGTCGCAAGCGCGGCCGGCCGGGCAGCTCGCGGTGCGTCCGCAACGCTTGATCCGACAAAGGTTGCCCTTGCTCGTGCGGCACAATCGCAGGGTATTCCACTACACGTCGCCCAGCTCGCTGATTCCATCCCGCTCAGAACCGCGGCCTCCGTTGCGAAATACATCCCCTTCTCTGGCGCAGGGAGGGCGCAGCAGGCTCAGCAAGGCGCATTCAACCGGGCTCTTTCTCGTACGTTTGGTGCGGACGCTTCCCAGCTTAGTGATGAAGTAATGCAGGGTGCTCGCCGTAACCTGTCGGGTAAATTCGAGGACATTTACAACCGGAACGACATTCCGCTTGGTGAGGCATCCCTACGCAAGCTGGTTTCCATCGAGAATGCCTCGGCCAAGCGACTGACCAAGGACGAAGCGCAGGTTGTCAGGAATCAGATGGATGACATTCTTGGCGAGCTCAACGAATCCGGTGTTTTGACTGGGCAGAAGTATCAGGCAGTTCGCTCTCAGATCATGAAGGCGGAAGGTACGGATAAAGTGGGAACCGCCGTGAAAGACCTACGCAAGGCGCTCGACGATATTGCTGCTGACGCAGTCGGCGCCGAAGATGCCGCTACGCTCAAAACCATTCGCGGACAATGGGCAAATTACCGCACAGCAGAAAACTTGCTGAAACAGGTTGCTGGTGCGGGTGGGGACATCAAGCCTTCCGCAGTGTGGCCGGCTATTCGCAAAGGCAGTACAAAGGAGATGCGAGAGCTCGGCCGTATCGGTCAGGTGCTCTTAAAGGATCCAATTCCAGACTCCGGAACGATGGGGCGCGTTCTGACGGGCGGATTTATGGCAGGCGGCGGTATGCCGCTCGGGGGCCCTGTGGGCGCGCTTGGTACGTTGGCGCTGGGCATTCCCGCGGGTCGCGCACTGAACAGCTCAGCGTTTGGTAATTACCTGGTCAATGGCGGGGGCAAGTCGCTTCAGGGCTTGGCTCGTCTTGCGACCGCTGCGCCGCTGGTAGCCAGCAGCACTGCGAGAGCCTCCAACACGAGTGACAAGAAGCGAACGAAGCGCCCCTAAAGGGAAGTGCTTCCAAACGAAGCGATAAGCGTAGCGTCCAGGGGCAAGCAGAAGCCACCAGATGGCAGGGCCAAGGATTGGCGTTAACACCATCGCGATTGCTGTTGAATCCATATCAACCTCACTGACAAGGACCGTCGATGAGTTACCGATTGACCGACCCTAATCCGGTCTATATCTCGCTGCTCGGCACTGAAAACACCGCGGACGGGACGTTGACGTTCTACGACCGCGGGACCACCACGCCGAAGAACACCTACTCTGACGAAGACCTTACCACGCCTAACGCCAACCCGGTGGAGTTGGACAGCGCCGGGCGGGCGGATACGGAGATCTGGCTGGATGGTGAGTACACCGTCATTCTCAAGGCGGCGGATGCGACCACGATTTGGACGCGAGATGTGGTGCCCGAAGTCGCTCCTGGGCTCGCCATTCCAAGCCCCGCCAGCCATGCTGGTGAAATACTGACCAACGACGGCACCAATCTACTCTGGGAAGACCGCCTGCAGCTGCCCGATCCAAGCGACTCGGGCGGCGAGATGGTGGTCGTGAATGCGGATGGGACTGGCTACATTCTCCAGGCGCAACCGGAGCCGCCGGAAGCCCCTGATCCTGAGGTTGTGGTAGGTGACGCCTCATTTCGGGCTGGCGTTAGCACGGACGCGACCAAGTTCCTAATACAGCGTGGGACCGCGAGCATGCCAGCCAGCGGAAACACCGGCACCTTGGGCTCTTTCACCTTCCCGACCGCCTATGGGGTGATATGGGATGTGTTTATCCAGGCCACGGGCGGCGGCGTTACCTCGGGCGCCCACCTGCCGATCATCTCCAAAACCGCTCAATCGACCACGGGGTTCTCGCTGGTCGCTAACGTCAACGTGCTGAGTGGCGGTGGCGCCTCCAACATCATCACGCCTGTCGCCTTTAGTTGGATGGCTATCGGCACTGTAGAGGTCACCTAATGGCCGACTCACCGATACTTCCTGGGCAGCATGCATGGAAGTTGACGGCTGATGGCCGATTGCCAATTGAGTTCTTCCAGTTCCTGCGCGACCTAATTCCGTTCATTCAAGAAGCGAGCGGGAATACGCTGGATGTGGCGGAGCTTGAGGCTCGTGTTTCTGCGCTCGAAGCAGCATCCTCAGAAGACGCCTTGGTTCAGGGCATCCTATCTGTTGTTTCGCAGGGGAGTCTAGCGGACGGAGTCGTCCAGCTTCTTCTGAGAGGGGACGTTGATGAGCCTGGCCTCACCTCCTACTACGGCACCAACGCGGTGGGAGAGAAGGGATGGTATGCCGTATCGGATACGCTGGTACAGGGCGACGGGATAGCACTGACGGTTAACGCCGACGGAACGACCGAGATCGCCCATGGCGATACCTCCTCTGTCACCAACATCTCCGCAAACTTCAGTGGCTCGACGGTAGTGGAGGAGATTAGCTTCACATTCGATCAGTTCGGGCACGTTGTGACCCGTAATATCAGTGGGCGCCAGCTTGACCACAATCAGCTTAATGCCATCCAGGGCGGCTCGGCCGGTGAGTACTACCATTTCACTGCGGCACAACACACTGGCTTGCTGCCATGGACTACCCAGGCGCCCAGCAACTACGCGCTAATCACCCAGACCATCACCAACGGCGACACCGCGCACGCCCCGAGTGGGGATGCGGTGTTTGATGCGCTGGCAGGCAAAGAGCCGGCAATAGCTGCGGGAACGACGGGCCAGTTTTTACGCGGAGACAAGGCGTGGTCTAGTACCCTAACAAGCAGCCTATCCATTAATGGAAACGCTAGCGCTCCTGGCCTTATCCCGGGGTTATTTGGCCTCTATATGGCGGCCGCAGATGCCGCGCCCTGCTACTCGCAGGCGGACGCATTCGCGCAGTCGGCCGGCTTCGTGTTTAGGCGGTCTAATGGAACCGCGGCTGCCCCCACGGCTCTCATTGCAAACGAGTTGATAGGCCAGCTTCAGGCCAGAGGGCACGATGGCACCGCGTGGTCTGCAAACGAGTGCGCCGCTGTTTGGTTGGAAACGGACGGAGCGTGGTCCTCGTCGTCCCACCCCGCCAAGGTCTCCTTGGTAACCACAGCGTCTGGAAGCACGTCGCCTTCGGCCAGATTGATCGTCAGGGGCAGCGGAGACGTTACGCCCGGCACAAACAACGTACAGGCGCTTGGATCTGCGTCAATCAGATGGTCAAATTTATTCGCAACCAATATCCGCCCAGGCGCCGGTTCAGTCATATGGACTAGCGGGAGCGGAACACCAGAGGGCGTGGTGACTGCTCCGGTTGGCTCGCTCTATACTCGAACCGATGGTGGCGCGACTACGACCTTGTACGTCAAAGAATCGGGCGCCGGAAATACCGGCTGGGTGGCTAAATAATGGCGACAAACATTCAAAGGATGCAGGCTGTTGGCGACGCGCTGATAAACGGAGTGGCGACCGCCTCACAGCTTTCTCGCCTCGGGGAAGCTCTGGCTAAAAACGGCTCTGTCCACTCCGAATATGTGGCCGCGGCAACCAACGGCGAGAAAGCTGCGATTGCGGTGCGTGAGCTAAGAAAAATGCTCATTGGGGTTATCAAGAATGTAGAGGCTGAGTCTGCGATTCAGAACGCAGCATCCAGTACACATAGTGCCGTTGACGCGCAATTCCAAGACTCTTAGCGCACCCTCGGCCAGTATTTCGGCCACCATCACACTTACGGCGGACCGGGCTTAATTCGCGGGCGCTACCAGCTCCGGCCCCTGATTCCGCACGTTACCGACAGCTTTGCCAACTTCGTAATAGGCCATCGGTTGCTCGGGCAGCGTCATCGCGATGCCCATGGCGTCATCTGTCGATCCGTGCAGCCAGTCGGCGAGCACGTCTGGCGGCAGAATCAACGGCATCCGAGAGTGCAGTTGCGCAATATTCTCGTCGGCGTCCTTGGTGACAATGCTATAGGTGCGCAGGTCGCCGCGAGGCTCCCATATGCCTCCAAATAGCGTCGCGGGGCTATCGGTTCGGTGGATGTAGTGGGGTCGCTTCACGCCGTCGATGACCGGCCATTCGTAATAGCCGCTGGCAACGACCAAGCAGCGCCGTCCGGCCTTCCAGGCACCGCGAAAGGACGGTTTAACGGTGATGGTGTCCAGACGCGCATTGATCGTGCTGTACGCCATCTTCTCGTCCTTGGCCCAGGCCGGCAGCAGTCCCCACTTCATCTGGGTCACTTCGTCCGGCAGGATCACCCAGCCTAGCTGCGTCGGAGCGACGTTGTAGGCCGGCTCGATCTCGGCTGGCGGCATCGGTAGCACCAGCGGCTGCGAGAAGGCGTGCACCTCTGCCCACGTCGCGTGGTTGGTGTAGCGGCCACACATTACGGACCGAACTCTTCCAACGTAATCAGGTTGTGGTCGTACAGGCAGCCCATTACCGCTTCGATCACGATAGCGCCGCAATCATCCGGTACGCCTTCGAGCATCGGCGCCTGAGCCGCTTCTACGCGGCCCCACAAGGCGTCGCCGATCAGGCCCTCGGCCTGCATCGCCTTCACCTCGGTCAGGAAGACTTGCCACTGCTGGGGGTCGATAATGTCCATGGGCGAATCTTACGACAGTCGGTCCCAGCAGGTGAGACCACCCGGCGTATCCTTGCGCAATGCTCCCCGAAGACTTCCACTGGGAACAATACGACTCATACCCCATCTACTGGCTGCGCTGCGGGTTTGTGGTAGTTGCGACTGTCAATGAGACGGTCAACCGGCGCTGGCTAAGCCAGGTCAATCGTCAGCGCTGGGAGGGCAAAGGGATGGCGTATTTCCCTACGCGTTCTATCGCCCAAAGGATGGCCGAAAAGTGGGCCATGGCGAACGCGGATAGGCTGCGCCGAGAGTGCGCCGACAAACGGTTGCGGGACCCGCCGGCGGGTCAACCCCAATTGTCTAGGGCTGAGCTACGGGGCGAACGCAAAATTAGGAGGTAGTGGTCGCCAGAATTAGGCTTACAATTATGCCGTTCAGGACTGCCGTAAGCACAAAAATAAGCACAGCAATCCGTGAAAGCCTTATGGCCCCGTAGCTCAGCTGGATAGAGCGTCCCCCTCCTAAGGGGAAGGTCGTGCGTTCGAATCGCGCCGGGGCCGCCATCACCTGCCGCAAGGTCGGTGGAACCGCTTCCAGATGGCGGTTGGTCGCGATGTTGCGATGCAGCGCTTGACAGCACCCCTCGGCTTCGGTTTCTCTACGGGTATGCCCCACGCCGCCCTCCACCCGTCGAACGGTTCCGCCCTGGCTCTCCCGCCAGCGCACCGTGTTGGCGCGGCCAGCGGCCTCGGTCCGATTACCACCATTACCACCACGATTCGTCGGGTGCGGTTGGTTGTGTTCGCGTAATTTCGCAAACCACGGCCCCGCACCCGGATCAGGATGCGGGGCGACCCAAACCTGATGCGCGCCGGGCCTCACAACAGAGGTTCCGTTCCATGCCGTCCAGCGTTGCCGCACAAGAACACAAAGCCGTAGAACCCTCACCGCTCCGCACTGTCGTGCATAAGTTCGGCGGCACTTCGGTGGCCGATGCCGAGCGCTACCGCCATGTCGCCCAGCTGCTGCGTGCGCGCGACGAAGACATACAAGTGACGGTCGTTTCGGCGATGAAGGGCGTCACCGACGCCTTGATCGAACTTTCCGAACTGGCTTCGCGCAACCAGGACGAGTGGCGCGATCGCTGGCACGAACTGCGTGCCCGCCATCGTGGCGCCGCGGTTGCGCTGCTCAGCGAGAACGCCGGCCCCACGCTGGATTGGCTGGACGAACGTTTTGCCAAGCTGTCGGAGATTCTGGCCGCGCTGGCGGTTATCGGCGAGTTGCCGAAAGAAGTACTGGACCGGGTGCAGGGACTGGGCGAGGTGTGCTCGGCCCGCTTGCTGGGCGACTACTTCCGCGCGCAAGGCGAGGATTGTGCCGTGCTGGATGCGCGCGACGTGCTGGTGGTGGACCGCAGCGACCTGGGTGTGGAAGTGGATTGGGCGGTCAGCAGTCGCCGGCTCGCCGATTGGCGCGAACAGCATCCGCAGCATCGTGTCGTCGCAACCGGATTTGTCGCGCGCGATCGCGCCAATCGCATCACCACGCTGGGGCGCAACGGCAGCGACTATTCGGGCGCCATCTTCGCGGCGTTGTTCGATGCTGCCGAGTTGCACATCTGGACCGACGTGGATGGCGTGTTGTCGGCCGATCCGCGGGTGGTGCCGGAAGCGGTGCAACTGAGTGCGCTTAGCTACGACGAAGCCTGCGAGCTCGCGTATTTCGGCGCCAAGGTAGTCCATCCGCAGACCATGGCGCCGGCCATCGAGCGCGGCCTGCCCATCATCATCCGCAACACCTTCCATCCCGAACACCCCGGTACTCGCATCACCGCCGAACGCGACGTCGCCGGCCCGGTGAAAGGCCTGACGCTCAGTCCGGATCTGGCGGTGCTGAATCTGGAAGGCACCGGCCTGATTGGCGTGCCAGGCACGGCCGAACGCGTGTTCGCCGCGTTGCGCGATGCGCGCGTGTCGGTGGTGATGATTTCGCAAGGGTCGTCCGAACATTCGATCTGCTGCGTGGTGCGGCATGCCGAGGCCACGCGCGCGCAGGCCGCTTTGCTCAATGCCTTCGCGCACGAACTCAACATCGGCCAAGTACAACGCATACAGCGCACCGACAACATCAGCGTGTTGGCGGCGGTCGGCGATGGCATGGCCGGTCAGCCAGGTGTGGCCGCGCGCTTGTTCGAATCGCTGGGTCGCGCACGGGTCAATATCCTGGCCATCGCGCAGGGTTCTTCCGAACGCAATATCTCGGTCGCCATCGACAGCGCCGACGCGACCAAGGCGCTGCGTGCCGCGCACGCCGGATTCTGGCTGTCGCCGCAGACGTTTTCGGTGGGCGTGATCGGTCCCGGCAATGTCGGCGCTACCTTGATCGAACAACTCCGCGCCGCGCAACCGCAATTGCTGGGTAAAGCCAATCTCGACCTGCGGCTGCGCGCCATCGCTTCCAGCAGCAAGATGCTGTTGGACGAACGCGGTATCGGTGGCGACTGGCGCGACCGCCTGACCGACAGCCGCTTGGCAGCCGACCTGGACCGCTTCACCGCGCACCTGTTGTCTGCGCATCTGCCGCATGCGGTCATCGTGGATTGCAGTGCCAGTGCGCAGGTCGCCGACCGTTACGCCGAATGGCTGGCGGCCGGCATCCATGTGGTGACGCCCAACAAGCAAGCGGGTGCCGGCCCGATGCAGCGGTTCCGTGCCATCCACGATGCGGCGGCGGTCAGCGGTGCGCGTTTCCGCTACGAGGCCACGGTAGGCGCCGGCTTGCCGGTGATTTCCACGCTGCGCGACCTGCTGGATACCGGCGATGCGGTGTTGTCGGTCGAAGGTATCTTCTCCGGCACATTGGCATGGCTGTTCAACAAGTTCGACGGCAGCGTGCCGTTCTCCACGTTGGTCGGTGAGGCACGCGGAATGGGCTATACCGAGCCGGACCCGCGCGACGATCTGTCCGGCACCGACGTCGCCCGTAAGCTGGTGATTCTGGCGCGCGAAGCCGGTCGCGAGTTGGCGCTTGAAGACGTGGTGGTGGAAAGCCTGGTGCCCGAATCACTGCGCCAAGGCAGCGTCGACGAGTTCATGGCCCGCCTGCCGGAAGTCGATGCTGCATTTGCGCAGCGGCTGGCGACTGCCAAGGCGGCCGGCAAGGTGTTGCGCTACGTCGCACGGCTGGACGGCGAAGGCCATGCCAGCGTCGGGCTGGTGGAACTACCGGACACGCACGCTTTTGCTCACCTGCGCTTGACCGACAACATCGTGCAGTTCACCACACGCCGTTACTGCGACAATCCGCTGATCGTGCAAGGCCCGGGCGCCGGACCCGAAGTGACCGCGGCCGGCGTGTTCGCCGATTTGTTGAGGGTGGCCGCGGGGCAGGGGGCCAAGCTGTGAGGATTCAGAGAACGGCTTGTGGACACAGATCAACGCGGATAACCGCGGATAAAACGCAAAAACTTACCGGAATGCCGTGGAAGCGGCGTCCTCGCCGCGAGCTTTTACTCCTACTTGCATCGGCTTTATCCGCGGCTATCCGCGTTAATCCGCGTCCAAACGCTTTTCGCACCGAGACGCGCGCATGAAGCGGACGGCGACAGCTTTTTCGCCGGCTTCCGTCGGCAATGTGGGTGTGGGGTTCGACATTCTGGGGCATGTGATCGAGGGCGCAGGCGACACGGTGACGGTGCGCCGTATCGACGCGCCCGACGCGAACGAAACTGCCGTGCGTATCGCTGCGATCCGCGGTGCCACCGTGGATCTTCCGTTGGATGCGCCGGGCAATACCGCTGGCGCCGCGCTGATCGCGATGCGCGACGCTTTGGGCTTGTCCTTCGGTTTCGAACTTGAGATCGAAAAAGGCATCCCGCTGGGGTCGGGCATGGGCGGCTCGGCGGCATCCTGCGTCGCTGCGTTGGTGGCGGCCAACGAGCTGCTTGAAAAGCCATTGCCGCGAAATGAGTTGTATCCGTTCGCCCTGATCGGTGAAGCCGTCGCCAGCGGCGGACGTCACGGCGACAATCTAGGGCCGATGCTGTTGGGCGGTTTGGTGCTGGCCACCGCCGATCATCTGCTCAGGATTCCAGTACCCGATGCTTGGCACAGTGTGCTGGTGCACCCCGACGCGATTCTCGAAACCCGCCGTGCGCGTGCTGCCCTGCAGGGCGAATACCGATTGAACGAGTTCGTCGCCCAAAGCGCCAATCTCGCCCTGGTGTTGTCGGGCTGCTACACCGGGAATGCCGAGTTGGTGCGCGCTGGTCTGAGCGACGTGTTGGTCGAGCCGCGTCGCGCGCCTTTGATCGCCGGTTTCGCGGCGGCCAAGCAGGCGGCATTGGAAGCAGGTGCGATGGGCGCCAGCATTTCTGGTGCCGGCCCCAGCGTGTTCGCCTGGTTCGAAACGCGCGCGGCGGCCGACGCAGCTGTGGCTGGCATACAGGCGGCTTTCCGCGCGGCGGACTTCGACAGCCAGGCATGGATATCGCCGATCAACGCCACCGGTGCGGAAGTGGTGGCGGTGGAGTGAGGTAATGGAAAGCGGTTTAGACACGGATCAACGCGGATAAGTGCGGATAAAAACGCAGGACATTGCGATAACGCGATGCGACGGACGTCCTCTCGGCGAGTTTTTTCTGCATGCGGTAGACGACGGCTCTTCGCTGGCTTCAGCGCGGGCGCTTAGGTTCGGTATTCCAGCGAAGACTGGAATGACGAAGTAAGCATTCTGATTATTCATTGAACACGACGGAACCAAAATGAAGTTCATTTCCACCCGCGACTCCTCACTTTCCGCCACGCTCAGCCAAGCCATTGCCGCCGGGTTGGCACCGGATGGTGGGCTTTATGTTCCCGCGGAACTGCCTGCCAAGCGCGAACTGAAAGCAGGTGCAAACCTGGCGGAAACCGCGGTGGATCTGTTGGCGCCGTTTTTTGGGGGTGATGGGTTCGAGGGCGATGCATTGGCGCCGGAACTGCCAGCCATCTGCCACGAAGCCTTCGATTTTCCTGCGCCGCTGAAGCCGCTGGCCACTCCGGGCGATCATGTGCTGGAGCTGTTCCATGGCCCTACTGCCGCGTTCAAGGATTTCGGCGCCCGTTTTCTGGCTGCATGCCTGACCCGGCTGCGCAAGGGCGCCTCGCGGCCGCTGACCATTCTCGTGGCGACATCGGGCGATACCGGTGCAGCAGTAGCCGCCGCGTTTCACCAGCAACCGGGATTGCGGGTGATCGTGCTGTATCCCGATGGCCGTGTATCCCCGCGTCAGGCGCATCAGCTGGGTTGTTTCGGCGACAACGTCGTTGCGCTGCGCGTGGCCGGTTCTTTCGACGATTGCCAGGCGTTGGTCAAGCGTGCATTGAACGATCAGGCATTGCAGTCCGAAGCACCGCTCAGTTCCGCCAACAGCATCAGCCTGGGTCGCTTGCTGCCGCAGATGAGCTATTACGCCGACGCCGCGCTGCGCCATCGCGAATCGACGGGCGAGGCTCTCAACCTCGTCATTCCCACCGGAAACCTGGGCAATGCATTGGCCGCCATTTTGGCGCGCTCGCTCGGTGTGCCGTTGGGCCGCATCGTGCTGGCAACGAATGCCAACCGGGTGCTGCCGGATTATTTCGCCGGTGCGCAGTACGCGCCACAGCCCAGTGTTCCCACTATCGCCAACGCGATGGACGTGGGGGCACCCAGCAACTTCGAACGCCTGCGTTGGCTGTACCGCGGCGATGATGCAGCGTTGCGTGCCGCGTTTACTTCCTCCAGCGTCGATGACGCGACTATTCGCGAAACCATCCAGCGCCGATATGCGCAGCATGGCGAAGTTTTCTGCCCGCACACGGCCACGGCCGTCAAGGTGCTGGAAGACCTGCGAGCAAAGGGCGAACGTGGGGATTGGGCGGTGGTATCCACCGCGCACCCGGCCAAGTTTGAAAGCGTGGTCGAGCCGTTGATCGGCCGGGCTGTGGAAGTTCCTTCGGCATTGGCGGCTTTGCTGGAACGTCCAGCCCATGCCGATCCCATCGCGGCGCAGTACGAAGCACTGCGCGAACGCATCGCATAACCCAAGCCTGGAGCGCAATCGATCTTGTAGGAGCGACGTGAGTCGCGATCATAGACACCACGTCGCGACTCACCGGGCCCGGCATGCCAACACCACTCCTACAGAATCGATTCCCGGCGATGTAGGTAGAAACAACGATACGCAGGGCCTGGTGATTGCGCCGGTCCTTTGGTTTCTAGATACCACTGTTCCGGCCCTGGTGATGATTCCTTCACCCGATTGCGCCATGCTGTCGCGCACCCGAGTAGAGGAGGCAGCCCCATGAACGCTGCTGCAGAAACGCTCCAGATCGCCTGTCCGCATTGCCATGCGCTTAACCGGGTGCCGGCGGCACGTCTGCGGGAAGAACCCGTATGTGGGCGCTGCAAATCGAAACTCTTCGCCGGCGAACCCTTCGCCCTGGATGCTGCCCACTTCGATACTCATGCCAGCCGTTCCGACACCCCTCTGCTGGTGGATTTCTGGGCGCCGTGGTGCGGGCCATGCCGGACGATGGCGCCGGCCTACGAACAGGCGGCGAAGCTTCTGGAGCCACGTCTCCACTTGGCCAAGGTGGATACCGAAGCGCAGCCTTCCTTGGGTACGCGATTCGGCATCCGCAGCATTCCTACCTTGGCGTTGTTCCAGCATGGCCGCGAGCTGGCCAGGCAATCGGGCGCCATGCCGGTACAAAGTATCGTGCAGTGGGCACGTCAGTATCTTCCTTCCTAGGGCGCGCCTTTTGCGCGCGCTTTCCTCCAGCACGGAACTTTCAACATGAGCGATACCCAGAAAATCGTCCTGACCCTTGAACAAGAGGGCGATTACTCATTCCGAATCCATTTCGACGAAACCGGCATCCCGGATCTGCTGACCGACGAGCCCGAGCCGCTAGGCGAGGGTGCCGGACCGAACCCCAGCCGGATGCTGGCGGCGGCAGTCGCCAACTGCCTGTCCGCCAGCCTGTTGTTCGCAATGCGCAAGTTCAAGAACCAGCCCGGCAAGCTGGTCACCACCGCCACTGCGGAACTGACCCGCAACGAACAGGGCCGCTTTCGAGTAAGCCACATCCAGGCCGATATCCAGCTCGCCGAAGCTGCCAGCGCGCACGCCTCGCTGGAGCGGATTCTTTCCCAGTTCGAAAACTTCTGCGTGGTCACCGAAAGCGTCCGCCACGGCATCGAGGTGTCCGTCAGCATCACCGACGCCGAAGGCGTGCGCGTGCATGGGGGCGCTCCCGTTCTTGTAGGAGCGACGTGAGTCGCGACAAAAATCAAAGGAATCAGACACGGATAAACGCAAAAAAGAACGGATAAAGCAGCCAGCAAAGTACTCAGGTGCTTTTCATCCGTGTCCATTCGTGTTGATCCGTGCCCAAGGCTGCTTGCGTTCCAACGGACCAGAATCCCGGCATCACCCCAAAAAAGCGACGTCGGCGCGAAAATTCCCCTGGTAACCGGTTACCGACCCCGCCAGTCGAAGCCCGCCGCCCGGCGTGGCATCATCTCGGTCCTAGCGTTTGCCGCAGAAGCCGTCCGTGACCGCACCGATCAAGGGTAAAGCCACCTCGCTGGACATCGCCCACTTGGCGGGGGTTTCCCAGCCCACCGTCTCGCGTGCTTTGCGCGGTAGCCCGATGGTCAACGAGGAGACGCGCAAGCGCATCCAGGCGATCGCGGCCGAGCTCAACTACAAGGTCGACAAGAACGCCTCCAATCTGCGCCGCCAGCATTCGGGCACCATCGCATTGCTGTTCTTCGAGGATCCGACGCCGGACGACTCGCTGATCAATCCGTTCTTCCTGTCCATGCTGGGTTCCATTACCCGCGCATGCGCACTGCAAAGCTATGACCTGCTGATCTCCTTCCAGCAGTTGTCCACCAACTGGCAGGCCGACTACGAAGACAGCAACAAGGCCGACGGCATCATCCTGCTGGGCTACGGCGACTACCTGCAAGCGCAGTCGCGGCTGGAACAACTGGTACAGCAGGGCACGCATTTCGTGCGTTGGGGCGCGGTGTTGCCGGGCCAGCCTGGCATTTCGGTGGGTTGCGACAACTTCCAAGGCGGGCAGGACATCACCGCGCATCTGGTCGAACAAGGAAGGCGCGATATCGCTTTCCTGGGCGATGCATCCAATCACTACCCGGAATTTTTCGAGCGTTACCGCGGCTACGCGCAAGCGCTGCAGGCCGCAGGCGCCACCGCGCAGCCATCGCTGCAGGTAGACGCGGTCACCACCGAGCAGTCCGGCTACGAAGCGGCCATGGAACTGCTGCGGAGAAAAGTCCGCTTCGACGCGATCTTCGCCGCCAGCGACCTGATCGCCATCGGCGCGATGAAGGCGCTGCATGAGCGGGGCCTGCGCGTACCGGAAGACATCGCGGTCGCGGGATTCGACGATATTCCGATGGCCAGCTTCGTCAACCCCAGTCTGTCCACCGTGCAGCAGGACACCAAGTTGGCCGGTGTGATGCTGGTGGAAAGCTTGCTGAAACTGATCAATGACGAACCGGTGGAAAGCCGGACCATCCCGGTCAAACTGGCGCTGCGGCGTTCTTCCGGCGCGATTTGACCGGCTTTTATTTGTAGGAGCGACGTAAGTCGCGATGAAGCTTTACCGGTAAAGCTTCATCGCGACTCACCGGCGCCGGCATGCCGACGCCACTCCTACAAAAGAACGATCAGCCCGGATCCGGCGATTTGCGCGCCATCAGTTCGGTCAATCGCTTACGTGTGTCAGCCCGGGTCACTGGCTGATCGAAAAAAAACACGCGTACGCCGTGCGCCGGCACGCTCACGGTCAGGCGATCTTTCACCCGCTGCTTCTTGCCGTTGAAAGCGTCGCGCCACTGGCCGGCCTGCAGATATTCGTCCACCACGATGCGGCGCGCCTTGTCGCTCTTGTTCAGCAGCACCAATGCGGTTTGCGCTTGTTCCTTTGTTTGGTAGACGCGATAGAAAACCGCCTCGTCGCCTTTCAACCGCACATTGAGCTGCAGGCCACGCTGTAGCGCCGGTGAGGCCTGGCGCAATTTGGCGATGCGTTGCAGATTGCGATAGATGGGGTTTCGCGGCGCGGCATCGATGTTTTCCTGGCCGAAATAGTTGCGGTTGCCCGCATGTTCGGCGCGGCCGCGCATGAAGCCGGTTTCCGAGCCGTAATAGATCACCGGGATTCCCCGCGCGGTGAACAGCCAGTTGTTGGCATCGATGAAACCATCGTCGGTGGCATCCATGCGCGGCATATCATGGTTGTCGTAGAAGGTCATCAGCTCGTACGGGTTTGCGTACGGGCCGTCTTCCAGATACAGCGCATTTGCCAGGGCGCCGAAATCGCTGTCCGGCTTCTCGAATACTTCCACCAGCTTGGCCCGCAGCGGGAAGTCCAGCACGCTGATGCTGCCGTTGCGCTTCCAGGTATGCGCGGCGATTTTGGCGGCGTCATATTCGAAGTTCTCGCCGAACATGAAGAACTCCGGTTTCTTCTCACGAATACGGTCGGCGAAGGCTTTCCAGAAGCTATGCGGCATCCAGCCGATGGTGTCGATGCGGAAAGCGTAAGCGCCCTGGTCTATCCACTGCAGGTAGGCGCCGGTCAGATAATCGAGCACCGCCGGATTGTCCTCGTTGAAGTCTGAAAGCTCGGCTACGCCCGGCTTCGTGTTGTAGAAACGGTGCAGTGGGTTTTTCGCCGGCTTCAACTTGCCCGGTGGCAGGTTCTGATGGTCGGCCAGCAGCTTGCCGTCGCGGTCGTAGATCTTGCCGAACTTAGGCTGATCCTTCGGCATGGTGTAGGACGGCGAGCCGTGGTTACCCACGATATCCAGCACGATTTTAAGATCTTGCTTGCGCATCGCTTGGGTGAAGCCCGCGAAATCCAATCCCGGGCTGGGCAGGTGTTCGTCCAGTTTGTAGAAATTGACGCCCCAGTAGCCGTGGTAGCCGGTCTTGCCCTGGTCGGTCCAGAAACTGCCCCAACCGACAGGCTTGCCGCCAGTAAATGGCTCGTCCGGTTGGTCGACGATGGGCGTCACCCAGACCGAACTGAATCCCATGCCGCGGATATAACCAGCGTTGTCGACGATGCCTTTGAAGTCGCCGCCCAGGTAGCCGATATTGTCGGTCTCGCCATCGGGGCCTGGCACGCGCTGGTCGAAGGTTGGATGTGCGCCGCCTTGATCGCGTTGGTCGTTGGAAGGATCGCCGTTGACGAAACGATCGGTCAGCACGAAATACACTGCTTCGCTGGCGAAGGGTTGTTCGGTGCCATAGAACACATTTGACTCTGGAGTAGCGGCGGAAACAGCGCCGCTGCACAACGCCAGCGCGAGAAGGGAGACGGTCGGACGCATCAGGCTACCTGCGCAGTGGAAAGAGATTCCTTGACGCGTAGTACGCACACGCCGGCGATCAACAAACTGCAACCACCAATCGCCAGCGCGTAGATAGGCTGCGCGCCAGCGAAGGTCTTCAGCAGGAATCCGAGGATGCTGGCCGCGACCAGCTGTGGAATGACGATGAAGAAGTTGAATATGCCCATGTAGATGCCCATCTTTTTTGCGGGGACGCTGTCGGACAGCAAGGCATAAGGCAGAGACAGGATGGATGCCCAGGCAAAGCCGACGCCGACCATCGACAGCAACAGCCATTGCGGGTCGCGGATGATCAGGAACGACAGCAAGCCGGCGCCGCCCAAGCCCACGTTGATCATATGGCTGATGCGCAGGCCGACGGCCCGCACCATCACCGGAATGCAAAGAGCCGCCAGTGCCGCAAAGCCGTTGTAGGCGGCGAACAACACACCCACCCAGTTGGCGCCCTCGTTATAGGCGGCCGATGCAGTGTTGGTGCTTCCATAGTGCACTTGGGTGACCGCGGCCGTGGTGTAGATCCACATCGCGAACAGGGCGAACCAGGAGAAGAACTGCACCACCG
>CBFGZY010000030.1:0-43821 GCA_965653375.1 uncultured Pseudoxanthomonas sp.
CCTTCCGAAAATTCCCACCGGCGACACGTACCCCGAAGGGGCGCGCTGCCAGGGGCGTGCTTTCTTTGGTTACTTTCTTTGCACGAGCAAAGAAAGTGACGCCCGCTGCAAGCGCGTAGACCATCCGCTCCAATGGGACGCCCGCGCCAGCGCCGAGGGTCTTATCCGCGAGCAGGCGATCAATGCTCCTGCGGCAGCGCCAGCAACGAAAACCCTTCTGCCTTCCACGCCGGAATCAAAGACTCCAACATCTCCAGCGAAATGGTGCTGTCGTCGTGCATCAGCACGATATCGCCCGCACGTACCGGATGCTGCTTGATGATGCCCACCAGCTCCGGCGCAGGCCTGCGACTGTAGTCCAGGCTGTCGTACGACCAATAGGCAATCCGCCGGCGCTTGCGAATGAAGCGCAGCATCAGCGGCAGCGGCAACACCCCGCGCGGCGGCCGGAAGCCGTGCCTGGAACGACCGCTGACGGAAGCGAGCGCACGGTCGGTGCGTTCGATCTCATCGAACTGCGCATCCAGCGACAGCGTTTCGAACTGCGGATGGGTGAACGAATGATTGCCCAGCGTATGCCCCTCTTCGACGATCCGGCGCGCCAACGCCGGATGGCGATCGATCTGCTCGCCGATCAGGAAGAAGGTTGCCTTGGCGCCGTGTCGTGCCAGCAGGTCCAGAAGTGGCGGCGTGTGTTCCGGATGCGGGCCATCATCGAAGGTCAGGTACAGGCCTTTCTGCGCGCGCGGGCCTGCCGTCTGGATCCATGCACCAGGCAACCAACGCAGCACATTCAATCTTCTGGGTCTTGGATTCATGGGAGAACGCGGCACTCAAGCAGTTGGGATGCGACCCGACGATATTCCATCCGGCCAACAGGGTTCCTTGCGCAGTCCTTCATCTGGCAACCCCCATGCCGGCCGGGCTAACTTCGCCCTCGCCGCTCCGCTGAGCATAGAGCCGCAAGTAGCGTTCGGCCATGGTCCGCAATGAGCCTTCGGCCAGCACCCATTTACGGCCCGCTCGCCCCATGGAACCCGTCAGCTCCGGCGCCCGCAGCAATCGCTCCAACGCGACAGCCAATGCCTCGGGATCGGCGGACGGAACCAGCAGGCCGTTGTCCTGGTCGCGGACGATCTCGCGATTGCCGCCCACATCGGTGGCCACGATCGGCAAGCCTGCCGCGCAGGCTTCGAGCAGCGCCACCGAATAACCCTCGCTCAACGAAGACAGCGCAAAGACGTCCAGCCCGCGCAGCAGCCGATCCACGTCGCTGCGATCGCCGAGGAAGCGCACCGCATCCGCCAGCCCCTGCTCGGCCGCCAGCGCTTCCAGTTCACCGCGCAGTCCGCCATCGCCGATCAGCAACAGCACGGCTTCCGGAACACGCTCGCGAACCTTGCCGAACGCGCGTATCAAGGTGGCTTGGTCCTTGACCGGTTGCAGTCGCCCCACCGTACCGATGATGCGGCTGCCCGGCGGCCATCCCAGCTCCTCGACCAATGCTTCGCGGGCACGCGCGCTGGCGGGCGCGAAGCGCTCGACCCGGATGCCGTTGGGTACCGTCAGCAATGCCGAACGCGGGCGCACGCCGCCACTTTCGAAATGATCGCGCGCGGCGTCGCATACGGCGGCGACGAAATCGGTGGCCGGCATGGTGCGCCGGTACAGCCATTCGCGGCGGCGGGTCGGGCCCATCAGGCCCATGCCGTGCCGGGTGTTGACGATGCAGCGCAGCGGCAGGCCGGCCGCCGCCAACACCGCGTAGTAGTGCGCAGTGGCGTTGTGGGTGTGCAGCACTCCGCCCGGGGGAACTTCGCGCAAGAAACGGCGTGCGCGAAGGAGCGCACTCAAATCCAAGCCGTTGCGCTTGCCGCACACCAATACAGGCACTTTGCGCGCATCCAGCTCTTCGGCCAACGCGCCACGCTCGAACAGACAAATCACGCGGCAGGTATGGCCGGCGTCGCACTGCGCGCCTATCAGGTCGATGACGGTGCGTTCCAGCCCGCCACGCTCCAGATTTTCAACAAAATGCGTGATGTTCACGCCTGCTCTCGCTTCATGACAATTCCGAAATGGTTACCCGCAACTTGCCGCTGGCCGTGAGCGGGATATCGTCAGCGTAACGAAAGTCCAGCTGCACGCTGTCGCCGACCACCTTGACCAGCTCGCGCCGGACCAGATCGACGACCGACGGATCGAAGTCGGCATCGCGCACCAGCGAGATCTCGAACGCATCCAACCGCTTCTGCACTACCTGGTAGCGCTTTATGCCGGTGGCGTACAGGAAGGCGTAGACGATGTATTCGCCCGGGACATAGCGGCCGTCGGGTGTCCGCAGCGCATCCAGCTTGCGGCCATCCACGCGCGCCAGCATCGGCAGTCCACGTCCGCACGCGCAAGTTCCTGAGCCGGCAGTAGCCATGTCGCCATTGACGTAGCGCAGCAGCGGCATGCCGTAGTTATGCAGATCGGTGACGATGATTTCGCATGGGCCCGCGTTCGCACCAGCGTTGCCGCCGGCACCGCCGATGGACGCGCCCAACTCCACGCACAGGTGGTCGGCGTTGACATGCAATCCCTTGTGCTCTTCGCACTCGGCAGCGATCAACATGAACTCGCGACAGCCGTAAGTGTTGAATACCGGGCAACCGAAGGCCTCGCTGATGAGCTTGCGTTGCCCGTCATGCAGCGCTTCCGCCGCACCGAGGATGCGCATCGGCCGATGGATACGGCGACCGTTGGCGATCAGCCATTCCGCCATCTTCAGGATCGGCGCCACGTAGGAAACGATGGTCTCGGGGCGAAAGCGATCTATCGCATCGGCGTACTCGGCCATCCGCTCTTCGCGCATCTCGAACGCATTGAGCATGTGCCGATTGAAGAGAGCGTGATACAGGCGGTCCTTGCGCTTTTGCGCGCCCACCGGTGTTCCCCACAGGTACAACGTGCGCTGGCCCAGCCGTGCGCCGCTCCAACCATAGCCGCGCCACATGATCGCCAAGCGGCGTTCATAGCTCTCGCGGGTGTAGCCGAAACGCAACGGCTCGCCGGTGGAACCGCCGGTGGTCTTGTACAGCAGTCCATCGCGATGATCGCGCGCAATCAGCTGGTCGAAGTTCGCGCGAATCTCCGGCTTGTCGATGACCGGCAAGCGCGCGAAGTCTTCCGGGCTGCGGATATCTTCCGGGCCGGCGATACCCAGTGGCTGCCAGCGTTGCCGGTAGTACGGCACTTGTTCCCAGCAATGCCTGATCAAGCGCTGCAGTTTTTCCCATTGCATGCGCTGGATCTGTTCCGGCGCCAGCCATTGGCTGCGTTCGTAGTCGCTTAGATAAGCCAATGTCTTGCGGCGCCGCAGGCCCGATTCGTAAACCGGAAACAGTACGCGGCGGAATAGCGGCTCGTAGAGATCGGTCATGGCGTCCCCTCTTCGTGCGCACGCCTTCCGGCCCATTCCAGGAAACGCGCGCCCAAACGCGGCCGGCCAGCGGCAAAGCGCTGGTGCAGGTGTTGCAGATGGGCAATGTCTTCGCGGCTCCAGCAGCCCAGCAGCAGCGTCAGCGGCGCGTAGGCCAGTATCAGCACCACGCCACCGGCCAGTACAGATGCCAGCGGCCCCAACGGTCCGCGAAGTGGCCACGCGATCGCCGCCGCCAACAGCGCGCTGGCCCAGGTTCGCGCCAGTTTGTTCCAATCCGGCATGGTATGGCTGGTCCGTATCGCCAGCGATACGTAGGCGATGGAATTGAGCGCCGACACGATGACGAAAGCCGCCACGGCGCCGATCAGGGCGAAATTCGCAATCAACAGCGCATCCATCGCAACTTTCAATATGGCGCAGACCACGACCATCACCAGGATGCTGCGTTGGCGATCGGCGCTGATCAACAGGCTGGAAGCGCCCTGCGTCATGCTGGTAAGACAGGTGGCGAACAGGCACGCGGCAAACACCGGGCCGGCGGCGGCATAGGCTGGCCCGTAAAGCACGTGGATGACATCCGCACCGAACGCCAGGCCAAATGCAGCCAGCGGCGCCGCCAACAACGCGAGATAGCCGGTGGTGGCGACAAAACGCCGCGCGGCGACTTCGCGGCCTTGGCTCAATGCACCGGCCATCATTGGCAGCAGCAGTGCACCGAATACGCCCGGCACCATCGCGGCGGCGCCGATCGCCAACTGGTATGCCACCTTGAAATGGCCCGCCGCATGACTGTCGGCGTACAGATTTAGGAACATCACCTCGACTTCGCTGGCCGCTAGAAAACCGATCGACACCGTGAGCGCCGTCCAGCCCACGTGGCGTTTCACCCGCGCCATCATTACCGGCGGCAAGCGAAGGTTCGCTTGGCGCGGCGGCACCAGCGGCGCGATCTGGCGGAACGAGATGCCGAAGAACACCACGCTGGAGGCCACGAATACCGCCAGCAGCCATTCCACCGGTGCGTCGAACTGCCAGGCCAGCACCACCAGCAGCAGATTGATCGGCGTGGAGACCAGCGCCACGACGGCGGTCGCGCGGAAGTTCTCGAAACCCTTGGCGACGCCGATGTTGAACATGTACGACGAGCGCAACACCACGGCGACCACCAGGAATCCCAGCAGCAACTTGTGGTTCATGCCCGGCGCGATGTGGTCGCCGGCAAAGATGAATGTCGCCGCGCCCGCCAGCAACACCACCAGCAGGAAAAGCCGTTGGGCGCGGCGCAAATAATCCAAAAGCTGGGGCACCAGCTCGGTCTGCCCGCTGCCTCGCAGCTCGGCCACGAACTTGATCGCCGCGCTGGCGGTGCCGGAGTTGGTGGTGGCCACGCCCATCGCCACCAGCCAGATAACCAGGCTGTAAGCGCCGAAACCGTCAGGCCCCAGGTGCCGGGCAATGATGATCGACGTGAGCATGCCCAGCACGTACTCGGTGTACAGGCCCACCGAGGAGAAGAACGTGTTGTTGAGCGTGCGGGACCGGCTATTCATGCCATTGCCAACAGAACCTTGACGGTGATGTACAACCCGATAACGCCGATTACGGCGTAAATCGGCCACCGGATAAGGTCGTTGGTGAGGCTGAAACGCGGCAGGCTGGAATAGGTTTGCTGCATGCGCGTGTAGTGCGCGACCACCAGCGCCACCAGCAGGTAGAGGATCACCACGTAGCTGCGGCTCAAGAAGAACGCTGCGGTGAAGAATCCCGTCAGAGACATCAGCAAGGTCAGGGTCAGCGCCCGGTCGGTGCGCCAGTCCTGCAGCGCCACTTCGTCGGGCACGTCCATCGGCACGTCATCGATGATCGCGTCGTTGCGCTTGAGTACCGCCAGCACCATGCGGAAGCAGTAGCCCACGATGGCCAGCCAGAGGGTGAAACCGATGATGCCGGTTTCCGCCAATACCAGCACGAAGGAGTTGTGCGCGGTCAGTTCGTGCCGGTCCGAGTATCCGCCCGCACCGATGCCGAATATGGGATCGGCAATGAACATCTGGATGCCTTCGTACCAGGAATCCACCCGCCCCATCGCCGAGGCTTCCGATACATCCATCTCCTGCATGCGCGACGGCAACATCATCAGTCCGCCCAACGCGATTACGCCCATGATTCCGGCGGTGACGATGCCGCGCTTCTGCCAGACGAACACGCCCAGCACCGCGACCAGCGCCAGCAGCGTGCCGCGCGAATTGGTCAGATAGCAGCCCCAGACCAGCACTACCATCACCGCCCACCAGAACAATCGATTGAAGCCCAACAGGCCGCCACGAGTGCTCAGGTAAAGCGCCATCGGCAGGCACATCACGAACAGCATGCCCAGATCGTTGGGGTCGTTGAAGATGCCGACATACTGGATGCGCGTTCCCTGCGACAGCTCAACGCCGGTCCAACCGATGCCGGTCTTGGCCTGATCGATGCCATGCAACGCCAGCACCGCGGCGCAGATGGCAAACAGCCCCATCACCACTTGCATGCGTTGGCGCGTGTGGGCCGCGTTGGCCAACAGCACGTAGGCCAACAGTACCGGCGCGAATACGAAGAACACGAACAGCGCGCCGCCGGTCCAGCCGTTGACCACCTTGGAGAACATCGCCACCAGCAGGAATGCCGGAATCAGCAGGTATTGCGGCGCGGCAAAGGACTTGCGCGCAGAAAACAGCCAAAGCCCGCCCGCCAGCACCAGCGCGATGGATTGGAGCGGCGGCCCGGGGGATTCGACCACGGCCGGGTAGTCCTGCGGCCGAATCAGTACCAGCGCCAGATAGATCAACATGAAAACAAACATCAGTGCCGCTACTCCGATCGGATACCCAGCTTGAACACATTTTTAGACACGTAATTTCGATGCATAACAAAACACTTCAGGCATCGTCACCATCGCCTCGAACCAGGCACGATCCATCTCCCGCTCCACCGGCAGGCGCGGCAAGGAGTAGCGCGTGGCGGGACCCACATTTCCGGTGCCGGCGACATAGCTGCAGGCCAAGCGGAAGCCGGCGGTGCGCACGGTATCCACGGTTTCGCGATCAAAGGCATCTGGACCGCCCACCGGATACGAAAGCACATCGGGCGCGACACCCAGCTCGCGCTCAAGCGCCCGCTTGGACCCCATCACCTCTTCGGCCATCTGCTCCAGCGGCAGCTTGGCCAGCATGCGGTGGTCCACGCCGTGGGAGCCGATCTCCATGCCTGCGCCATGCATCTCGCGCAACTGGTCCCAGGTCATCGGCCGGCAATTCGGATGCCCGTTTTCGCGCGGCATCCGCCACTCTTCTTCCAGTCGGGCGATCAGCCGTGCCTGGCCGGCGTCGTCCAGCGCCTTGATCCGGTCCAGCAACTCGGAAGCGCGCGCGCGCCGTTCGCCCAGCGTGGTACCGAGAATCCAGTCCAGTCCCAGTTCCGGTACTTGCAGCCGCTCCACCGGCGCCATGCACACCATGTGCACCAGCCAGTCATAGGCATACGGCAGCCCCGAATCGATGTGCCCGGTGGAGACGAAAAACATCGCCGACATATCCAGCTCGCGCAGGATAGGAAACGCGACGCGGTAGTTGTCGTCGTAGCCGTCGTCGAAGGTGACCAGCACCGCGCCCTTGGGCAAAGGCCGGCCGGCGTCGACACAGGCCAGTACTTCGTCGAAGCGCATGGGCTGGAAGTGCTTGCGCAGGAACAGCATCTGCTGGCGGAAACCTTCCGCCGAGGCGCTGATCAGTTCGGTATCGAAACTGAAGTCCGCCGGTTCCGCCGATTCCAGCACGCGGTGATACGCCAGTACGCGCAAATCATGCCGCGACACCGACCGTAACCGCTGCATCAGCGGCAACATCCCGGCCCGGTGGCACCAGCGCGCCAGCTTTTTCCGGCGGCCCGTCGTTTCCGTCGCTTGTATAGACACTCCCCTGCCCGCCATGTCTTAACTCGGCCACCTTGCCTGATGCCTGTATGTACGGAGAATCCGGCGTCTTCCGGCCATGGAAGCCGGGACCCGGGAGCAGTGAGCCGGTAGCCGGTAGCGGGAAAGCCGGGCTTCAACGTCCCCGTTTTAAGACCGGTTGGATCGCATCTCAGCTTCCTCTTCCCTCTCCGGTGCGCGACGGGCGGATGAGGGACTTTCCCGCTACCGGCTACCCGCTCACCGCTCCCCGCTCCACCCCAGTGGCCGAATCCTTGCGGAATCCTCGTCTTGCAATGTGGGGAGTGGTGAGCCGGCAGCTGGCCGGTAGCTGGCCGGTAGCCAAAAGCTTGGCTTCTGCCTCCCCCTTTTAAAAAGGGGGACTGAGGGGGATTTGCTTTTGCTCTTAAAAAAGGCCAGCGCGCCCCATCGGCAAACCTTCCACATAAAAACCGGGCTACCAGGAGCAGCCAATCCATGTCGGACGACACCGACTTCGTCGCGCTTTACGATGAGCTTGGCCTGGACGCCGAATGCAGCATGGCGAGTTTCAAGCATGCGTATCGCCGCCGGATCGCCAAGCTGCATCCCGACCATTCCGGTGCGCCGTCCGATATTTCCCGAATCCAACGCCTCAACCGGCTGTATGCGGCCGCGCTGGAGTTTTATCGCCTCCACGGCCGTTTACCGGGCGCGGCGCGGCCGCTAGAGGCTATCCAGGCGACGCCCATGCGTCGTTCTGACCACGGTCGCAGCGCTCACTACGAACGCAGCGAGCGCACCGTCGATAGCACCGATAGCGCTTCATCGGCATCCGCTTCCTACACCGCCAGCGAAGCCACGCCGATGGCCGGTTTTCCGCGTCGCCGGCGTTACTTACTGATGTTGGCCCTGCTTGCGTTGTTGCTTTACTGGCTGGGTGCGCAGCGGACTTCGGTGCCCACATTGGATCCGGAAGGACCCGGTGATGCAGTGCAACCGGGTTTGCTTGCGCCGGCCGGCAAACAGGTGGCCGTCGGCATGGAGGCCGAGCAGGTCCGGCGAATCCTGGGAATACCGTCGACCGAGCATGAGCAACGCTGGGAATACGGGCCGTCCTGGGTCGAGTTCCGTTGCGGCAAGGTGACCGGCTGGTACAGCTCGCCGATACATCCGCTGCAGGTGGAAAACGACAGCGCAGCCGCCCAGACGGAGGCTGCGCTGAAGGAGCCGCCGCGCTGCTGAAGCTCCATGTGTTGTTGAAGAAACGAGCAGTTCAGAGAAACCGGATTGTTGGAAAGTACAGGGGAAATCGCGATGTTCTCTGGCACCGCCAGGCTGCTGAAAAAAGCGCAAAGACGTCTATGGATGAAGTACGCGCTGCGCGGTGTCGGCGGTAGCGACAACCACTCGCGCCTGGATCTGGCCTACAGTCTGGAAGATCCGTGGAACATGGAGTCGCCGCTGGAACAGGCGCGCTTTGAGGCCACCAATCGCATCATCGAGCAAGCTTTCGGGCGAGTTGGGACGTTGCTGGAAATCGGTTGCGGCGAAGGCCACCAGACCCGCTATCTCGCGCGCGTCAGCGATCATCAGTTCGGCATCGACGTCAGTACGCAGGCGGTCGAACGCGCGCGTCTTCGCCTACCCTCGGCCCAATTCGCCGCAGCCGATCTTTTCCAGCAGCCCTGGGGCGATCAGCGCCATCGCTTCGACCTGGTCACCGCTTGCGAAGTGCTCTATTACCTCAGCGACCCGGCGGCTACGATCGAACGCATGCGCCATCTTGGCCGCAATGGCCTGGTGACGTTCTTCTCCCCCGCCTGCGGCCGGATCGGCCCACACCTGGATCGCATTCCCGGCCTGCACAAGGATTGGATCTACCACGGTGGTACATCGTGGCTGATCGGGTGGTGGCAGGATGCTTGACCCGCGCGGCTCGCAACCGCCAGATGGCCGGCCAGCGCCAAAGAGCACTGCGCTTGAGGACGTTGGCGTCGTCTACTTCGGCAACGATTGGCATGCGGAAAACCGCACCAGTAGCCACCATGTCGCAACGCGATTGGCGCGCACCATGCCGTTGCTTTACGTCGATTCGCCCGGCATGCGCGCACCCAGCGCGTCCGGCCGCGACTTCAAGCGCGCGTTCCGCAAGATCGCCGCCGCGCTGAAGCCGCCGGTGAAGGTCGCCGACAATTTCTGGCACTGCACCGTGCCGCAATTGCCGTTCCGGCGCGTGCCGGGCGTGGAAGTCTTCAACCGTTTCTTCAGCCGCTGGGCCGTGCGCCGCGCGTTGCGGCATGCCGGCATTACGCGACGGATATCGTGGTTCGTGGTGCCGCACCCTGGCTTCATGGCCAAGCATCTTGGCGAAGAGTTGTGCGTCTTTTACTGCATCGACGACTACGCCGCGCATCCGGGCGTCGATACCACCGTCATCGCGCAGCGCGATGAAACGCTGAGCCGCTGCGCCGATCTGCTGTTCGTCGCGCCACCTGCATTGCTGGAAACCAAGCGCGCCTTGAATCCTTCCACTGTGTTCGCGCCGCACGGCGTGGACGTGGAACTTTTCGGCCGCGCCTGTGATCCGCAGACCGAGGTACCTGCCGCCGCACGCGGGCTGCCCGGCCCTGTGATCGGCTACATCGGCTCGGTGCACGAATGGATCGACTTGGAACTGATCGCCTGGCTGGCCAGCGAACGTCCGCAGTGGTCGTTCCTGCTGGTGGGCCATGCCGCGGCCGATGTTTCCGCCTTGCGTGCCCTGCCCAACGTGCACCTGGTCGGCGCGCAACCGTATGCGACGTTGCCGGCATGGGCGAAGGCGTTCGACGCCGCCATCATTCCCTATCGCTTGAATCGCCAAGTCGCCAATGCCAATCCGCTGAAGCTGCGCGAATACCTGGCAACCGGCAAGCCGGTGGTCAGCGTGCGCAATGCCGAGATCGAAAAATTCTCGCGCTGGGTGCGTATCGCCGACGATCGCGCCGGCTTCCTGGCGGCGTTGGATGCCGCCATCCACGACCAAAGCGCCGAAGCCACCGCCGCACGCATCGCCGCCGTCGCCGACCAGACCTGGGACCGCCGGGTCGAGGACGTGCTCGACTCGGTGGCGCAAGCGATGGCCGAGCGTCAGCAGAATTCAACCCCCTCCTATTCGGTTATCCATGGCAACTGATTCCCCATCCAAATTGAGTGCGTCCAAACTGCGCGTGGCCGTCGTTGGCGCGGGCTATGTCGCCACTCATCATCTTGCCGCGCTGAAGGCATTGGACTTCGTCGAGATCGTCGGCATCTGCGACATGCAGTTGTCCGCCGCGCAGGCGCTGGCCCAGCGCTTTGGCGTGCCATTGGCGGCCATGTCGCTCGCCGAACTGGCACCTGCAAATCCGCAAGTGGTGCACGTACTGACGCCGCCGTCTTCGCACGCGGCCATCGCGCTCGCGGCCATGGAGTTGGGTTGCCATGTATTGGTCGAAAAACCGATGGCCGATTCGGTGGCCGATTGCGAAGCCATGATCGCGCGCGCGCGCGACAAGCACCTGACCTTGGGCGTCAATCATTCCGACTTGTACGATCCGGTGCTGCTGCAGGCACTGGAAGCGGTGCGCAACGGTCGCATCGGCGATGTGCTGTCGGTCGATATCGTGCGCAATTCCGAATATCCCGCTTACGCCGGCGGCCCTTTGCCCGGTTCGGTCACGCAAGGGTCTTATCCTTTCCGCGATCTCGGTGTGCACGGGCTCTATACCATCGAAGCGTTCCTGGGCCCGGTGACCCAGTTGGACGTCGCCTACCAGTCGCGCGGTGCCGATCCCAACCTGCACTTCGACGAATGGCAGGCGCATGCGCATACCGAGCGCGGTGTCGGCCGTCTGCTGCTGTCGTGGAATGCGCGGCCAATGGAGAACCGTGTGTTCGTCCGCGGCACGCGCGGCACCATCGAGGTCGATCGCTTCCTGCAGACCTGCCGCATTCATCGCGTGCTGCCCGGGCCCAAGTTCATCGGCATCGTCGTCAACGCTTTCTTCAGCGCAGTGAAGGACGTCTTCCGTATTCCATGGAACGTGGTCCGCTTCGCGACCGGCATGCTGCAGCCGTCGCCAGGTATCCGCCGTGGCGCGCAGGAATTCGCCAATGCCGTTCGCAACAAAGTTCCGCCGCCGTTTGGTGGCGAGGACGCATTGCGCATCGCCAAGCTGTTGGAACCCGCTTGCGCCGAGCCCGACCGCCTGCGCCTGCAAGCGTTGGAAGACCGGTATGTTCCGCTGGAACCGGCCGATGCGCTGGTGACCGGGGCCGGTGGTTTCCTGGGCCGGCGGCTGGTGGCCCGGCTGCGCAAGCGGGGCCAGCGCGTCCGCGTGCTGGTGCGCCGCCCGCTGACCGAATACGCCAACGATTCCGGCGTGCAGATGGTGGTCGGCGACCTCGGCGACCCGCGCATCGTCGCGCATGCGGTTTCCGGTGCGTGCGTCGTATACCACGTGGGCGCCGCAATGCGCGGCGGTCCGCGCGATTTCGAAGCCGGCACGGTCTGGGGTACGCGCAACATCATCGCCGCCTGCGTGAAGAACAAGCCTAAGCGGCTGGTCTATGTAAGCTCCATGAGCGTCTTCGACCACGCCGGCCGCGACCCCCGCGGCACCATGGTGGAAGCATCGCCGTTCGAGCCGTATCCGGAACGGCGCGGTGCCTACACGCAGACCAAGCTCAGCGCCGAACACGACGTGCAGGCCGCAATCCGCGAACATGGCTTGCCGGCAGTGATCCTCCGCCCCGGCCAGATATTCGGACCTGGCGCCGAACGCGTAACGCCTAATGGCGTGATCGCTCTGGCCGGACGCTGGGTGGCGATCGGCAGCGGCGCCATGACGCTCCCGTTGATCTACATCGAAGACGTGGTGGACGCGTTGATCCATGCCGCCGATGCGCCTGACGCGGTGGGACGCGTGTTCAACGTCGTGGATCCGCATCCGGTCACGCAACAGGCTTACCTGGAACGCTGCCGGCGCAAACTGGGCGACGAGCTGAAGATCGTGCGCACGCCTACCTGGATGTTCATGACATTGGGTTTCGGCGTGGAAATACTCGGCAAACTCCTGCGCCGCGAGGTGCCCCTGACACGCTACCGCGTGCGTTCGTTGCGGCCGCTGGCCAACTTCGATGTTTCGGCCGCGCGTGACGGCCTGGGCTGGACGCCGCGCATCGGTGTTGAAAAGGGCCTCGATGCCACTTTCGGTTGAATCCACCGCCCCGCCTCCACCCGCCCCGCAGATCGATGGCGACAGGGCGGGGTTCGCCAGTGGCGTGGCTCCCGTCGCGCTTGCACCGCATTCCGCGGACGGCGACTACTACGTCCGTCTGCGGCCACTACCGGAACTCGACCGCCTGCAACGGCAATGGCGCGAATTGGAGCGCCGCGCTGATATCAGTTTTTTCGTCAGCTGGCATTGGATCGGAGCATGGCTGAGGCTGATCTGCCCGCCGCGGCTTGCCCGGCTGGCCGCGGTGTACCAGAACAAACGGCTGGTGGCGTTGGGTGTATTCACTGTGCGGCGCCGCTGGTTCGGTCTGGGACCCATGCACCTGCGCCTGCATGAAGTCGGCGACAAAGTCCTGGATAGCCTGACGATCGAATACAACGGCCTGCTGTGCGAACGCGGGCACGAGCGTGCAGTGCTGGCGGCGGTGGTCCGCCACCTGACGCGTGCGCATTCGCGCTGGCTGACGTTCTATCTGCCGGGACTCGATGCGGACGGCGTCCCCTTCGACCGCATCCGCTCCGATGCCGTCGAAACACGCATACGAAAGCGCGCCACGCACTACGTAGACCTCGCAACGCTACGTGAGAATGGAAGCGACTATCTTCCCACCGTACTCAGCAGCAAGGCCCGCAGCGCCGTACGCCGTACCGCCCGCAAGCTGGAAAAACACTTCGGCGAAGTATCGGTAACCGTCGCAGATACGCCGGAAGAGAAACTGGTGTTCTTTCGCGCGCTGGTACACCTGCACGAATCGCATTGGAGCGGCGAACAGGACGAACACGGCGCCTTCAACGACCCACGCATCCTGCGCTTCCACGAAAGCCTAATTGCAGAATCGACCGAAGGCGAAGGCGTACAACTGATCCGCCTGACCGCCGGCGGCCAGGCGGTTGGCTACGTGTACAACCTGGTATGGCGCGGCGTGGTTTATTTCTACCAGGCCGGCATCGACTATCCGCGCTTCGGCGACTGCGGCAGCCCGGGGCTGTTGCTGCTGACCCACGCCATCGAGCATGCGCTCGCCGACGGCCACGCGCGCTTCGAACTGATGGCCGGCGATGCCGAATACAAACGAACGCTGGGTATGGCCGAAGGCAAGATGATCTGGCTTTCGTTGGACCGCATCGGTTGGACGTCGCGCCTGCGGCGCGCTTGGTGGTCGTTGACACGTCGGGACGGTTGAACATGGATGTAAGCCTGAGATGGCGATCGATCGCCGAACTGGATGAAGCGGACATCGCGTCGTGGAGCGAGTTGGCGCGCAAGGCGGAAAAGCCAAACCCGTTCTCCGCACCCGAGTTCGTACTACCCGCCGCGCGCTGGCTGACGCCGGAAAATACGCCTTGGATCGCGTCGATATATCGATCCGGAGAACTGATCGGTGCGGGTTGCTTCACGCCCGAGCGGCCGAACCTGTTCGTACCGGTACCGCACCTGCGCAGCTATCGCTGCGCCCATTCGTTTCGATCGGGCCTGCTGCACCTGCCGGGCGAATCGGTTGCCGTCGCCGAAGCGATGCTGCACTTTCTTCGCGACCGCAAGCCGCGTTGGCAGGCGCTGGCATTCCACAACGTCATGGCCGACTGCCTGGTGCTGGAAGCCATGCGGCGACAACTGCGGACCATGGGCGGGCACTGGTTCGAGCGTCACCGTTTCCAACGCCCGGTCCTGCGCTTGAATGCGCGCGAAGCCGTCGTTCAACGGCTACCTTCCACCGTAGTCAAAGATCTGCGTCGCCGCCATCGCCGCCTGCAAGGCCGCGGCGAAACCACATTCCGCATCCTGCAAGGTCCACAAGCCAATGCCCGCGCCGTGCAGACGCACCTGGAACTGGAACACGACGGCTGGAAAGGCGACGCCGGCAGCTCGCTGCTCAGCTCGCAAGCGCATACGCGTTTCTTTCAGGAAATGATGGACCGATTCCGCCAGACCGGCGCCGCCGTGTTCGCAGAAACACTCTGCGGCGACGAGGTCATAGCATCCAGCAGCAACCTGCTGCTGGGCGGCACCTTGAATGGTTTCAAGACCGGCTGGCACCACGGCTACGCTGCCGCCAGCCCCGGCCGCTTGAACGAACTACTGCTGTTCGAACAAATGCCGACCCTATGGCCGCACGCCACCACCTTCGATAGCCAGGCCCAACAGGATTCCTACCTGGCCGGCATGCTGCCCAACCGCGAAACCATGGCCAGCGGCGTACTCACCACTACAAAGCTAGGCAGCCACGCCATGACCGCCGCAAGGTTCCTGCGGCCGTTGGCTTATAGGTTGGAGCGCGGCTCCGGCTGACTACGCCGGAGCACCTGGTAGAGCCGAGCTTGTGCTTGCATCCCCTTGGGGGCTCGGCTGCTCTTGCTTCACGTAGAGCGGAGCTTGCTCCGCTGCTGTTGCTTCATACGTGGAAGGTCATCCCCTTCCACTTCGAACAAGAGCAACACACAGGTTGGCGTGAACGAAGTGAACCCCAACATTGCCGTCGCCGGCTCGCGCGTTGGAGTTCGCAAGCTCACTCCAACCTATACGACTATGACGCTGCTGCTGCCCCACGTAAGAGCCGAGCTTGTGCTTGCATCCCCTTGGGGGCTCGGCTGCTCTTGCTTCGGTTCCGCGATGGACCACAATCCAACATATAACGCGATAAACAGCGGGACGCAGCCCCGCTCCACGCCTAAACCCTACGGCACAACCGCAACAGCCCGCAAAGGGCCGCCACTGCCACCTTTGATCTTGATCGGCAGCGCAATCACATAGAACCCTTTCACGGGTAGCTGATCCAGATTGGCCAGGTTCTCGAAGGCCGGCGTATTCCGCTCGAACAATGCGCGATGGCTTTCGAACAAAGTCGACTGACCGAAATCGATGCTGGCGGTGTCGAGGCCTATCGCCTTGATCGCACGGTTCTCGACAATCCAACGCGCGGCATCGGGATGCAACCCAGGAAAATGCAGCTTGGCAACAGCCTGCGCCCCACGCTCGTCTGTCCCCATGTACTTCTTGCGATCAGGCCAATACTTACCGAAACCCGTCCTGAGCAGCACGATCGCCCCTTTCGGGATCGGCCCATTGACCCTTTCCCACGCCTGGAAATCCGCGACCTGCACCTGGTAATCAGGATCCTTACCGCTCTTCTCCGAGACATCGACAACCACCGCCTGCCCCATCAACTGCTCAAGCGGAATCTCATCGACCGCCGCAGCACCCTTGGCGAAATGAATCGGAGCGTCAATGTGCGTACCGCCATGCTCGGCAGTGGAGAACTTGTTGGCCGCATAAAAATAGCCCTTCTCCGTCATCCCCTCGAAATCCTTCTCAAGGTTGAAAGACTCAGCCGTGGGCCAATAAATCGTCTCGGCGTCGTACGCATAAGAAAGGTCGACGACCTTACCCGCCGGGATGCCAGGCGAGGCGGCGTAGGAAGACAAACTGGCAAACGACGCCAACAACAGTACAGCGGTGCTAGATAGACGTTTCATGGCGGGCACTCCTTTTCCGCCCATTCTGTCCGCCTAATAGTTCAATGGAAGTTAATTGCCTCAGACCTTCCAAGGACCCTGAGAGAATGCCATGTGACCTCCTTCAGCACCGCGTAGAGCGGAGCTTGCTCCGCTGCCTTTTGCTGACAGCTAAAGGACGATCTGGTGCCTTTGAGGACGCAATGGAACAGTTAGATCAAGCGCCGCTCTAAGTGAGCAGCAAGCAGGGCTCAGTAACGCCCAGGAGGCGACTTAAGGAGCAACTCAAGCGCCACCGAAAGCACTCTATCCACCCAAAAATCACGAACTAAGCGCTTCCCGGCACTTAGAAGTCTTGGTAGATGTAACTGATTGGCTGATCCTGCGCGGGATCACAGGCAGCACCCATGGCAATGCCCACCGGTTGTTTAGTAGCAGCGGCGCTGAGCAATAGCGCGTACCACGCCCTGCCAGCGTCACCGGTCGCCGAAAAAAAGAAGTAGACGTTCGTCTTGCACGTCCCGCTTAGCCGAAAGTACACGTTTCCATTCGACTGTGGATAGATCCGTGTAACACGCCCGGAGAGCTGTTCGGCCGAATAGGAAGGTGCGGATGCCGTCATCAAAGCGGCGACACACAGATAAGTCAGTATCAAACCACGCATTTTCATAGTCCCTATGATTGAGTTAGAAGCGGCTCAGCAAGATACCCTGGCGCCCCTCGCTCCCTCTCAACATAAGGTACTCTCGCTCCTATTTCGTGCCGGACGCCATTCGGCCCATTCTCAACCTATGAGTTCAGGCATGATTGATGGAGGTAGGCCAATCCATGCAAAGCCCTGGGTGCGCTTCGCTTACCCAGGCTACGCTGGCTTGACCAACGGTAGTCCCCCGGCTCCGCCACCATCCCGGCGCGCACCGGATTCAACTCTATGCAGCGATAGCAGGCATTGGGGCGGCGCTATGTGCGTTACATAAACGGCTCGATTGGCCGCACGGGCACATTGTGGGAAGGCCGGTACAAGGCCAGCCTGGTCGACGAAGAGCACTACGTGATGACCTGCATCATGCGGGACACTGCACTTGCGCCATGTGGCGTTACCGGGCACAAGCAGCGCGCTATCGCTCAGGTGCTCGACTCGATGTTGTCGAGTCAGTAGCGGCACTCACGACCCCCAAACAACAACAAGGCCCGCATAGTTGCGGGCCTTGTGTGTTACGGGATCGGCTTAATTGCCTCCGTCCCGTTTGTTTTCCAGGGAGACGCAAGGAACTTCTCCAGTATGACGTTACGCGAATCCAGGACATAGACGACACTAATGTCGTCGACGTACTGGAGATCGAAAACAAAGTATCGCCTCCCTCCGTTCTCTCCATCCTCAAGAACGCGCGACAGCGTCAGTGCCGGATAACCACTGTCCGCAGGAAGCTTCTTGTAATCCTCGACCAGCTGATCGACGAGCACTTGATCGACCAAACTTGCGCCCACCACGCTCAGCTTCTTAGCGTCAAAATTTCTTACTTGCCATTCTCCTCCAGCAATTGATTGACACGCCGTCAGAAGGAGAGCCGAAATCAGTATTGCAGGGCTAACACGTCGAATGACAGTTGCGCCTAGGTTCGCCAACCGCGTCCTTGTACTCGTTCTCCGCATCCATAGCCCTCTCTTCACTTCTACGCTCCCCTGTTGCTGGATTTATGCTCCGATCCATAACGCCTTTGTCTTTGTCTCCGCCGTGCCCGAGAAGCTCGTGAGTCAGCACTGTTTCGCCGCTGGAAGTTACTGCCGTCCCGTCGGTGTTAACCGTTGTTACCGACTTCGTAGGATCAACAATTGTCTCACTGCCTGTACCGACACCAGCAATGCTCTCGTTGGCTTTGACTCCGGTTGTCTTATTTTCCGGCGCCTCTCCTGGCTGCGGGAATCTAATCGTGTGAACATGATCGGAATCCCGCATTTCCTTCATTCTGGCCTTTGAGGCCGGATTCGATTTCTCAATATTCTTCAAGGCGGTTTTAATCGCCTTGCGCTCTTCTCTAGTCCCAACTCGCTTTATTCTCCGCCCATCTGGATCGGTGAACCGGTAGGGATTGTTATTGGTGTACCAGTAGCGATTGGAGGCTCCCACCGGGTTCTCATAAGCCGTCACTGGATCAACGCTCAAGAACCTTCCGATGGTGGGATCGTAATAGCGCTGCTGCATATACGTAAGACCAGTCGCCGCGTCCTGCACATGCCCAGTGTACCCGGGGCCATCTTTGATGATGGGCGTTAGCTGAAGCCCGTAAGGCTCATATTCGCGGCGCTCAAGGACATTGCGGTTCTGGTCGGTCACCACCGCGACCGAGCCCAGGGCGTCGGTGTGGATGTAGCGGACGGTTTGTGCGGAGGCGCTCGGCGCCAGCGCCGCTAGCAGCATCGCTGTTGCCATCCTTATCGCAATTGCGGTGACGCCGTGGAGTCCAGTCGCCATTCGAGGGTTCCTTGCACTGTTCATGGATTTTTAGCTCAAGTCCGTATGCCCAACGCTGCTTGAAAAGGGTGCTCACGATTTGGGCGACTAGCGCAGCATCAGGATTCAGGCCGAACCATAGACGGGAACACCCGCTCCAACTTGTCAGAAAAGGTACTCTACTCCCTGCTTCTCGGTGACGCCTGTTCTGCAGCCAACACTGGGGGAAATCATCAAAACCAGGTGATGCCCGGCCCAAAAAAGCGCCTTGACTAAACGCAACAACATGCTTGATCGAAGGGCGCATCCCACTCAGTTAGCCCGGCAGATTAACTTCTTCATGACTTGACTCCCACATGCTTCAGTCTCCTACTTGGCTGACTCAGAGTTAAAGCAATTTATTTTTTAAAAAATTTCCTCAATGCGGCTGCATCTTTTGTCGCCCTTAAGTTTCAACGCCAAGCCGACTCAGCTCATCTGAGATAGTTTCATGTTGGCCCACTAGTGCTATCAACAATGTTCCTCGAGCACCGCCAGCTGCGAACAAGAAATACTCAGCTGCCTCATGCTCATTAGTAAACGCTGTGGTTACGACGTCGGTCAAGCCGCGATGCTCGAGTAAAAAATCCAACTCGTTCTCGATTTCATAAGAGTATGCCCCTATACAGCAGAGCTCTTTGCAGCCGTATCTGAACAAAACCTCTGCAACGTTTAGCACCGCACCCATCTCATCTTTAGAGTACGCCGGCAACATTGCTATAAACTCTCCAGCACTTAGTAGTGACAAGAGTTCGTCTGATACACGCAACTCGTCAACTACAAGCTTTCTTCCAATCAGTTCAAATATCCGCTTCATTAGGAACCTGTTGGACGCGACGAGGGCGGAGGCGGGGGTGGAGGCGGATTTCTTAGTTTCTCGATGTTCTCTCGGAACGTTTTTATTTCCTTTTCTAGATGCTCAATTCGACGCCGCTGCTGCTTTTCTATTGCTTCTTTCGGAAGCTTCTCCATTCCAGGCCGAACCGTCGGGTTCTCCTTGAATCTCTCGAGCTTCTCTATGTGCTCCTTGATTCGCTTCTCCAGGGATCGAATACCCCTTTGCGCTTCAGGGCTTAGTAGCACTTTTTTACCAAACAGAGCTGCGAATATACTTCGCGCAGTCGCTGGGGAACGCCACAGGGCTAGCCCTGCTATAGCGCCTGCTGCACGCGCTTCCGAGCGATCCATGAACTCATCGCGGGATATATCCCGACGATTCATCGCCGCAATATCGCGATCGATCGCGCAGGTCGAAGGGCCATCACACCGACCATCCGGGTCGGTGTTCGTGTACGGATTGTTCGAGGCGTACCAGTAGCGATTGAAGTTAAGTCCGATGACCGCGCTGACACCTACCGGATCGACGCTAAGAAACCGACCAATCTGCGGGTCATAATAGCGCTGCTGCATATACGTCAGCCCGGTAGCCGCGTCCTGCACGTGCCCTGTGTATCCGGGCCCGTCCTTGATGGCCGGCGTCAGCTGAAATCCGTACGGCTCGTACTCCCGCCGCTCGAGGACGTTGCGATTCTGGTCGGTCACCACCGCGACCGAACCCAAGCTGTCGGTGTGGATATAGCGGACGGTTTGCGCGGAGGCGCTCAGCGCCAGCGCCGCTAGCAGCACTGTTGCTGCCATTCTTACCGCCATTGCCGTAACGCCGTGGAGTCCAGTCACCATCCGAGGGTTCTTTGCACTGTTCATGGATTTTTAGCTCAAGTCCGTATTGCCCAACGCTGCTTGAAAAGGGTGCTCACGAGTCGGGCGACCAGCGCAGCATAACGAGGAGTTAACGCGCCACTATTCGGTGCATGGGGTAGGCGTTGTATCCACCTACGTTCACCGCTGTCGGGAAGCAATGAATATCCGCCTTCCGGCCCGCGCTGTAGAGCATCATCACCAAGGCGATATTGGTCTTGTCTGCCGGCGCCAAATAGCAATATGTATTTGGTGCGACTTCAAACACCACCTCGTTGTTGCCCTCCCACTGGACGATGCTTAAGATTTGCGCGCCTTGAAAGAACTTCCACGCTTCCTGAGCCAGGGCGCTCGCGCTAATCACCAGCGCCATGACGATCCCGATTATCCTCACCATCCTCTCTTCTCCTTACGGTTGACCAGATCACTCAATGCCATTGGGCTAAACCTTGCGGCATCCAGGTGATCTGCCGCACAGCTTTATCGCATCCGGTCAGTCCACCATATGCATATGCATTGGCACGCAGTTGGTATCGCCGTCGTTAAAGAAAACCCTGATCTGCTTGCCGCTGACCAGCGCCGACATCAGCATGGCGTACACCGCCTTGTTGTTTTCCGCGTCCCTCTGCCAGAACAACCACCTACCAGCCTGACATGAGGCCGTCCCGCCTGATAATTGAAAAGCTATCTGGCCAGGCATGTAGGTTGATTCCACCAAACTCACCTTTGCCAAGACAATTTCATGGGCCTGGGCCTGACCAGCAACCAACAGCATCGCTAACAACATCATCATCCGTTTCATTCGCGTATCTCGTTGCCTATGTCAGCTGTATAGGTAGATCGATTGCAACCGAGTCCCCCAACCGGTGCAGCCGGTCGCAGCGGACACTTCAAGCTGCACCTGCTTGCCGGTGGTTAACGCCGTTAACACGGCGGCATACATTTCCTTGCCATTTACTTCGCCACTGGTGAAAGAGAACACTTCCGTGCCACACAGCTCAGCAGAGGAGACGTGCACGTAGATCGATCCACCGGAATAGGGACGCACATTCACGATGGTTACTCTTCCCCCTATTGGCGCGGCCTGTACTGCGCCAGAGACACACCAAGCCATTAGCAAGGCCACTATTGCAGTTCTCATTTCATCTTCCCCGTAGCGCTATTAGCGCAAATAGACTTCAAAGATCCGACATCCATCTACTCGAACATCCAGCTTCCGCTGGTTGACCAGGGCCGTCATCAAGGTGGCATGCAGGGCCGCTCCACTGCCTTGATTGTCGTAAAACTGGTGCGTGGGCAGTGCTTCCAACGCGCACTGCGCTCCCCGTTTGGTGAACCAGACGAAGTGGGCCGGGTTGTCTTGGTACGTCCCTATCTGAGTGACCTGGACATCCGTCAGCACCTCTATCGCCGCAGTGGACATGACCGTTGTTTGAGCAGAGCCTTTCTGTGTTGAACTTGCTCGCGCGAGCGACCCGTCGGCCGTCATCGCGGGCGGCGACAGCGACTGAGCCGAAGCCTGGCAGGTGAGCAGCAGCCCGCCTCCCATAAGCAGCGCTCTCAGGACAGCGTAAGTTCGATGTAGTGGGTCGGGTGCTTTCATGCATTCGTTCTCTGGCCACCTTGCATCGCCGAACACCGATCAGTTCAGCAGCAGCTGATACAGCAGCGGCACGATGTTGAAAGCGGGGCGTTGCACGTGCGCCACGTTGGACACCGCCGTGCAGGCGCCTTCTGCATTGCAGGCCAACACTCGATACGAATAAGTACCCCCGGGCCGGGCCAGCGATGTCCAGCTCAGGTCGGCGCCGTCGTAGACCGAGGCCCACGTCGCGCCGTCCACACTTTCTTCGACCACATACCGCACCGCCCCACTTACTCCCGACCAGTTCACGTAGTCCTTGGCCGCCGGCAGCTGGCCGATCGGCCATTCGGCTTCGGCCACCAGGCTGCCGCCCAGTTGGATATAGTCGGTCGCCGTGGTCTGGCGTGCGTTCTTCTGGTAGCGCAGCACGCCACCTTGGTCGTACATCGACCGGATCGTGCCGGTGCTGTGGGTGGCGTGGGTGCGCCGGCCGTGGCCGTCGTACCGGTAGGTTTCCTTGCCGGTCGCTTCACGCAGTCGGTTGCCGTAATCGAAGGCGAACACCTGGCCGTTCTTGTTGGCCAGGTTGCCCTGCGCGTCATAGCCCAATCCGATCACCGTGCTGCCGCTGCAGCTACCGGCCTTGATGTTGGTCAGTCGCCAGTTCCCGTCATAGCAGTAATGATGATCACGACCCGGCGCGATCACCCGGATCAGGTTGTCCAGCACGTCGTAGCCGTAGCTGGCTGTGCCCCACATGGGCGAGACGGTCTGGGTCAACCGATCCAAGCCGTCATAGGCCATGGTGCGGTTGCCGCGCTGGTTGCGGCCGCTCGCCCCATCGGTGATCGCAGCCACATTGCCGTTGTAGTCGTAGTCGTAGCTGTCACTGAGGAACGCCGTGCCGCCGTAGGCGTCCTGGCTGACATCCGGCAATTGACGCTCGTTCTGCGTCATCGTGTGCACGATGCCGTTGCCGTAAGTGAACTGCTTGATCGCCCCATTGGGGTAGTAGCTCACGCCGCTGGCGTAGCTGCCGGCTTGCGTCGCCTGCCCCAGTGCGTTGGGGGCAAAGGGAACGGTTTGTCCCGACGGGTAACGGACGCTAGCCAGGTGGCCGTTGGGGTTGTAGCCGTAGCCCAATGCCCAGGCCTCGCCGTCAGCGTGGCCGACACTCTCGCCGATCAGCAGGCGTCGCCGGTTATAGGCGTAACTGTTGTACGAGCTGACGCCGGCATTGGCGGTGGTGATCTGCTTGACCAAACCATCGGGCCAATACGCCCACTGCTGGTTGCCGTTGCCATCGGGAAAGGACAGAGTCTTAAGACGATTGCGAGCGTCGTACCCGCGCGCCACCTTCCGTCCGGAATCCCGTCCGGCCACCGTGTCGCAACTGGTCGTGCTCGGCAGTCCCAGGCCAGCGGCGCTCCACTGCAGGTTGCCGGCGCCGTCATAGTCCATCACCGTCGCCCCGGTTTCCGGTTCGATCGATTTGCAAAGCTGCTGGTAGCCGTCGTACACGTAGTGTCGATCGATCCGCTGGCTGCCGTCGGCGTTGCGGCGCGTAATCCTCAGCGGCTTGCCGAAAACGTCGCGCGGGATCTCGGTGACGGCGGTAAGCGTGCCGTCGGTAACCGTGATGCCGGTGGGCGCTTCGGTGGACGGCTGGTCGAAGACTTGGTACTCGGTGAGCGTCTGCGTTCCGCGCGGATTGGTTACCCTGGTTTTAAAGCCAGCCAGATACTCGGTCGTCGTGGTCAGCGGGCCGTGTTCGCTGTCTTGCGTTACCGAGGTCACCCGACCCAAGGCGTCGTATGTGGTCCGAATGCCTTTGAGCGCCGTATCGGCGTAATGCGCTTGTCCACCCGTGTTTATCGGATAGGACTGGAACTGCAGGCGGCCTTCTGGATCGTAGCGTTTGACAATCTCCGAAAGCGTGCCGCCGACATTACCCAGGTCCATGGTCTGCTCGACCACCGGACGCCAGAGCGCATCGAACACGAGCGTCTTGCGTGCGTTACCGGTCAGCGTGGTCTGCTGCCAGTGACCGGCAGGGACGCCGTAAGCGCCAGCGTGTCCACCCGTAAAGCTGATCGTGGTCGGAACCCAGGCCGATTCATCACACACCCCTGCCTGGGTTTCCGAAGGATACGTAATCCGCTTGATGCGGCCCATCTCATCGTAGCCGTAGCAAGTCTTATAACCGTTCTCGTCGGTCACGGCGGTGATCCAACCGGCATCGTTGACGATGGCCGACTGGGTGGCGCCATCGGCAAAGCGGATGGACTGTGGAATGCCGCGCTTCCAGCTGCCCAGCGTGGTGACGTTGTTGTTGCCATCCAAGATCGTCGCGACGGTGCCGTCGGCGTGATAGGTCAACGTTTGCTGCGGCTTGCTGAACGAATACGTTTTCGTCGGACTGGCCATCCAGCCGTACTCCACCTCAACGCCATTACCCGTGTTGCGTTTGACCTGTCCGAGCACCCAGAGCGATAAATCATCGTGGTATTCGATGGTTTCGGTTCTGCTGTAAGTCTCCGCAAAAGCTTCGCCCGAGATCGTGAACCAGCCAAGCAATAGACCAGTTCCCAATTTTCTAATAGTTGATCCTGCCATCTAAACTTTTCCCTTAGTAAATCAGCGATCACTTCTATGCGGCAGGCGCACCAGAATTCACGATGCATCTACACCAACAAATCGAAGTGGCATCTACCAGCAAAAACCCAAAGTAGCTACGCACTCAATTGCTGGACTTTGTGACACTGACCGGACGAACGAAGGTGTCGAAGCTGTTTATCGTAGAGACAAATGACACGCCGTCCTGCTGAACTTCAGTTCTGACTACTGGGAGAAATCGAACTGGCTTTAATATTCTTGGCTCTACGAACGAGCTACCCAGCAACTTAGGATAGGGCTGCGTGAGCATTCGGTCGTAGTCCATATAGGTGTACTTTGTAGTACGCAGCAACGCTCCATTAGTAGAAAATTCCTGTTTCTCCAGCAGATCACCCTCATCGATTTCATACATAACGCCGTACTTGTACTTTGATACTGCACCATCCGGATGCGTTACAGTCACGAGCTTCGATGCCCGACAAAAGCTGCAGGTTCCATCGGGCTTTCGGAAATTCCCTTCCGATGACTTGTGTACAAAGCCGGCCTCATAGTCGTATTGCGTTACCTTATCTGACAATCCTGGCCCACTTATCGTTTTCTTCACCAGAGAGTATTGCTCCCAAAAATTGGGGACATCTAGCCGGTAATTATAATCAGCGACCTGTTGGCAGTTCCGAAACATCCCGGACCGGCCGTGCACCAGGTAACTAAATTCGTAGAGCACGCTCGCGCCAGATGGATATCTAAGACTAATGGATGGAGAGCCATATGATTCTCCAAAAAGCCGGCAATTGGTCATCAAGCCGACAGTGAAATAATCGGGCCGTTGATACTGGATACCCCAATCTGGGAGCCCCCACTCCGCATAACTACCATCCGGATACGTAACCCTTCCAAGCTGGCCCAACTGCTGTTTCGTGTAGGTCCATGTCCCGGCCGACGAAGTCACCGAAAGACCAGACGAAGTTGGACTCAGCTGGATATACCGCCCATCGTTCGATTCGATCCGATTTAGATCGTTGTTTGACGTATACGAAAGTGAAACCCAGTTTCCGAACCGATCTTCTATGCGAGTGGCAAGAAGAATGACATGAATGAGATCCTGTCTGATTAGCTCGACGGCGTCCGGCTCCGCGTATACCTGATCATTCTTTCTGTACAAAGTTCCAGCGGGCGACTCATAACCCCAGTTGAAAAAATATTTTGTGCCGTCCGGGGAAACCGCGATAAAACCCTCGCCCGGATATCCGTTCACAGTACTTGGCAGGCAAGCCAAACGATGGAAGTCGCGAGTCAACCAACGATATGTCTTCCCGTCAGCCGGAAATGGAAAGCGTTCAGTATAGGTATCGTCCGCATGAAGGAGCTGACTCCCGACGCCCGGGATATAGATATGATGTCCGTTCCAAACTTCGCGCAATGAAAATTTGGGCGGCTTTGCCGCGGGATTAGGACGATTGCAGCGCTGTTCATTGTTCTGCCAGCCAATATATTTCGCAGCCGTCGACGTGATGTACGGCACCTCAAACTGCCAGCTATTTATTCCAAAGATCCGAGGCCCCGGCCTGTGCTCATATCTCCCGCTATCAGCGACATCGACATGGTACTGAGGGGAAGGCCGCAAATACCTCACCAAGCGGACTGGAAGTGCGGAGTTGCCCTTGATGTCTATATCTACAAGCCGGAATTCGACGCCCCCATCGTAAAGACTAACGTTGGCACCTAAGTCTTGCTCAGTTAATGCGGGAATGGCTGATAGTCTCTGGATTTCGTTCTTGTAGAGCTGTCTTGGATCTTGCGCAAAGGCATAGTTGCCGCAAAGCAAAACCGCTGCAGCAGCAATGCGACAAGCGCTCTCTTTAAAACGACGGCGCCGCCCTTTTTTCTTTGACGATACAAAAGATTGCGCAACCGAAAACACCCGGTTTCCGAACAGGCGTACGGCGACCACACTCATGCCCAGTGCCGCGGACCACACCCGGCTCTTCGAAGAAATCATCACGCTTCCTCTCCGACCCTTCGCGGGCCGATCCCCTATCCAATTCTTCGCAACAGCACCCCTGCGAAGCTCATGTCGCGAAACATATCTCGACTCGAAACCGAATGGAAGACAATGTCGTTGATAAACGTATTTACCAACGCATTCGATTCGGCACCTTCGGTTGCTGCCACGATGCTCACGGGCTTCGGGATACTTGGGGCACTGGGGCCGACTCTTTTCAGTTGCCCGGGCGGAAAAGCAGCGGAGCAAGCTCCGCTCTACGAGTCCCGGCGGCGAAGTGAGCCGCTTTCGTTAGCGATAGCGACTTACGCAATCTGCCCGCAATGCCACGCAACTTCCTCCCGACTCATCCATAGCGCACGTTGCGCTGGCCGCAACGCCTGCGGCGCGGGGAAACCTTGCGGGGGAAGCCCGCGCAGCAGCAATCGCTTGCCTATGGATAGCGAACGCACGGTGGCGATTTTGCGAAAACCCATCTTCTCGTGGGCGCGTAGTGAGGGTTGGTTTGAGGCGTCGACGTCGGACAGGAAAAGCTGTGGACCGCTGTCGAGTGTGCAGGCGTTGTCCATCAGGGCGGCCAGCAGTCGTTGTCCGCGCCGCTCGGGCGAAACGAAAGCGTCGCGTCCCCAGGCCTGGGTGTTGTCCAGGTCGATCATCCAACGCATTTCGTCGAAGTAGCGGGGCACGGCATGTGCCACCCAGAACCAGGCGACCAAGCCTTCGTCCTCTTCGATGGCGAAGTAGCGCAGGCCGTGCTGGAACCGGCGCTGGATGCGTGTCATGTCGCCGCGGCGGCCGAAGCGGCGGTCGGCTTGCGAGATTCTTTCCGCATCTTCGGCGCGCAATTCGATGAAGCGCTGCCCTTCCGCCAGTACCTTGGGTGGCATGACACCGGCTGTGCGGCTCAGTAGCACGATGGTGTTCAACTCAATCATTCGGTACGCCTGAGGATGGAAGTAATGTGGCGGCGCGCTGCAGCTCCGCTTTGCCGGAGCGACTCAGCAAGCACAGGACATCCTTCAGCAAATCGTTGCCGAAGAAGATCAATGCAATGAAGTAGGACGTGGCGCCCGCGGCGATTTCGGATACCAGTTGAAGCGCTTCCCAATCCGGCGAGGTATCCATTGCCGCTCGCAGCAGCAGCACGCCGGCGACCATCACCGCGCAAGCGGCCATCACTCGCAGTAATGGTGCAGCCAGCCCATGCAAATACAAGCCATGGCGGCGGCAGGCGGTCAGCGACAGCGCGAGTTGCACAGCGAGTGCGATACCTACCGCAAACGAGGCCGCCACAACGCCCCACCGCGAAAGCAGCGCAAGTGCACCTACCAGCGTCAGCACAGTAGTCAGCTCTATCCGCAGCAGTGTGCCGTTTTCTCCCAAGGCACTCAGGAACGAAGCCAGCATGAAACTCGCTGGCGCCAATACCGACACCGCTGCCAGCACGCTGAGCAGCGGCGCGACTTGCGACCAGTACGGCGGCAGCAAGGCGGCCACCAGGGTCGAGGCGCATACGGAAAGGCCGAATGCCATGGGAAACAACACCACCGCGGTCAGTCCCAGCGCGCGGACGATGAGTGGTGCACGCTCCGAAGGTTGAGCGCGAACGATGGCCGGCATCATCACTGTGCCGATGTGCCCGCCGACATAGATCGCCGGCACCTGTGCCAGATTGAAGGCCATGCCGTAGGCGCCTGCGCTGTCTGCGCCCAGCAAGCGCAGCATTAGCGGTTTGTCCCAATAGCGTGCACCTTCGCTCAGGGTGATCTCGCCGGTAATCGGCGCACCGAAGCGGAAGATGTCGCGAAGGCGTGCCGTGCTGATCACGACCGGAGTCAGCCAGCTGCGCCATCCGGTGCCAGCGATGGTGATGGCGGCGATCACGCAGGATTGCGCGACGAATCCCAGGATCATCGCCTGCCCACCCAGCCGAGTAGTGCTGACCAGCGTCACCGCGACCAGCGCATAGGCCACGTCGCCCAGCGCGCTGGCCAAGGCGATTCGAGTAAAGCGCAATTCACGCGCCAGCAGCTTGTCCGGTATCGCACCCAGCCGGCGGATGGCGATGCCGATCAGCGCGCCCGGCAAGTACTCAACCAATCGGGGCGTGGAAAACCAGGCCGCTAGCGTAGGTGCCATCCACCAAAGCCCGGCGATGACCGCCATGCCGAATACCAGATAGAAAACCGTGGCACCGAAGACCGCTTCCCTGCCCTCGCCTGCGCGCACGATGACGTACTGTCCGCAGCCCCAGGCGGAAATCCAGCTGCCGGTCAGTGCGATGACGGTCGCCACCGTCACTTCGGCGACGACGCCAGGGCTCAAGTGACGCGCGATCAGCAACGTACCGATCAGCCCGACTGCGCGGCCCAGAAGGCCGGCGCCAATGCTCCACGCCGCTGCGGAAACGATCTTCTGTTTATCGGTCAAACCGATGCCCCGCACTGAAAGCCGCTTGCGATGCGTTCGAATGGCCCCGTTCCCGCACTTGCGCGCCTGTCTTCCATACGTTGCGGTTCTGCCATTCCGTGCGGATCCAGCGCATCGCGGGCCTTTCCACGCCATAGCGCAACAGCACCGCCAATCCGATGGAAAGACCAGCCGCCAACAAGCAGGCAATCAGGCTGGGCACGCCTGCATGTTCCAGCCGGTAGATCACGCTAAAACCGATGGCTTGATGGATCAGATACAGCGAATAGGAGATGCCGCCCAGGAAAACAAAGAAGCGTGCATCGAGGAAGCGAAGCAGATTCAACACGAAAAGCGTGAAGATCGCGCAACAGACCGCCGCTACCAGTAGGAATACCGGCTGCTCGGCTATGGCGATCGCCAACAGGCAAAGCGCAATCATCGCCAGGTTTAGGCGATTCTCTTGCGGACAAGCACGCAGGCGGTAGAACAAAATGCCCAGCGCAAAGAAGGGAATATGGCGCAGTATCAGCAACTCCCGGATCAAATAGGGAAAGTGCCAGCGTTGCTGCGCCAGCACACCATTAAGAGTCGCCAGGAAAAGCCAACCGGCGATGATCCAGTGAATGCGCTTGAGTTGCCCGAGCACAAACCAGAACAACATCTGCACGTAGAAGAACAGCTCCACCTGCAACGTCCAATACGAGCCATCCAGATGCTCGGCCCCCAGGATGTCCTGCACCATGGTCAGGTTGAGCAGCAAATCCGGCCACGGCAGCGCTTGCTGGGGCAAGCCGATGCTGTAGGCGACGATCGCGGTGACCGTCACCGCTACCCAGTAGCCGGGGAATAGACGCGAGAAGCGCGAGACCACGAAGTCCATCGCGTTGTGGGTGCGCTCCAGGGTCAGGAAGATGACGAAACCGCTGATCAGGAAGAACAGGTGCACGCCGTATTTGCCGGCCAACAGGCTGGGCAAGGATCCGCCCACGTGGCCTATCTGCTCCGCGTATCGCGTTGTGTAGTGGTAAGCCACCACCGCCAGGGCGGCGATACTCCGCAAGGCATCCAGTTCCACTACCCGCGAGGACGGCGACGTTCCGTTATGCATCTTCTGCCCTCTATCAGCTCGATTGCATGCACCAGATAACGCTGCCCGCGCGCGATATCGGCCAAACCGACGGTGGTCTCGCATGCGCCTGTTGATCGTCACGTCGCAGTTCCCCATTGCCGGGGAACCGAACCGCGGCCGTCCGATCTACCAGACGATCCGCGAGCTGGCACGGCTGGCGACGGTCAAGGTAGTCAGTCCCGTGGCTACGTACCCGCGCTGGGCACAGCCGCGCAGTTACCTGTTCCGGCCCTCGGACCCGCAGCAGTCGGTGGCTGGCTGCGATGTCGAATACGTGAGCTATCCGGCGCTGCCGGCGATTTCGCGTCCCTTCAACGGTTGGTTGTGCGCGCGCGCCATCGCGTCGCCAATCCGCGATTTCGCGCCCGACCTGGTGTTGTCCTATTGGCTGTATCCGGATGCCTACGGGGCGATGTTGGGCGCGCGCCAGGCGGGCGTGCCGCTGGTGGTGGGAGCGCGCGGCTCGGACCTGCGGGTACGCGATGCCATCAGCCGTCGCCTGACCCGGCCTGTACTGCACGCCGCGCAGCGCCTGCTGGTGGTTAGCGAAGATCTGGGCCGTGTGGCCGTACGCGACTATGGCGCCGATGCGTCGCGCGTCCGCGCCATTCCCAACGGCTGCGATGCCTCCATCTTCCATCCGGCGGACCGCGCGGATGCGCGGGCGGCGCTCGGCATTCCGGCCGATGACGAACTCATCGTCTACGTCGGCCGCCTGGTGCCGGAAAAAGGCTTGCGCGAATTGCTCCAAGCGGCGCGCGAACTGTCCGCCGCACGGCCGCGGCTGCGATTGGCGCTGGTGGGCGAAGGTCCGCTGCAAGGCGAGCTGTCCGCTTCCATCGCCGCCGACTCTTCATTGCGGGTGACCCTGGCCGGCGCGCAGCCCCCAGCCGACGTTGCGCGCTGGATGTGTGCGTCGGACGTGGTGACGTTGCCCAGCTATTCGGAAGGCCACCCCAACGTGCTGGTGGAAGCCCTCGCCTGCGGCCGCCCGGTGGTGGCGACGCCGGTGGGTGGCATCCCCGAGGTGGTGGATGAGACCTGCGGACTACTGGTACCCGCACGCGATGCACAAGCACTGAGCGCCGGCCTGGCGCAGGCGCTGGACCGTGATTGGGACGAAGGTGCACTGGCGCGGCGGTTCTCGCGCGACTGGCGCCAAGTCGCCCAGGACACGTATGCCGCATGCGAAGAAGCTTTGGCCGAATCGCGCGCGGCTGGTTCGGTGTTTGCTAGTTGCGGTGAGCGGTGAGCGGAAAAGGCTCTGGCTTTTGCCTCCCCCCTTGAAAAAAGGGGACTTGAGGGGGATTTGCTTTTGCTCTTAAAGAAAACAGCAACAGCAAAAGCGAAAGCAAATCCCCCGTAGCCCCCTTTGTAAAAGGGGGCAAAAGCCGCATGCTTTTCCCGCTCACCGCTCACCGCTCACCGCTCACCGCTCACCGCTCTCCACTTTACCTCCCATTCCCCACTCACCAACACTGCAGGAGCGACTTGACCGATGTGCGGAATTGCAGGCTTCAGCGGACCCGATGTCGTTACCGGCATAACACGCCCTTTGCTGGAGCGGATGATCCATTCGCTCGCTCATCGTGGGCCGGACGGCTATGGCTTCCATGCCGAACCTGGCGTCGGCCTGGCCCACGCGCGGTTGTCGATCATCGACCTGGCTACGGGCGACCAGCCCATCCATAACCCGAGCCGCACGGTGTGGACGGTGTTCAATGGCGAGATCTTCAACTACGTGGAGTTGCGCAAGGAGCTGGAAGCTTCCGGCCATCGCTTCTACACGCAGTCCGATACCGAAGTCATCGTCCATCTGTACGACCGCTACGGCGACGATTTCGTCCAGCACCTCAATGGCCAGTTCGCCATCGCCTTGTGGGACAGCAAGCGCCAACGCCTGCTGCTGGCGCGCGATCGTGCCGGCATACGTCCGTTGTTCTATTCGCGCAGCCGCGGCCGCACCTGGTTCGGCTCGGAGATAAAGGCGCTGCTGGCGGTGTTACCCGAATGCGCGCGACTGAATCCGCGCGCGTTGATGCAGACGCTGACCTACTGGTCGGCCGTGGATCCGGACACCTTGTACGAAGGCGTGCAGAGCTTGCCGCCGGGCTGCGTGCTTACCGTCGAGCGCGATGGCCGGCAGCAGTTGAAGTCCTACTGGGATTGGACATTCCCGCCTGCGGAAGACACTTCGCCGTCGCGTTACCCGCTTACCGTCGAACAGGCCACGCATGAGTTGCGCGAGCTGCTGGTGGACGCCGTGCGGTTGCAGCTGCGTGCCGATGTGCCGGTGGGGGCTTATCTGAGCGGTGGGTTGGATTCCTCCGGCATTGTCGCGCTGATCCGCCGCTTCACCGACACGCCGGTGCGTACGTTCTCGGTCGCGTTCGAAGACGGCGAGTTCGACGAAAGCGAGTATCAGCAGACCATGGTGCGGCACCTGGGCACCGACCACACCACGCTGCGCTGCACGCGGCGCGATATCGGCGAAGCGTTCCCTCGGCTGATCCGCCACACCGAAACGCCGGTACTGCGTACCGCGCCAGTACCGCTCATGTTGCTGGCTGGCAGCGTGCGTCAGCATGGTTATAAAGTCGTGCTGACTGGCGAAGGCGCCGATGAAGTGTTTGGCGGCTACGACCTGTTCAAGGAAGCCAAGATCCGCCGCTTCTGGTCGCGCCAGCCCGACTCGAAACTTCGGCCGCGATTGCTGGAGCGGCTGTACGGCTATTTGCGAAATTCACCGGTCAGCAATCCGGCATTCGCGCAGTCGTTCTTCGGCCAGGGCATGGAACACCTGCACCGGCCGATCTTCGCGCACGTGCCGCGCTGGACTACTTCGCAACGTGCATTGTCGCTGCTGTCTTCGGACCTGCGCGCTACCGCTGCTGCCTGGAATCCCCTGGATGCGTACGAACAGACCCTGCCGCCGGATATCCATCGCTGGAGCGGCTTGGCGCGCGACCAGTATGTGGAAGCCAAATCGCTGTTGGCCGGCTATCTGTTGTCCTCGCAAGGCGATCGCGTGGCGATGGCCAACTCGATCGAAGCCCGTTTTCCTTTCCTGGATCACCGCGTCATCGAGTTCGCCAACCGCCTGCCGCCCAGCTTCAAGATCCGCGGCATGACCGAAAAATACCTGCTGCGCCGTGCCCTGGCCGATCTGCTGCCCGCCGACATCGTCAACCGCACCAAGCAGCCCTATCGCGCGCCGGACAGCCAGAGCTTCTTCTTCGACGGCAAGCCGCTGGACTATGTGGCCGACCTGATGAGCGCGGAGCGGATACACGACGCCGGCTATTTCGATGCGGCCGCGGTGGGCCGGCTATTCGAGAAATGCCGCCAAGGCCGCAGCACCGGCTTTGCCGACAATCAGGCTTTCGTGGGCGTGCTGTCGACCATGCTGATCCATCACCAGATCCAGGCGGTACCAGCGCAACGCGATCTTGGAGAACGATCTGCTTCATCGTTGCCGGCCGCCGCGGTATCCGCAGGCTAAGACCTGTTAAAGCTATCCGACCTAATTCTTAGACCCTCTTACTGGCAGTCGCACCTATGCATTGGCGAATCAAAGGCACTGTTCAAAAGGTTCTGGGCATGGTGCCGGGCGGCACCGTCCTTCACTACCACCTGCAACGCAGATATGGCGGGCTGAGCAATTTCGAGCGCGAACTTTCCATGAAGGTGGACGACTGGAAGATCATGGTCGGCCATCTTCGCCAGACCGGCGTTCGCATCGAGGGCAGCCGCTTCTTTGAAATCGGCACCGGCTGGTACCCGACTTTTCCGTTGGCCTGCTATCTGGCAGGTGCGCGTCGGGTGACTACCTACGATCTCAACCGGCATCTGCAGCCCAGCCTGTTGCGTGCATGCATCGCGGGTCTTGAGCGTTCTCTCGAGGTGATCGCGCAGACGGCCGACGCGGATATCGCTGAAGTACGCGCGCGGCACGCACGCCTGCAGGCTGCGATCACCGAAGGCAAGGATCTCGAGTCCGCCACCGCGGGCGTGGTGCATTACCGCGCGCCGGCCGACGCCACCCGCACGGCGCTGGCCGAAGGCGAAGTGGATGTGGTGTTCTCCAATAGTGTGCTGGAACATGTCCCACCGGACGCGATCGACGCCATGTACCGCGAGTCGCAACGCATCCTCGCGCCCGGCGGACTGATGTTCCACTCGGTCAATTGCGGCGACCACTACGCCTATGTGGATCGCAATGTGCATCAACTAAACTATTTGCGCTATTCGGACCGCCAGTGGAATCGCTGGAACAACGCATTCCTCTATCAAAACCGAATGCGCGCGCACGAATTTGTCGATCGCGCGGCTGCGATGGGCTACGACATCGTGCTGGACACCTCGACTGCCCGACCGCAACGCCTGCGCGAACTGGCCGCAATGCCGGTGCATCCGCAGTTCGCATCGATTCCGCCTGAAAAGCTCTGCATCACCACTGTGGATTTCATTGCACGCAAGTCTGGCGCAGCTGCGTAGAGCGGGCTTTCTCCGCTGTTTTTACCGTACGAGCTACGGATACGATCGGCCGAGCAAGCTCGGCTCTACGTGAAACGCCATGCCTACACGCGGATTCCTCCAAGCGCCATTGTTGTGAGGGACGGGAACTTGGAGCCAGAGCCAGGAAGAAGCTCTGCATCACCACTGTGGATTTCATTGCACGCAAGTCTGGCGCAGCGGCGTAGAGCGGAGCTTGCTCCGCTGTTTTTACCGTACGAGCCACGGATACGATCAGCCGAGCAAGCTCGGCTCTACGCGAAGCAATTACTTCCCCGGCGTAATCTTCAACAGCTTCCCGTCCGGGGCATCGACCAGCACATACAAGGCGCCGTCCGGGCCCTGGCGTACATCGCGGATGCGCTGCTGACGCTGGCCGAGCAGGCGTTCTTCATGGACGACCTTGTCGCCGTCCAACTCCAAACGAATCAATTCGCTGGATGCCAGTGCGCCAAGGAACAAATTCCCGCGCCACTGCGGAAACAAATCGCCGGTATAGAACGCCATGCCGCTAAGCGCGGGCGACTTGGCCCAGACATGATGCGGCGGCTCCATACCCGGCGCGGTTTTCCCAACCGAACCGGGTACCGGCTTGCCGCTGTAATCGATGCCGTGGGTCACTACCGGCCAGCCGTAGTTGCTGCCTGGCTGCGGCAGGTTCAGTTCGTCGCCGCCCATCGGCCCGTGTTCGCTGGTCCATAGCTGGCGGGTTTGCGGATGCAACGCGGCGCCCTGCATGTTGCGGTGGCCGTACGACCAGATTTCCGGGCGCGCACCGTCGCGGTTGACGAAAGGATTGTCCTGCGGAATCCCACCATCGGGCAGTATCCGCACCAGCTTGCCTTGCAGCTTGTCCAGCTCCTGCGCGGCGGCGGCGGCGACGCGGTTGTCGCCCTGGGTGACGAACAGATGACCGTTGCCGTCGAAAACCAGCCGCGAGCCGACATGGGTGCCGTGGGACAGTTTGGGTTCCTGGCGGTAGATCACTTCCACGTCCTGCAACGCATCGCCTTGCAAGCGCCCGCGCACCACGGCGGTTCCGGCTTTGTTGCCACGGAAGTTGGGTTCGGCAAACGACAGATAGACCCAGCGATCCGTGCCGAAATCCGGCGGCAGTGCCACATCCAGCAGGCCCGCCTGGCCATCGACGAAGATGTCCGGCAATCCTGCTATCGGCGCCGAGACATCTCCATTGGCGCCAATGCGGCGCAACCGGCCGGGGCGCTCGGTCACCAGCATTGCTCCGTCAGGGAGGAAAGCCAGGCCCCAGGGATGAGCCAAACCGGTGACCAGTTCGGTGACGGTGTAATCCCCTTTTTCCGACGAATAGGACTCGGGCTGGAGATCCCGTACCGCTTGCGGCGCAATGGTCGGCGCCGGCGCGGATTCGCCGCCACGGCAAGCCGACAGCCCCAGCAGGACAACGATAGCCAGACGTCGCATGACCCCATCCCCACGCGCATTCCCTTGGTGGCGCGATGTTAGATCGTTTTTGTTTCGAGTGGTGAAATCGCCACGGCGACAAAGGCAGGAACAAATCCCCCTCAGTCCTCCCTTCCTCGACAGAGCGCAAAGCACTCGCCTCCCTCCCCCTTCTCCCTCCTCCCCGCTCCAGAGCCCCTGGCCGGAAAACGCCCAAAGCTGCGTTTCTGAAGGTTAGTAAGGGTGAACAAATCCAGGGGATTCCCATGCAGCAACGGCGGCAGATCAAGAAATTCATTCTCGACAATTTCCTGTTTTCGGAGGACGAATCCGCCATTGGCGACCAGGACTCTCTGATCCGCGGGGGCATCATCGATTCCACCGGTATCCATGAGCTGATTTTCTTCCTGGAAGACGAGTTCAAGCTCAGCATCGTGCCCGACGAAATGGTTCCGGCGAATTTCGACTCGATCCAGACCGTGGACGAATTCGTCAGCCGCAAGCTCGCCGGCTGATACTGGAATCCGCGTGAACAGCTCGCCTGAGCGCACCTTGCCCGAGCATGTCGCCCGCATCGCGCGGGATGCGCCCGACCGCATCGCGATTGTCGACGGCGAACGCCGGGTCGACTACGCGCAGCTCTTGGCATACGCACAAGGGTTCGCCGCTCGTCTACGCGAACAGGGGCTGCAGGCGGGCGACCGTGTTGCCATCCTGCTGCCCAATCGCATCGAAGCCGTGGTGGCCTGCTATGGCGCATGGCTGGCAGGCGGCGTGGCCGTGCCCTTGAACGTGCAGGCACGTGCGCGCGATTTCCTTCCGTGGCTGCGCCATTGCGATGCGTGCCATGTGGTGTACGAGCAAGGCAATCGCGACGCGGAATTGGCGCTGGAACAACTCGGCAGTACACCTGCCGTCACGGTTGCCGCCGATGCGCAGCCGTTGTGCCCGCCGCGCGAGGACAGCTCGGAATCGTTACAGATCGCCGACCCATCGGTACCTGCGCTGATCCTGTACACCTCCGGTACCACCGGTGCGCCGAAGGGCGTTGCCCTCAGTCATGCCAATCTGCTGGCCAACGCCGAGGCGGTGGTCGCTTACCTTGAATTGGGCGCAGACGATCGCGTGCTGAGCGTGCTGCCGTTCTACTACGCTTACGGCGCGTCGGTTCTGCACACTCATTTGATGCGTGGCGCCTGCGTTGTGCTGGCACCTAACCTGCTGTTCCCTCATCAATTGCTCGAAGCTCTGGTCCGTGAACGGGCCACTGGGTTTTCAGGCGTCCCGTCGACCTATGTGCTGCTGCTGGAGCACGTAGAGCTGGGCGACTACGATTTTTCGTCGCTGCGCTACCTGACCCAGGCGGGAGGCTCGATGTCGCCTGCACTGACCCGCAAGTTGCGCGCCGCATTGCCGCAGCCGCGCTTGTTCGTCATGTATGGCCAGACCGAAGCCACTTCGCGGATCAGCTGGTTGCCGCCGGAACGGCTGGACGAAAAGCTGGGCTCCGTCGGCATTCCCGTGCAGGGCGTTTCATGGAAGATCCAGCGCGAGGACGGTAGCGACGCCGCACCGGGCGACAGCGGCGAGGTATGGGTACGCGGCCCCAACGTGATGCTGGGCTACTGGAACAATCCCGTAGCGACGGCTGCGGTGCTGCGCGATGGATGGCTGCACACCGGCGATATCGGCTACCTGGATGCGGACGGCTTCCTGTTTCTGCACGGCAGGCGCAGCGACATGATCAAGACCGGCGCGCATCGTGTGCATCCCACCGATGTGGAAGAAGTCATCGCCGAAATATCCTATATCCGCGAAGTCGCGGTGGTCGGGGTGGATGACACCATCCTGGGCCAGGTGATCAAGGCATTCGTGGTCACCGACGACATTCCGCCGCGCGCCGAAGATCGCATCAAGGCGCACTGCCGCGCCCGCCTGGCGCCATACAAGATTCCCCGCCACATCGCCTTCGTCGACGCCTTGCCCCGCACCGCTTCGGGCAAGGTCAGACGCGTCCAACTCATGCAACTAGAGACCACACCATGACCGTGTTAGAACGCAATGTCCTCGATATCGATTATGAGCAGGAAGCCAACCGCATCGCGGAGCGTCTGCGTGAAATCACCGCGCGGCAGTTGCATCGGCGCGGACTGGTGGTCGCCATTTCCGGCGGCATCGATAGTTCGGTCAGTGCAGCGCTGGCTGTGCGCGCCCTGGGACCGGAGCGTGTATTCACCCTGATCCTGCCCGAGCAGGATTCCTCCGACGACAGCGCCGCACGCGCCAACATCCTGGCGCAGCACCTGGGCGTGCGCAGCGAAACCGTGGATATCGCGCCCGCGCTATCGGCCATCGGCTGCTACCGCCATCGCGACGCCGCGGTACGCAACGCCCTGCCTGAATACGGCGAAGGCTGGAAATTCAAGATCGTCATCGATGGCGGTACCGAAGGCCGCATCAACCGCTTCCGCTTGATCGCCGAGTCCCCGGACGGCGCACGTCACGAACGCGAATTGGCGCTGGCCGATTATCTGACCATCGTCGCCGCCACCAACTTCAAGCAGCGTATCCGCAAGACGTTGGAATACTTCCATGCCGATCGTCTGAACTACGCGGTGGTAGGCACTCCCAACCGCGTCGAATACGACCAGGGATTCTTCGTCAAGAATGGCGATGGCTCGGCCGACGTCAAGCCCATCGCGCATCTGTACAAATCGCAGGTATACGGCATGGCCCGCCACCTCGGTTTGCCCGAGCGTGTCTGCGCCGCCATTCCGACCACCGACACCTACAGCCTCAGCCAAGGCCAGGACGAGTTCTATTTCGCCCTGCCCTATCAGCAGATGGACCTGGCGTTGTGGTCGCTCAACCACGACGTGCCGGCCGCCGACCTGGCCACCGACCTGGGCATCAGCGAAGCTCAAGCACAGGCCGTATACGACGATATTCGCAACAAGCGCCGCACCACGCGTTATCTGCACTTGCCTCCGGTCTTGGTAGGCGAAGTCGCAGAACTGGATTGATCCTGTGACCACGTTGTCCCCGCCGCCGCAATATGTGGTGCATGCCGGAAACGCATTGCGCGACCGCGATACGGTGCAGTCGATATGGCGCGGCAACCTGGGTCAGCAGGATCGGATGGCGGCCAAGTACGACTGGTTCTATCTCGCCTCCCCGCATGGCCCTCCGCTGCTGCAACTGCTTCGTCATGCCAACGGCGATTGGGTAGGCACCGCGTGCGCGGGACGCCGGCGGATGCGTTGGCAGGGCGGCGATATCACCGCTGGCGTGCTGGTCGATCTGGCGGTGCTGCCGGAACATCGTTCGCTCGGTCCCGCGTTGATTCTCCAGCAGGGGCTGATTGCAGCCGGCGCGCGTCACCTGGATTTGCTGTACGGGTTTCCCAATCCGAAAGCCGCGGCAGTATTCAAGCGCATCGGTTACAACAAGCTGACCGACATCGTGCGCTATGCCCGCGTCCTGCGGCATGGCCGCTATCTTCGCGAGCGCATGCCGGCCTGGCTTGCCGCGCCGCTAGGTGTAGCCGCGGACATAGCGGTCGCATTGCGCGACGCGTGGCGGCGCCTTGGGGGAGTCTCTGTGCGCACGGAATGGCGCGACCGCGCCGATCCGCGAATGGATGCCTTGTGGGCTGATTCGGCACCGAACAGTGGCCTGGTCACGATTCGCGACAGGCGACACGCCCGGTGGCGTTTCGATGAATCTCCGTTGGCACCCACGCGCTATCTACTGGTCACTTCGCCAAACAACGAACGCCTGCTGGCCTGGTTCGCGACACAAGCCGATGGCGCAACCTTGCACGTGCGCGATTTCTGGTCTCGGCAAGGCGCGGCTTGCGACGGTGCTCATGTGCTCGCACTGCTCGCCGCCGCGCGAAAGGCCGGCTACGCGTCGGTGTCTGTGGAAATTGCGGCCGCAGCCCCGGTGATTGCGGGTTGGAGTGCTTGTGGATTCGTCGAGCGCAGCCGCCGGCCGGTATTCGGGCGCTGGAGTGGCGCGGACCAGCACGAAGGCGCGGAGTTGTTCTTTACCTCGGCCGACGAAGACGAGTAGCAGCACACACCGGTTGTAGGAGCGACGTGAGTCGCGAGTTCTTCGTGCTGGGAGGACGAGAGCTCGCGACTCACGTCGCTCCTACAACGCTACATAACGACAGCGCGGAATTCACGCCAACCGCCGCGCCTCGCGCCGAAACAGATACAGCGCCAACCAATCGGGACGGAAGCGACCACGCCCATCGACCACGCTGTCGGTTTCGAAACCGGTCCGTCCCAGCAGCCAACCCACCTGAGGCGCCACCGGGTTCAACACCGGCACGCTGGTGAATATCAGTTCGTAGCCTGCTTCATGAGCCTGCTGTGCGATGGCGGGCGTAAATGCGCCATGCGGGAACGACATCGATTCCGCACTCGGGGTACGCCCCAGCAGGCTGGCCAACGCGTTGCGTGCGCCACTCAGTTCCGCATCCAGGTCCGGCGCCATGGTCATAGGCGTATGCGTCTTGCCGTGCAATCCGAGCGCTACGCCACCGCTTTCCAACTGCTGCAGTTCGCCGGTGTCGACCATATGCCGAAGACCGTCGTCCAGCGCAGCCATGAAGGGCGCCAACACGGATTCGCGCTGGGCCGCCGGCAACTGTTCCAGCCGCGCTATCGCCTCGCGCAAGCTGCCGATCGATTCGTCGGCAGGCGCCCATGCTTCCGCCAAATGCGGCTGCATGGCCGTTGCCAGATCGGCGACACGCAGCGCATTTCGTCGCCAGGCCGCGATCAAGCGCTCCTGAAAGAACGGCTGCCTGGTGCCCACGGCGTCGGCCACCACGAACATCAGTGCGGGTAGCCCAGCGCGATTGAGTTCCGGCAGTGCGTAGTCGACGTTGTCCGCCCAACCATCGTCGAAGGTGATCAACAGCGCGCGCGGCGGCAGCGCGGTTCCGCTTCGGCGCGAGGCCAGCACCTGCTCCAACGACACCACGTTGTAGTGGCGCTTGAAGAAGACCAGCGATTCGGCCAGCCGGCCGGTGGCCAGGGTGTAATCGGGGTCGCAACTGCGCCAGCGCGGATCGTCGGGCGACAGCGTGCGGTGGAACATCACCACGGTTAGACTGTCCGCATTGCGGAAGCGGTGGTACAGGCCCAGTAGACCGCTGACATAAAGCAGCTTCTTGGAGAGATCCTTCAGCATGGCGTCAGCGATCGAAGTTTCGGCGATTATACCCACCTACAACCGGCGGGACCTGGTGATTCGGGCCATCGAATCGGTGCTGGCCCAGACGCGGAGCGTCGAAGAAATCGTCGTGATCGACGATGGTTCGACCGACGGCACCGGTGATGTCTTGCGTGAGCGCTACGGCGACCGTATCCGTTACGTCTACCAGCCCAACGCCGGCGTCTCCGCCGCGCGCAACCACGGCATGTCGATCGCGCAAGGCAGGTACTTCGCGTTGTTGGACAGCGATGACGAATGGCTGCCTGAAAAAACCGCGCGCCAGATCGAATGGATGGAGGCGCATCCTGATTTCGGCATGGTCCTGTGCGACGTCGAACGCATCGACGCGCAACGCCAGGTCATCGACATCTTCCATCGCCGCGAGGTGATTCGCGAAGACGGCTGGGCGCTGCGCTGGATCATTCACAACCCGGCATTGGCGCCTGCGTCGGCGATTCTGCGCCGAGAGGTTTTCGCGGACGTCGGCGGTTTCGACGAGCGCCTGCGCACGGCCGAGGACATCGACTTCCATCTGCGTATCGCGCATCGCTGGCAGATCGGGGTGGTCGAGGTGCCGCTGGTACGGGCGATGCGCGGACACGACGGACTTTCCGCCGAGTCCAGCACTTACGACGATTATGTCCGCGTGGTCGAGCGCGCGGTTGAGCACGCGCGCGACAAAGTGGATGCCGCCGAGCTGGATCATGCGTTGGCCGCGACCTATGCCCGCAACGCGCGCGGTTTGCTGATCCAGAAACGCTGGCGCGAAGGTGTTCGAATGGCGGCGCAGGCGTGGCGGCTTACGCCGGATGCCGCGCTGCGCCGTGATTTGCTGCGGCTGATTCCCTTCGGCCTGCGCCGTGCGATGCGGGGACTGTTGCCGGCATAGCCTGCCCACGACAGCGCGCGCCATTCAACGGGCACCGCGGCCGAACAGCACCACTTCGACCGTCTGCAACAAGATCATCAGATCGAATACCAGGCCGTGATTCTTGACGTAGAACAGGTCGAACTTGAGCTTCTCTTCGGCATCCTTCACCGAGGCGCCATAGGGATAACGCAACTGGGCCCAGCCGGTCAGCCCGGGCTTCACGCAATGGCGCACGCCGTAGTAGCGGATCTCGTCGTTCAACAAATCGACGAAATGCGGGCGTTCCGGGCGCGGCCCGACAAAACTCATGTCGCCGCGCAATACCGCGAACAACTGCGGCAGCTCGTCCAGCCGGGTCAGGCGAATGAAGCGGCCCACACGCGTGCTGCGGTCGTCGTTCTTCGTTGCCCATTGCGCCACGCCGTCTTTCTCGGCATCGACGCGCATGCTGCGGAACTTGGTCAGCACAAAGTGCTCGCCACGTTCGCCGACGCGCGTCTGGCGATACAGAATGGGAGTTCCCGACTCCACCCAGATCGCCAGCGCGACGATCAGCATCACCGGCCATGCAAGCAACAGCAGCACGCTGGCGGCTACCAGATCGAAAAAGCGCTTGCTCAGGCGGCGCGGCGTGGAATAGTCGAAGCCGCCTGAAAACACCAGCCAGGAAGGATCCACCACGTTGAGCTGCACCATGCCGGCTTCGCGCTCGAAGAACGTGGAAAGATCGATGATGGAAACGCCGCGCTGCACGCAGATCAACATTTCCTCCATGGGCAATCCGCCACGGCGTTCGTCCGGTGCGATCACCACCTCGTCGATCTGCAGCCGCTCGGTCAGTTCTGCCAACCCGTTCTGCGGCTGCAGCAGCAGTTCCTCAGCCACGACCACCGGATGTCCCGCCACCGGCACGAAGCCGACCACCACGAACGATCGCCGGTCGGACTGGCGGCGCATGCGGCTGTTGATCAGGTCCGCATTCTTGCCTGCGCCAAGGATCAGCACCCGCTGCTTTAGCACGTCCGCACGGAACACATGTATGGAAAGCACGCGCGCCAGCACCACCATCACCAGGCCGATAGCCAACGACATCGCCAGCACGCCGCGGCCGATATACGTCTGTGGAATCAGGTAATACAGCACCACCAGGCCGATGCCGCCGAAGGCGAAGGACAGCGCGATGCGTAGCAGGAAATCCATGCGGTTATGGCGAACATGGACTTGGTAAAGCCCGAATGCCGCCATCGAACCGGTAATGAAAAGCGCGACCAGCACGGCACGCAACGGCGCCTGCTGAACGAAGCTGACCTGGGTCTCCGGATCGTTAAGAAAGCGGATCCACGCGGCGGCCAGTACGGCCAGCACCAACAGCACGACTTCCGCCATCCACAACAACCGGGTAGCGCGCGATTTGCGGCTTGCAGGATTGGCCTTCATCACCCGGCGCTCCCATCTGCAAAGCCAGCGGAACGGCCACCGCAAAATCCCATACCGAAAGACCGGCGGCCGTGGCCGCTCGGCAGTGTCACCAGCCTATACATATCGCCCCCTGTAATTCGCATTCCCAAGCGCGACCCTCCACGCCCGGAGCAGTGAGCCCTATCTCGACCATAAGGCAGCCCCATGTTTCTGATGGAACATGAGTATCAACGGGGCAAAGGGCACGATCCGGCCAGGGAGGCGCTGGGCGCTGGGCGCTGGGCGCTGGGAGGCGGGAGGCGGGAGGCGGAAAGCGGAAAGCGGAAAGCGGAAAGCGGAAAGCGGAAAGCGGAAAGCGGAA
>CBFGZY010000031.1:0-41853 GCA_965653375.1 uncultured Pseudoxanthomonas sp.
TAGATCTGGGTGGTGGCGATGTCGGCATGGCCGAGCAGTTCCTGCACGCCGCGCAGATCGCCGGAAGACTCCAGAATGTGACTGGCGAAACTATGCCGCAGCATGTGCGGGTGCACGTGCTTGAACAAGCCTTGCCGCTGCGCCAGCTGTTTCAAGCGTATCTGTACAGCCCGCTGGGAAATGGGCCCGCCACCCCGACCAGGAAAGACATAGGCATCGCGGGTGGGATTCTGGTCGGCACGCCATGCTTCCAACGCGTTGCGTGCATGCGAACCCACCGGCACTTTGCGCTGCTTGTTGCCCTTGCCCATCACGGTAACGAAGCCGTCCGCCAGGTCCAGATCGCGCCAGCACAGGCCGCACAACTCGCTCAGGCGCAGACCGGACGAGTAGAAAAGCTCCAACAGTGCACGATCGCGCAGACCCAGCGGCGCATCGGTAGGCACTTCGACCAGGCGCACCGCCTCGTCCGCATCCAACACCTGCGGCAGCTTGCGCGGCGCCTTGGGAGCGCGCAGACCGGCCGCGGGACTGGCGGCGATGCGGCCGTGGCGCAGCAACCAGGTGTAGAAACTGCGGCAGGCGGATAGTCGCCGCTGCAAGCTCTTGGGCGACAATCCGCGCCGATGTTCGGCGGCAACGAAGGCGCGCAATTGCTCGGCATGCAGCGCTAGCAGATCAGGGGTTTCCAACTGCACTGTCCACTCCGCCAACGCGGCCAGGTCGCGGCGGTAGGCGTCGAGCGTATGCGCGGACATGCGGCGCTCGACCTGCAGATGGGAAAGAAAATCTTCTACCGGCTGTGGAATTTCATGCGGCGCTACCGGCGCCGACTCGTTCTTATTGGTTCCGAGCGCCGTCTTCTTTTTGCGAACTGAATTCACGGCGGCAGCGCATCAAATAAGTGAGCAGGGCGTGCCCTGCCCTCAATCTTCGAACCGCTTCAGCGCCGTCACCAGCGCCTCGCCCATCATGCGCAGAAAAAGCGTCCCCATGCCGGGATAAAAGCGATTGCCGTCATGACTCCCCACTGCCACCAGGCCGATCTCCGGCAACGGCAGCAGGGCCGATGAGGCAATGTCGTCGGCGCGGGCACCGTATAGCAGTGCATTCTTTTCCGGCTGTAGGCGACCGCAGATCGGTTCGCCTTCGCGCAAGCAATCGCGGAACGGCTCCAAATGCGTGCTTTCCTGCGGAATGATCTGCAGCCAATCCGCGTTTTCCAATCCTTCCACCGGCTTCAGCAGGACAATGCTGACGCGGTCGCCGTTGAAATCCTCAGCCAGCGACGCGGCCATTGCACGCAGCGTGTCGGCGGCGGTGCGCTGCTTCAATAGCGACAGCGTCAACTGATGCGTGCGTACCGCCAGGCGCTCGTTTTCCTGCGCGTTGGCGAACAGATCGCTGAGCCGCTTGGAAAGTTCGCGATTCTTGTCGCGCAGCACTTCCAATTGATAACTGGCTAACGATGCCGTGGGGCCTTCGTCACGCGGCACCACCAGGCTCAAAGCCAGATCGGGGAACTGCTTGAGGAAAGCGGGATGGCGCCGCAGCCAGGCGGCGACTTCATGTGCGCCGAGCTTTTCCTGACCGTTCTTCTCGCGATGGTCGCTCACTGTTTCCATTCCCCTTCGAATACGAATGCTGCCGGTCCCGACATGATGATCTGCGCGGTGTCGTCCGGCCAGCGGATGCCCAACTCGCCGCCGGGCAGCGCAATGGTTGCTTCGCGGTCGATACGGCCGCGCTTCATCAGCACCGCGGCGGCAGCGCAGGCGCCGCTGCCGCAGGCAAGGGTCTCGCCCACGCCACGCTCGTACACGCGCAGGCGGATGCGGTCGCGCGCAACCACTTCCGCAAAACCCACGTTGGCCGACTCGGGGAAATGCGCGGATCGCTGCAAGGCGGCGCCATAATCGGCGACCGGCGTCTGCTCGACCGACGGCACTTCGATCACTGCATGCGGATTGCCCATCGAGACAGCGCCGAAACGCAACCGCAGGCCCACACCCGCAATCGCCTCGTATTCGTCCTGCACTTGGCCGAAGCCATGCATGGGAATACGCGCCGGCTCGAAATCCGGGACTCCCATCGCGATGGCATAACGGTCACCATCCAGGCGCTCCACCTCGTGCGTCGCCAACGGACTATCCATACGGAAACGGCTGCCTTTGGCGGTGCCGTCGCGTACCAGCCACGCGGCGATGCAACGGGCGCCATTGCCGCATTGCTGCGAAGGCGAGCCGTCCGAGTTCCAGATGCGATACGTCGCTACCGCAGCTTCGCTGCGCGGCGCCTCGATGGTCAGTATCTGATCGCAGCCCACGCCGAAATGACGGTCGGCCAACTGCGACGCCAGGCGGGCATCGAGCGGCGCCAATCCGCCGCGCAGGTCCAGCACGACGAAGTCGTTGCCCGCGCCATGCATCTTGGTGAAGCGCATAGTGATTTACCGTGCTCGGCCGTGACTCAGCGGCCGCCGTCGCCGTCTTTCGACGGCGTCGTTGTGGATGGCACCGGAGTTTCGACGGGAGTTTCCTGCGGAGTCTCCACAGGAGGCGTGCCGTCGTCCGTCGGCGCTGCTTCTGCCGGTTCGGTCACAGGCTCGTCCGATGCCGGCGCGTCGGGTGTTTCCTGCTGATCCGGAGCGGGTTTCTCCGGCAGGAACAGCGGGCCTTTGGCGCCGCAGGCGGAAAGCAGCGCCACGGCGGCGGCGGTCGATACGAAACGTGCGAGTTTGCTCATGCGGCGGAGTATAGCCAGATGCCGATGAATGGGCAGCGCCAGCAACCTGGTCCAGGTTTCATTGCGACGGCGGCTCTGGACGCCGCCATAACCAGGCCGCCACGATCGCCATGCAGGCGATCGGTAGCGCCGCCATCCACCAGCGGTGGGAAGCGACCGACAACATGATGGCCAGCAGCACCACGGCGGATAACAACATGGTCAATGTCGCCGCCCATTTGGCTCGCCGCGACACCGCACCATGCGCCTGCCAGTCGAGGATCGATGGGCCGAAGCGCGGATGCGTCACCAGGTACCGGTGCAGGCGGTCGGAACCGCGGGACGCGGCAAAGGCAGCGATCAGGATGAATACCGTCGTGGGCATGACCGGCAAGAAGATGCCGACGATACCTGCCGCAAGACTGAGGTAGGCCAACAGCCACCATGCCCATCGGAAGCGGGATGGAGCGCTTTCCCGGGTCTTGGGCGGAGGTGGGGAGCCGGGTCTGTTTTTCACCTGGACGTTTTACCGCATCCGTGAAAGCGACGTAAGTCGCGGGCACGAGATGGAGCGTCCTCTGATCGAAGACTCGCCTTGTAGAGCCGAGCGAGCTCGGCTCTACAAGGCGCGCATAAGCGCCTCAGCGCTTTGCGGGCGTCTCCGTCACTCCCAACTGGTCGAGCACGAAGGCGTAGTACTCGGACATTTCCCGATAGCGGCGGAAACGGCCGGATTTGCCGCCGTGGCCGGCTTCCATGTTGGTGCGGAACAGCACCGGCAATTTGCCTGTGTTCACATCGCGCAGCTTGGCCACGTACTTGGCCGGTTCCCAATACTGCACTTGCGAATCCCACAGGCCGGTGCCGACGAAGATCGCCGGATACGCATGCGGTTTCAGGTTGTCATAGGGCGAATAGGTGACGATGTAATCGTAGAACGCCTTCTTTTCCGGATTGCCCCATTCGTCGTATTCGTTGGTGGTCAGCGGAATGCTGGGGTCCAGCATGGTGGTGACCACATCGACGAACGGCACCTGCGAGACCAGCACGCGGTATTTGTCCGGCGCCAGATTGGCGATGGCGCCCATCAGCAGGCCGCCGGCGCTGCCGCCCATCGCGGCGACCCGGTCCGGCGCGGCATAACCCTGCTTCACCAACGCATCGGTGACATCGATGAAGTCGTTGAAGGTGTTCTTCTTGTGCAGCAGCTTGCCGTTCTCGTACCAGTCGCGGCCCATCTCCTGGCCGCCGCGGATGTGTGCGATGGCGTAGACCATGCCGCGGTCCAGCAGGCTGACCACGGTGCCACTGAAGCCCGGATCCATCGACGCGCCATAGCTTCCATAGCCGTACTGCAGCAATGCGCCCTTGCCGTCCTTCTTGTAGCCGTTCTTGTACACCAGCGAGACCGGCACCTGGGTGCCGTCGCGTGCCGTCACCCATACGCGTTCTGTGGTGTAGAGCGAGGGGTCGTAGCCGATCACCGGATCGCGCTTTAGCAACTTGCGTTCGCCGGTCTTGGTGTTCAATTCGTACTGGGTGCCCGGCGTGGTCATCGAGGTGTAGCTGTAACGCAGCAACTCGGAATCCGGTTCGGAATTGACCGCCAGACCCATCGAATACGCCGGCTCATCGGCCTTGACGTACTCCTCTTTGCCGTCGGCGCGGATCAGGCGGATGCGCTCCAAGCCGTTGGAACGTTCGCTGACGGCGGTGAAATCATTGAACAATTCGAAACCTTCGATGAAGACCTTGTCGTCGTGCGCCAGCCAATCGGTCCATTGCTCGCGCGAGGTAGCGTCCGTGGGCGCCGTCATCAACTTGAAATTTTTTGCTGGCTTTTGACCAGTGCCGCCCCAGTTGGTGCGGATGATCCAGCGATCGCCGAGGTGATCGGCGCTGTACTCCACATCACGCTGGCGCGGCGCCAGCACGGTGAACACGCCGGGATTCGCGGCCGGTGAGCAGCGCTGCTCGGACGAGACCGTGCTTTCCACGCTGATGCAGATGAACTTGTCGTCACGGGTGCGGCCGATGCCCATGTAGAAGCTGTCGTCCTTCTCTTCGTAGACCAGCTTGTCTTGCGAGCTTGGCGTGCCCAGCACATGCGACTTGACCCGCACCGTGAGCAGGGTTTCCGGATCGTTCTCCACGTAGAACAACGTCTTGTTGTCGTCGGCCCAAACCAGATTGGGCGATACGCCCTTGATCTCATCCGGGTAGAGTTCGCCGGTCTGCAGGTTCTTGAAGCGCACCACGTACTGGCGGCGACCCACGGCGTCCTCGGCATACGCCAGGATCCGGTTGTCCTGCGAGACTTCCCAATCGCCGATGTTGTAGTAGCCCTTGTCCTTGGCCAGCTCGTTGACGTTGAGAAGGATCTGCTCGGGCGCCTCCATGCTGCCTTCGCGGCGGGCATGGATCGGATAGTCCTGGCCGGTTTCGAAGCGGGTGTAGTACCACCAGCCGCGCTCGCGGTAAGGCACGCTGGCGTCGTCCTGCTTGATGCGGCCGACGATTTCGCCATACAGCTGTTCCTGCAACTGCTTCAGCGGCGCCATCGCGTTGTCGACGTAAGCGTTCTCCGCATTCAGATAGGCCAGCATCTCGGGATTTTTGCGCGCGTCATCGCGCAGCCAGTAGTAATCGTCGACGCGCTCGGCACCGAACGGCGCCTTGACCACGTGCGGTTTCTTGGCCACATCCGGGGGAGCGAGGTCAGCGGCAAGTGCGGAGTTGTATGAAACGGTCATCAGGAGGGTCGCTGCAAACAGGAAAGTGGTGGGTTTCATACTTGGGTCCGCTCGGACGGGATGCAATGGTGCAGGGGAGATGTACTCGGGCCGTCGCTATCGCGGAATGGACGGATGGCAACGGCGGGCCAGGGCCCGCCCTACGGTTTGCTCAGCTGTTGCCAGAGGAAGGTGTAGGCCAGCGCGCTCATGTGGGCGGCCTGGGCATTGTTGGCCGCGCCGCCATGCCCGCCCTCGATGTTTTCGTAATAACGCACGTCCTTGCCGGCTTCCAGCATTTTGGCCGCCATCTTGCGGGCATGGCCGGGATGCACGCGGTCGTCGCGCGTCGAGGTCATGAACAAGCTGGGCGGATAGGTCTTGCCCGCGTCGAACAGATGGTAGGGCGAGAACTTCTGGATGAACGCCCACTCTTCCGGCTTGTCGGGATTACCGTATTCGGCCATCCAGGAAGCACCGGCCAGCAAGTGGCTGTAGCGCTTCATGTCCAGCAACGGCACCTGCACCACGACGGCGCCGAACAGTTCCGGATACTGGACAAGCATGTTGCCCGTGAGCAGGCCGCCGTTGCTGCCGCCCTGGATGCCCAGGTGCTTGGGCGAGGTGATCTTGCGGGCCACCAGATCCTGCGCGACCGCGGCGAAATCTTCGTAGGCCTTGTGGCGATTGGCCTTGAGTGCTGCCTGGTGCCAGCGCGGGCCATATTCACCGCCACCGCGGATATTGGCCACCGCGTAGACGCCGCCTTTCTCCAGCCAACCTTTGCCGACCCCGCCGGAATAGCCGGGCGTCAGCGAGATTTCGAAACCGCCGTAGCCATACAGCAGCGTCGGCGTGCTGCCGTCGTACTTCAGGCCCTTGGGGCGGACCAGGAAGTACGGAACCTTGGTCCCGTCCTGGCTGGTCGCGAAGTGCTGCTCAATGACCTTGCCGGCGGCGTCGAAGAAAGCCGGCATGGCTTTGAGTTGTTCGGGCTGCTTGCCAACCTCGGCGAGCGATAGCGTGGTCGGCGTCAGGTAATCGGTCGCCGTCAACCACACCGCATCGCTTTCGTCGGCATCCACCGCGCTGACGCCAAGGGTGCCGAAGCTGGGCGCGCCCACGAATGCGCTGCTCTTCCAACCTTGATCGGCAGGCGTCAGCACGCTCAGACGGTTCTTGACGTCATCCAGGACGTTCAGAATCAAATGATGCCGGGTCCAGGCGAACCCGGACAGCGACGTGCTTTCGGTGGGCGCGAACAGTACTTCGAAGTCGCGCTTGCCTGCCAGGTAATCGTCGAACTTCGCCGCCAGCAACGAGCCGGCAGGATAGGTCTTGCCGCCGACCGTCCAGGGATCGCGCAATTCCAGGGTCAGCCACTCGCGGTGGACGCCTTTGTTGGCCGAATTGGGGGCGTCGATCTTGACCAGCTTATTAGCGTTACGCAGGTACAACTCGTCGTTGTAGAACGCCAGCGTACGGCTGACGAAGTCGCGCTCGAAGCCCGGCGTATCGTCGTGATACGCCGCGATGTACATATCTTCCGCCGTGCCCTCGTACACCACGCTGGCGGTGGACAGCGGGGTGCCGCGTTTCCATTCCTTGACGATGCGCGGATAGCCGGAACTGGTCATCGAGCCTTCGCCGAAGTCGGTAAAGACGTAGACCGTGTCGGCATCCTTCCAGCCCAGCGCGCCCTTGGCTTCGGGGCGGTAGAAACCATCCTTCAAGAAGGTCTTGGTGGTCAGGTCGAACTCGCGGGTCTCGTCGGCGTCGGCACCGCCGCGCGACAGCGCGATCAGGCAGCGCGTGTAGTCTGGTTTACGGCAGTCGGCCCCATGCCATACCCAGTTCTTGCCTTCGGCCGCGTTCAACGCGTCCAGGTCCAGCACGGTTTCCCATTGCGGCTGCGGCTTGCGGTATTCCGCCAGCGTGGTGCGGCGCCAGAGTCCGCGCTCGTGGTTCTTGTCCTTCCAGAAGTTGTAGTAGTACTCGCCGATCTTCTCTACGCCGGGGATCTTGGCGTCGGAATCCAGGATGGCGCGGATATCGCCTTCCAGCTGCTTGAACTCGGGTGTAGCCGCAATCTCGGCTTCGGCCTTGGCGTTTTGCGCCCTCACCCAATCCAGTGGCTTCTGGCCTTCGACGTCTTCCAACCAGGCATAGGGGTCATTGGCCACGGAGATCTCCTTGGGGGCGGCGGCAGCGGTCGCAGCAATGCCGACGGCAGCGAGACCCGCCATCAGGCAGGCGTGGGCGAGTTTTGGCATTGCGTAACGGCTCCGGAATGTGCAGTGCGATTTTTATCGATTCGGGATTTGATCCGTAACAGATTCGCTCGAAATCGCTCGAATCAATTCCCGCCCTTCGCCCCCTCCTCGCAGTACGGTCAAGGACAAAAGGAAGGCACTCAAACCATCGAGTGCCGTATCCATAACGCTAGCACAAGCCCCAGAGTGCACTCCCCTGCCGAAGGTCAGGCAGCCTGAGTGCGGTGGCGCCACGCGGGCCGCGCGCAGCGCCGCGCCTGGCTGCGGAAACGGCGGCGCCGGCCCGGCCGCAGCACGGATTGCTGCCACGCCGGCCAGGTGGGCAGGCGAAAACGGTGCATCGCCCACCACGCCGCCAGCGGCATGCCTACCAGCCACAGCGGCATCCAACCCAGCCAATCGCTATGGCCGCGCGCGGCGGGCAGCAACAGGACCAGAGCGAGTCCCAGGCAGGTCGCCTGCCGCAGGGCGCGCTCCAGGGCCGGATAGGCATGCGCCGGCGATGACGATGAGGAAGGTTGGCGATGGAAGTTCGGCATGTCGGCGGCTCCGGTTGGGCGAAGCCGCAGACTGCCGGCCCGCCATCTCAGTGACTGCGACGCCGGTTGCCGGGTCCGATCAGGTCTGCGGAAATCCGCATCGACCAAGCGTTCGACTGGATAGCAATTCGTCTCAACGGCTTGAAGTGCGGACGGCGCCTTCAAACCGTCGTCACAACGGTAATACCATGGTCCACGCAACATCATGGAAGTGGGGCGTGCTATGACATGCTCTACCCCCTTTGCCAGGAGCCCTGAATGTCCCTGATGCGCCGCCTACGTGTCGTGCTGATCGGAATGTTGATCGTCATCACAACGGCCTGCGCCAACGGTTCGATCACCCGAGCCGAAGCGGACGCCATCGATCTGCCGCGCTTCATGGGCGCATGGCATGTGATCGCGCACATCCCCTACTTCGCCGAGCGTGGCCATGTCGCCAGCCGCAACGAATACACATTGCGCGAGGACCGCAAGATAGGCGCGCGCTACGTCTATCAGGAAGGCTTCGGCCATCCGGTGGATACGGTGGAATCGCGTGCTTCGGTGAAAGCCGGCACCGGCAACCGCCGGTGGACGGTCTGGTTCTTCGGGGTAGTGCCCACCAAGTTTCGCATCCTGGAAGTGGCGCCCGATTACTCCTGGGCATTGATCGACTACCCCGAGCGCGACCTGGCCTGGATTTTCTCGCGCACACCGGTCATGGACGATCAGCTGTATGAGACGCTGGTGAAGAAAATGCGCGACTACGGCGTCAATGCGCGCCAGCTGGAACGCGTGCCGCAGCTGCCGGAGCAACTTGGCAAGCCGGGATTCGCGGAGCCTAAGAAGCCGTAGGAGCGGTGAGCGGTGAGCGGTGAGCGGTGAGCGGTGAGCGGTGAGCGGTGAGCGGTGAAGCTAACGGCTTTCAGTGTTTATTTGAAAAACCATCGTCGTCCCGGCGCGAGCCGGGACCTAGCGCCTTCCGAGTAATGTCCGATACCGAATGCGCTGACAATACGGTGCGGAACTACTTCCGGCGTTCGTAGTTCGATAGCGCCAGTTCCAGCAGCGATTTCGCTTGTTCGCGCAGTACCGGTGGGTCGACGATCTCCGCATCCGCGCCGTAGTGCAGGATGTCCATCAACAGCTCGCGCGACACGCTGTAGGGAATCTTCAGCTCGTAGCGGCCGTCCGGCAGGTGGCGGCCTTGTTGCTTGGAATGCCACTGCTCGTCCGCCACCCAGCGCGCGGCCTTGGGACTGAACATGATGGTGGCCCAGCCTTTCGGTTCGCCAGAAAAAATGCCGTAGCTGGAGGCCAGATGCTGGTTCAGTTCGGCCTCGGGCAAGTCCTGGGCAGGTTCTTCGGACAGGCGCGCGTTGCCGATGCGGTCCACGGCGAAGCTGCGCAGCGCCCGGCGCTCGTGATCCCAGGCATCGAGATACCAGTTGTCGCGGTAGTGGGTAATGCGCTGCGGCGACACAGTGCGGCGGGTGCGCTCGTCGGTCGAGCGTGCCCGATACTCGAATTGCAGCTGCTTGCGCTCCAGCACGCCGGAGGCGACCACGCGGAAACTTGCTTCATCCAACTTGCGTCCGCGATGGGGAATGACTCGCACGCGCTCCACTGGCCATTGCGCCACGCCGGCATGGTCGGCAAGCAGGCCTTCTATGCGCTTCTGCAGTGGAGCGAGCGCACCGGAAAGCACTCCGCCGCCGGTGCGTACAAGCAATTGCTGTGCGGCCAACAAGGCGTACAGCTCTTCCGAACTCAGCCATAGACCCGGCAATTCGAAGCGCTCGCTCTCGCCGGCGTGATAGCGGAAACCCGCCTCACCGTCTCCTTCCAGCGGCGCCATCAAGGCATCGCGCAGATACGCCAGATCGCGGTAGACCGTGGCGCGCGAGCAGCCTAGCTCTTCCTGCAATCGCTTTACCGTTACCGGATAGCGCGCGGCTTTCAGGATGCGGTGCAGTGCGGTGATGCGTTCGATCTTGTCCATGGGCGGATTGGGGTCTGTCGTCAATTGGGTCGTCATCCGCGCCGTGCCGCCGCGCGTTCGACGCAAGGAAGAGCGAGGAAGTGTATGCCGATACACGTCCGAGCGATGACGCCGTATCGCGCATTCGGCGGCGCAGCGCGGGCGGCCACTCAACGGATGGCGGGCCCGGCGGGCCGAGGCGTGGCCGTTTTCGTCGCCGGAATGACGTTGTTGTGCATAAACGCCCCGCCGCGCCAGGCGGCCGGGGCCCGTGCGGTGCCTGGCTGCCCGACGCGACGTCGTCGCCGTCCCCTTGCCCTCAACGCACGGACCCCGGCCGCCTGTGACGCTGGCGTGCGACGGCTGCGACGCGCGTGGCCCGAGAGCGCATGGCCGGGGTAACCAGTCGCGGCTGTCGCTGGCAGCAAATCACTTTCGCCGGCGCGGTAACCGCGGTGAGCGGTGAGCGGTGAGCGGTGAGCGGTGAGCGGTGAGCGATTCGAGCTGACACTCCTCTGGGCTTTCCTTCAAGACGCATAGACGCCCCGCCGGCTCGACGGTACTTAGCGCCCTCCGATATCGTCCGATCCACAGCTTGCCGCCGGAAGAATTCCTGCGGAAGGGAAGGCCATTACAAGACCTTTCGCGACCGTTATTTGTCATCTGTCTCTGGCAAAATTCAAGCCGGCAAATCGAATTCAAACAATCACTTGGCTTGAAGAATTGTGACTCCGCCGTTACCCTGTAACCGTTTCCAGTTCTATGCAGACGGATGCTGTCACGCAACCCGAGATCGCGTATGCCCCCCCGCTCAATCCTTCTCATCGCCCTCACTGCCGTCTTCGCGACCCTGGCACCTGCCGCATGGGCGCAGGACGTAAGCCAGAACACCAAGCAGACTGTGCCGGTAACAGGGAAAAGCCTGGACAAGTCCGCCGCCGCCACACCCAGACGCACTGAGCCATTGGTTGCTGAGGCGGCGCACGCGCCAAGTAGCGAGGTCGCCGCGCCAGCACCCAAACTGACCGGTGGCGGCGAACTGGGTTATGCCTCCACCAACGGCAACAGCAACACCGAAAGCCTCAACGGCCGCCTGGATATGACTTATACGGACGGCATCTGGAAGCACAGCGCCAATCTGTTCGGCCTACGGTCGCAATCCGAATACACCACCACCGAGGACGACGGCACTACTCGGCGCAACACTCGCACGACGGCCAATCGTTATACCTTCGGAGCCAACAGCGGCTACATGATGGATGAGCGCGGCACCATCAATACCTCGTTGCGCTTGGAAGAAGACGACTTCGGCACCTACAGCCGCCAGCAATCGCTCAGTCTCAGCTACGGTAATCGCGTGATCGACAGCGACCGCGCGCACCTGGACCTGCAATTGGGTCCTGGCTACCGCAGCGCCCACCATGCGTTGAAAGACCAGAATCAGGATGGGCTGATCGGCCGAGGATTGTTCGACCTGCGCTATGCGCTGACCGACAACACCGAAATCGTCAACAAGTTGCTGGTCGAATCGGGCGAATACAACACTTTCGCGCAGAACGACCTGGGAGTCTCGGTGACGATGAATTCGCACCTCGCACTCAAGGCCGGCTGGCAGGCCCGCCACAACAGCGACGTCTCACCTGATATCAAGAAGACCGATACGTTGACCACGATGAATGTGGTTTATCGGTTTAAGTGAGCCGGTGAGCAGTGAGCAGTGAGCGGTAAGCGGTAAGCGGTAAGCGGTAAGCGGTAAGCGGTAAAAGCTCAGGCTTCACCTCCCCCTTGACCAGCCATTCGGCTGTTAGAAGCGAAAAAGGGGGATGACCCGCCATTCGGCGGTTGAAAAGCGTTTGAGGGGGATTGCTTTTGCTTTTGCTCTTAAGAAAAAAGCAAAAGCAAATCCCCCGTAGCCCCCTTTACGTTTTTAACAGCCGAATGGCTGATCAAGAGGGCAATAGCGAATGCTTCTCCCGCTCACCGCTCACCGCTCCCACTAGGCAAGACCCGACCTACATCCCGCGCAGCAACTCTCCTGCCCCCTGCGCTAACAGCTGCGCTGCCAGCGCTTCGCCCAAGTCCTGCGGCGCGTCGGCCGCACCTTCTCCGTCGGCTCGCACCAATCTGCCGTCGGATGCCGAGCCGACCAGCCCGGACAGAAACAGGCGTGTTTCATGCAACTCGGCGTATGCGGCCACCGGTACGTGGCAACTGCCGTGCAGGGCGCGGTTCATGGCGCGCTCGGCTTCGACGCAACAGCGCGTGGGTGCGTGATCCAGGACTTTAAGCCGCTGCGCTGTGGCGGAATCGTCCGCGCGGCATTCCACCGCGATCGCGCCTTGCGCCGGCGCCGACAGCCATTCCGGCGCGGCCAGCCGCGCGCGGATGCGCTCTTCGAAGCCCAATCGTTGCAGGCCCGCGCAGGCCAACACGATGGCTTCGTACTCACCGGCATCCAGACGCGCCAGTCTGGTATTGACGTTGCCGCGCAGATCCAACAGTTGAAGATCCGGACGCCGCGCGCGCAGTTGCGCCTGCCTGCGCAACGACGAAGTACCCACGCGGGCACCCATGGGCAGCGCGTCGATATTCGGATGGATCGAGGACACGAATGCATCGGCGGGATCGGCGCGCGACAGGATGGCCGGCAACGCGAAGGGTGCTTCCAGATCCATGGGCACGTCTTTGAGCGAATGCACCGCGCAATCGGCTTCACCGCGTAGCATCGCCACTTCCAGCTCCTTCAGGAACAGACCCTTGCCGCCGATGGCGGCCAGCGAACGGTCCAGCACCTCGTCGCCGCGCGTGCTCATCGGCACCAGCAGCACCTCCAGCCCGGGGTGGGCAGCGCGCAACTGGTCGGCGACGTGCTCGCTCTGCCAAAGAGCGAGCGGGCTTTTGCGGGTGGCGATGCGCAGAGGTGTCATGCACCCATTATCCCGCATGACGGGCCCTTGTAGAGCCAAGCTTGTGCTTGCATCCCTGCCATCGCGACGGCCCACCGCTACTGCCTCGGCGCCACCGTGGGGCGCGGCTCGGCGCTACGAGATGGATTTAGAGATTCTTCACCGTTTCGCGCAGACCTGCCACGCACCGGCGGCTGACTTCCAGCGGTTCCTTGCCGTGGCGCAGGATGGCTTGCACGTGACCGTCGCCAACGCGCTTGAGTTCGACCAACTCATGCCGTGCGACCAGGCAGTTGCGGTGGATACGGACGAAGCGGCCGTGGAATTCCTCTTCCAGCGACTTCAACGATTCCTCGATCAGATCCTCGCCGCGCACGTGGTGCACCACCACATACTTTTCTTCCGCCTGCAGGTAATGCACTTCCTCGATCGGTATTAGCCGCAGGCTTCCGCGCAGGCGTGCGCACAGATGGGTACGCGCCGGGCGGTTGACGTTGTCGTCGGCCGGCAGCTGATTGCCACGACCGGCGACGAAGGTGCGTGCGCGCTCCAGCGCCACTGCCAGCCTTTCGGCACGGATCGGCTTCATCAGATAGTCGATGGCCGCCGCATCGAACGCCGACAATGCATGCTCGTCGTAAGCGGTGCAGAACACCACTGCCGGCCGCGGGTCGAATGCCGACAGATGACGTGCGGTCTCCAGACCGTCCACGCCGGGCATGGCGATATCCAGCAGCACGACGTCCGGACGGTGCTCGGCGCACGCGCGCAACGCTTCCAGCCCGCTGTCGGCTTCGGCAACGACCTCCACACCCCCGTGCTCGATCAGCAGCGACCGCAACCGCTCGCGGGCTAGCGATTCGTCGTCGGCGATGACCACTTTCATGTGGTGGCGTTCCTAGGGCTGGTTAACGCTATGGGAATAAGTCACGCCGCAACCCAGTGCGCACAGGGCGGCGTCATCATTCGGGCGTGTATCGGCATACATTTCCTCATTCTTCCATGCAGCGCACGCACTGGATTGCGGCGTGGCCTGTCCCAATAGCGTTAACAAGCCCTAGATGAACGAATCCGCATCCTTCCGCATAGTAGCCGCCCGGGCGGCTACCGTCATCCGGCCGGAGCACTCATCCGATCACAACGCAAAACGCCGGTCCATCCAGTCACCCAGATCGCGAATTTCTTCCGCGCAGACCTGGTGGGCCATCGGATAACGGTGCCAATCCAAGGCAAAACCCAGCCCTTTCAGTACCTGGGCGCTGCGCTGCGCATAGGTCAACGGGATCACCGGGTCGCCGTCGCCATGGGCCATGAAGATGGGTTGCGTAACGGCGACTTCGCCCAATACGCCTGCCGCCTGCTCCGCGCCGGGCAGGTAGGTGGAGAGCGCAATCAGCCCGGCAAGCGGCTGGTTGCGCCGCAGGCCTGCCGCCAAGGCGATCGCGCCGCCCTGCGAAAACCCGGCCAGGAGCAACCTTTCGGCGGGAATTCCACGCGCCTGCTCGCGTGCGATCAGGGCCTCCACCTGGACGATGGACTCCGCAACGCCTTCGCTGTCGGCCCGATTGGGGAAATCCATGCCCACGATGTCGTACCACGCGCGCATGCGCATGCCGTTATTGATGGTGACCGGCCGCACCGGCGCGTGCGGGAACACGAAACGCAGGGCGGGCCAATCGCGGCGCACCAACTCCGGCACGATCGGCGCAAAGTCGTGGCCATCGGCGCCCAGGCCATGCAGCCACAGCACCGACCATTCCGGTGAAGGCCCGGTTTCGCGCTCCAGCGCGTCCAATACATCGGCAGAGATATCGTTCATGCGGGCATTGTCGCCGCAGAGGACCGCAGACACCAAACGTATAGCTAGATAGCCCGGTCTGCGTCGATCAGTTGGGCAGCCGGAACAGTACCGTCCGCCGGGAGGCATGCGTCTGGCCGGTGGCTTCGAAGCGCCAACGCGATGCCACCGCGACGGCGGAGTCGTCGAACATGCCCGCCGGAGTGGACGAAACCAACTGTACGTTGCGTACGCTGCCATCGGGCTGGATGGTGAACGCGACCTCCGCCTGCCCTTCCACTCTGCTGCGCAAAGCCGGCAACGGATAGCGCGGCGGGACGTCTTGCAGCAGCCTCGGTGCGCGAGAGGCGCTCGCGCGCTGCGGAGCGGGCGCAGCGGTGCTCGCAACGGGCTCATCGGCGAGGGTGGCGGGCGTGGCTTGCACGGTCGAAGGTGCGGCGGCGGTCGCGGAGGCTGTCATCGCGATGGACGTCGTGGACGAAGGCGCAGCTACGGCGGTAGCCACAGGCGACGGAGCAGCGGTCGCCGTATCCTGAGTTGTCGATGGCAATGGCGTCGGCGCGGCTTGGGCCGGCGCTTCCGCCAAGGCCGTCTGCTGTTGTACGGCGAGGGCTGCACGCGCTCCCGCGTCGCGCAACGACAAGCGCAAACGCGGTAGCGCCGGTGCATCGGCATCGACTTGCGCGATAAGCGCAAGCAGGCGATCCGATTCGGCGATATCGGTACGTTCGAGTGCTTGCTCGGCGGCGATCAGCAAATAAGGTTGCAGTTCCACCAAGGCACCCTGCACATCGGCATCGGTTGGCTGCTGTTGGCGCGCGGCCAGGAAGTATTCCACCGCGTTGTTGCCTGCGGGCGCATACACACGCTGCTCGCGCATGGCCAGCGCGGCGCGTTGACGCAGTTCCTCCACCGTTCCTGTCACGCGAGGCGACTCGTCAGATCGTACGTCCGCCGTGCTTTCACGCAGGCCGGCGGCGGCCTGCGGTGGCGACGGCTGGCAGGCAGCCAGCACCGATATGGCCAGCAGCCATCCGCATCGCGGAACGAATTTCATGCGCAACCCCAGGTATGTGGAATGAATCCAGCTTGGAACAGACCGAATCCCTTCCAACCCCGCCCTTTCCCGCCAAGCGAGCAGGAAAAAGGGAAGCACTCGATTCAACGCAGTGCCGCATCCATAAGCGGCGGGCAGACTAATCAGGAATGATGACAGTGAGGCTTCAGCATCGTCGCCGCTTCAAGCGCATGTTCCCTAAGCGGCCGATGGATGCTGTTGCGCAAGCGAGAAAGCCATCGCGCGAATCGACATAGGCTCATGCATATCGCGTTCGAACCGCAACAGGCCATTCGCAACACGCCATTCATGTAAACGAAAGATAGCGGTAACACGCATTTCAAATTCGGTAGCCAACATGTCCTGCTTCGCGACGTGCGTGCCGCGTTGCCGCTTCTCGTCCGCCACTCGGAAATCTCTATGTCGATTACGCCTCACCGCCTTTGCGGCGCTGTCCGTCGCGCCTTGTTCTTCGGTACCTGCGCCGCCTTGTTGAGCTCGCCTGCGTTCGCGCAACAAGCAAATAGCGACACTTCGCGCGATACGCCCAACGACGCCAGCCAGACCGAAGCGACCCGCTTGGATACGGTGGTGGTGACCGCTCGCGCCGGTACCGGCGTTCGCAGCAAGGCCGAAACCAGCTATTCGCTGACCTCCATCGATGAAGAGCGCCTGCGCATGCAAGCGCCCACCAGCGTCACCGAATCGCTGAAGAGCGTGCCCGGTTTCTGGGTCGAAGCGTCCGGCGGCGAAGCCAGCGGCAACGTGCGCGCGCGCGGCATCCCGGTCGATGGCTTCGGCTCCATCACCCTGCTCGACGACGGCTTACCGGTGCAGCACGATCCCGCATTGGGTTGGCTCAACGGCGACCAGGCGTTCCGTCTGGACGAAACCACCGAGCGCATCGAGGTGGTCCGTGGTGGTCCGTCGTCGATCTTCTATTCCAACGCCCCCGCCGGTGCGGTCAACTTCATCCCGCGCCAACCCGGCGACAAGGCCGAAGGCGTGTTCAAGTACACCCTTGGCGACTACGGTCTATACCGCGGCGATTTCTGGTTCGGCACCCCGATCGGCAAGGATTGGAAACTGTCGGTGGGTGGCTACTACCGCCAAGACAATGGCGTGCGCGATCCCGGCTTCCTGGCCAACGATGGCGGCCAGGTACGCGTGAACCTGGTGCGCGAGCTGGAAGGCGGCAGCCTGTCCTTCGACGTCAAGCACATGGACGACAAGGTGATGCTGTACCTGGGCGTGCCGATGCGCACCTACGCGGACGGCGAGATTCGCGCGGTTCCCGGCTTCGACGGCAGCCACGGCACGCTGGCCGGTCCGGAGACTCAGCGCGTGCACATGCTCACCGCCGACGGCACCGGCTACGACTTCGACAATAGCGACGGCACCCACGTCAAACGCGACCAGTACACGATGAAGTTCGAGAAGGACTTCGGCGGCTGGGTGTTGCGCGACAGCATGCGCTACAACGTCACCGAGACCCAGCGCAGCGGTATGTTCCCGAATGCACTGCAGAGCGCTCAATCGTTCCTCACCCACCGCGATCAGGTCACCTTGCTTGGCCGCTACCCGGGCGCTACCGCTCTCCAACTCCGCTACGTCAATTCGCCAGGCCAGGTCTACGACACCGCCAACCAGAACGGCAACGGCCTGATCGTGGTCGGCGGCCTGCGCGGCATCACCGTGCCAGTCAACGAACTTATGAATGACGCGCGCGTCTCGCACAGGTTCGAGTTCGGCGAGCAAAGCCATGACGTCAGCCTTGGCTACTACTATGCCCAGGTCGATCAGGACTTCGATCGCTATTCGTCCACCGTGCTGCTGGACGTGCAAGACAACGCACGCCTGTTGGACCTTGTGGCGGTAGACGCCAACGGCAACCCGGTGGCGACCATCAGCGACGGCGGCATCTGGCGTTACGGCTACGAGTGGGAGAACGCCAGCGGCAGATCCACCACGCATGCGTTCTACCTGTCCGACGAGTGGCAGGTGAACGAAAAGCTGCGCATCGATAGCGGCGTGCGCTGGGAGGAGGTCAACGCAGAGGGCTGGGTGGAAGGCCGTCAGCAGGTGAACCTGGGCACGGTCCCCACGTCGCAGATGTGGACCGGCACCGATCAGTACCGGTACTACGACCAGAGTTTCGACAAGGTGGGCTGGACACTGGGCGGCAACTGGCAGTTCGACGACTACTCCGGTCTGTTCGCACGCTGGACCTCGACTTTCCGGCTACCGAACCTGGGTTCGTTCATTACCAATGCCACCGCCAAGCCCATCATCCAGACCATGGACCTGGGCGAGGTGGGGTACAAGTACTCGCATCAGAAGTTCGATCTGTTCGCCACGGTTTTCTTTACCAAGTACGACAACGTCAGCTACACCAATTACGTGTTCAATTCCAGCGGCAACTCATCGGTTGCAGAGCAGCTGTATGCGGACACGCGCACCCTGGGCCTGGAGTTGGAAGGCGCGTTCTATCCGGTCGATTGGTTCGACGTTTCCTTCACCGCCACCGTGCAGGATCCGCAATACCGGGGGCTGCGCTATAGAGACAGCGGCAACGTCATCCGCGACTACGATGGCAATCAGCTGATTCGTGTGCCGAAAAACAGCCTGCGCGTGGTTCCCGGCTTCAACCTGCTGGGCGACCGCCTGCGTCTGCAACTGTCGTATGAGCGTCAAGGCGAGCGCTATGTAGACGTGGCCAACTCGGTGCGCCTGCCTTCCTACGATGTCTTCAACTTCAGCGGCCGTTATGCAATCAACGATCAGTGGTCGATGTTCGCCTACGTGGACAATATCGACAACTCGCTGGGGCTGACCGAAGGCAACCCGCGTTCGGGCGAACTCGCCAGCGGCGATGCCGGCGCCAACACCTTCATCGCGCGTCCGTTGCTGGGCCGCTCGTATCGCCTGGCCGTCATGTATCGCTTCTGAGCTGCGTGCAGTCGAAGATGCCAGGCTTGTCCACATCCATCGCGCGGACACCCCTCCGCGCGATGTCGCTGTTCGCTGCCTTGGCCATATCGCCCTGGGCTGTCGCAGCCAGCCCATGTGACCTGACAGCGCAGGACGCGCGAAAAGCAGGGCCAGGCTGCGCGCAGGCGTGGATGGATGCGAATTTGCGCATCAACGACATCCAGGTCATCGGCACGCACAACAGCTACAAGCAACACATGACGCCGGAACTATTGGCGGCGCATCGCCGGCGCGATCCGGTGGGTGCCGAAGGCCTGGACTACGGCCACCGCCCGCTGGTCGAGCAACTGGATCGCGGCGTGCGCGGGTTGGAACTGGATATCTATTTCGATCCGCAGGGCGGTCGCTATACCCATGCCTCGTTGCCCGCAGAGCAGCGCCGGGCCATGCAGGAGCCCGGCTTCAAGGTGATGCATCTGTCGGATATCGACTATCGCAGCAGCTGCCAGCCTTTCGCCGAGTGTTTGCGGATCGTGCGCGCATGGTCGCTGGCGCATCCGCGCCATCTGCCCATCGTGATCCTGATCAACGCCAAGGACGGCGCTGCCGCGCCCGGAGCGGTGCAGCCTTTGGCTTTCGATGCCACGGCCTTCGATGCGCTGGACGCAGAGATACGCGCGATATTCCCAACCGGCTCGCTGGTCGAACCGGGCCAGGTACAAGGCGGTCACCCTTCGATACGGCAAGCGATTCGTGGCGATGGCTGGCCGACGTTGGCGCAAGCGCGCGGACGGGTGCTGTTTGTGTTGGACGAGTCGCCCGCCAAGGTAGCGCTTTACCAGAGCAGGCAATCCCGCGACAAGGCGATGTTCGTCAACTCGCCACGCGAGTCCGATGACGACGCGGCATACCTGACGCTCAATGATCCGGTGCGGGAGACAGCGCGAATCGCTGCTGCCGTTGACGATGGCTATCTGATCAGAACGCGCACCGATGCCGATACCCGGGAGGCGAGACGCAACGACACTCGCCGGCGCAAAGCGGCGCTAGCCAGCGGCGCACAGGTCGTATCGACCGACTACATCGAACCGGAGCCGCGCTTCGGTGATTACCAGGTGCGGCTGCCCGACGACGCGATCGCGCGATGCAATCCTCGCCGTACGGCCAGTCGGTGCGCCGGCTTGGCTATCGAGGAATGAACGCAATGCGCGCATTGGCTGGAATGCTTTGCTTGTTGCTATGCACAGGCTCATTGACTGCTGGTGCCGCCGAGCAGGCTACCCCAGCCACGGAATACCAGGCTTCTGACGATCACACCCCAGAAGGTCAGGCACCAGAAGGTCAAGAGGCGGCGGAGCTGGTGTTGCGCGGGCAGCTGACCGGTCGCGATCACCAGACTTACCGCACGGTGCCCTTCACGGTGGCGCCGGGCACTGCGCGCATCACGGTGGAGTTCGACTACACCGGCCGGGAAGACAAGACCACGATCGATCTGGGGCTGCTGGACCCGGATGGTTTTCGCGGTTGGAGCGGCGGCAACAAACGCCTGTTCACCGTTTCCGCCAATGACGCCACGCCCTCCTACCTGCCCGGTCGCCTGAAGCCCGGCACCTGGAAGTTGCTGCTCGGTATTCCCAACATCCGTGCAGGCAGCAAGGCCGAGTACACCGCGCGTATCCGCTTCACCCCGGCCGGCGCACCCGAACGGATTCCTGCATCGCTGTTGCCGGTTTTGAATCCACAACCGGGCTGGTACCGAGGCGATCTGCATATGCATACCGCGCATAGCGATGCCAGCTGCGCCAACCAATCCGGTGTGCGCGTGCCCTGCCCGCTGTTCCTCACCGCGCAGGCGGCGGTTGAACGCGGCCTGGATTTCGCGGCCATCACCGACCACAACACGGTGTCGCACCTGCACGACATCCGCGGCCTGCAGCCGTATTACGACCGCCTGCTGATGATGCCCGGCATGGAAATCACCACCTTCCAGGGACACGTCAATGCATTCGGATTGCAGGCGGACCTGGATTTCCGTCTGGGCAGCGACGAAGTTCCGGATTGGAATGTGTTGCTGGAACGGATGCAGCAGCGCGGCGTACCGGTATCGATCAATCACCCGATGGTACCCAGTGGTGAACGCTGCATGGGCTGCGGGTGGACGCCGCAGAAGCCGGTGTCGCTGCATCGCTTTGCCGCGGTGGAAGTAGTCAACGGCCTCGATCCAGGCACGCCCATTTCGGGCATTCCGTTCTGGCATCGGCAACTCTCCGCCGGATATCGCCTGACCGCGATCGGCGGCAGCGACAACCACAACGCGCCACTGCAGGACGCCTCGTTCGGCGCAAGCCGCATCGGCACGCCCACTACCGTGGTGCATGCGGAAAACCTGTCGCAGCCGGCCATCCAGGCAGGCATCCGCAGCGGACGGGTGTTCATCGACGTGCAGGGCAGCCGCGACCGCCGGTTGGACTTCAATGCAAGTCACGCGGGTCGCCAGACGCCGATGGGCGGCGTGCTGGCCCTGGCCAAGGACGCGCAGGCAAGCTTTACCATCGACGTCGCCAATGCCGGCGGCGGACGCGTCGAAGTGCTGGTGGATGGCGAACCCGCGGCGCTGCTCAGCGACGTGCTGATCAGCCGGGCCGAACAGCAGTACCGCTTCGATTGGCGCAGCGACGGCGGGCGCCACTGGCTGAGCGTAAATGTCTACGGGGCGGACGGCCGGCTGCAGCTGCTGGGCAACCCTATCTACGTGAACTTCGCTACTCCGTAGCCTTTGACCGATGGCAGGGCGCCGTTCGGGCGCGAGCTTTTCAGCCTTTCCCATAGAAGCGTTTCGTATCAGGCGTTTACAAACCCAACGCCCTTCGTCATCCCTCAATATCTTCATTCTTCGAGAAAGAACTCGCGCCGGGACGAGGCTCCTGCATCTACCGGCCCGGAGAGCGCTTCCACCGGCGCTCCTGCCGGGCTGCGCACGGACTGCGATTTCTGCCGCGACCGCCGGTCCGGCTAAAGGCTGCGTCTTTCCGGCCGATATCCGAACCAGCCTGATGCACGCCGCCCTTTTCGCGTGCCGGCTGCTATAAAGCCAGGGTCCCCCAAGCCATACCCGGAAAATTGCGAGGGATTCAAGCCGTGAAACCGACTGCAGCCAGTGCCCGCTACCCCGGCCTTTCGTCTGCGGAAGAAGTTTCCCTGGTGGTCAGCCGCAGCGATAACGCGGTCGTCATCTGCGACCCGCAAGCGCTCATCACCTACGTCAATAGCGGCTTCGTCAGCATGCTGGGTTACTCGCAGGAGGAAGTGACGGGCCGCCGCCCCAGCGATTTCCTGTCGGGTCCGCATACCGATAAGCAGACGCTGGAATACATCCGCTCACGAATCGCCTCCCGGGAAAGCTATCGCGCCGAAGTCCTGGTCTACACCAAGGCTGGCACGCCGTTGTGGATCTCGGCCGTGGTCAATCCCATCTGCGATCCGGACGGCACGCTGACGCATATCCTCGGCGTCTATACCGACATCACCCAGAGCAAGCTCCATGAGGTGCTGCACCGCAAGGTGCTGGACGCCATGGTGAACGAGTGCCCAATCCAGGAAGTGATGAACCTGGTCTGCCACGAAGTGGAGAAGATCCTGCCCGAGGTCACCGCCAGCGTCATTGGCGTGGACGCGCAAGGGCGGCTGCGTCCGCTCGCCGCGCCGGGGCTGCCGGAAAGCCTGTCGGCCTTCATCGATGGCCTGGAATGCGGCCCCATGGTCGGCGCGTGCGGCTCGGCCGCCTGGAGCGGGCAGCCGGTGATATCGCCGGACATCGCCACCGATCCGCGCTGGGAATCCTACAAGTCGCCATTCCTGGCGCTGGGTCTGCGCGCCTGCTGGTCCAGCCCCATCAAGTCGAATGACGACCGTGTCCTGGGCACCTTCGCGCTGTACTACCGTGAGCGCCGCGAGCCGGACCAGTTCCATGTGCGCGTGGTGGACCTGTGCCTGCATCTTTGCGCATTGGCGCTGGAACGCGAGCGCACCAAGGCGCATGTGCACCGGCTGGCCTACTACGACACCTTGACCGGCCTGCCCAACCGCGTGCTGTTCAGCGGCAAGGCCGAACAGATATTGCTGGCGGCGGCGCACGCGGATTCGCCGGCGGCCTTCATGTTCATCGACATCGATCGCTTCAAGCGCGTCAACGACACCCAGGGGCATTCGGCCGGCGACAGCCTGTTGAGCGACATCGCAAGGCGCCTGACCCTGGAGTTGCGCAGTGTCGATATCGTCGCCCGCCTGGCCGGCGACGAATTCGCCATCGTCGTTCCCGACTGCACGGCGGACCAGGCCGCGGACCTGGCCGATCGCATCCTGATCCGGCTGTCGGAACCGGCCGTCGCCGGGCGCATGACCCTCAATCCAAGCGCCAGCATCGGCATCGCACTGTTTCCAAGCGACGGCTGGGACGTGGACACGCTGCTTCGCCATTCCGACATCGCCATGTACCGCGCCAAGTCCGAAGGCGGTGGCCGCATCGTGTTCTACAGCGGCGAGATGAACCGCGCCATGCAGGAGCGGCTGGCGCTGGAATCCGCTTTGCGAGAGGCCCTGCGCGCAGGTGAGCTGCAACTGCACTACCAGCCGCAGATCGACACCCGTGCGGGCCTGCGCCTGCACGGCGTGGAAGCGCTATTGCGTTGGCAGCATCCGGAAATCGGCGAGATCTCACCGTCCACGTTCGTGCCGATGGCGGAGGAGTGCGGGCTGATCGACGAACTCGGCCGATGGACGCTGGAGCGCGCATGCCGCCAACTGGCCGATTGGCGTGAGCGGCACATACCGGTGCCGCGCGTATCGATCAATCTGTCGGCGATCAATTTCGAGCGCGCCGATTTGCCGGACTATATTTCCGCGGTCGTTCGCACCTGTGGACTGCAGCCTGGCGACCTGGTGGTAGAAGTGACCGAGAGCGTCATGCTGGCGCAGAAACCGTCGGTACTGGCCAATATCGATGCGATCCATCGGCTGGGCATCCAGTTGTCGATCGACGACTTCGGCACCGGCTACTCCAGCCTCAGCCACATTCATCGCCTGCCGATCAGCGAGATCAAGCTGGACATGAGCTTTGTGCGCGACTTGGAAACCAGCGAGTCCGCGCGCGCGCTGACCACCTCCATCCTGCACATCGGCAAGAGCCTGCGATTGACCGTGGTTGCCGAAGGCGTTGAAACGCAAGGCCAGCGCGATCTTCTGGCCGGTCTGAACTGCTGGGTGATACAGGGCTATCTGTTCTCGCGCCCACTTTCACCCGCTTCGCTGGAACGCTGGATCGCCGACATGCCGGTTGCCGACTGACTGGCCCGCAGCCGCGATAACCGCGGCCGTTCGCTGCATTCATTCCAACGTTCATCGCCGCCACCCGGCTTGCCCGTCAAGATAGGCCCACTTCGGCCGATAGCGTCTCTACCACTCGAAAACCGTCAGCATATGAAGCTGGCATGCCATTTGCATGACAAGCACCAAGGAGTTCGCCAACCGAGGCATAACCGAATGGTGGACCCCACGCCGCCCATTCTTCTTGTCGAAGCCTGGTTCCAGACGGGAGGACCTTCAAATGGCGCCAATGGCGGCATCGCGGAAATCAGAAGCGATAGCACCCTCCGATGACATGCATTTGTTGCTCGGATTGCCGCCGGCTGCCTGGGCTTCTGTCGTACTCATCCTCGGGCTGCTGTTCACCGGCATCGCGGCATACCGCGAATGGCATGGGGCACGCCAACACACGCACGCCATCCGCAGCGCCCTGGCCGATACCAGCGTGACCCGCCTGCAGGAGCCTTTGGAAAAGGCGGCGGCCAACTTGCGCGCGTTGCAGACGGTGTTCCTCTCCAACGACGACATCGATCAGGCCAGCTTCGAGCAATACAACGACAACTTGCGCACGGCCAAGTCGCCCGGCCAAGTGATCACCGGCTTTGCCCGCCGCGGTACCCGCGAGTCGGACGGCGACAGCTATGTCTACGAGTTCCTCACGCCCTATCGCGGCAACGAAGTGCTGCTGGGTTTCGATATCGCGCGCCAGCCCGGCAACTTGCAGGCGCTGTACCGTGCCAGGGATTCGGACCAGCCGGTCATCTCCTCTCCTTTCGCGCTGCTGCAATTTCCGCTTGGCTCGCCCGATTCAACCGGCCTGGTGGTCCGCCTGCCGGTGTATTCCGACGGGCCTCTCCCCACCACCGTAACGGAACGGCGGCAACGCGAAATCGGCTCGCTGGCGATCAGCCTGCGCTTGCGGTCGCTGGTACAGCAGGCGCTGCAAGGACCGATCCTGGACGCTTTCCGGGTCCGCGTAAGCGACGTCACCGACGGACCCGCGCCGCCGTTCTACGATTCGGGCACGCCGGCCGCAGACAGCATCGACACACCGTATACGCGCGCGTTGGATTTCGGTGGCCGACGCTGGTCGATCGAACTACGCCCGCGTCCTGTTTCCGCGCGGAACAATCATCTACCCCTCATCATCGCCACCGGCCTGGCGATCAGCGCACTGCTGTCGCTGCTGCTGTGGTCGCTGGCCACTACCCGACGCCGTGCAGTGACGCTGGCGCGCAAACTCACGACGCGCTACCAGGAAATCGAAAGCCGCTTCCGCACGCTCAACGAGCTGCTGCCCGCGCTGGTGCTGCTGGCCGATGCGCAGGAAGGGCACGTTCTTTATGCCAATCAGGCGGCGCGACTGCGACTGGGGGAAACGCAAGATGCCGTCGCTACCTTGTCCTCGCTTTTCGCAGACCCGCTGCTGCGCCTTCGCGCTGGCGGACTGGCCTCCGCGGGTAGCGACTGGAGCAATGTCGAAGCGGTGCTGATCACTCCCAGCGGCGAGCAATTCTGGGCCAACACCTCCATCGCCCATGTCGAAATGGAAGGTCGCGACCATCTGCTGATGGTCGCCACCGATATTTCGGAACAGCGCCAACTGACCGAGATGCTCAGCTATCAGGCGTCTCACGACGCACTGACCGAACTGTGCAACCGGCGCGAGTTCGAACTGCGCCTGGAAAAAGCACTCGCCGAGCGCCGGGCCGGCGGCGCTTCGTGCGCCCTGCTTTATATCGACCTGGACCAGTTCAAGCTGATCAACGACATCTCCGGCCATATGGCGGGCGACCAGCTGTTGGCTCAGCTGGCATTGGCGATGCGTCAGCAAATGCGCACTGGCGACGTGCTCGCCCGCTTGGGTGGCGATGAGTTCGGGCTGATCGCTTTTAGCGTCGACGCCGAAGGCGCGCGCCTGCTGGGCGAGCGCCTGCGCGAATGCATCGAAGGCCTGATGTTCGTCTGGGAAGGCCGCACCTACACCATCAGCGCCAGCGTTGGCGTGGTGGTGGTGGACCACGGCGAACCCACGCTCAAAGACCTGCTGGCGTGGGCGGATACCGCTTGCTACCAGGCCAAGGAGAACGGCCGCAATCGTGTCCACGTCTATCGCCAGGATAACGAGACCACTCGCCGGCAAAGCGAAATGGAATGGGCCAACCGGCTGCGCTGGGAGGTCGAGGAAGACCGCCTGTTGCTGGACTACCAGGAGATCGTGCCGCTGGGCGGCGAGCAGAATGACGCACCGCGCATCGAGTTGTTGCTGCGCCTTCGCGACGAACACGGCGGCCTCATATTGCCGGGCACATTCCTGCCAGCGGCCGAGCGCTACAGCCTGATGCCCACCATCGATCGCTGGGTAATCCAGACGGCGCTGGCCCACTTCGCCCATCTGCATCCAGCGGGCGATCAGGTGGGTGTCTGCGCCATCAACCTGTCCGGCGCCAGCATCGAAGACAGCGGCCTGGCCGATTTCATTCTCGACCTGATCAGCCGCTATTCGGTTCCGCCGCAAAAGCTCTGCTTCGAGATCACCGAGACGGTCGCCGTGCGCAACTTGCTCAAAGTGGTGAATGTCATCGAACGCTTGGGCGAGGCCGGCTGCCTGATCGCGCTGGACGATTTTGGCGCCGGCATGTCCTCGTTCGGTTATTTGAAGAATCTGCCGGTGGACATCATAAAAATCGATGGCAGTTTCATCCGTGACCTGGAATCGGACTCGATGAGCCGCACCATCGTCAACGCCATCGCGCAAATCGGCCATCAGCGCGGCCTGAAAGTCGTCGCCGAATGGGTCAGCAGCGAAGCCTTGGCCCGTACCTTGGGTACATTGGGCGTGGATTACGGCCAGGGCTTTGCATTGCACCGGCCGGAACGAGTTAGCTTTCAGCGCGAAAATCGATAACCCGCGTTGCCATCCCACGTAGGGCGGGTCTTGACCCGCCATTGCCATCTCAATGATCGCGCTGGCAAACACCGAAAGCAGTATCGTGGATGTTTCGAGCCGACTTCGCTGATTGTCGTCGGGAACTCAAGCACGGCGATGGCGGGTCAAGACCCGCCCTACAGCAACACATTCACGCCCGCATTCAACGCCCAACCGCCACCCACCAGAACGCAGAACAACACCGCCGCCAGCAGCAACGGCTTTACGCCTGCCTGCCGGATCGCGCTTACCTGCGTACGCAGGCCAAGCGCGGCCATCGCCATGGCGAGCAATACCGTATCGGCCTGCACGACAACCGCTACCCACCCGGCCGGCAGCACATTCAGCGAGTTGAATCCACTGACCACGATAAACAACACCGCGAACCAGGGAACCGAAACCTTGGCTGCAGCCGCGACGGAGGTATCGGCGCTACTGGCCGTGCGGCGAAGATGCGATGAAAGCAACAACAAGAACGGCGCCAACAGCATCACCCGCAGCATCTTCTCGATGACCGCGGCAGACGCGGCGGTTTCGCCGATGGCCTTGCCTGCCACCACCACCTGCGCCACCTCATGGATGGTCGAACCGGCGAACACGCCGTACGCGTGCTCAGTGAATCCAAGATGCGGATAGAACACGGGATACAGGAACATCCCGACAGTGCCGAACACCACCACCGTGGCGATGGCGACCGACACCTTGTGCGCTTGGGCGCGCACCACCGGTTCGGCTGCCATGACCGCCGCCGCACCGCAGATGGCGCTGCCGGCACCGATCAGCATCGAGGTCTCGCGGTCCAGCTTGAACACGCGGGTGCCCAAGCCGACGGCCAAGCCGAAGATCGATGCCACCACCACCATGTCGATCACCAGACCGGCCAGGCCCACTTCGGCAATCTGCTGGAAAGTGATGCGAAAGCCATACAGCACGATGCCCAGGCGCAGCAGCGTGCTCTTGGAGAAGTCCACGCCGGCCGCGGTGTGCGCCACGACTGAGGGGAACAGGGTATTGCCGAAACCGATCCCCAGCACGATGGCCAAGGTCAGTGCGCTGAGCCCTGCCCCCTGTGCCCACGGCATCTGTGCCAATGCCAGCGCCAAGCCGGCGATGGTGCCGGTCGCAGCCAGACCCCACCAGAACGGCGAGGGCTGAGCCCAGGACCAGCCGCGTGGCAACAACACAGAGCGCATGAGCAAAACCGACGAAATGAAGCGCCCACGATAGTCCTGGGACTAGAATGAGTCCAAGGCATATATTTCACATATGCGTGAATTCTAGTCATGGCAATGAATCTGCATCTGCTGCGTATGTTCCTGACCGTGGTGGAGCATCAGAGCTTCTCGCGGGCCGCCGAAGCGCTATACGTCAGCCAGTCCGCGGTATCCAAGGGCGTACGGGAGCTGGAGAACCAACTGGATCTGCCGCTGATCGAGCGCGCGACCGGCACCAAAGGCCAGCGCGGCCTACAGCTGACCGATAGCGGACAGGCTTTGTACGAGCATGCGCGCGGCATTTTTGCGATGGAGCGGCTCGCCGTCGAAGACATCCGCGATCGCCTGGAACTACGCAAAGGGCGCTTGCGGATCGGCGCCAGCACCACCGTCGCCGGCTACTGGCTGCCAGGCTTCATCGCCCGCTTCGTCCGCGAACATCCGGGCATAGAGTTCGATCTGACCGTCGCCAACACCGGTGAAATCGGCCACGCCATCGTCGATGGCCGCATCGATGCCGGCTTCGTCGAGGGAGCCGTGGACGATGCCAGGCTCGAGGCCAGCCTGTGGAAAAGCGAACCGCTATTGCTGGTCGCCGCCCACGATTCGCCACTGAGCCCCAAGCGCCGCCCTTCAGCGGCCGAGCTGAGCAAGCAGACCTGGCTGGTGCGCGAACCCGGATCGGGTACCCGGCAAGTGACCGACTCGCTACTCGAAGCGCGCGGTATCGCGCCTCAGGCCTGGGTCGAAATTGGCAGCAATGAAGCCATTGCCAGGGCGGTTGCCGAAGGTGCCGGCATAGCGGTGTTGCCTGCGGTGGTCGTGGCGGACCTGATCGCGATCGGCCGTTTGCGCAAACTCAAACTGGAAGGCAACGGCGACCTGATGCGGCCTCTGCTCCGCCTGGAACTCGCCAATCGCCGCCGCTCGCCGGCGCTGCAATCGTTCCTGGATACGGTGATCTCGTAGGCGCGCCCAGTGGGAGCGGCGTCCCGCCGCGAGTTCTTTGCCAGGTCGCTGGCAACCGCCGGAGAGCTCGCGGCGGGACGCCGCTCCTACCTGAAGCTGGCCATGCCACGCATCCGAGCCGGGACATCAACCTGCGCCGCCCCTGCACGCCGCAAACAAATCCCAGGCCGAGTCATAGACGGAGGTCTGCACTCGCATCAGCCCAAGTAGCGACGAGAACAAATGATCGTGGCTGGCCGGCTTGGTTGCACGTTGGCGCAGGCAGTTCAAGTCGAGACGGTTGTCGCGCACGAAGTCCGGCGAGAACCACATCACCATCGGGACGCGAGTCTGCTCCCGTGGCGCGATGGCATACGGCACGCCGTGCAGGTACAGCCCGTTTTCGCCTAGCGATTCGCCATGATCCGACACATAGATCATTGCGGAGTCGTATCCCTGCAGGCGCTTCAGCTGGCCGATGGTGGCGGCGAGGAAATGATCGGTGTACAGCAGCGCGTTGTCGTAGGCGTTGACGATCTGTTCGCGGCTGCATTTTCCCAGCTCTGGCGTTTCGCAGGTCGGCGTGAACTTTCGGAAGCGCGCCGGATAGCGTTCGAAATAATTGGGGCCGTGGTTACCCAGTTGATGCAGCACCACGACGCGATCGCCACTACCCGGTTGGATCCGCTTTTCCAGATCCTGGATCAATATCTCGTCCAGGCACCGCTTGTCGTTGCACAGAGCCGCACTCCTGGCGTCGGTCAGTCGCTCGAACGCCAGCCCCTCGCACACGCCCTTGCAGCCGGACTGGTTGTCGCGCCACAGGACCGGGATGCCCGCGCGTTGCAGCACATGGAGCACGGATTGATGGCGCTCGATCTTGTCGCGGTCGTAGTCGCGGCGCCCATACGGGGAAAACATGCAAGGCAGCGATACTTCTGTGCTGCTGCCGCAGGAGGACACATCGGAGAAATTGATGACGCCGGCTTGTGCAAGCTCAGGTGTCGTATTGCGCTTGTAGCCATTCAAGCCCCAGTTCTGCGCGCGTGCCGTCTCGCCCACCACCACGACCAGCAGCCGGGGCTTTTTGCCGGCGGCGGCGGGAAGCAGCCGCGCATCGGTGCCTATCGGCAGACGCGGCGGCTTCACGCCCGGCGGGTCTGCCAGCAACACCTGCGACAACGAGACCAGATAGTTGGCGGGCGTCACCAGGTAACGGACTTCCTTCTGATTACGTATCAGCGAGGAAAGATCCTGAAACGACAACAATGCACCCGCGCCGCCCACCAACAGCGCACCGCACACGAATGCAGCCCGGATGCCCAGCGCTCGGCCCCACCGACGACGCCGGATGCGGACGCGCCACAGCAATGCGATGGGCACCATTGCCGACACGATAGGCAGCACCAGGCCGGCCGACATCAGTTCGGCTGATTCGCGGCCATCGGTCTGCAGCACGTTGCGCATCATGTCGGTATTCAAATAGATGCCGTAGGCATGCATGTAGTAAGCCGCGATGGAAGTCACCAACAGCAGCAGCGACAACAGCGGCTTGGCCACCCAGCGGTTCACCACCAGACTCAAGAGAAACGCATGCTCGGCGGTCACCACCAGAAACAGCGAAAGCGCGAACCTCCACTGCGCCAGCGGCTCCGGCAATGCGCGCTGCCAGAACGAGAGGTTGCTGAAAACGGTGAAGAACAGGCTGGTCAGCAGGATCAGCGATTCCGAGCTCAGTTCCGGATGGAAGCCACGCCAAGCCGTCCAGTAGTCGGCAACGTATCGTCTGGTCTGCGCAGATACCGGCCAGGTGCTCATCGCGCACCTCCCGCTGCCGGCGAACCGGTCATGAACTTCGCCGATGCTCCAGAGGCGTTGTCCACGGCGGCGGCAATGGCGGCGCGGCGTGGGGCGAGCACAACCGCATAAAGCAGGAGCGCCGACGACCAGCAGATCATCAACGCCCACAGGTCATGAGAAAGGAAGTGCGCGCCGCGCAATTGTTGCGCGATGCCGAAGATCGCGCCGACGACGAGACCTGTTGCCAAGCCCCGCCACTTCCAGACAGGACGCACCGCTAGAAAGACGAAGTACAACGCGACCCAGGCGTAGCCCGCACTGGCGTGTCCGGCCGGAAAGCAAGAAGCGTGCGGCATCCACGCAGGGCGCGCGGAGAACCAACCGAAGTACGTCCGATCGCCGCCGTATCTCAGCAGATCCCAAGGGCAATCCAGGCCCGATTCGCGCTTTATCACGCTAACCAATGCCGTGGAGAGCAAGACCGATAGCCACAAATACAGCAGCGGCCGTCGCCATTCGCGCAGCGTCGGCACGCGCCATGACGCGAGCCAGGCCAGCACCACGCCCACCCAGGCGAGGGCGCTTATGCGTCTGCCCCCAATGTGGATCAACTGATCGGTGACGAAGTCATGGTTCAACGACCATCCGTGCCCTTCGATGGCGTAGAGCCGGTCGGCAATCCACAAGTCGCCATGCAGCGGACCCAACACGGCAACGGCCGCTGCAAAGGCCAGCCCTGGCCATAGAACGTGATTCGCCAGCCAACGAGGCTCGCCAGCCGCCGTCGGCATGCCGCTGCTTCGGACATTGTTGGCAAACGCCTTGGGAAGGCTTCGGACCGCCATCGTTTCGCACCTCGACGGCGCCACGACGGCCCGTTATCGATGCGGCATGGTCCGGTTGGATTTGTCGGAGAGCGGTCGGAGCAAAGTTGGCGATGCGTTAAACGGCATCAGCTGGAAAGGTGGTTCAGCTGGCGATAGGAATCCGCACCGTCCGGTGCTCGATGCCTGGCTCTTCTACGCAACGGATCGGGAGCGGAAAACGCATCTGTTCGGCACCGCGGATAAAAAAGGCAGCGCAAAAGCCAGGCCCGCAGCACTGGCCGCATGCTGGAGGGCAACGTGGGAGAATCGCCGGAACCTGTCCGACCCGGCTCCAACATATTTCCGACATGGCTTTCGCCATGCTATCGGGTCAACAAGAGATCTCCTGCCATGCGGCTGCTCGTCGTCGAAGACAACCGGAACCTGGTCGCCAATCTCTTCGACTATTTCGAAGCGCGCGGCTACACACTCGACGCTGCTCCCGACGGCATCACCGGCCTGCATCTGGCGACCACGCAGCAGTACGACGCGGTGGTGCTGGACTGGATGCTGCCGCGCATGGACGGCCGGGAAGTGCTGCGCAAACTGCGCGAAGAGCACACCGATGTACCCGTGATCATGCTCACCGCGCGCGACGAACTGCCGGACAAGATCGCCGGCTTCCGCGCCGGTGCCGACGATTATCTGACCAAGCCGTTCGCGCTGCCGGAATTGGAAGTGCGGCTGGAGGCACTGTTGGCGCGCGCCAGCGGCCGAGGCCGCGCGCGTGTGCTGGAAGTCCAGGACCTGCGCTTGGACCTGGCCACACTGGAGGCCAGCCGCGCCGGCAAGCCGCTGCACCTGTATCCCGCATGCCGCAAGTTGCTGGAGGTATTGATGCAGGCAAGCCCCGGCGCGGTGACCCGCGAGCGCCTGGAGTACGCATTGTGGGGCGACAGCCCGCCGGATGGCGACATGCTGCGCTCTCATATCTACGAATTGCGCCGCAGCGTGGATGGGCCCTTTGCGACCAAACTGATTCAGACCTTGCCACGCGTCGGCTACCGCATAGCCACCGATGCCAAAGATACCGCCGACAACAATGCGTAGACTCAGCCTGAAGCGTCGTCTGCTGTTGTGGCTCCTGGGCTATGTCGCTGCATTGTTTACGCTGTTCTTCGGCGGCATGGCCGCCAACGAATACGCGGAGCGCTTGGTTTGGAAGTCCTTGTTGACGGCTGAAATGAGCTACTACCTGCAGCGTGTGTCGAGCGACCCCGAATATCGCTGGAAGGAAACCGACACCCTCAGGTTGTTCGAGTTCGATGGTCGACACACCATCCCCGCCACCCTGAAAGACCTGGCGCCCGGTCTGCACGACGATGTTCCCGTGCAAGGCGTGCCAAGCGTTGTCCTGATCGAAGACACACCACGCGGTCGAATTGCTTTGGCGTTGGACATCACCGAGTTCGAAGGCTTCGAGGCGACTATCCTGCAGAACATGTTGTTGGGCGTGGGTGCCTTGGTGTTGATCCTGGGCGTGGTTTTCGCTTGGGGCGTCGGCCGTGCGGTCAAGCCGCTCAGCGATCTTTCCGACGGCATCAAGGCATTGCAGCCGGATCGAAAAGGCCAGGCCTTGGCGTTGAATCCTCGCGCTAGTTCCGAACTGGCGGTCATTGCGGATGCGTTGAACGACTACCTGCAGCGCAACGAGCGTTTCGTGGAACGCGAACGCGCTTTCATCGACAGCGCAAGCCACGAGCTACGCACGCCAATCGCGGTTATCGCCGGCGCCGCCGAGCTGGCGCTCGAACAACCAAGCCTGGGTGCCACCGCACGCGCGCAGATGATGCGGGTGAAACGAACCACGCAGGACATCGAGCAGCTGATCGGCTTGCTATTGGTACTGGCGAAGGACCCTTCGCGCCTTGCCAACATCAGCGACCATGTATCGCTGGATCAGCTGTTGCCGGAGATCGTCGAGGATCATCGTCATCTGACCCGCGACAAAGCACTGGTGCTGAGCCTGGACGAACTGCCGCCTTGTCGGATCGTCGCGCCGATGGCCATCGTGCAAGCAGCCATCGGCAATCTGCTGCGCAATGCGATCGAGCACAGCGACCGCGGCGAAATCCGCATACGCCTGGAAACTCCGGCAAAGGTCGTCATCGAAGATCCGGGCCACGGCATGTCGCCGGAAGAAATCAGCGCCATCTATACCCGCCTCGCACGCGGCGAAGGCCGCGGCGGCGGCGGCATCGGCCTGGAATTGATTTCCAGGCTATGCAATCACTTGGGCTGGGCGCTGGATATTTCGTCGCAGGCTGGAACCGGCACACGTAGCACGCTGGATTTCTCACCAGGGGCTTGATGTTCACCGACCAAGTGCAAGTCACTGGATCCCGGCGTTCGCCGGGATGACGGAGCTATTTTTTGCGGGTCGTTTAAACCAATGAAACGTAAGCGGGCCGAAAAGCGCCGCAGAGGTGTGGGTGGGATATGACGTTGTCATCCCGGCGAACGCCGGAACCCAGCAACTTTGCTTCAGAGAATCTTGGCAGATCGTAGGGCGGGTCTTGACCCGCCATTGCCATGCCTAAACTCCCGATGGCAACCATCGAAGTGGCGCACAAACCGCCGCGGCGTGGCTTTCGGTGTTGTCTTTGTCAGCGTCGAGATGGCATTGGCGGGTCAAGACCCGCCCTACGTTGCTTCAAACAAAGATGTTCGAGCCAACCGTCCGATGCAACGACGCGACTTACCAGCGCGAGGAACGCGGTTTGGCACTAGGCGGGTTCATGGCAGCCGGGTCGAGATCCTTCACCAGCGCCATTAGTTCAACCGCGGCGAAATTACCGTCGCCATGCAGGTCCAACGAACCTTTCTGGCTCTTGGCAAGCGCTTCCTGAGGAAGATAGACCTCGTTCCCAACGATGGGCGGCCTTTTCTGGCTGCACAGGCGCAACGGCAGACGCAGCGTACTGGAACCTGATTTGCGCCAGCCTTGGGTGGGAATCAGCCGGCTGACCATCGCGCTATCCAGACTGACGTCGACGAAGCCATCAGCGATCCCGCAACACTTACCGATACCGATGTCGAAGCTCATTGCCTTCTCCTTAAGGCCGAGAAGGCGCGGCCCGGCGCCGTATTCAATGGTGGATTACCGTCATGGAGAAGGCGTAGTTGGAAGATTCCAGCAACTTTCTCATCCGTAGCTCGACCAGCTTGGGGTTCGGCAAACGCGGTGAAGCGCACAACGAATAGGTAACCGTCGTATGCCCTGCAATGCTGTGCATCTGCCGATTCACGCTGATGTCGAAAGAATCGCAAGCGTCGGACCACAGCGCACGCAAGGTGGCCGGGCCAATGCTTTGCCGGTTCCCCAGATGGAATTTGAACCACTCGATATGGCTTCTCATCATGGGCGCGCTCCAGTCGGTTTCAACGAGTATGCGCTTTTCGGAGCCGATGAGGGGCTGAGTCGTCGTTTTAAGCGTAGATCGGCAGGCTTCCGCTGTGTGAAGAGCCATGTGAATGAACGTTCACAATCGATCCAAGAAGGATTTTCTCGCATGCACTGGCATTAAGGCGTACGATGCCCAAGCAAACATATTTTCATTGCGTTTTTCAGTGCGTTTCGCCCGGCCGGTTTCCGTCGCCGTTTCGCTCCCTTTCCGCATCATCGCCGTTTCAGTACGCCGATGCACCTGGGAGCGCCGATGTCGGCCTACCTCACTCGCTTGCTCGATATTCGTATTGGCGGACACGATTTCCAAGTCCGTGCATTAAAAGACCTGCAACAGTTCCACGATCCTGATGGAGCGGCCGACCAGGCAGGCATTTCTTCGGCGCTGTGGCCGCTGTTCGGCCAAGCCTGGCCAGCAGGAAGAATTCTCGCCGACGAGATGACGCACCACGATGTGGCGGGCAAACGCGTATTGGAAGTCGGCTGCGGATTGGCACTGGCCAGCCTGGTCTTGCAGCAGCGCGGCGCCGACATCACTGCCAGCGATCACCACCCGCTGGCAGGACCATTCCTGGCTGGAAATGCAGAATTGAACGGACTGCCTGAGATTCCGTATTGCGATTTGCGTTGGGAAAGGCCTGACGAGGCGTTGGGTCTGTTCGACCTGATCATCGGCAGCGATGTGCTTTACGAACGCGGCCACGCAGGCTTGTTGGCGGCATTAGTGCAACGGCACGCACAACCCAACATGGAAGTACTGATCACCGATCCCGGCAGAGGCAATAGCGGCGCATTCTCGCGCGCGATGTCGGCGCTGGGTTTTGTTCCCACCGAACGGCGGCTGCAATTCAAGGACGAGGAAACTCCACCCTTCCGCGGCCGTCTTTTGAAATATCTGCGGTGAGTTTCTCATGACCGAATTTTCTGATTCTGACTTCAGCGACGACGATCGACACGTCGACAAAGCGGTGTCCTGCTCGCACTGCGATGCCGTCTGCTGCCGGCTGACCGTGGTGGTCATGCCGGAGGACAATGTTCCCCGCCATCTGGTCGAACGCAGTCCCTCCGGCTTGAGCACCATGGCCCGCGGCGAGGAAGGCTGGTGTGTCGCCGTCGATCCGATTCACATGCATTGCACCATCTACGAGCAACGTCCTGCGATCTGCCGCAAGTTCGCCATGGGCAGCGCCTATTGCCGCGACGAGCGCAGCAAGTACCGCGAGCGCAGCTACGAAATCCCTCTGACTTTGTGTTGATCGGCTTGTATCCACACGAGCCGTAGGGCGGGTCTTGACCCGCCATCGCCATCTCGAAGCTTGCGGCGAAAACCATCGAAACCGCATCACGGTGGTTCGAACCTGCCCCGCCAATCGCCATCGGCAGTCAGTCATGGCAATGGCGGGTCAAGACCCGCCCTACGCTGCCACCCCATGCCTCGGCAGAGCGATCGACACCGCCGCCGCCAACCCCACCAACACAGCGGAGATCGCCAGGCAAGCCGGCAACCCGGCGACTTGGTAAATCCAACCCGACAGCACGGTGCCCAGCAGCCGTCCCAACGCATTGGCCATGTAGTAGAAACCCACGTCTAGCGACACGCCGTCTTCGGCGGCATAACTGACAATCAGATAGCTGTGCAGTGAAGAATTAATGGCGAACAACACGCCAAACACGGCCAGCCCCGCGATGACTACCAGGCGCGCATCCTGGCCTTGATATAGCAGCCATGCCATCAGCGCCGGCACAAAGGCCAGCAGCACCGCCCAGAGCAAGGCAGTGCGGCCGTCGGGGAGCCGTTCGCGAATTCCACCGGCAACACCACGCTTGCCGGTAAAGCCAGGCGCCATGGCTTGCACGATGCCGTAGCCGATCACCCAGGCGGCGAGAAATCCACCGACCTGCCAGAAATCCCAGCCCAGCCTCTCGGCCAGAAACACCGGCAGCGCCACCACGAACCACACATCGCGCGCACCGAATAAAAACATCCGCGCCGCCGACAACAGATTGATGGCACGGCTCTTGGATAGCAGTTCGCGAAACTTGGGCTTGCTTTTTGCTTTGCCCAGGTCGCGCTTGAGCCGCCACAAACTCAGCATCCAAACCACCGCCAGCGCCACTGCCATCGCCGCGACAGCCCGGGTGAAGCCCAGCCAGGTCAGCAAGGCGCCGCCCAGGAAAAAGCCCACGCCTTTCAGTGCGTTCTTGGATCCGGTCAGCGCCGCGATCCAGCGATACAAGGCGCCTTGCCGGTCGCCGGGCACCAGCAACTTGATGCTGCTCTTGGCGCTCATCTTGTTGAGGTCCTTGGCGATACCCGACAACGCCTGCGCCGCCATCACCCACGGCACGGTCAGCCATACCGCGGGCACCAGCAGCATCGACAACGCAGCCACCTGCATGGCCAGGCCGATGTTCATGGTGCGGTTCAAACCGATGCGCGCGCCCAACCAGCCGCCAACCAGATTGGTCACCACGCCGAAGATTTCGTAGAACAGGAACAGCAGCGCGACTTGCAACGGGCTGTAGCCCAATTGGTGGAAATGCAGCACCACCAACATCCGCAGTGCGCCGTCGGTGAGGGTGAAGGCCCAATAGTTGCCGGTGATCAGCAGGTACTGGCGCACATCGGGCGATAGCCGCTGCAGCATGAGCTAGGGCCTGTTAACGCTATTGGGATGAGTCACGTTGCTTTCCCGTCTTGTCAGGGGCTCGTGCGTGGCGCCGCGACAGGCTGGCCGCCTGTTCAAGCCACGCGCGAGTTCCTGGCGAGGCGGGAAAGCAACCCGAAGAGCCTGCCCCGTACTTGATACGGGGGCCGCAATCCAGTGCGCACGGGGCCGCGTCATCACTCGGGCATGTATCGGCATACATTTCCTCCTTCTTCCTTGCCCCGTACGCACTGGGTTGCGGCGTGGCTCATCCCAATAGCGTTAACAGGCCCTAGGTATCCGCCCGCCCCACTAGCCGCACCAACTCCGCCGTGCGATTCACGTAGCCCCACTCGTTGTCGTACCAGGCGTAGATCTTCACCTGCGTGCCGTTGATCACCAAGGTGGACAGCGCATCGACGATGCTGGAACGCGGATCGGTCTGGAAATCGATCGATACCAGCGGACGGGTTTCATAACCCAAGATGCCTTTCAACTCGCCTTCGGCCGCGGCTTGCAGCAGGCTGTTCACTTCTTCGACCGTGGTCGCGCGCTCCACTTCAAACACGCAGTCGGTCAGCGAGGCATTGGTCAATGGCACGCGCACCGCATGTCCATCCAGGCGTCCACGCAGTTCCGGGAATATCTCGGCGATGGCGGTGGCCGATCCGGTCGAGGTGGGAATCAGGCTGCTGCCGCAGGCACGCGCGCGGCGCAGATCCTTGTGCGGCGCGTCGACGATCACCTGGGTGTTGGTCAGGCTGTGGATGGTGGTCAGGCTGCCGTGCCGGATGCCCAGGCTCTCGTGGATTACCTTCACCACCGGGGCGAAACAGTTGGTGGTGCACGACGCTGCCGAAACGATACGGTGTAGCGCGAGATCGAACCGCTGGTGATTGACACCCATGACGGTATCCAGCGTGCCGGCCGCCTTGATGGGGGCGGTCACCACCACGCGCTTCACACCCTGGTCCAGATACGGCTGCAGCACGTCGGGCTTGCGGAATTTGCCGGAGGCTTCGATCACCACGTCGCAGTCGGACCAATCGGTGGCGGCGATGTCCTTGTTGCGAGTAATGGGGATGCGCACGCTGTCGATGACGAGATGGTCGCCGTCGGAATCCGCTTCATGGTCCCAACGCCCATGTATCGAATCGAAATTCATCAGATGCGCCAACGTGGCGGGGTCGCCAGCCGGATCGTTGATCCGCACGAACACCAGTTCGTCGTCGCCCCACGCGGCACGCAGGGTAAGACGGCCCATTCGGCCGAAGCCATTGATACCGACACGTATCGTCATTGAAAGCCTTGCTGGTGGAGAAGAATAGAAACCGGCGTTCTCAAGCGCTCACGCGTGCAGGCCGGATTCGCTCAAGCCTGACTCGCGCAAGCGCGTCGACGCCGTCAGTTGGTCCAGCGCTTCCAGTTTCAACGAAAGCAGCAGTGCGATGCGTTGATGCAGCACCATCATCACGTCCTTGTAGGCAGCGAGGATCTGTTCCGGCGTACCGGTGACCGTCGATGGATCCGGGACGCTCCAGTGGGCGGTCGTGGGGTGCCCGGGCCAGATCGGGCAAGGCTCGTTGGCGACGCGATCGCAGACAGTGATGATCAAGTCCATCTTTGGAGCACCGTCGGCGGAGAACTCTTCCCACGACTTGCTACGCAATCCGTCGGTGCTGAAGCCCGCCGATTGCAGGACGGTAATTGCGTGAGGACTGACTTCGCCCTTGGGTTGGCTGCCCCCGCTATAGGCGCGCAGGCGTCCTTTGCTCAATTGGTTGGCCAACGCCTCGGCGATGAGGCTGCGACCGGCGTTGCCGATGCAGACGAACAACACGTTGTATTGGTCTTTCATGATCTCCCTCTTTGACTATCGGGTTGAAGTCGGAACGGGATGCTTCGGTTGCGCTATGCCCGTGCAGGTTTCGCAGGACTTGGGGCGCAAGCAAGATTTTGGGTGGAGGGCGCGCACTGCGCGGCGTTTCCGCCGCAGCAGTTGTGGGTCAGGAATTGGATCAATGCGTTCATGGTGTCGAAATCGGCCCGGTAGCAAATGACACGCCCGCGCGTTTGGCCATGGATCAGTCCGGCGGCTGCCAGCTCCTTCAGGTGGAACGACAGCGTGGCGCCAGGGAGCGCCAATGCCTCGGCGATCTCGCCGGCCTTCCTGCCTTCCGGTCCCGCCTCGACCAACAGACGGAAGATCGCCAGCCGGGTGGGCTGGCCCAAGGCCGAGAGCGCGGTGGTTGCATTATTTATTTCCATAATTCTAGAATAATCGAACATATCCAAGGCTAGCAAGCTTTTATGACAATTCACCACCTGCCCAACGTGGCCGCCGAAGCGCTCGCGACCCCCGACCCGCACCGGCTGGCGCCAGCGGGTTCGCAGCATCCGCCGCGCATCCTGATCCTGTACGGATCGCTCCGTCCGCAATCGTTCAGTCGCAAGCTGGCGCTGGAAGCCGAGCGCCTGTTGCAGCACTTTGGCGCTCAGACACGCGTGTTCGATCCACATGAGCTGCCCATGCTGGACAGCACCAGCGCCGATCACCCCAAGGTGCGCCAGCTGCGCGAGTGGTCGCAGTGGTCCGAAGGCCAGGTGTGGGTCAGTCCCGAGCGACACGGCACGGTCACCGGCGTATTCAAGAACCAGATCGATTGGCTGCCATTGGAAAGCGGCGGCGTTCGGCCGACCCAGGGCCGCACGCTGGCAGTCATGCAGGTCTGCGGCGGGTCGCAGTCGTTCAATGTGGTCAACACGCTGCGTGTGCTGGGCCGCTGGATGCGCATGGTAGTGATTCCCAACCAGTCCTCGGTGGCCAAGGCTTGGCAGGAATTCGATGACGAAGGACGGATGAAGCCGTCTTCCTATTACGACCGGGTAGTGGACGTGATGGAGGAACTGGTGAAGTTCACGCTGATGGTGCGCGACCAAAGCGACTACCTGACCGACCGCTATAGCGAGCGCAAGGGCGATTTGGCTGCGCGGGCGTTGGCGGTGGCGTCGGCTGCGGTCGAGCTGCCGGTGGCGCCAGCCGCGGTTGTGGCGAGCACCGAGCGTACTTGCTGCACTGCCGCCTGCTGCTGACCGACCTGTAGAGCGGAGCTCGCTCCGCTGCTCTTCGGTCCACGCCTCGTGAAACGCAAAAAGGCAGAAGAGCAAGAGCAGCGCAGCAAGCTCCGCTCTACGAAGAGCGCATCTGTACATGCGCAGGGATTCATATTCCCGTATCCGGGACAACGGCAGCGGCCCTGCTCCGGTAGGATTCACGCGATTTCATCGTACCGATGCAGGAACGCCGTGCAGCCCATCATCTCCGTCAGTAAGCTGAGCAAGACCTATGCGTCCGGCTTTCAAGCGCTCAAGCGCGTCGATCTGGATATCCGCCGCGGCGAAATCTTCGCCCTGCTCGGCCCCAACGGTGCCGGCAAGACCACGTTGATCAGCATCATCTGCGGCATCGTCAATCCGAGCGAAGGCACGGTAGTGGCCGACGGCCACGATGTCGCCCGCGACTATCGTGCGGCGCGCAGCAAGATCGGCCTGGTGCCGCAGGAGTTGTCCACCGACGCATTCGAGACCGTCTGGGCCACGGTCCGCTTCAGCCGGGGCCTGTTCGGCAAACCGCCCAATCCGGCGCATCTGGAAAAAGTGCTGCGCGATCTTTCGCTGTGGGACAAAAAGGACAGCAAGATCATGGCGCTGTCCGGCGGCATGAAGCGGCGCGTGCTGATCGCCAAGGCGCTGGCGCACGA